>NZ_JAXCWE010000005.1:0-432918 GCF_034045265.1 Pedobacter sp. CFBP9032 | reverse complement strand
ATCCTTCTCTAATTAAATAAAATGATAAAGTGAGAGAATTTTGAATGAGTGAATGTTAGAGGCGATAGCCACATTCTCTAATTCAATCCTTCTTTAATTAAAAAATAAAATGCAATTACAAGATTTACTATACGGTGTAATGATTAAAGAATTGGTTGGGAAAACCGATAGGGAAATCAATGCGCTTAACTTTGATTCGCGCAAGGTTGGTAAAGAAGATGTATTTTTTGCTATTTCCGGAACCGTTACAGATGGTCACCAATTTATTGAGCAAACCATTACGCAAGGCGCAACCGTTATTATTTGTGAAAATCTACCTGAAGTACATGATTTCACTATTACTTATGTCAAAGTAGATAACACTGCTGCGGCTTTAGGGATCATGGCCGGGCACTATTTCGGTAATCCATCTGCAGATTTGAAGTTGATTGGAATTACAGGAACCAATGGAAAAACAACCATTGCAACTATATTATTCAAGTTATTTAAAGATTTAGGCTATAAAACGGGACTAATTTCAACAGTCGAAAATTATATTAATGATACCGTAGTTGCAGCAACGCATACTACCCCAAATCCACTTGCCTTAAACCAGTTATTAAAGAACATGGTAGATGCGGGTTGTGATTATTGTTTCATGGAAGTGAGTTCGCATGCCGTTTCGCAACATCGAATTGAAGGTTTAAGTTTTTCTGGTGGTGTTTTCTCAAACCTTACCCACGATCACTTAGACTTCCATAAAACCTTTGATAGTTATCTTAAGGCCAAAAAGACCTTTTTTGATCTGCTGCCTAAAACAGCATTTGCATTAACCAATATCGATGACAAGAATGGCAATGTGATGTTGCAGAATACCAAGGCACATAAAAAAACTTATGCGCTGAAACAACTCGCAGATTTCAAAGCCAGAATTATTGAAAATGGGTTCAGTGGGCTGCACCTGGATATTGATAATGAAGACGTGTATTTCAAGCTGATCGGTTCATTCAATGCCTATAACTTATTAGCGGTATATGGAACAGCCTTGCTTTTAGATCAGGATAAATTAAAAGTGTTGACTTCTTTGAGTCGCTTAACAGGTGCTGAAGGGCGTTTCGACTATATCGTTTCGGAAAATAAAGTGATCGGTATTGTAGATTATGCGCATACACCAGATGCGGTGCAAAATGTTTTAGGAACGATTGCAGATATCCGCAAAGGGACAGAACAGGTAATTACGGTGATTGGTTGTGGTGGCGATCGGGATAAAACAAAGCGTCCGATTATGGCACAGGTGGCCTGCGATTGGAGCGATAAGGTAATTTTAACCTCTGATAATCCAAGAACAGAAGATCCGCAAAGCATTATCGCAGATATGGAAGCTGGCGTTTCACCAACGAACAAACGCAAAACATTATCCATTTTAGATAGGAGAGAAGCCATTAAAACGGCCTGCCACCTGGCGCAAGGCGGAGATATTATTTTAATTGCAGGGAAAGGTCATGAAAAATACCAGGAAATAAATGGCGTAAGAAACCATTTCGACGACAAAGAAATTTTACTAGCACAATTAAACCCGAACAGCTAATGTTATATTTATTATTCGAATACTTGCATAAGCACTATGACATTCCTGGTTTAAGGTTGTTTCAGTATATCACATTCCGTGCGTCGATTTCCATTATTTTATCATTGGTAATTACCACAGTTTACGGTCGTAGGTTAATCGACTATTTACATAAGAAACAGGTAGGTGAGATTGTAAGAAACCTTGGCCTGGAAGGGCAGATGCAAAAACAGGGTACGCCAACTATGGGCGGAATTATCATCTTGTTAGGTATTTTGATCCCAACCTTGTTGTTTGCCAATATTTCGAATATCTACGTCATTCTGATGATTATCACTACCGTTTGGATGGGTGCAGTTGGCTTTTTGGATGATTATATTAAAGTATTCAAAAAGAATAAAGAAGGACTAGCAGGTAAGTTTAAAGTTGTTGGTCAGGTAGGGTTGGGTTTAATTGTAGGTACAACCATGTACTTCCACCCAAATATCGTGGTGAGAGAAACGGTTCAGGATGATGTTAAAAATACATCTTCGGCACCAATGGTTTTGCGTCAGAAAGGGGAAACTTTTTACTATACACAAGATGTAAAGTCGAGCAAAACGAATATGCCTTTCTATAAAAACAATGAGTTTGATTATGCGAAAGTGCTGAAGTTTTTGGGTGGAGATTATCAAAAATTTGCATTCATTATCTTTTTGTTAATTACCGTTTTTATCATCACAGCAGTATCAAACGGCGCAAATATTACAGATGGTATAGATGGTTTGGCAACGGGAACTTCTGCCGTAATCGGGATTACGTTGGGTATACTCGCTTATGTTTCCGGTAACACTGTAATGGCAGATTACCTGAACATCATGTATATTCCTAATTCAGCGGAGCTGATGATTTTTGCAGGCGCATTCGTAGGATCGTGTGTCGGTTTCCTTTGGTATAATTCTTATCCGGCACAAATATTTATGGGTGATACGGGTAGTTTAGCCATTGGTGGCATTATCGCTTCATTCGCATTAATGATCCGCAAGGAGTTATTGATTCCGATTTTATGTGGTGTTTTCCTGGTTGAATTGGTGTCGGTAATTATGCAGGTCTCCTACTTTAAATACACGAAGAAACGATTTGGAGAAGGACGAAGGATATTCCTGATGTCGCCTTTGCATCACCATTACCAGAAAAAGGGATATCACGAAGCGAAGATTGTAACACGTTTTTGGATTATCGGAATTATGCTGGCAATCATCACGATAGTAACATTGAAATTGAGGTAGTGAAAAGCCTAAAGACTAAAGCTGAAAGCTTGAAGAGCAAAGAACAGAATTTAAAACTAAGATGTCTTAGGTGGTAAACAAAAATAAATAAGTGGTATTAGGCCCAGTCTTAATACTTGATACTAACAAAAAAAAATGAGCACAAATCAAAATAATACATCACTAAACCCGCAGTCAGCAATGGCAGGGCAGGGTCGTGTCGTTATTTTGGGCGCTGGCGAAAGCGGTGTTGGCGCTGCCAAACTTGCGCAGGCAAAGGGTTTTGATGTATTTGTTTCAGATTTTGGCACCATTGCCGATAAATATAAATCAGCTTTAGAGCAGTTAAATGTGTCCTTTGAATCGGCACAACACACAGAAGCTCTGATTTTAAATGCTACAGAAGTAATTAAAAGTCCGGGTATTCCATCTACCGCTCCAATCATCAAAAAGTTGGTGGCACAAGGAACGCCAGTAATTTCAGAGATTGAATTTGCTAAGCGCTATACCGCTGCGAAAACCATCTGCATTACAGGTTCGAACGGTAAATCAACCACCAGTCTGCTCACTTATCATATCCTTAAAAACTCAGGTTTAAATGTGGGCCTTGCTGGTAATATCGGACATAGTTTTGCCGCACAGGTTGCAGAGGAAAACTACGATTACTATGTGTTGGAAATTTCCAGCTTTATGCTCGATGATATGTTCGAATTTAAAGCAGATATCGCTGTGCTTTTGAATATCACACCAGATCACCTGGATCGCTACGCGTACAAAATGGAAAATTATGTTGCATCGAAAATGCGCATTATTCAAAATCAAACCGCAGAAGATGTTTTTATCTACTGTGCAGATGATGAAGAAAGCATTAAAGCAATAGAAGTTTTTCAGCCAGTTGCTAAAACATTTCCGTTCTCCATTACCAAAAAAATTGAACCAGGCGCTTATTTAGACGCGCAAACGATAACGATCCTTTTAGAACCAAATAAAGAACTAACCATGTCTATTCTTTCAGATTTAGCCCTACAAGGCAAGCACAACATTTACAACTCTATGGCTTCGGGCATTGTTGCGAAGGTTTTAGAGTTAAGAAATGAAACCATCCGCGAGAGTATGGGGAATTTCAAAAATATTGAGCACAGGTTAGAGCATGTGGCAAAGATTTCTGGAATTGATTTTATAAACGATAGTAAAGCAACAAACGTAAACTCTACCTGGTATGCATTAGAAAGTATGACTGCCGATGTCGTTTTGATTATGGGTGGGGTAGACAAAGGCAACGATTACAACATGCTTAAAGACCTGGTGAAGAGTAAAGTGAAAGCTATTGTTTGTTTGGGAAAGGATAATAAACGCATTCATGATGCTTTCGAAGATGATGTAGAAATTATAGTTAACACCTTTTCAGCTGATGAGGCTACGCAGATTGCTTACCATCTGGCTAAACGTGGAGATGCGGTTTTGCTTTCACCGGCTTGTGCCAGTTTTGATTTATTTACGAGTTATGAAGACCGTGGTAATCAATTTAAAGCGGCAGTTAGAGAATTATAAATAGGAGGATTAATAAAGATGTTCCAAGCACTACTTGATAAAACAAAAGGCGATAGATGGATCTGGTTGATCATCATCCTGCTTTCGCTTATATCTGTTATGGCAGTTTACAGTGCCACCGGAACTTTAGCTTATAAAAAAGGTGAGGCTGTAGAAAAATTACTTTTAACCAAACACCTCATATTTGTTTTGATGGGGATTGGTATGATCTATATTGCCCATTTGCTTGATTACAGGTATTATGCCGGAATCTCGAAGATTTTGATGATCGTAACCGTGCCATTGCTGGTTTATACCTTAATATTTGGTACAAACTTAAATGATGCATCCCGTTGGGTAAAAATTCCAGTTATTGGATTAACTTTTCAAACTTCCGATTTGGCAAAACTTGCGCTAATTACCTTTTTAGCCAGAATGCTGACGAAAAAGCAGGAGAATATTAAAGATGTAAAAGAATCGTTTTTGCCAATTATGGGGTCGGTTTGTGTGGTATTCGTATTAATCGCATTGGCCAATTTATCTACGGCATTGATGCTCTTCGGCGTAAGCATTTTACTGTTAATTATCGGCCGGATTAGTATTAAGCAAATCGCCATCGTTTGTGCGGGTGGTTTTGTGTTATTGTTATTTGTATTCTTCCTCGGACCGAGGCGGAAGACTTACATGTCGAGGATAAACACGTTCCTGCATCCGGAGATGCAGCATTCAGATAAAACTTTCCAGGCAGACCAGGCAAAAATTGCTTTGGCCACTGGTGGTGTTTTTGGTAAAGGACCAGGTAATAGTACGCAGCGCAACTTCCTGCCACACCCATATTCCGATTTTATTTTCGCCATTATTATTGAAGAATGGGGAACATTGGGGGGAGTTGTCATCATGGTGCTTTACCTGGTGCTTTTATACCGATGTATAAAGATAGTTACCAAGGCCCCGAAGGCATTCGGGGCGCTATTGGCAGCAGGTTTAAGTTTTAGTTTAACCATTCAGGCTTTTGCGAACATGGCGGTTGCTGTAGGTTTAGGTCCGGTAACAGGAGTGCCTTTGCCGTTGGTGAGCATGGGCGGAACTTCGATGATTTTTACCAGTGTGGCTTTTGGAATCATTCTCAGCGTAAGCAGGGATGTAGAAGAAAACGCTGGTGCACTAGCTAAAGAGGAGAAAGAAAAAGTAAAAAATAAAGTGATAGTTGGAGAGATTCCGGCGATGGCTTAATGAATGATTGAATTTTGAATGATTGAGAATGACAGAATGTTGAATGAGAGCGTTTTAATGAAGAAGTGATAAAAATTGACCTATTAGTAGCTAACATCCCAAAGTTTAATAATTATCAAATTAATAAATAATGGAAAATGTAAGTAAAGTTGATTTTGTGACATCGATTAAGGCCAGAACAAAGCAGTTCGTTTTGGGCTCAATAAAATTTTATCAGACACTACCAAAAACTGAAGAGGGAAAAATAATAGGTAGACAATTTATACGATCAGCATCGTCAGTCGGAGCGAATTATAGAGCCGCATGTAGAAGTAGATCCCGGGCAGAATTTTTTTCTAAGCTCAGTATTGTTGTAGAAGAGGCTGATGAAACTGCTTTTTGGATTGAGATTCTAATTGAATCAAAGATTACAAATTCAGCGGAAGCTCAACCATTATTGAAAGAAGTAAATGAAATTTTAGCAATTGTAGCTAAAGCAAGAAAAACGGTAAGTAATAATAAATAAAGGATTAAATGAGAGAATGATTGAAGTATAGAATGTAATTGTTGCCGGTAAACATTTGGTCATTTAAAATTCATTCAATAATTAAAAAGATTGAATGGGCTAATGACAGAATTAAACTATTGCTAGTTAACATTGGCTCATTCAAAATTCACTCATTCAATAATTAAATAACAAAATGAATAATTCCCCAAAAATTATCATATCAGGTGGTGGCACCGGCGGGCATATATTTCCCGCCGTAGCCATAGCCAATGCGCTAAAACGCTTGGTGCCTTCTTGTGAAATTCTATTTGTGGGTGCAAACGGACGCATGGAAATGGAAAAGGTTCCAGCTGCCGGATATAAAATTATTGGCTTAAATATTAGTGGCATGCAAAGGGGTTCGATTTTGAAAAATCTTGCCTTACCCTTTAAAGTGCTTGGAAGCGTAAAAAGAGCTTTAGAAATCATCAGAGATTTTAAACCTGACGTGGTTGTTGGGGTTGGTGGCTATGCCTCAGGTCCGTTATTGTATGCGGCCTCATTGAAAGGAATTCCAAGTTTAATACAGGAACAAAATTCATATGCCGGAGTAACCAATAAATGGCTTGGGAAAAAAGCTTCAAAAATTTGCGTGGCTTTTGACGAGATGGATCAGTTTTTCCCAGCAGCCAAAATATTAAAAACAGGCAACCCTGTTCGGAAGGATGTAGTGGATATTAAGGGTAAACACCACGCCGGTGCCGAACTCTTAAAGCTCGATCCCCTGAAAAAAACCATTATGGTTACGGGTGGAAGTTTAGGTGCAGGAACATTAAATAAAGCGATCGAAAAACATTTGCCGGAGATCCTGGCACAGGATGTTCAGGTGGTATGGCAAACCGGGAAGTTTTACTATAAGGGAATTATAGAGCGATTGGGCTTGGATTACCATCCTAATGTTCGAATTTTAGAGTTCCTGAATAAAATGGATTTGGCCTACGCAGCTGCAGATGTTATTATCTCAAGAGCTGGTGCTGGTACCATTGCAGAACTTTGCCTGATCAAAAAGCCGGTGATTCTGGTGCCTTCACCAAACGTTGCGGAAGATCACCAAACGAAAAATGCGATGGCCCTCGTGAAAAATGGTGCTGCATTATTAGTTAATGATCGCTCCGCAGAAGATACATTAGTTAAGGCCGCTTTGGAATTATTGGAAAATCAGGAGCAAAGTCAACAACTAGCTGTAAATATTGGAAAAATGGCGCTTCCGGCGGCAGACGAAATTATTGCTGGTGAAGTGTTGAAACTGGTTTTATAGGGAATGGGAAGATAAAAAATAGGAGAAGAAAGGCAGGCTTTAAGTTTTAGTCTTTCCGCTTTAGACTTACAAGTTTGGGAAGGAAGGCTTTAAGCTTTAGTCTTTCCGCTTTAGACTTACAACTTTTAGTAAATAAAAAAATGGAATTAAGTAAAATAAATAGGGTCTTTTTTGTGGGTGTCGGTGGTATCGGCATGAGTGCACTTGCCCGTTATTTTGCTAAAAGAGGCCAGCTGGTTTTTGGTTACGATAAAACCAGAACCAGGCTTACTGAGACTTTGGAGAACGAAGGCATTCTAATCACTTATAACGATGAGATTTCATCACTGCCGGAGACCTTTTTAAATCCGCAGGAGGATACATTGGTAGTTTATACGCCGGCTATTCCGAAGAATTCAAAAATATTGAATCATTTCAGAGATTTGGATTTTACCTTGAAAAAACGTTCCGAAGTATTGGGCATCATCAGTAAAGGCATGTTTTGTATCGGCATTGCCGGCACGCATGGTAAAACAACCACATCTTCGATCGTTGCACATATTCTTACCGATACGGGTTATGGCTGTACGGCTTTTCTAGGTGGCATTGCCAGTAACTACAATAGCAATGTGCTTTATGGAGACAACAATGTGGTGGTGGTAGAAGCAGATGAGTATGACCGTTCATTCCTGACTTTGCATCCTGATATAGCGGTAATTACATCAATGGATGCAGATCACCTCGATATTTATGGTGATAAAAGTCAGTTGGAAGAATCATTCAGGTTATATGCCAGTCAGTTGAAGGATGAGGGCAAATTGTATGTTCACGAAGGTTTGCCTTTAGGAAACAGCACCACTTATGCGGCAAGCTTAACCGCAAATGCAAAGGCTATTAATCTGAGGGTAGAGGGCGCAAAATTTGTTTTTGATTATGCAGATGATTATCATAGGATCGAAAACATTAGTTTGATGTTGCCTGGGAAGCACAATGTTGAAAATACAACGGTTGCCATCGCCATTGCCCTGCAGTTGGGTATCAATCCGGAGAAGGTAAAACAAGCCGTAGCAAATTTTAAAGGGGTTAAACGCCGCTTCGAGTATATTGTAAATAACGAATCGCAGATTTATATTGATGATTATGCCCATCATCCAGAAGAATTAAAAGCTTGTTTTGATGCGGTACGGCAATTATACCCAGAGCAAAAGCTGACGGTAATTTTTCAACCACATTTATTTACCCGCACACGCGATTTTGCTAATGATTTTGCAAGCGTTTTAAGTACTGCAGATGAACTGCTATTGCTTGATATTTATCCCGCCAGGGAATTGCCATTGGAAGGAATAGATGCACAGTTTTTATTAGACAAAATTACCTTGTCGAACAAGCGTGTTATGGGAAAAGAAGCGGTTATTCAATATGTGAAAGATGAAAAACCTGAATTAATTTTAACAGTAGGTGCAGGAGATATTGATACGATTATCGAACCACTTAAAAATATATTAAATAATGCTTAAACGACTCGACTGGAGCGCAATATTTACTGGCTTTGCCTGGCTGATTAGCTTGGCAGGCGTGGTGGTGCTTTTAAGTTTCATCAACGTTAAAAAGCAAACCATGACATGTACCGATGTGAAAATTCTAATTCCAGGAGCTGATAACTTTATAGAAAGAGAAGAGATTGATGCCATTTTGAAAGAAGATCAGGGAGTGCTTTTAGGTCGGAATTTAGAACGCATTAATATTCATCAGATAGAAAAGAAGTTACAATCTAACCCTTATATCGGATTTGCGAAAGTTTATGTGGATATGGATGGAGTTTTACACATTGAGGTAAAACAAAGACAGCCCATTGTACGTATATTAAATGAAACTGGACAAGATTTCTATATTGACAATGATGGATTAAAAATGCCGATCTCTTCTAATTTTACCGCGAATGTGCTGGTTGCTACTGGTCACATTTCGGAGGTTTTCGGCAGCCGCGTAGATACCCTTCATACCAAATTAGCCCGCGACCTTTATAAAACAGCGCAGTACATTAAAAAAGATACACTTTGGGATGCTCAGATTGAGCAGATCATAGTTGATCAGCAGAACGATATGGAGCTTATCCCAAGAGTAGGTAACCAACGTATCATTTTAGGAAATGCAGACTCGCTGGATAAGAAAATGAATAACTTGTTAATTTTTTATAAAAAAGCAATGCCACAGGTGGGGTGGGAAGCCTATAAAACAATTAACATCAAGTATACAAATCAGATTGTTTGCCAAAGACGAGACTCTACAGAAATTGCGAGAAACCTGAAAAGATTATCGAAAATGGACAGTGTTCGTATTCATCAAAAGGTATCAGATTCATTAATAAGCAATGTAATTGCTACAGCCATTAAAGAGAAACCAGTTGAAAAAACATCTGTGCGGACGACTCAAAAGCCTGAACCGAAAAAAGTAGAGGCGAAGAAACCGGAAGCAAAAAAGGCTGAGGTAAAGAGAACAGAGGTGAAAAAAGCCGAAGTTAAAAAAGTAGAAAAAAAGGTTGAACCCAAAAAGGCGGTAGCGCAGGTAGTAAAACCAAAAGAAACTAAAACAGTAGCAAAAAAGGATAAGCCAAAAGCAACAGCAATGGCCAAACCAACGTTGAGTGCAGCAGCACTTAAAAAACAAAAGGAAGCAAGAGATAAGGAAATCAGAGCCCTAGAAAAACAATATAAAACTCAGCAAAATTAACAAATATGGACAAGGCAAAATTTACCAGTCAGTCGCCCATTGTAGTAGGATTGGATATCGGTACTACAAAAATATGTGTTATCGTTGGTCGCAGGACCCAGCACGGTAAGATAGAAATCTTAGGAATAGGCAAGGCAGAATCGGCGGGGGTGACACGTGGCGTAGTTTCTAATATTCAAAAAACAGTACAGGGCATTGTGCAGGCAGTTGAGGTGGCCAGCGGACAATCCAATGTAGAAATACAGGTGGTAAATGTGGGTATTGCTGGTCAGCACATTAAAAGCTTGCAGCATAGAGGAATTTTAACAAGAAGAGAATTAAACAACGAAATTGGTAAAAAAGATATCGATAAGTTAATAGATGATATGTTTAAACTGGTGATGCCACCTGGAGAAGAAATTATCCATGTATTGCCACAAGAATTTACCATCGATAATGAGCCGGGAATTAAAGATCCGATTGGTATGGCAGGCGTGCGTCTTGAAGCCAACTTTCACATCATTTCTGGTCAGGTTACGGCGGTAAAAAATATCATCAAATGTGTAAATAATGCAGGGTTACAAACTCAGGATCTGATTCTTGAGCCATTGGCATCTTCTGAATCGGTGTTGAGCGAGGAAGAGAAAGAAGCAGGTATTGCATTGGTAGATATTGGGGGTGGTACCACTGATATTGCGATTTTTCACGAAGGTATTATCCGTCACACAGCTGTTATTCCATTCGGTGGAAACAGCGTTACGGAAGATATCAGAGAGGGCTGCTCTGTGATGCGTAATCAAGCTGAGTTATTGAAAACGCGTTTCGGTTCTGCACTTGCTGAGGAGAATAAAGAAAACGAAATTATTTGCGTACCAGGTTTACGTGGTCGCGAGCCGAAAGAAATCTCGGTTAAAAATCTTGCTTATGTGATCCAGGCAAGAATGGAAGAAATCATAGAGCATGTTTATTATGAGATCAAATCTTCCGGTTACGAGAAAAAATTAATTGGTGGTATTGTAATTACGGGTGGTGGTGCTTTGTTAAAGCATTTATCTCAGGCGGTAGAATATGTAACGGGTTTAGATTGCAGAATTGGTTATCCAAATGAGCATTTATCGAAATATGAAGATATGCCTAAAACCATTTATGATGATCTTAAAAGCCCAATGTATGCAACCAGTGTTGGCTTGTTAATCAAAGGAATCCAAAAGGCAGAAGAGCTGATCGAAGAAATGAAACAGCCAGGCGTTTTCGTGGAAAAACCAAAAACGATTAAAGAAAAAGAAAAACGCGGACCAGGTCTGTTCGATAAATTATTAGCAAAAACGAAGACTTTCATTCAGGATGACATGAATGTGAGCGATGAAGATTACTTGAAAAGCTAAAACTTTTCAACAAAAAGGGAGTTTTCCACATTCTTAACAAATGTGGAAAACCTATGTTGAAAAAGTGTTAATATTACATTGAGTAATGAACAGAATTTAAAAATTTTTAAACAACTGATTCATAAAGATATGCAGTTCGAAATGTTAAAAGATAAGTCTTCAATTATCAAAGTAATTGGTGTTGGAGGCGGTGGCGGCAACGCGGTGAACCATATGTACCTGTCGGGTATTACTGGTGTGGATTTTATTATTTGTAATACAGATGCCCAGGCTTTGGAATCTAGTCCTATACCTAACAAGGTACAATTAGGTGCTAGTTTAACCGAAGGAATGGGTGCTGGTTCTATCCCGGAGGTTGGTAAAAACTCAGCGATAGAGAATATAGATGATATCAAAGCAATGTTAGGTAGCACAACCAAAATGCTTTTCATTACAGCAGGAATGGGTGGTGGTACTGGTACAGGTGCTTCTCCTATTATTGCTAAAGCTGCCAAAGAACTCGATATCTTAACTGTTGCCATCATTACTACTCCATTTTCTTTCGAAGGAAAAAGACGTCGCCTCCAGGCAGATGAAGGTATGGAAGAGCTGAAGAAATATGTTGATTCGTATTTAGTTATTTCCAACGACAGGTTGCGTGAGATTTTCGGAAACTTAACTTTAGGTTCTGCATTTGGTCAGGCTGATGATATCTTAACTACCGCTGCCAAAGGGATCGCAGAAATTATTACTGTTCCAGGTTACATCAACGTTGATTTTAAAGATGTGCGCACCGTAATGAAAGATAGTGGTGTAGCCATCATGGGTAGTCATTCTGCTGACGGTGAAGACCGCGCTTTAGAAGCCGTTGAAGGTGCTTTAGCCTCTCCGTTATTAAAAGACAATGAAATTGAAGGTGCCCGTTATATTTTGTTAAACATCAGCTCTGGTCTTCGCGAAGTAACCATGGATGAGGTTTCTATTATTACGGATTACATTCAGGATAAGGCAGGTTTATCTGCAGATTTAATCTGGGGTAACTGTACTGACGAATCTTTAGAAGATAAATTATCGGTAACTATTATTGCTACCGGTTTTCAAACTTCAGAAGAACGCGTTCATGAAGAAAAAAATAAAAAGAAAATATCACTATTAACGCCAGAAGAGGCACCATTGGTTCGTCCGATTGAGGCTGTAAACTCTTTCATTCAGCCTAAGGTAGATCCATCTTACGAGCCGGTTATGAAAGCTAAAGAAGAAGTTTCTCAGGCAGATCTTTTTGGTGGGATGTTTAATAAACCAGAACACCAACGTGTTCAGGAACCAGAAACGCACATCGTTCGCCATACCTTAATTGAAGAAGAACCTCAGGTAGAGGAGCCGAAAGAAACAGGATTTGAATTTGAGGTGAAATTAGCTGAGCCAAATTACGTTTTCGATACGCCTGCTGCCGAAGCAATTCCTGAACCAGAAATGCCAGTGGTAGGTTTGGATGATGATAAGAGCGATGAGTCTATGGAAGAGCAATTAAAAAAATCTAAAGAACGTATCTTGCGTTTAAAAGATCTAAGTATGAAATTGCGTACAACCAACGGACTTCAGGAATTAGAAAATGAACCAGCCTATAAGCGTAAACAAATGCAATTGCAGCAAGTTCAGCATTCTTCTGAGTCGCAGGTAAGCCGCTTCACATTAAGTAACGATCAGGATGGTGGTACAGAGATCAGACCAAACAACTCTTTTTTACATGATAATGTTGACTAAGTCAAAGTAAATATAATTTTAAGGCCCCCGATTTAAATCGGGGGCTTTTTTAGCATAATGGCAAGTTGTTAAAGGAGTAGGATAATTGCAGCTGGCTTTTTTTAGCTCGTTAAATAGCGTTAATTGACAAGTAAAGGACTAATACTGTTGATTTTAAGCCTAATAAATCGTAAATTCGCAGTAATTTCAGTATAATAAAAACACAATACATTGGATATATTTGATAAAATAGCAAAGCACATGGGGCCACTTGGTCAACACCAGAAATGGTCTCATGGGTATTTCTCATTTCCAAAATTAGAGGGAGAAATTGCACCGCACATGCAATTTAAAGGAAAAGAGCATTTGGTTTGGAGCTTAAATAACTATTTAGGTTTAGCGAATCATCCAGAGGTTAGAAAGGCAGATGCAGAGGCAGCAGCAGAATTCGGTATGGCTTACCCCATGGGTGCCAGAATGATGAGTGGTAACTCTAAGTACCACGAACAATTGGAGCAGGAACTTGCTGAGTTTGTGGGAAAGCCAGATGCATTTTTATTAAATTATGGCTATCAGGGTATGGTATCAATTATTGATACTTTGGTGGATAGAAATGATGTAATCGTTTACGATGCGGAATCGCATGCTTGTATTATTGATGGCTTGCGTTTACACATGGGTAAAAGATTTGTGTACCAACACAATGATATTGATAGTGCCCGTAAACAATTGGAACGCGCTACCAAACTTACCAAAGAATCCGGAGGTGGTATTTTATTGATCACTGAAGGTGTTTTTGGAATGAGTGGTGCGCAAGGAAAGTTAAAAGAAATTGTAGATCTTAAAAACGATTTCGAGTTCCGTATCCTGGTTGATGATGCTCACGGTTTTGGAACAATGGGTAAAACTGGTGCAGGTACACACGAGGCGCAAGATTGTATTGAAGGAATAGACGTTTACTTCGGTACTTTTGCAAAATCAATGGCTGGCATTGGTGCTTTTGTTGCTTCTACAGAAGAGATCACCAATTTCTTGAGGTATAACATGCGTTCCCAAACTTTTGCTAAAGCATTACCTATGCCGATGGTGAAAGGTTTGATCAAACGTTTGGAGTTATTAAAAAACAAACCTGAATTAAAAGATAAATTGTGGGAAATCGCAATGACGTTGCAGAAAGGCTTGCGTGAAAGAGGTTTCGATTTAGGTGTAACTAATTCAGTAGTAACACCGGTTTTCTTAAAGGGAGAATTAACGGATGCTACAGCAATAACATTCGACTTACGTGAAAATTACAGTATTTTTTGTTCAATTGTGGTTTATCCGGTAATTCCTAAGGGAATGATCGAGCTGCGTTTAATTCCAACAGCAGTACATACTCTGGAGGATGTTCAACGTACACTTGATGCTTTTAGCGAAGTTTTTGAGAAACTACAAAACGGTTACTACAAAGAAAATCAGTTTGCAGTTGTATAAATAACAAATTGAAAAAAGATAAGGCCAATCATTTAATTGATTGGCTTTTTTTTTGCATCAAATTAATGTTCATTCATCACCTATCTGGATGTTCATCAATAATCGTTATTCTAGACTTAACCAAGTCATTTAATATTTACAGAATCAATAAAAATTGTCTTAGTGTAATTTTTAGTCTAATCTAATTCTAATTAATGGGAGGTTAATTGAGTATATAATGATGTTAATTTAACATATATCCATTAGAATGGCTATTTCTTTATTTTATTTGTTTGTTTTAGCAGGTTTATTTTGAGTTTATTAATTTAATTTCATATAGTTTACCTTATTTGTTGTGTAAATTAATTTATGGTGTTACACTAAGTAAAAATAATATCGACACAGGGATTATTTTATATTAATATTGATTGAAATTTTGAATCTGATAATATATTTGGAGCATAATCATTAAGGATTAACCAAAACTAAGTCAGATGAAGAGATTTTTACAAAGTCTGTTCCTCCTCATTGCTATTTCTTCAACCACATTAGCACAGGAGAGAACAATCACAGGAACAATTACGTCCCGACCGGATGGATTACCCGTTCCTAACGCGAGTATCAAAATTAAAGGAACAACAATTTCAGGTTTCAGTGATGGAGCAGGTAGGTATTCCATCAAAACGCCATCAATCCCAGCAGTGTTGATCATTAGTTACATTGGCTATGTAAGTCAGGAAGTTAATGTTACTAATCAAAGTATTGTAAATGTAGGTTTGCAGGAAGATGCAAACCAACTCAATGAAGTGCTTGTGGTATCATATGGTACAACAAACAAGAAAGTTTTTACGGGTTCAGTTGGGCAGATAGATGCGAAGGATTTTGAAAAAAGGCCAATCACCAACGCTTTAAGTTCTGTTGTTGGATCGGTACCTGGAGTATCTACCACAATTGCCAGCGGTGCGCCAGGATCTAGTCCGGGTATTAGGATCAGAGGATTTGGTTCAATTAATGCCAGTTCTGATGCTTTGGTGGTTGTAGATGGCGCTGTTTATAATGGTGGCGTTTCAAACATCAATCCAGATGATATTGAAACTATTTCCTTATTAAAAGATGCGGCAACAACCGCACTCTATGGATCTCGCGCCAGTAATGGTGTGGTTCAAATCACTACAAAAAAAGGAAGAATAGGGAAGCCAACATTAAATTTCAAAGCGACTAGTGGCTGGCTTGGAAGGGGATTGCAAGAATATGAGCGGGTAGATGCCTTTCAATATTATCCGGTAATGTGGGAAGGATTACGCAATAGCTTAACTTACGGATCAGCCCGAATTCCTTTAACCACAGCAAATGGAATCGCGTCCGGCACTATTTCCAGTTATAACGGCATTAGTTATTCTGGCATTAATACCTTGTTAGGGTACAATCCCTTTAATGTTCCGGGTAATCAGATTGTTGGTTTAGATGGTGCCATTAATCCAAATGCACAATTGCTGTATGCCGATGATCTTGATTGGGCAGAACAAGCAGCACAGGGCGGTAAGCAAAGGCAAAATTACAATATGACTTATTCAGGCGCCAGTGAAACTACAGATTATTTTGGGTCATTTGGGTATACAAATGAAGAAGGCTATTTAGTTAAGTCATCACTAAAACGATATAATGCCAGGTTAAATGTAAATACGCAACCACTCAAGTGGTTTAAAACCGGAATCAATCTTGCGGGTACTTATATCGATTCGCAATTCGATAATGTAGATGATGGCGGGGGATCATCCTTTATTAATCCATTCTACATTTCCAGGTATATAGGGCCAATTTATCCGGTTAACCTTCATGATGCAGCAGGAAATTTAATTCTGGATGAGAACGGCAATAAACGTTACGACTTCGGTGATGGCCGTCCATTTTCGCAGGGAAGACATACGATATTTGAAAATCTTCAGGATTCTCAAAATGATGTCCGTGCCGGAATCACCAGCAGGGCTTATGCAACCATAAATCTTTACAACGGGCTAAAATTTACCACCAATATTTCCTTCGATCTTGAAGATATACATCGCCGTACTTATGACAATCCCATATTAGGTGATGGCGCACCGGCTGGTCGATCTTATCATTATTTATACCGCACAACAAATAGTACCTTCAATCAGATCTTGGATTACACAAAAGATTTCGGGAAGCACCATTTAGATGTTTTAGCGGCACATGAGAATTTTTCTTATCGGTACAACACTTTAACTGGTGCCAAAACTGGTCAGATTGTAGAAGGCATCGTGGAACTGCCTAACTTTTCTACCATCACATCTGCAAGTTCAAATGAAAATAATGCAACGGTAGAAAGCTATTTTTCGAGATTGAATTATAATTTCGACCAGAAATACTTGTTCAGTGCAAGTTTAAGGAGAGATGGAAATTCCAAGTTCGCCCCAGAGGTAAGATGGGATAACTTTTGGTCAGTTGGTGGCGGCTGGAATGTTAGTGAAGAATCGTTTTTTAAGGTTGGATGGATTGATCAGTTGAAGTTGAGGAGTTCTTATGGTGTTCTGGGCAATGCAGAAGGTTTGGGTAATTTCCCTTATCAGGCACTTTATCAATTGGGAAATAACAATGCCGCTGCACCTGGTCTTACTCAACAATCTTTAGCAAATAATGAATTAACCTGGGAAACTTCTAAAAACTTTGATGTTGGTATCGATTTCAGTTTGCTTAAAGGAAGAATTGGCGGAAGTTTCGAATACTATAACAGGATCACTGACGGTTTAATTTTCGATGTGCCTATTTCTTTATCAAGTGGAGGCACCACTGCATCTGCCACCAACAATTTCACCATTCCGACAAACATTGGTTCAATGCATAACAGAGGATTGGAACTTACCATTAATGCGCATGCCGTAAAATCTAATGACTTTAATTATCGCGTAGGCCTTAATTTGACGACCATTAATAATCAGATCACTAAAATGCCAGATCAGAACCCTATAATTATTGATGGGACTAAAGCATATAGTGTAGGGCATTCTGTTTACGATTTCTATTTAAGAGATTTTTATGGCGTAGACCCTCAAAATGGAGATGCTCTTTATAGAACAAATACCGTTACTTCAAATTCCAGAATCATTGGACAGGATACGCTTACCACAGTACACGGCGAAGCCAATCTCCGTTATGTTGGTGCTTCTTCAATTCCTGATTTAGCAGGATCAATGAACCATACGCTCAGTTACAAAAATTTCTCTTTGAATTTTCAGTTTACTTTCCAGCTTGGCGGAAAGGTTTACGATGGCGCCTATGCTTCATTAATGCATAGTGGCAACTATGGTACAGCACTCTCAACAGATATCCTTAATCGCTGGCAAACACCAGGACAGGTTACAAGTGTTCCCCGGATGGATGTTGGTCAGGTAGTTAACCTGGGTGGCGGTAACTCATCAAGATGGCTTACTAATGCAAGTTATTTACAACTTAATTCAGCCAATTTATCTTATAATATACCAAAGGAATGGCTTTCAAAAATCAACGCAAAAAATGCAAGTGTGTTTGTGAGTGGTGAAAATCTTGCCTTATTGAGTAAAAGAAAAGGAATGAATGTTTCTGGTTCATTCTCTGGCACAACAAACAACTCATATAACTATAGCAGAATCGTTTCTGTTGGATTAAATGTAACCTTCTAACAAAAACATCAGATAAAACGTTATGAAAAAAATATTTCAAAAAGGACTTTTAGCGCTCTCTATAATTACGCTATCCGCCGGATGTAAAAAGGAATACCTGGAAACCGCACCTACAAACCAGGTAGCCACAACTGATGCCTTCAGTTCCACCAAAAATGCCTGGGCAGCCGTAAACGGTATTCATAGAATTATGTTTTCTCAGGTGTTTGGTAACCAATCGCAGGGAGGGCAAAGTGGAAATATGCTGTATATGGATATCATGGGGGAAGATATGGTGATGAATACAACGTCTAGTTCGTGGTTGAGGAGTGAATACCAGTGGATAACCCACCGAAACCCTACTAGTGCTATTCTGCAGTATAACTATTCCTTTTATTATGTCATCATTGGCAATGCCAACATGATCATCGCCAATATCGATAACGCTGCAGGTACTGCTGCAGATAAAAATGCAATTAAAGGACAAGCATTGGTTTACCGAGCCTGGGCTTACTTCCAAATGGTACAACTTTTTGGAGAACGTTATGTAGCAGGTGCTGCAAATAGCAGCCTGGCAGTGCCAATAGTAACTACGCCAACCAAAGAACGCGTTCCAAGAAATACCGTTGCAGCGGTTTATGCCAGGATAAATGCAGATTTAGATGAAGCATTAGGTTTATTGCCAGCTTACGCTCGTGGTACTGATAAATCACAATTAAATCTAAATGTTGCCAGAGGGATTAAGGCAAGGGTAGCTTTAACACAGCAAAACTGGGCAGAGGCAGCCAGATTGGCTAGCCAGGCCAGAACGGGTTTTGTTTTAATGAGTGATGTGCAATATAAAGCAGGTTTTAATGATTATGGTAATGTCGAATGGATGTGGTCGTCTCGTATTACGTCAGATCAAACTAATTATTTTTATTCGTTTTTTGCTTTTATGTCCGCCAATTACAATTCAACGGTAATTCGCACCAGTCCAAAATCAATTTACTCCGTACTTTACAATAAAATTACACCAACTGATGTTAGAAAAGGCTTATGGGATCCAACAGGAAGAAATACCGCGGCATTTCCAATTCCGGCATCTGGATCGCGGTATCCTTACATGAGTAATAAATTCAGAGTGGCCGATTTGAACCTGAGCATTGGTGATGTTCCATATATGCGTGCAGCAGAAATGTACTTAATTGAGGCCGAAGCGTTGGCGAGAAGCGGCAACTTTACTGGCGCAGCAAACGCATTGTATCCCTTAGCCTTCAGCCGTGACCCAAGCTATGTATTATCAACCAATACAGGTAATGCATTGATTGAGGAAATTTTGACACAAAGACGTGTTGAGTTATGGGGAGAAGGGTTCAGGTTTTATGATTTGAAACGCTTAAATAGTCCACTGAACAGAACTGGTGGTAACCATAGCGGAACGGTAACCAATGGGGTATTATCTGTTCCTGCGAGTGATATCAAATGGCAGTTTCTTTTGCCTCAGGAAGAAATTAATGTAGGTAACGGTGTGGTTGTTCAAAATCCACAGTAGTAAAACAGATTCAGGCAACTGCTATTTTCAATAATGGAGTATAGCAGTTGCCTGTTCTTTTGTTTAGTCGGGTTCTATCCAGCTATTGACGGTGATTTACTTTCACAAAAAGGTTACAAAAGGGTTTTATTGCCTTTATGATTAACTAACGATAGGTTTCGGTTGGATTTGCCCCTAAAATGACTTTAACAATTGAGAAAACAATTTTCGGGAGTTATTTTTCTCAATTTATATTTTTGTTTGTCCACTAAACCGTTTAAATTAGAGTTAGGTAATTAAAAATCAAACCTTTAAAATTATAGGAGTACTAAGAAATGAAAAAATTTGAAGAAGTGAAAAGTTTAGTTGCAGCTTTAGAAGCTGACGCGGATAAGTTTTATACCAAAGGCAATAGTGCTGCCGGAACCCGTGTGCGTAAAGGCATGCAGGATCTAAAAAACTTAGCCCAGGCCATCCGTTTGGAAGTACAGGAAGCAAAGAATAAAGATTAACAGATATTGAGATATTTTTATAAGAATCCTGCCTCTGAGAAATTAGGAGGCAGGTTTTTTTTAATTCAGGGGCAAAAGCTTATAATCATCTGCATAAGTTCCCTCGCTAAATTGTACCAGTTTTTGTTTTGAGAAACGGAAAAACTTGAAGTTTTCCGTCAGTGCATTATAGGTTCGATAAATAATCATCTCACGCTCATCTCCATAGACCTGCACCGCAGATCGGTTAGAATTTTTAAATTCCTGTTCGGTCATGCCAATAGAAAATTTAGGTTCGTAATACTGAATCGGATTACAGCCCATTAGCGTTGCCGCCAATAGGGACATTAACAATAGCTTTCTCATTTCGTGTTTAATTTGTGTGTAGCATGTCGCATTCAATTTTTATGCCTGCATAGTATTCTTAAACGGAATATTAAACAAAAATGTAGGAAATGAATATTTTCAATTTTAACTTATTAATTATGAGTAGTATACGTAGCGTAACATTTCGGGTATACACAAAAAAAACAGGTTGAACTATTGCTAAATACACGGCAAAAGTTCAACCTGTTTTTCAATAAAAAATACTTCTTATTTTAGCGTGTCTATCAGTAGCTACACTAGTTGAGAGTTTTTTTCAATTTCATTTATAATAGCCTGTTCTAAAGCTGAAGATGCTTTAATAAGAGGTAATCGAACCGTGTCGCCACAAACACCTAAGTGTTTAAGCGCAGCTTTAATTCCGGCAGGGTTTCCTTCGGCGAAAGCCAAACGTGTAAACTCAACAAGGCTTAAGTGTGCTGGAACCGCAGTTTTAAAATCACCAGCTAAGCACTGCTTCACCATATCAGAAAACTGCTTTGGTAAAGCATTGGCAACAACGGATATAATTCCTGATGCCCCTAAAGCAATCATAGGTAGCGTAATCGGATCATCCCCCGAGATTAATAAAAAGTCTTCAGGTTTATCCCGCATAATCTGGTTAAACTGGTCAAAACTTCCTGATGCTTCTTTAGTGGCAATGATATTTTTAAAATCATGTGCTAATCTGCAGGTTGTTTCCGGAGTCATGTTGCTCATGGTACGTCCCGGTACGTTATATAGAATCAGGTCTAAAGGAGAAACTTCAGCCAGGTATTTATAATGCTGATAAATTCCCTCTTGTGTAGGTTTGTTATAATAAGGACTTACAGATAAGATGGCATGATAACCTGTTGCGTCAAAAGCTTTAATGTCTTCGGCAACGGCAAGCGTATTGTTGCCGCCAATTCCAGCAACTAATGGTAATCTATTGTTGTTAATTTCAGCAGTATAAGCCCATACCTTCTTCTTCTCTTCCTTGGTCATCGTAGCGGTTTCGCCCGTTGTACCTAAAGAAACGAGGTAATCTATCCCTCCGTCGATCAAATGATTAATCAGGTTTTTTAAACCGTTATAATCAACAGATCCATCTGCATTAAAAGGTGTAACCAATGCCACACCAGTACCCTGAAATTTGTTCATTATATATTGTAATTATTGAATTTTGAGTGAGAGATTGACCGAATGCTTATCTTCTGCCATTCACTAAATCTATCATTCCTTTTTTATTTTAACATTTCTAAAAGTTCTTGATCACTGATAATCGGAACCTTCAATTTGGTTGCCTTTTCCAATTTGGATGGCCCCATATTATCTCCGGCAACCAGGTAGTTCAGCTTGCCAGATATTCCACTCAGTATCTTACCACCGTTGGCTTCAATCATATCTTTGAGTTCATCCCGATTATAATTTTCAAAAACGCCCGAAATTACGAATGTTTTTCCAATAAGTTTATCACTGGCCAGTTCAATTAGCTTTTCTTCAATTTCAAAGTGCAATTTTGCCAATTTTAGTAATTCTATTTGCGACAAATGCTCTTTTTTTGCGAAGTATTCAATAATACTCTCTGCAATTCGTTGCCCAATCTCATCAATAGCAATCAATTCTTCAAGAGTAGCCTTAGCCAGGTTGTCTATGTTTTTTATTCCGGCCGCCAGTTTCTTTGCTACCGTTTCGCCTACATAGCGAATCCCTAAGCCAAAAAGAACCTTTTCAAAAGGCATCTCCTTTGATTTTTCTATACCTATTAGCATATTATCAATAGAGCGTTCGCCAAATCGATCCAGCACCTTTAACTGATCTGCTTTTTGATATAAGGTATACAAATCGCTGATGTGATTTACTAAACCGTGTTTATAAAAGGTTTCAATAGTTTCATCGCCCAAGCCATCAATATTCATCGCTTTGCGGGAAATAAAATGTTGTATTTTTCCCACAATCTGTGGTGGACAGCCTTCATCATTTGTGCAATAGTGAACCGCTTCACCTTCCTTTCTAATCAGCTCCGTTCCACACTCCGGGCAGTTATGCAGATAATGTACTTTCTTAGCATCTGGCAAACGTTTATCAAGATTTACCTTGATGATTTTAGGAATAATTTCTCCGCCCTTCTCCACAAAAACAGAATCGCCCTCATGCAGATCCAGTCTTTCAATTTCATTAGCATTGTGCAACGTGGCTCTTTTTACGGTAGTACCTGCCAGTAGAACGGGTTTAAGGTTTGCAACTGGTGTAACCGCTCCGGTACGGCCAACCTGGTAAGTTACTTTATCTAAAATCGTTTCTACCTCTGCTGCTTTATATTTATAAGAGATTGCCCAGCGGGGAGATTTAGCCGTAAAGCCAAGTTCCTGCTGTTGGGCATAACTATTTACCTTAATTACAATTCCATCAATATCATAGCTTAATTTGAAACGCTCATTCTCCCAATGGTGAATAAATGCCAGTACATCATCAATATTTGAAACCAGGCGGTTGTGCTCACAAACATGGAATCCCCAATCTTTTACTGCTTCAAGGCTATCCCAGTGGTTTTTAAATTCATTTTTTTCAGTATAAAGGAAGTAAATAAATCCATCAAGCGGTCGTTTAGCTACCTCTTTACTGTCTTGCATTTTGATGGTTCCCGAGGCAAAGTTCCGTGGATTGGCATAAGGAATTTCTCCAAGTTCTTCACGGGCAGCATTTAAGCGTAAGAAGGCGGCTTTATGCATGAAAATTTCTCCGCGAATCTCAAAATGTTCTGGGGTCTGATCGGCTTTAATTTGATGGGGAATGGTGTGAATGGTTTTCACATTGTTGGTCACATCATCACCTTTAGTACCATCACCACGCGTTACAGCCCTAACAAGTTTCCCGTTTTCATAGGTTAAACTTATTGATAAACCATCGAACTTAAGCTCGCAAACGTATTCGAAATTATCGCCTATAGCTTTGCGGATCCGCTCGTCGAAATCGCGAAGATCTTGTTCGTTATAAGTATTGCCCAGCGAAAGCATCGGGTATTTGTGCTGAACAGTCACAAAGTTTTTGGTGATATCGCCACCAACACGTTGAGTAGGGGAGTTTGGGTCAGCAAAATCTGGATTTGCTAACTCTAGTTCTGTCAGCTGCTTTAGCTTTTTATCAAATTCAAAATCACCGATAGTTGGCATAGCCAGCACGTAATAATTATAATTGTGCTGGTTAAGTTCGGCAACCAGCGCATCCATTTCTTCTTTAATTGTAAACAGCGACATAACACAAAGATAAAAAAGGTTAACATGCTTTTATGTTTTGAAGAACAAAAAGCTAGGGACAAGGAGTGATATTAATACTTACTTGTTTTTTATAGAAAACAAGTGCAACTGCTATTAGGCTGGATCTTGATTGGTATTTTTATTTAAGAGTTGAAGAAACTCAATTAAACCAATAGCTTCTGTATTGTTTGGTAGCGGATATCTCTCGGTACCGGAGTAAACAACAAATTTTTCTGTTGCGCCAATATCTTCACAAGCGATGTGAAAACCCTTTGTAATTTTTGGCGATGCGGATCTTTTCACTTCAACCGCCCAGATTTTATGATTCGGACCTTCCAAAACAAGATCAATTTCTGTTTGTGTGGCTGATCTATAATAACTGTATTGCCATTTACTGGATAACTGACCAATAATGTTTTCTACCACAAAGCCTTCCCAGCTTGAGCCTAATGCCGGGTGTCCCAGTAAATCTTCAAGGCTGGAAATGTTGAGTAACTTATGTAAAATGCCTGTATCACGAATATAGATTTTAGGAGATTTTACCAATCTTTTTTTTGTATTCCCTGCCCATGGTTGCAGTTGCCTCACCATGTAAAAATCTGTTAATACATCCAGATATAGTTTAACCGTTGGATGACTTACCTCCAGGCTTTTGGCTAAATCGGTATAAATAACTTGCTGTCCGTTAAAGTGCGCCAACATAGACCAAAATCTTTTTAGGCGGTTTGCCGGGATGCTTGGTCCCATTAATGGAATATCACGTTCTACATAAGTTGAGATGAAGTCATTTAACCATTCCCAGCTTTCTTCTGCATCTATAGCAAGAAAACTTCCTGGAAACCCACCTCTAAACCATAATTTTTCTACGCTAAAACCGAGTTGATCATGGTTGTAAATTTCCAGTGCATTAAAAGGCGTAAGTTCTATGTACCTGATCCTTCCTGCCAGTGTTTCAGATGAAAGTTGTAATAAATCTCTGGATGCTGAGCCCAAAAGCAGAAAATGACCAGCTTGTTCACCTGCCCTCCGCCTGAGGTCTACGATTCCTCTTAAGTTGGGAAAAAGATCTGGTTTACGCTGCACCTCATCTATAATCAGGATCACATTTTCGAATCTTTTTAAATAGCTTTCAGAATCCTGAAGTTTATTGATATCAGTATCAAGTTCAAGATCCAGATAGCTCGTTTTTTTAGCTGAAAATTCGCCGGAGATTTGAAATGCCAGCGTTGTTTTACCAACTTGCCGCGGCCCTAAAAGCGCAACTATTGGAACACTTTTTAAACCTTTAACAATTTTTTGTTTAATTAACCTTTCAATCATAACCTTGTAATTTGAAACCCTGGATTTCAGATTACAACAAATATACTGTTAAACCTTGTAATTTGAAAGTGTCACTTTCAAATTACAAGGTTGTTGAGGTTTTAGTGTAGATTATTTAAGTTAGTTTAACTTCAATCTCCTCAAAAATATTCATAAAGTCTTTTGATAAAATAGACTTGAAAATTCCCAGCTGAAATGTAAGCTCCTGCAATTGAAATTCATTTAAAGTTTCGGGCCAGAGGCGCATGCAAATTCTATTTAACGCATAACTGATATTCTCGAGCTTTTGATAGCTTAACAAGTATTTACTGCTGATGAAGCTTTCTAGAAATTTTGTAAAAACAGCCTGGTTTTTAAGACCGCAGTGTTCAAGAAAGTCGGCTAAAGAATTTCGATCTACAGCGATTAGCTTATTATAAAAGTGATTAACTTGGATAAGGTTGTGCTCAACTAATAAATGATCTAACAGTAATTCTAAACCAATGTGTGCTAAAAATGAAGGCCGAACTGCCGTATCTACCACGATGGGTTTGATCAGTTCTTTCAATATTGCCGTTTTTTCAAAAAAGAAATGAGAGGAATGGAAATGAAGGTCAACAGCCAGATGCCTTTTCCAGCCTTTAAGTAAGTTTTCCTCATCAGTGTTCCCCTTAAAAAGGAATTCATTTTTTTGAGGATAAAGGTTAGCCTCTTTTGATGCATTTTTAATCAGATCTGGTAAAACAGTTCCCATCACCACATTTGCATCCTGTGTTAATTTATCAAAATAATAATGGGATAGAAAGTTCATGCTGCAAGGTAATATTTTCTTTAGTTATGCAAAATGCCAAGTGTAAAAAGGTGTGGAAGGATAACATATTGTTTTGTAAATTGTAATGATAATTTTATCGCCGAAAAGAATCCAATCATGCCAGATCATAAACCTTACAGAATCCTTGCTTTAGATGGTGGTGGTACCTGGGCCCTAATGCAAGTAAAGTGCCTGCGTAAACTATTTGCCGAAACTTTCAATAATCCAGATGCAACAGGGCACGAGGTTTTGAGTTATTTTAACTTGGTGGCAGCCAATAGTGGTGGCAGTTTAGTTGCCGCAGCACTGGCAGAAAATCTTCGCTTGTCTGAAATAGAAAAGATTTTTGATGAGGAGAAAATAAGAAGCAAGGTCTTTTCAAAATTAGGTTTCTGGGAAAAGAGTTTACTTTCCAGTGTAGCCAGAATTTTTAAAATTGGTGCAAAGTATGCCACGAAAAGGAAGCATTCTGCTTTAAAAGAAATTTTACCGGGCGTAGCAGCAATTGATTTAGTGAATGTTCCATCGCATGTTGCCTTAAAAGGCAATGTTAAAACACATTTCCTGATCATTGGATATGATTATTACCGCAATCGCGCCGAAATGTTCCGAACTGATATAAATAGCAAGGCATCTACCGCAAGTATAGTGCAAAAACTAAGTGGTTCAACCGATAAATTTACAGATACTGGTGGCGGAATTACGCTGGTTGATGCCATTCACGCATCAAGTACTGCGCCAGTAAATTATTTTAATGAGCCAGCTACATTTAAGGTAAATAATAAAATGAAATCTTACTGGGATGGTGGTGTAACCGGGAACAATAATCCTGTGCTTGCAGCCGTAACGGAAGTGCTTTGCAATCGCGATCAGTATCATATTGGACCAATTCAGGTACTGTCAATCGGTACGGGTTCAGTTGCCCAGTTACAATATGATGAAGATAAGCCAGTAAAATACGATGAACTTCGAGCGAAATACGAAGAACCAGGGCTAATCAGGGATATTCAAAAAATGAGTACCAGTATTTTAAATGATCCGCCAGATACAGCTGCTTTTGTGGCGTACATGATTCTAAACCCTTCCATGCCAGCAAAGCCGGGAGATTTTATTCGGATAAATCCTGTTTTGCGCCCAATTTTAACAGATGGACCGAACGGAAAACATTGGGATTTACCATCGGGAATTACGAAAGAAGAATACGTAGCCCTAAATGCAATGGATATGGATGCTGTTGAAGAGAAGGAGGTGTCACTTTTAAAGAAAATGTGCGAAAACTGGTTGAATAATGAAGGGATACCAAATCAATCTATTAGAAGTGATTCGCAGTTAAATTGCCTGATTGGTCATCCGGATTTTAATGCCGCAAAAACTGATTTCAAAAGCTGGTTTGCCTGATCAACTAATTTGCATTAAAGTAAGTGAAAATTTTATCTTTGCACGCACTAGAATTAAATTGCTTATACAATGACGAATTTTGTTGAAGAGTTAAGGTGGCGCGGCATGCTGCATGATATTATGCCACATACTGAAGAAAAGTTAAACGAAGGCATGACTTCCGGTTATATCGGTTTTGATCCTACAGCTGATTCCCTTCACGTTGGTCACTTAACGCAAATCATGACTTTAATTCACTTCCAGAATGCAGGGCATAAACCTTTTGCTTTGGTTGGTGGTGCTACGGGTATGGTTGGCGATCCTTCTGGTAAATCGGATGAACGCAACCTGCAAACACCAGAAATGATTGAGCACAACCTGAAAGGGATGAAAGCACAACTTTCTAAATTCTTAAAATTTGAAGAAGGTGGAAATGGTGCGGTGATGGTAAATAATGCCGATTGGTTTAAAGATATGAATCTTTTTACGTTTATCAGGGATGTGGGTAAACACATTACGGTAAATTACATGATGGCAAAAGATAGCGTGAAAAGACGCTTAGAAGGTGATTCTGGTTTATCTTTTACTGAATTTTGCTACCAATTAATTCAAGGATACGATTTTTATCATTTATGGAAAAATGAGAACTGCCTGGTTCAAATGGGCGGATCAGATCAATGGGGAAATATTGTAACCGGTACCGAACTGATCAGAAGAAAAGATGCCGGAACTGCTTATGCAATTACTACCCAGCTGATAAAAAAAGCCGATGGAACCAAATTTGGTAAAACCGAAAGTGGTGCTGTTTGGTTAGATCCTGCGAAAACATCTCCGTTTAAATTCTACCAGTTCTGGTTAAATGCATCAGATGATGATGTGAAAAAATGGATTCGTATTTTCACCTTAAAAACTCAGCAGGAAATTGAAGCCTTAGAAGCAGAACATAATACGGCCCCTCACTTGCGTATTTTGCAAAAAGCGTTAGCAGAAGATATCACCATTAAAACACACTCTACCGAAGCTTTAGAAACAGCTATAAAAACCTCCGAATTTTTATTCGGAAACGGATCTTTAGCCTTTTTAAATGGATTAACAGAAGAACAGGTTCTGGATATTTTTGATGGAATTCCGCAACATACAATTTCTGCAAAGGAATTAAATGATGGTATTGATGCCGCGAGTTTATTAGCAGAAAAGTCGACTATTTTCCCTTCAAAAGGAGAAGCTAAAAAGACCATTCAAGGTGGTGGTGTATCTGTAAATAAAGAAAAAGTAGCAGATATGGCTCAAATATTTAACAGTGAGCATTTAATTAACAATAAGTTTATCGTTGTGCAAAAAGGAAAGAAAAATTACTTTCTGATCATTGCAGAATAGAAATCAGGTTCAACAAAAAATGCTCAATTTTCATTGAGCATTTTTTTTGTTAATATTAATTAAGCTTAATGTTTAGCATCAGCTGGGGTATTTGATATTGAATCAGCTAGCATTTGTCCTTTAGCCGTGTCTCTTGTAACCGTATCCACTTTGTTGGTATCTGTATAAGTCATTGTACTATCCGCATTTTCCTGATCTGCTTGTTTTCCATTGCATGAGGCTACAAATAAACCCGTAACCGTTAATGCTGCTAAAAAGATATTTTTCATAATTTAAGTTTTGTCTTAAATAATCGTTTTTAGCTAAGAATTGTTTCGAGAAAGTTAGTTTTTGATTTGCGAACTATATTTAGATGGGTTAAGGATTTAAATAAAAGTACTATAATTAAGCCAAGATGAATTTTTTGAAGGTTTTTCAGTTCCGAGAAATAAAGAAATTATGAGGGTTTTTAAAGATTTAGACCTCGTTGAGCAATTAGGTTCTGGAGTTCCAAGGATCTTAGAAACCTATTCTAAAACTTGTTTCAAATTTTCTGATAATTTTTTAAGAATGTCTTTTCCAATTAACATAGAAAGAATTATTATTCCTAATAAAGGTGGTGCAATAGGTGGTGCAATGGGTGGTGCAATGGGTGGTGCAATAGGTGGTGCAATACTTGAATTAACGGAGAGACAAAATGAAGTACTATCAATAATAGCAGAAGATCCCGCTATTAGCTATAGATTAATCGCCAGGCATTTAAATATTAATGAATCAGCTGTGCTTAAGCACATTAATATTCTGAAAGAGAAAGGCTTTATTGTGCGTAAGGGTGGCACAAGGGGTAAATGGGAGATCTTGATTAACTAACTATTTTCTGAAAAACTTATGGCATAATTACTGCACCAACAAATTACAACCTCTAATATCCGCATTGTCAAATCGACCCAGCACTTCAAAATTCCCATCCGAATTTATTTTGCCCAGATCCTGAGTAGCAATAAACGCGCAAGAATTAACGTTCGCAAGGTCAATTACATTAATTCCACCCGTTTTTCCCTGTGCAATCAATGTTAAAGGGTCATTCGTATCACGAACAAGTATTTTCATCCAGCCCGGGCATTGGAAAACTCCTTCGCCTAAAGAATAGGCCTGAGAAAGTAATTCCGTCATGCCATATTCGCTATGGATCGCTGGCACACCAAATCCTTTGGTAAGTTGCTCATGAAGTTCTTCCCTAACCATTTCCTTGCGTTTTCCTTTCATGCCACCGGTTTCCAGCACAATAAGCTCTGGGAAATGGAGATCGAAATTTTCAATAAAATCCAACAATGCATAGGTAACGCCAATGAGGACTGTTGGCTGATTTTTGTTTTTAAGATCGGTTAACGTATGTAGGAGATCGTCATGATTGTAAAGAAAATATCCGCTTTGCGGGTGGGTACTTTTCTCTATCAAATCATTAACCATGTAAATTAGTGAAGAACCTGATCGTTGTTGGTAGGAGGGAAGTAAGGCTAAAAAACAATAATCAGATACCTTTCCATAAAACTGTTCAAAAGCTTGCAGATAACTTTGTTCATATAAACTCACATCGGTTACATGATGACTACTTTGAACCATCCCTGTTGTGCCCGAACTACTGAAAGTAATTTCTATTGGTTTCTGACTGCTTAAAACGGAATGGGTTTTGAAAAATCCAATTGGCAGAAAAGGGATCTGTTCAATATCCAGCACCTGATTTAAATCAATTTTTAAATGATAAATATATTCTTTGTAGACCTGGCAATTCACTGCCTGAAATTTGAAAGTAGCTAAAGCCTGCGCCTGAAATGCCTTTTCATCGTTAACTGAAAAGATGTTTTTTGATATAGAATTCACCTGGCAAAAGTACGAAGCCTTAAGCTATTTTTTCGTCAGTTTTTTTCGCAAGCATTGCCATTCTGAACTGATAACCACAATAACCACTAATTCCGGCAACAAGGCCACTGATTAATCCGGTAACCAGCAATAAAACCCACCAGACTTTAACGCCTGTCATTACCGCAACGCGGCTGGCAAGCAAATTATCATTTGGTAAACTTTTAAATAAGGAATAACCAATCCACAATAAGAAAATTGCAAAAAAAGATTGCCAGAAGGCAATTTTGCCTGTTTTACCAATAATGCCGCAAGTAGCAAAAGCGACCACGATGATTACCCACCAGGGTGCAATCATTTGTAAAAGGAAACAGATTATAGCGATAACAATGAAAACCATTTTTATTATTTAGAAATTTTTAAACGAGAGATAATTTTACCAGATTCATCATCTGGCGTTTGCATGTAAAACAAATCGTAAAGCTGGCCCTTTGCCCAGGTATCGATCATGTTATCATAAAACTTACTTCCGGGGTTGCCCGATTGGCCGCCTGGATAAACGCCATGCCCTTTAGGGTTTTTTCCAAGTTCAATCACCATTCTCCAGGATGGGCCATTTGTTTCACTTATTGCATTTATCGTACTTTTTGCACCGCCAATCTGCAATACTTTGGAACCAAAACCTGGTATTTTTGCCAAGTGCGGTACATTGGTTTGTTTTACGTTAGACCATCTCCAATCTTTATTTATTGGTCCAAATCTGCGTTCCAAACTGTCGCAACTATATTTAAATGCCTCATTAACTAAATCAGGCAATGTTTCCTGCGGGGTGGTATTTACATTATCATACCATCTTGCGTTTGGCTCTTTCAAAATCATTTCAACTGTGCGGTCTCTGGAAGGATAGCGCATAGGAATACCCTTCATTGTAAATTCATCATCCCAGATATTAAAGGCCAGGCGCTTGGTCCAGATCTCAAAAACACTTGCTGCAATTTCATCCGCATCATAACGTTTATTCCATTTTGTTAAATAATTTAAAGCCTCTCTTTGGGTGGCATTCAAATGATCTGCATTAAGCAGGGGCATCACAGCAGGCAGGAGGTTTTGAGCCAGAATGCTATAGTTATCAGTCTGCATCAGCCTGATGCTATCCATTGTAGCTTTGGTCATGGCACCAAGGCGATCATTAATTCTCTTCCCTCTTTCATAAGGGGCAAACTCCCAGTTGAGGTAGTAAGGATAAGTCTGATCCGTAGAGGATTGATTTGCAGAACTCACAAAACCTCTGGGTGGATTTTTTACAGTAGGGTTTTGAGCAGCCGGAATCCAGCCTTGCCAATCGTAGGCCGGGTCTGTTCCATCTAAAATAAACTTACCCTGATTTTTCCATTTGAGTGGGAATTTGCCATTTGGTGTAATGGCGATATCATTATCTATACTGGCGAAAACAAAATTTTGTGCAGGTGCGGTATAATAGGTTAATGCTTTTCTATAATCATTATAATTTTTGCCACGATTCAGGTAGTAAAAAGTCATGAGTTCGTTAGATTCATCATGGGCAATCCAACGGAGTGCATTACCTACCGGAATATTACCCGCTTTTACAAAGTTTGCTTTTTGCAGATAAACCACCGGGCCCTGGTGCGTGTAATACACCGTATCAATCAAGTCTTTGCTTCCGCGGATTTTAATTACCTCCAGGCGTTTAGTTGTTTTATTCCACTTGTTATTATACCAATATTCATTGTGCGAATTATCCTTAAATTTTACCTGGTAAAAATCAAGCACATCGGCGGCAACATTGGTTACGCCCCAGGCAATTTTCTGGTTGAAGCCAATGATAATTCCTGGTGCACCAGGAAGCGAAACCCCATAGGTATTTACCCCTGGCGCATGTAACTGAATCTGGTACCAGATAGAAGGGAGGCTCAAATCCAAATGTGGATCGTTGGCTAGAATCGGATATCCGGAGGCTGTTTTGCTCCCAGATAATGCCCAGTTATTGCTCCCAATACCTTCTACTTTCTCTTTTGTTCTTACGTCTCCGGTTTGAGATGCGATAAAGCTTTCCGGGGTTTTAGGAATCGGCAGTGGTGAAAAGTTCCATTTCGTGCCTACCGGGATAATCGGATCTTCTTTGTAAGGATAATCGGGAAACAGATCTTTGGTAATTTCCGAACCGAACTTTTTTAAGATATTGGTCATGTAGAATTCATCAGAACCCATCGCTAAAACAGCCGACATTTGTTTTAAGAGCAATGCACATTTTAAAGGAGTCCAGTTTTCTGGCTTAAAATCCAAGATTTTATATTCTATCGGATAGTTGGAATGGGATAAGGTTTTAATGTATGCATTAATTCCCTCCGTATAAGCCAGAATCATTTCCTTAGATTTTGGGTCCACCATCATTCCTTTTAACGACTTTTCTGCGCCGTACACCATGCCCATTCTGCGCTGGTAACGATCACTTTTCCGTGCAGGTTCTGAAACCACTACTTCACTAATTCTACCTGCGGCAAACCGGGTTTGAAAATCCATCTGCCAAAGGCGGTGCATGGCCGTTACATAGCCTTGAGCCAAATAAAGATCATGATCATTCTGGGCAAAAATGTGCGGAATCATCCGATCGTCGAAAACGATTTCAACCTTGTCAATCGCCCCCTTGATCTTCACCTTATGGTTGAACATAAAATGATTATTTTCTGCATTTTGCCAGAAACCCATAAATGGATTCAAAAATTTCAAAACCGGAGGAGCACTTCCAATTTTCGTATTAAAAAGGAAAGCAAGGCTTATGGGTATGATAATGCAGAATAGCGCTTTTAATTTGTTCATCATGGTTTGCAGAAATCTCAAGAGTACTCCGTTAAAGTAAACTGATGATTGATAATGATTGCAAAATACAACAAACTGAATGTCAATCAAAATTATAAATTCAATAGTGAATTATTATGCATACATAATTTGTTTTATTCGAAAAAAGAGTTTAAGTTTAGGTAACTAATACTACAAACAACCAAATTACAATCGTTTATGAGCAGAATTTATACACAGGTCTTCTATGTGTTATTATTTGTATGCGCCATTCATTCAGCGGTACAGGCACAAAGCATTACGGTTAGTGGAACCGTGAAAGACAGGCAATCAAAAGAAGGACTGGCTGGCGTAAGCCTTGTCATTAAAGGGCAGTCTGGCGGAACAGCATCGACTGCAAACGGAACATTTAGTTTTTCTACTACTGCAAAGCTTCCATTTACCCTGGTGGCATCTTATGTTGGCTATGGTTCGGTAGAACAACAAATTACAACGAATACTTCTGCTATTGTACTGGAGCTTGAAACGGCAGTAGTTCTAGGTGGTGATGTAGTTATTTCAGCTTCCAGAACACCAGAACGTATTCTGGAATCTCCGGTTTCCATCGAACGAATGAGTGCTGCTACCATCAGGGATATTGCTGCACCTTCATTTTATGATGCATTGAACAATATGAAAGGTGTGGAAAGCAGCATGCAGAGTTTAACATTTAAATCGATTAATACACGTGGTTTCAACTCCAACGGAAATACCCGTTTCAATCAATATATTGATGGAATGGATAATCAGGCACCTGGACTGAATTTTTCTGTAGGAAACATTGTCGGGATAACAGAATTAGATATTGATAATGTAGAACTTTTACCTGGTGCATCTTCTGCGTTATATGGCGCTGGCGGTATTAATGGAACATTGTTGATGACATCCAAAGATCCTTTTAAATATCAGGGACCAAGCTTTCAATATAAATCGGGTATCAACCATGTTAATGATGATAATAGCAGTGTGCAACAGTTTAACCAGCTTGATGTTCGGGTGGCAAAATCATGGAATAATAAATTTGGGGTAAAAGCAGCATTCTCCTTTTTACAGGCTAAGGATTGGATAGGGAACAATTTTTCCAATTTCGATCGTAATTCCAGAACGGCAAAAAGTGGCGACCGGAATAGTGACACCAATTATGATGGAATCAACTCTTATGGTGATGAAGTGAGCCAGAACATGCGCAACGTGGCCTTAAGTGTTCAAAATGCAACAATTGCTGGTATAAACGCAGGTTCGGGCGGAGCAATTCCAAATATTAAAGCATTAATGGATGGTGCTTTTGGAGCTACAATTCCTAATGGACCGCAACAAGCAGGTTTCTTAGCTGGATTACCTGCTGCCTTAAGGCCAGCGGTGCAAAATTATCTTCCGTTTTATGTAGGCTTAAAAGCAAACCTAATCCCTGATCAAAATGTATCCAGAACGGGGTATAATGAAGAGAACCTCGTAGATTATGATACCAAATCCATGAAAGCATCCGGAGCACTCTACTATAACTTTACCAACACCATTCAGGCCGTAGCGCAAGCCAATTGGGGAACAGGAACTTCGGTTTATACAGGTTCAGATCGTTATTCGCTACGCAATTTTAACATTGGCCAGTATAAAATAGAATTAAAGGGGCAAGATTTTTATTTAAAGGGTTATACTACACAGGAGCGATCTGGTGATTCTTATATTTCTTCTATTCTGGGAAGTTATATTAATGAGGTTTCAAAACCATCCACCACCTGGTTTCCGCAATATATTGGCAACTATGTAGGTGCGAGGGCAGCTGGCCAAACTGATGCTGCTGCACATGCGCTGGCTAGAGGCGTGGCCAATCAAGGGCGTTTTATCCCTGGTACACCACAATTCGAATCAGCAAAAAATACAATTCTTAATAATACCATCAGCTCAACAGTAATTAATGCTGCAGATCCTTCAAAAAGTGTTTATGGGGCAAAATTTGATGATAAATCAAACTTATATCACTACGAAGGAATGTACAATTTCACCAATGCCTTTAATAATGTAGTGGAGTTTCAGGTGGGGGCATCCTATCGTTTATATGATCTGAATTCGGCCGGAACAATCTTCAATGATCTAAATGAATCAATTGATATTGATGAATATGGGGCATTTGCACAAATTGGAAAGAAGCTCTTTAACGATAAGGTAAAGATCACTTTTGCCGGCAGATATGATAAAAGCCAGAATTTTGAAGGTCGTTTTACACCAAGGGTTACAGGCGTTTTTACTGTAGCTAAGAATAATAACATCAGGGCATCTTACCAAACAGGCTACCGCAATCCAACCACACAAAATCAGTACATCGACCTTTCGGTAGGTGGCGGATCGCAACGTTTAATTGGCGGCTTGCCCGAAATCATCTTTGGTAAATATAAACTGGATACAAACAGACCGTTTACAGATGTAAGTTATCGTGCATTCCTGGCATCTGCAGCCACTGGTACACCAAACCCCGCATTGCTCCAACAATATACGTTAGATAGCAGAGGCGTTCGTCCGGAAAGTGTTCAGTCTTACGAATTGGGATATAAAGGTTTAATTTTGCCAAACCTCTTGGTTGATGCTTATGGCTACTATAATACTTACAAAGATTTTATCACCGCGGTTGATGTTTATCAGAATGTAGGTACACTTGCAAATCCAACTTTTGTTAAATTCGGGGTTCCGGTTAATGCCGAAGGCGAAGTAACTTCTTACGGCGCTGCTTTAGGTCTTGATTACCTGATTAACAAATGGACCATGAGTGGAAATGTTTCTTACAATCAGATTGGGGATTTGCCTGTAAATTACATCAATGACTTCAATACCCCGAAAATCCGGTTTAATTTAGGTTTAGGCAACCGGGAAATTATCAGAAACTTTGGTTTTAATGTGAATTACCGCTGGCAGGATAAATTTTATTGGAATTCATCATTTGCATCTGGAGATGTTCCGGCATACAGTTCATTGGATGCGCAGGTTAGTTTAAAAATTCCTTCAGTAAAATCATCTATTAAACTCGGCGGATCAAATGTGATGAATAAATATTATATCACCTCATATGGTAATCCGGCTGCGGGTGCAATTTATTATATCGCATATTCTTTTAATCCATAATAACACTATCGGTATGAAAAGCCCTCTATGCCTTTTTAAAGCATAGGGGTTTTTTTATGTCTTAGATTAATGGAATCAGGGCATTATTTTTGAGCATAGCTAAAAATCCTTTAAACTAAAACAAACCCCAATAACTGAACAACATGAAAAAAGTATTGACCATTTTCGCCATCAGTTTAGCACTGATAGCCTGTAACAGTAAACAAAAAAACAATAATTCTGGTGGTGAGCAAGATACCAGCATGACTTTAGCTGATAGACCTGTAGAAAAAAATCCAGCAGTAGAAGCAGATACGATTGTGTGGGCAAAAGTTCCGGAACTTAAAAATATTGGAACCTTTCCATTTTTTGCGCCCACAGGAGATGTGATAATTGCAGATGTGAAAAATGGCGCATCAGAGATTATAGATTATGCCCAGCTTAATAATTATACTGGCTCCGGAATTTATCCAACCAAAGGGAAACTTGGGCTAATGTTTTTTGAAGAGCACAATGGCAAGCCTTTTAATAAGTTGTTATTTGATGATACCTTCGATGATTGGGTGGAGAAATTGGGGGCTACACTTATTTATGAAGGAATCTTTCCAGCAGATGAGGGTGCCAAAAGTAAACTTAAAGAAAACCTCTATAACGGTAAAAAAAGAACTTTTTCTTTAGGTGATGACGAACCTTTTGCAGTATATGCCTTTAAAAATAATGGTAAAAAATACGTAATCAATGTGCAATCCAATTCTGCACAGGGTCAGGTCTATGTGATGGAGCTGGAGTAATGATATAATAGGTTAAAAGGCCGAGCAGTAAATTGAAGACAGTGGGCTAAAACCCGCGGGGATTCTTCGCTGCACCTGAATGACAGCGAACGGCAAAACCATGCTTATCCATCTCGCTATCGCCACCCTGCTATCCGGTCTGCGAAGTGATGGAAGGAGAAAACGTTTAAAGCTTTTTCCACAAAATTCAAACTACTATAACCCAAGGCAGCGCGTTCTCTCCCGATTCTTCATCGGGTGCTTGTGCTGCCGAAATAAAGCTTTAACGATTTCATCCGACAGCAGTTCCAAGCCTTGGGTTTTGGCTACCTTTTTGTCAAGAAAAAAGGTAGAAGCCCTTCGGCGGCCAGCCGAGGCAAGCCAACGCAGCAGAGAAAACAGCCCACTTATCAGCAGTTTTTTCTGGTTGGTGAAGTACCTGCAAAAAGGGACTAGCAAGCACAATAATCAAAGCCTACAGCATGCTTTTATTTCTCACCAAGAAAGTAGCTTAATGTGCAAAAAATGAGTATACCTTTTTTGTGATTTACTACGGGCCTTCTGTAAAATATTTGTATAATAGTACTTTCTTAAGCACATCCCAAGTTTAAGAGTTAAAAAAATAAATTTTGAATAAATAAAGGATGGAACAGCAAAACGATAAGCCGAATGAAGTTAATGAACTAATCGATAAGGAGCAGGAAATACAGCATTTAAATAATCCAGTAGATATATCGGTTAAGCCAATTGTTAAGCAATATCTTGGCGCCGTAAAGAAGGTAAAAAAAGAAGGAAATCGATTCTATTTCTCTGATGGCGATGCACGGGTTGAAATCCGGGTAGTAAGTGATGATATCATTAGGGTTAGACTTGCACCACATGGGGTATTCCTGGATGACTTTTCTTATGCTGTGCCTGAGGTTGATCAAAAGGTCTCTGTTTTTAAAATGCAGGAACATGAAGATCATTACACAATATCCACGCATTCAGTAACCTGTAAAATCGAAAAAGAAAACTTTCATGTTTCCTTTTCTGATAACATCACCAATATCGTAATGGTAGATGAAGCCAACTCCATGCACTGGGAAGAAAATGTGGATTTTGGTGGCTACTATATTTATGCAACAAAAAAATGTCATCCTGAAGAAAATTTCTTCGGTTTGGGGGATAAATCCGGAAACTTCAACCTTCGTGGTCGTCGCTTCGAAAACTGGAATACCGATGCCTATTCTTTTGGTTGGAACCAGGACCCACTCTACCGCACGATTCCATTTTATATCGGATTGCATAATCAGGCCGCTTACGGGATTTTCTTCGATAATACTTTTAAGTCTTACTTCGATTTTGGTGGCGAGGATGTAGATAAAACAAGTTTTTGGGCAGATGGCGGCGAACTTCAATATTATTATATCCATGGTCCGCACATTATGGATGTGGTAAAACGATACGCCAGCCTTACCGGAACACACCCTATGCCACCCAAGTGGACTTTAGGATATCAGCAATGTCGCTGGAGTTATTACCCTGAAACTAAAGTAAAAGAAATTGCGAAGCAGTTCAGGGATCGAAAAATTCCTTGTGATGCCATCTATCTGGATATCGATTATATGGACGGCTATCGCTGCTTCACCTGGAACAAAAAATATTTCCCGGATCCACGCAGAATGATCAAGGAACTTGCAGATGATGGTTTTAAAACGGTGGTAATGATCGATCCCGGAATTAAAGTGGACGATGATTATTGGGTGTTTAAAGAAGGAAAAGATAATAAATACTTCTGCAGAAGAAGTGATGATTACTTTATGGAAGGTCATGTATGGCCAGGCCGATGCCAGTTCCCTGATTTTACCAATCCAAAAGTAAGAAAGTGGTGGGGTAAATTATATGAAGAGCTGGTAGACATGGGCGTAGCAGGCTTCTGGAACGATATGAACGAACCAGCGGTTTTTGGTTCGGGCACTTTTCCTAACGATGTTCGCCATAATTATGATGGTTACCGTGGTTCTCATCGCAAAGCACATAATGTTTATGGAATGCAAATGGTTCGCTCTACGTACGAAGGGCTTAAGAAGCTGATGCGTAATAAACGTCCGTTCACGATTACAAGGGCCGGTTATTCTGGTATGCAGCGTTATGCAAGCGTTTGGACAGGCGATAACATTGCCACGTGGGAACACCTGAAAATTGGAAACATTCAGTGCCAGCGACTATCAGTTTCAGGTGTGCCGTTCTGCGGAACAGATATTGGTGGTTTCAGTGGTGAGCCAGATGGTGAATTGTTTACCCGCTGGATTCAGCTGGGAACTTTTTCTCCATTTATGCGTGCGCACTCTGCTGGTGATACTGCCGAGCGTGAACCATGGAGTTTCGGTGAGTTTTTTGAGAATATCAACCGTAAATTTATCGAATTAAGATATCGCCTGATGCCTTACCTGTATTCAGTTTTCTGGGAACATCACCGTTACGGTTTCCCGATTCTAAGACCATTGGTGATGCTGGAACAAGAAAATATAAGTAACAGTTTCCGTCAGGATGAATTCTGTTATGGCGATAAATTGTTAATCTGTCCTGTTTTAGAGCAGGGTGCAATTTCAAGACAAGTTTATCTCCCGAAAGGAACCTGGTACAACTTCTGGACGAATGAAGTGCTAGAAGGTGGAAACGAATATAACATTGAAGCAAAGATAGACAGTATGCCGATTTTTGTAAGAGCAGGTTCTGTTATCCCAGAATATCCGGTGATGCAATATGTTGATGAAAAAGCCATTAACGAAGTAGCGTTGAATATTTACAGCAGCGATTATGAGGTAAACTCTTACATGTATGAAGATCATGGAGATACCTTTGCTTTTGAGCAGGATATTTATCTGGAAAAAAAGTTCACCGTTAAAGCAGATGCCAACGGATTAAAAGTACATCAAAGAATTGAAGGGCTTTATACACCTAATTATGAATTTTATGCCTGCCAAATTATGGGCTTGAAATTTCAGGTTAAAAAGATCATTATAGATGACAAGGAAGTAGCCGATTATCTTGTAGATGATCAAAATGTGCTTCATTTTAAATGCCTTAAAAACTTCAGTGATATACAGATTTTAAGTCTGTAAATCTTTTAGCCCCAAATTCTGTTTAGTGTTTGGGGCTAATTATATCTAGCCTAATTACTATGCCAGCAAAAAAAGTTTCCAAGAATATAATAGCCGCACCTCTGATAGATACCAGTAAGCCAGTTTGGGAGTATAGCTTGTTTACGGATTATGATATTGATCTTTTCTCAGTTGGAAAGCATTTTAGATTGTATGAAAAATTGGGCTCCCATCTTCTAACTATAGAAAAAACGGATGGAACCTATTTTTCGGTATGGGCGCCAAATGCACAGCAAGTTGGTGTTGTGGGTAATTTCAACGACTGGGATACTGCTACGCATGCACTGAATAAAAGGCAGGACAAATCCGGAATCTGGGAAGGATTTATTCCCGGGATTTCAAAAGGAGCAGTTTATAAATATTTTATTAAGGGGTACGATGATTCGGAACACTTAAAGGGTGATCCTTATGCCAGGAAATGGGAACATCCACCACAAACAGCTAGTGTAGTTTGGGATACGGATTACGACTGGAAAGATAAATCCTGGCTTTTAAAAAGAGCGAAAATTAATGCACTTGATCAGCCTATTTCTGTCTACGAATTGCATTTAGGCTCATGGGAGCGCGATCCGGAAAATCCAAAACGTGTTTTAAATGCCCGTGAAGTTGCTACGAGATTAGTACCCTATGTGAAGGAAATGGGTTTCACACACGTAGAACTCATGCCGGTGATGGAGTTTCCTTACTTTCCAAGCTGGGGTTACCAGATTACCGGATACTTTGGTGCAAGTTCCCGTTACGGATCACCACAAGATTTAATGTTTTTAATTGATGCTTTGCACGAGGCAGATATTGCAGTTATTCTGGATTGGGTACCCTCACACTTTCCTGGTGATAGACATGGGCTTTATGAGTTCGATGGAACACACCTTTATGAGCATGCCGATATGCGGAAGGGATTTCATCCGGATTGGAAATCATATATATTCAATTACGACCGGAATGAAGTACGTTCATTTTTAATCAGTAATGCGCTATTTTGGCTAGACCAATACCATGCTGATGGATTACGGGTGGATGCTGTAGCTTCAATGTTGTATTTTAATTTCTCAAGAGAAGATGGTGATGCAGCAACGAATGAATATGGTGGCAGCGAAAATTTAGGCGCAATTCAGTTTCTGCAAGATTTAAATGTAGCCGTGTATGGAAATTTTGAGGGTGTTCAAACCATTGCAGAAGAAAGCAGCACTTATCCTGGTGTTACGCATCCCGTACATTCGGGGGGCTTAGGTTTCGGTATGAAATGGATGATGGGCTGGATGAATGATACGCTGAAATATTTTAAAATTGATACCCTGGCTAGGAAACACCATCATCATCAGTTAAGCTTTAGCATGACTTACGCTTTTACGGAGAATTTTATGCTTCCCTTCTCGCACGATGAAGTGGTACATGGAAAATCGCCAATGCTGTATAAGATGCCAGGAGATGACTGGCAGAAGTTCGCAAACCTAAGAGCACTTTATGGTTACATGTTTACGCACCCTGGAGCAAAGCTGTTGTTTATGGGCAACGAATTTGGAGATACCAGTGAATGGAACTTTACCCAATCATTAGACTGGCACTTGCTTCAGTTCCCCGGACATAAAGGAATGCAGGAAACCGTAAAGGCTTTAAATTTTCTATACAGAAAAGAACCAGCACTCTATCACTTCAACTTTAGTTATGAAGGCTTTGAGTGGTTAGATGCCGATAATACAAACGAATCTGTATTCGTGTTCATGAGAAAAGGGCCAAAAGCAAAAGATACCTTAGTGATTGCAATCAACCTAACACCAGTTGTTCGAGAACATTACCGCATTGGTGTACCTTTCAAAACCAAATGGAAAGAAATTTTTAATACTGATGATCTCGTTTACTATGGAAGTGGGATTAATAACAAAGGCGAAATTGTAACGAATAAAGAGGGGTACAGTAACCAGGAGTATTCTATTGATGTTACCTTGCCGCCTTTGGCTGTAATCATCTTTAAAAGTAAATAATCTAAATAAGAAAAGCCTTCCATTGCTGGAAGGCTTTCTTAAACTCTGGAGTGGAAGCTTCCAGAGAGGGTGCAAAGATACAATAATAGTTTTCTCCGGCAATAGCTATTTTAAAATAAGGTAAATATTTTTCTAAAGCTTCAATTTAACCCTTCCGTTAAAGGTTTTATCTTCGTTATTGACCAGGTTTGATCAAATGCTGGTATGCAAATCATTACTAACTTCTATGGAAACTTAACCTAATGTCTGTGGGATTTCTGCTTGGTAGAATAGATAATCGATCGTTCTCTTATAAACCCTTAGTATTCAATATAATGATAGGGCTTTCTTATTCCAATTGGTTGTTCGTTATTTAGCCTGGCCAACGAACAAATGAAACTTTATACTGTTAAGGTTTTATACTGATTAGCAAATGCAAGTTTCATTTAAAGTACCAAATCAACAAGAAGAAGACTCAGGCTTAAGTGTTTGGTTATCTGATCAGGAAATCTTTTTTGAACGTCTAAGATCACGGGATCCGGAAACATTTCGAATATTATATAAGAAATATGCTGCGGCGCTATTTGGTATGCTACTAAATAAAGTTGGAGATCAGTTAATAGCTGAAGCTATCCTGGAGAAAATATTTCTCGAAGTCTGGAATTCAATTCCTGCCTATGATGAAACTAAATTGAAAATCTTTACCTGGTTAAATCAAATTTTAAACCATCAGATTAGCCGCTATTATACCAACACTAAAATTTGATCTGAACCACCATTGTAGATCAGTCTGACTCTTTCCTGTATATTTCAAATTAGGCTTCTATCGATTGTTTTCCAGCCAATCGAAAAATTCACTTCTATAAGTCTATCTTATTTAAGGGTTGACAAGATAAAATTTAATATGTATTATAATAACGCTACTGCTGCATATTAATTCGTCTGTTTATACACTTGCTTTGATGGATCTCATCATTAATTTAAACAGTATATTGCCAGTTGGTGTAATTTTTTAATTAAAATTATCCACCTTATTGGTGTAGATTGAATTGTATTCTAATTTCATGTAAAATATGTTTAGGTATATTGTTGTAGTTTTTACGTATACAGTATATTTGATATTATCATCCCCCCCCGATAAGTTTGCCAAATATTTGTGTTTCGTTTTAATATAAAATAGCCATCAATAATTGGTTGTCATCCCGAACTAAGAATTTAGAATAGACAATAATTTAAAATGATGAAAAGTAAAACTAATGCATTCTACTCACCACTGAAAGTGTTTGTATTGCTTTATTTGGTTGTTCTGCTAATGGTAGCAGGTTGTAAAAAAGATCAATCTATTGGTGATGATGTTCCAAATACTACAATTAATCAACTAAAAGGCTGGTATGGTGCCGAAAAGGCAAAATCAAACAATAAATCTGGAGCATTACCTGGTTTAACTCCAGTGTGGGGTAAAGTTGTAGTGCTTGAAGATGAGGGGAATATGGTCTACGAAGTAGAACTTATAAACTCAAACCACTTATTTACAGCAGATAAAAGAATAGATAAGTCAAAGTATAAAGAATATGAAAAGAGAAATTCTTTCAGGCTTGTTCTTATAAAAGATAAAAATACAGCACAAGTTAGCGGTGCCTATATGAATATTCTTTTAGAGAATAATGATCAGGACTTACAAAAGGTGCATTATAAAAAGGCTACAAATTTTACTGGCACCATTCAATATTATAATATCAATGGAACTTATAACATGGGGTGGCATTACACTAAGGGCAGAATAGATAAGAAGTATATTTCTCTTTTAAGATCAGCCTCAGGTGCTTCAACAGAAAAAGAACCTGCCTGTGGCGTTTTCCCGGTAATGGGAACCATTTGTGTTGGAGGAGATGATGACCCGCCAGTTTGTACAACAAGTGTAGTTGGAACAACAGAAATTGACTGTTATCCAATTGAAGGAGGAGGCGGTACCGGTGGTGGGAATGGAGGAGGAGGTGGAAGTAGCGGAGGCGGCTTCGGGCCTGGTGGTAATGGGCCTGGTGGAGGCGGCACCAACAATTATGGCGTAGATCCAAATTGTGTGAACTGCCAGATTAGTGATAGTAATCTGGATGCGTTTCTCACGGCAGCCAGAGCAGCAGGGGTAACCGTAAAACCTGCTTTCCATACTACACTAACTACGCCAAATGGCTCACAATATGAAGGAATGATGACGCAGTTAACTGATGCCAATGGTGTGCTGATTGCCAGTTATTTTTCTCCAGACTCTAACTCTGGTCAATTTTTAACCGGGAACAGTTATAATATTGGTAATAATGATTCTTCAGGAACAATTAATACCAATAGCACTGCAATTACCGTATATGATTCGCCATTTGGTCAGACATTTAATTTTGTTTCGCTTTACCCACCTGATGCTTCAGGCGGCGGAACGGCAGTATATAGTCCAGATTATACTTATTACTACTCAGAAAATGAAATGATTGATTTTGTAAGTTTAATACAAGATCCAATTACCGGAAATGGAATCGACCTGTATTTAATACTGAATTATAAAGGTTCAAAATTATTAGATTTAAGCAAAAGAAGCACCTCAAATACGATTGATATAGGAAGCTATACCTTAATGGCACATTATGATAAATCTGTTGGAGGTAGTTTACTGTTTTATTCAGCAGCAAGGTTAGGTAACGGAGTTAAAAATGGTATAGAGTACATAATAAGAGCTGATCAACTGAATGCTTTTCGAGCGAACATAGCATATTATACCAGTGCAGCAGATTTGGTTTACATGAACGGGATTCCAAGTAAAGGAATGATCCAAACGATGGCAGGCGAGCGTATTAGCGGTTTGGGTAACTTGTGGGTTGATGCATTAAAATCTCCTGAATATTGGGTATATCTGATCAATTGTTTTATTATTGAGCCGTCTAATCCAAAAGTACGGGATGCTGTAGAAGAATCGATCCCTGTAGGAGCGGCTTATACCAGGTCTTCATTGGAATTTGGACAAAGAATGCATGCGGAATATAAATTAGCGGATGTAATCCCAGGTGTAGCAATAAAAGAATATCGAGGAATAAATGGTATTCGACCAGATTTTGTAGATTTCAATACGCGAACTATCTTTGAATTGAAGCCTAATAATCCAAGACAAATTTCTGCAGGAAATGCGCAATTAGCAAAATATAAAATAGTTTTTGAAAACCAATATCCTGGGACTACTTGGAATACAATCTTAAACACTTATTGATAAAGACGATGGAAAAAAAAGAATTAGTTCAATTTTTAAATGATATATTTTTCCCTATTGATTTTAAAAGAAAAGGAAATTATTGGGTGAACAATGAAAAGTTTATTAATAAGATAGTTAATCTACAAAAGTCTCAATATAGTAATGCCTATTATTTGAATTACGGTTACATCATTAATTCTTTGGAGCTTAATAATTTTAAAGAGCATATACCTTACAGGCTTGGTTCATCGGATTCTGAACAACAAAGAAAAATAACTGAATTACTTAATTTAGATACCAATATTATTGACAAACTGCGGCTTTCAGAATTGAGAAAAATTATAAATAATGAAATTGTATTACCAATGCAGTTAATCCATACAGAAGAAGATTTATTAGAGGTTTTAAAAGGAATGAGGTATCGTTATACAATTCCACCATTCGTTTTAAAATATTTTAATTTATCGGTGGATGACAGTGAAAGGTTATAATAGAAATGAAGAAATAAAAAATAAACTCTATCTCTTACAATCTATTGAATTGACCCCGACAAATGATAAATTTACTAACATACCAACGAATCTGCTTAAGATTCTGTCTGGCTCTGTTAATTTGGAATAGACTACCAACCCAAATACAGGCCAAGATTTTGAAGAGGTGCAATGATGAAATGATGAAAAAGCCTAAAACTAAACAAGTCAAATCGAAACAGATTGAGGAATGGATAAAAGAAGGAAGGGCAGTTCTAAGAAACGACCTAAGACCAGAATACATGGGCGACTGGTCTGATTATTATTTGTTAGATGATCTCGGTCTTTTAATTAGAGATACTTTTGAAAGGAAAAATGCAATACTTTATGAAAAATATTCTGAATATTTGATTTTTTCTGAAAAGAATAGAGAACGAGAAAATCGGGTCAACCAACTACCTATCTCACCTAGTGCATCACTCTCTGGATATATTCAGGTTTCAGTTAAAGAGTTTGAGTTAATGATCTCAGCTTCTGATAAGATGTTGGCCTCCGAGTTTTCAATATCAGCTAATCTATTGGACTATTCACTGGAAAGTCTTATCTATATTGATAAATCCATAAAAAAATACTTAAAAAGTTTGATTCCGGAGATTTTCAAGAGCGATATAGTTTGCTCATCTCAGCATATTGTGGCGAGGTAATAAGAAGGAAAATTAATGGAAATTGGAAAATTACTGGCAATGCTGAAGGAATATTAGACCAGATACTAATAGTAGAAAAAACTAATCAAGAATATTCATATCGCCCGGAAATCCCTATAATGCTAATACTTTCCGGAGATGCTCCTAGAGGCTCAAATCTCAAGATCGAAGTAGGTGCCCAATTGCACAAATATGGTTTTATAAAAGGAAATGAAGCGCATTATGGGATCAAGTAGTTTTGGAAACAAATTAGTATTGCTTACTTAAAATTTTGTCTGGCCCTGTTGATTTGGAATGACCAGCCAACCCAAATACAGGCTCAGATTTTGAAGAAGTACAATGATGAAGAAACATTATAATTAAGAAACCATGTATAAACTTTACAATTATGGAATACATTATTTATCAGAATGATAAAATAATGTTAAAAGGGAGTAAATCTCCATTGTTAATTAGCGTAATTTTATTCCTGACATCATTTTTATTTTTTCTATTACCAATCTACGGGATGACTTTAAATTTATTTCATGGAAATGGAATTACGTTTTTTTCTCTCATAATTATTGCTATTTTTTTCATGTTAGGATACTATCTGCTTCGAATATCATTATGGAATACTTTTGGTAAAGAGATTATTTGGATAGGGCATGAAAAAATTGTTTACAAGGCAGATTACGGTTGGTTCAAGGGTGATAAGAAAGAAATTTATTTAAAAAATCTCAATTACTTAATAAAGCCTTGCGAATTCGAAAAAAATAATATGAGGGTTTTAATATTAGAGTCTGATAAATCAAAAATCGAATGTGTTGTTCAATGCCAATAATAGAATTAGAGACTTTGCTAATTAATCTCAGAAATATAACTTAGACAATATCAGAACCAAGTCTTTATATTATAGTATTGACTTGGCTCGCCTGGTTATTATTTCAAAATTGTCTGAAAAAGAAAAAGGAGACCTCATCCAAGCGTCTCCTTTTTTTCTAACCAAATATAAACCTGTTATGAGCCAGGCTTTGTCTTTAATCCTCCATCTAAATGTTATTTTTCAGGAGAATGATTTATCTTTTTAATGTGAATAAACATTGTCTCGTTTATTACTCTACAAATATAGTAAAAAAAATGATAGTGTAAAAAATACACTATGAAATTTTTATATATTTTTTTTGTCATTTTTTATTTGCGCCTGCTTTTATGATAGAATCTGAGCTTAAAACTACCGCGATGCGAATATACATCGAAAATATGTTAAGTAAATGTTAAATTTATATAAAAAACATATTTTTGATAGCTATTTTCTTATAAAATTAGGGTTATTGCGTAATTGTGATTGAATTTAATGTGATTTCGATGTTATTTTTTTTATAAACGCTCTTTTTGCGTAGATTATTTAAGCCTTATTTGATTTTTAGCTCAAAATTATACATCCTTTTATTAGTGAAATTTATTTTTAAAATGAAAAAGCGACAAATGCCAATGGCATTGTCGCTTTTAAACTACTAAATTTAGTTTTATAGCTATTTTTTATTATAAACTTGCGTAGTATTCTACGAATTTTGCAAGTGCAGAAGAATATCCCCACTCATTATCATACCATGAAACTACTTTTACAAAGTTATCATTTAATGAAATACCCGCTTTTGCATCGAAAATAGAAGCGTGATCATCACCAATGAAGTCAGAAGAAACAACTTCATCTTCAGTGTAAGCCAATACGCCTTTTAGTTCACCTTCAGAAGCAGCTTTCATTGCCGCTTTAATTTCTTCGTAAGTTGCTGCTTTTTCTAAACGAACAGTTAAATCTACTACAGAAACGTCAGCTACAGGAACGCGGAAAGACATACCTGTTAATTTACCTTTTAATTCAGGTAATACCATACCTACTGCTTTAGCAGCACCAGTTGATGAAGGAATGATGTTAGAGAAACCACCACGTCCGCCTCTCCAGTCTTTAGCCGAAGGACCATCTACTGTTTTTTGAGTTGCAGTTACTGCGTGAATTGTGCTCATTAAGCCTTCAACGATTCCGAAGTTATCATTTAATACCTTAGCGATTGGCGCTAAACAGTTGGTAGTACAAGATGCATTAGAAACGATAGTTTGATCTGCCGTTAATTTATCGTGGTTAACACCCATTACGTAAGTAGGGATGTCGCTATCTTTAGCCGGAGCAGAGAAAACAACTTTTTTAGCACCAGCAGCGATGTGTTTTTCAGCATCAGCGCGGGTTAAAAATAAACCAGTAGATTCGATTACTACTTCAACACCAACTGCATCCCATTTCAAGTCAGCAGGGTTTCTTTCTGCAGTTACGCGAATGGTTTTGCCATTAACGACTAAGTTACCATCTACAACTTCAATTGTGCCATCAAATTTACCGTGTGTTGTATCATATTTCAACATATAAGCCATGTAATCTGGCTCGATCAAATCGTTAATTGCTACAATATCTAATCCTCTTTTTAATGCGGCTCTGAAAACCAGTCTGCCGATACGGCCAAAGCCGTTTATTCCAATTTTGCTCATTGTTTTTGTTAATTAGTGTAATGTTTTAATAAATTTAATATGGGTTCTTTAATAATAGATTTTATCTTTAGTTGATGTCTTTCAGCCGTAAGTTGCAATCGATCTTCCAATTCTGCCGCCACTTTACCAACGAAATGTAAATCCTCATTGCTGTGTTTTGCAACTATAGGTAATACATAGGTTTGAAAATATTTTTCAAATCCTTCATCAATTAAACTAAGGATGTAATCATGTTTAATATTTTGAGTAAAAAAATCAAAGAAAGAAGTTAAAAATATATTCGCCTGTGGCTTATTATAAATTCTTTCTAAAATTTGAGGGCGATCCAGATTGAAATTTCTGATGAATTTAGTTTCCAGTTCTTCTGGCAATTGCTTACTTAAAAAATTTTTAAGAAGTATTTTTCCAAAATAGTTAGATGAACCTTCATCACCTAGTATGTATCCTAAACCAAAGTTATTGTTATTTAGTCTCTTACCGTCAAAATAAGCGCAATTTGATCCACTTCCCAGCATGCCTACTATTCCGGGTTGATCATAACAGGCTGCCTTGGCTGCACCGAACAAATCGTTCTCTACGAAAACTTTGCTATATCTAAAGAATGATAATAAAGTTTCTGCGAGTTCATCTCTTCGATCCGCAGAAGAAGCTCCGGCAGCGAAAAAATAAATTTTCTTGATATTTTCAGCATTGTTTACCAGCACAACTTTTTTGTTCAGAATCTGAAGAATCATTTTTGGGTCTACAAAGGTGGGATTAATACCTGTTGTATTGCAATGCGCTATGACTTGCCCATTTCGTGTTAATTTCCAAAATGCGGTCTTCGAACCACTGTAAACAACTGCTACCATAAATTATATTGATAAAACTTCAGTCATTTCCATTAGATCGGGCTCCAGTTTAAAGCTATGCGCAGTAAGGGCTTCTGTAATACTGGTTAGCTTAATTGCATTTCCATGTAAACCCACCATTTGTTCTGTTTCACCTGCAATCAGTGCATTTACTGCGGCAAAGCCCAATCTGCTTCCTAAAATACGGTCGAAACTGCTTGGACTTCCGCCTCTTTGCAAGTGCCCGAGGATGGTTACTTTAGTATCATAATGATCAAAAGTTTCCTTTACCTGTTTAGCGATGTCATAAGCGCCACCCTGTTTATGTCCTTCGGCAACAATTACAATGCTTGATGATTTTTTGGTCGCAGCACCCAATGCCAGTTTAGTAATTAACTCGTCTACACTGGTTGCTCTTTCTGGTAATAAAACAGCTTCTGCACCACTTGCAATAGAACTTCTAAGTGCAATACAGCCAGAGTCTCTTCCCATTACTTCAATAAAAAACAAGCGATCATGTGCATCTGCAGTATCTCTGATTTTATCTATTGCTTCAATTACTGTATTAATAGCAGTATCATAGCCTAAAGTAAAGTCAGATCCAACCAGGTCATTATCAATTGTTCCGGGAATCCCAATTACTTTAACGCCAAAAGTTTCAGAAAAACGTTTAGCACCGGTAAAAGTTCCATCTCCACCGATAACCACCAGACCATCAATGTTATTTTTCTTTAAATTCTGATAAGCAATCTGCTGCCCTTCATCAGTTTTAAATTCTAAACAGCGTGCAGTTTTTAATATGGTTCCCCCTAAGTGTAAAATATTACTTACAGATCGGGCGTCCATTGGTTTTATATTGTCTGTGATCAATCCATGATAACCTTGCATTACACCAAACATATTGATGCCATGGTAAATTCCGGTACGAACAACAGCTCTGATTGCCGCATTCATTCCTGGGGCATCGCCACCAGAAGTAAGTACAGCTATATTTTTAATATTTGGCTCCATCTATGATACGAATATAGTGTGTAATTTTTACACTAAGTAATTTTTTTTATTTTTTTTACTTAATATTGAAAGTCATACCTTTATCTGCTTAAAATAACTAAATTTTACCTTGGAACAAATTTTACCTCATTTAGATTCAGTATTCTCGATAGATTGCGTTTTGTTTGGATTTGATGGTAAGGAACTAAAAATCTTACTCATCGAAAGAAATGAAGAACCATTTAAAGATTGGTGGGCTTTGCCCGGTAACATTGTTGGTGCAGACGAAAGCCTGGATCAATCGGCTTCTCGTATCCTATATGAGTTAACCGGCCTACGTGGTATTTATATGGAGCAATATTATGCTTTTGGAGATCCCGGAAGGCACCCGCAAGGTAGAGTAATTACACTGGCATATTATGCGCTGATTCGTTTGGGCGGTGATAAAGAACTTCGTCCAATTAGTACTTATGCTAAACGTGCGAACTGGTTACCCATTACCGATTTGCCAAAACTCGCTTTTGATCACCAGAAGATTTATGATAAAGGCTTAGAAAAAATAAAACGTAGGATTAAGCATCAGCCGATTGCCTTTGAATTGCTTCCTGAAAAATTTACTTTAACCCAATTGCAACATGTTTATGAGCTGATTTTAGGTAAAAAACTTGATAAGCGGAACTTTAGAAAGAAAATTGTCAGCTTCGGTGTGCTCAAAGAGTTAGATGAAAAACAAAAAGGTGTTTCTTATCGTGCTGCAACGTTGTATCGTTTTGATAAACGCAGATACGCCAAGTTGTTTGGAAAAGAGATTTCTTTTTAGGAGCGAAGAGTAAGGATTAAGGAGCAAGGATAAAGGAGCAAAGAGTAAGGATAAAAGAGCAAGGATAAAAGAGCAAAGATTAAAGACAAGGTGCTATATAAAAAAGGTCCCGATTGAATTTCAATCGGGACCTTTTTGGTTTAGTGACTTAAGACTATGGACTTTGGACTCCAGACTAAAGAAAACTAACCTTTTTTCGCAGTTTCTAAATGATAATGAACTAAATCATCTATAGGTGAGCGGATAATTTTACCCACACCCATTTCATAACGATCTGCTACAATACTTAAAATATCACGGAAGCTGTAACCCACAGAACCCACACAATTTAACTTGTGGTCTTTGTAGTTTGGATAGTGAATCACCAATGCCTCAAAAAACGAAGTAAAAGCGTAGTCTATTGTACTGAACGCATAGTCTTCATAGTTATCTTTAAAATCGTATAAAAATTTACTGAAGCTTGCACAGAAACGGTTCGGCAATGGCTTGTTGTATATATTATCAAAAATATCCTCGTTGGTTAAAGCATAATTATCATAAAAAGCCTCACGTAAACCTTTCGGCATATAACCTTTCATATAATCGCTCAAAATCCGTTTCCCGATATAGGAACCGCTACCTTCATCACCTAAAAAGTAACCTAAAGAATCAATATTCAAGGTAATGTCGTTTCCGTCGTATAAACATGAGTTGGTACCAGTACCTAAAATAGCAGCAAATCCTGGCTCGTTTCCAAGAAGTGCCCTGCAAGAGGCAAGTAGATCATGACCAACGAAAATTTCGGCATTAATGAAAATCTGTTTCATGGCATCGGCCACGATCTTTACATTACCGGGGGTAGAACATCCAGCGCCATAATAATAAACAGCGGTTAGTTTTTCTCTTTCCAAGTGGTCTGGAAGCGTTTCGTTTAAAGATTTTACAATGTATTCTCCTTTCGAAAAATATGGATTGTAACCCTCGGTGTTAAAGTAAATTTTTCTGCCGGCCTCGTTAATCAGACACCAGTTTGTTTTGGTCGATCCACCGTCTGCAATTACTATCATTTTATTTATTTTTGGTTTTAGCACGATAAAAGTATAAAAACTCTTATATTTTGTATCCTTTTTTTTAATAATTTTTTAACAATTTATTGTTGTTGAAATTTAAGTGTGTAAAAAATACACTATATAGGGGCGTTAATCGCGTTAAAAGCCTAATATTATACTAGAAAAGGCATTGGTCTTTTTTTTAATCGTCAAGAATATTTTACAATTTTAAGTCAAATGAATAATAACTTTTTAGATTTTAGGAGCGATACGGTAACCAAACCAACGGCCGGGATGCTGGATGCCATGATGAATGCAAAGGTGGGAGATGATGTTTTTGGGGAGGATGAAACGGTGGCTGCACTCGAAGAAAAACTATGCAATATCTTTAATATGGAAGCCGGATTATTTTGTCCATCGGGAACGATGACGAACCAAATTGCTATTAAATGTTTCACTCAACCGATGGATGAAGTAATTTGCGATCAAACGGCACATGTATATCGTTATGAGATTGGCGGAATTGCCTTTCATTCCGGCGCATCAGTGAGATTGCTTCATGGCGAAAGGGGAATTTTAACCCCGGAAATGATTGAGCCGGAAATTAATGAAGATAATATTCATTATCCAAATTCCAGTCTGGTGGTGTTGGAAAACACCGTGAACAAGGGCGGAGGAAAATGTTATGACCTTTCCCAAATTGCACCTATCCATCATTTATGTAATGTTAAAGGTTTGAAACTCCATTTAGATGGAGCAAGAATCTTTAATGCTTTGGCTAAAACCGGAGACAAGGCACAAGACTATGGGAAATATTTTGATGGCATTTCGGTTTGTTTATCTAAAGGACTTGGTGCGCCCGTTGGATCAGTACTTTTAGGAAGCAAAGATATGATCAGAAAAGCCCGTAAACTTAGAAAAGCCTTTGGTGGCGGAATGCGCCAGGCGGGTTTTTTGGCCGCTGCAGGAATTTATGCGCTAGATCATCATGTAGAAAGATTACAGAAAGATCATCAGCATGCACATGCCTTGGCCGAAGCTTTGTTAAGTACACAGTACGTGGTATCTGTATTGCCCGTTGAAACTAATATTGTGATTTTCGAGGTAGCAAAAGGAACAGCCGAAAAAGTTGTTCAGCAGTTAAAAGAAAAAGGATTACTTTGTGGTACAACAAGTGCCAGTACGGTAAGATTGGTTACCCATTTGAATCTTAGCCCCGAGATGATTGATCGTGCGATTGAAATAATATTACATTTGTAGTTATAGCTAAAGATCCACGGGCTGGAGCCCGAAGTCAATAGTTTCATCATTATCTGTATATACACAAAGTCTAGCCAAAATGCCTAATCCCGCCAAACTGCTCACTCCAATCTCCAAAATCCTCATCGCCAACCGTGGTGAGATTGCTTTGCGCATTATGCGTTCTGCTAAGGAAATGGGGATAAAAACTGTTGCTGTATTTTCTGAGGCCGATCGGAATGCACTGCATGTTCGTTACGCTGATGAAGCAATTTGTATCGGCCCGGCACCATCAAACCAAAGTTACCTGGTTGGCGAAAAAATTATTGATGCATGCAAAAGAACTGGTGCTGATGCCATTCATCCAGGTTATGGTTTCTTATCGGAAAATGCTGCCTTTGCGCAACAGGTAGCGGATGCAGGATTAATCTTAATTGGACCTTCGCCAGAAGCCATGGAGATTATGGGGAATAAATTATCAGCGAAAGCGGCAGCGTTAAAATACAATATTCCGATGGTTCCGGGAACGGAAGAAGCCATTAGCGATATAAACGAAGCAAAGAAAAGGGCTGTCGAAGTTGGCTTCCCTATCCTGATCAAAGCTGCGGCTGGCGGTGGTGGAAAAGGCATGCGGATTGTAGAAAGTGTTGATGATTTTGAAGAGCAAATGGACCTCGCAGTGAGCGAAGCAACATCTGCCTTTGGAGATGGCGCAGTATTTATTGAGCGGTATGTTACCTCTCCACGGCATATTGAAATTCAGGTTTTAGGTGATCATCATGGAAATATTGTTCACCTTTTCGAAAGAGAATGCTCGGTACAACGCCGACACCAAAAGGTGGTAGAAGAAGCCCCATCATCGGTATTAACGCCAGAAATTCGCGAGGAGATGGGAAAATGTGCAGTAGATGTTGCTCGTGCTGTTAATTACACTGGTGCGGGAACAGTAGAATTTATTCTAGATGAAAACCTGGATTTCTTTTTCCTGGAGATGAATACACGTTTGCAGGTAGAACATCCGGTAACGGAACTGATTACTGGTATCGATTTAGTAAAAGAACAAATTAAAATTGCAGCAGGCGAGGCGTTAAGTTTTGGTCAAAAAGATTTAAATATTATCGGGCATGCCGTTGAACTTCGCGTTTATGCAGAAGATCCTAACAATAATTTTCTGCCCGATATTGGCGTACTCGAAACTTATAAAACCCCAAAAGGAAATGGTGTGCGGGTAGATGATGGTTTCGAACAAGGCATGGAAATTCCGATTTTTTATGATCCGATGATTGCTAAACTCATTACTTATGGTAAGGATAGGGCAGAGGCCATCGCCAGAATGGTTAGGGCCATAGAAGAATATGAGATTACCGGGATAGAAACTACGTTGGCTTTTGGTAAGTTTGTGATGCAACATGAAGCTTTTAAAATTGGAAATTTCGACACCCATTTTGTGGCCAAATATTTTAAGCCAGATCAGGTAAAGGCTGTAGATGATGATGAAGCTTTGATCGCTGCGATTGTTGCCACTAAGTTCTTCGGGAAAAGCGTATTAAAAGTGGAACATAAACATGTTACTCAATCGTCTAACTGGAGAAAAAATAGATTAAAATATTAATACTGGTTTCTTAATTCTAACCAAGTTTAGGAGCTTAAGTGAATCTTAACAATTATAAATCATGTTTACTGGAATTATAGAAACGCTGGGCGAAGTTACCGCCATTAAAAACGACCATACCAACATTCATTTTACTATTTCATCGGCTATTAGCCACGAATTGAAGATTGATCAGAGTGTGGCACACAATGGCGTTTGCCTTACTGTAGTATCGTTATCAAATGACTCACATACCGTTACAGCGATTGATGAAACCTTAAATAAAACGAGTTTAGGCAATTTAAAAGTTGGAAGCCGTGTAAATCTAGAACGTTGTATGCAAATGAATGCCCGCTTAGATGGACATATTGTTCAAGGTCATGTAGACCAAACAGCAGTTTGTGTTAAAAGAGAAGAATTAGATGGCAGTTGGGAATACCGCTTCAAATATGATAGTGCCTCTGGAAATGTAACGGTAGAAAAGGGTTCTGCTTGTGTAAACGGGATCAGTTTAACGGTTGTAAATTCTACTGCTGATGAGTTTTCTGTATTTATCATTCCCTATACCTTCGAACATACCAATCTACAAGAGGTTCTGGTGGGTGATACCGTAAACCTGGAATTTGATATTATCGGGAAATACGTTGCCAGATTGATGAATAAATAGGTGATTTAATCATAAACGTATCATGTAAGTCTTTATAGGAAGCTGTGTTTATCGAAAGACCAATAGCGATTAATTACCGATCGCTATTGGTCTTTTGTTATCCAGGTGCGTTGGAAGTTATCTGTATTTTCAAAAGACTTGGTGCGATTTTTTATTTTGCCTTCCGGATATACACATAATCAACAGTGTAGGTAATATTATTGATTTGAAGAGTAGTCATATTTCTCAATTCGTTATTTACAAGGGTGAGGATTGATGTAGTACTTCCATTTTTCAACGAAATTTCGTTGCCTGTTCTCGAATACGTTTGTTCTGCTGAGTTCCAGTAATCGCAAGCTGGCCCGCCCGCAAAAACCCGGTAGGTGCCATTGTTTAAAAAGGTAAATTTTACTTCAGCACCTATACAACCACTTTGCACGATCCTGTAATTGGTTTCAGCTTTTCCGTTTATAACTATTGCCGGCGTTACTGTGGCTGTTGATAATGACCAATCGTAATCAGTAAGATCGTTGTTGGCTGCATTGTTTTTCTTACAGGCGAAGGCGAAGAGAAGTGCGAAAATAAAGATTAGTTTTTTCATGGTTTTATTTTTCTATAAAACGAATGAGGGACTCGTAACGCTACAGGCGGTCAGTTAATTATCATTACACAACAAGACCTGTTAACAGGATCTGATATTGTTTTGGCTTTCATAAGTGGTTTTAAGCTTGCAAATTGAGGTTTATTTTAAATATAAGGATTAATGCTTTAATATTGCAGCTTTTGGCAGTCGAGGCTTATTTAGCCTGAGTTTTATTGCAAATTACAATATTTATATGTACAGTAAAGATGAAGCCGCCAGGTTAAGGCAGCAGTTTTGGATTAGTTTCGGACAATACATGAAACCCGTTCCTTCGGCGGGTGGAAGCACCGTACATTGGATCAATTACAAAACAGGGGTAAAGAATATTTTCTTTAAGATGGACGTAGATAATAAAAAGGCAAGCATCGCCATTCAGCTTAGCCATTCAGATCCAGAGATTCGACACTTAATTTTTGATCAGTTTGAAGAATTTAAGCTCATGTTCACTAACACTGTAGGCGAAGAATGGGACTGGCAAAGAGATTTTACGGATGAATATGGTAAAGTGATCAGTCAGATTTCGCTCACCATAACGGGCGTGAGCATCTTCAACCAGCAGCATTGGCCACAATTGATTTCTTTTTTCAAGCCTCGAATCATTGCCCTTGATGATTTCTGGGATAACGTTAAGCCAGTTTTCGAAGACCTGGTTTAATCAGTAATATTTAACTGAGCAATCCGATCTTTCGTAAACTTAATTTCGTCCTTGTCATCTTCAGGATTAGGCTTGCTTTTCAGGTATAAATGATAATAACTAAGCGCCGATTTTCGCTGATTTAATTTAGTATCGTAAAGTGTCGCGAGCCGATAGTAGATCGTTGGATTAGCTTTAAATTGCAGTCCTTTTTTATAAGCTGAATTTGCCAATGCAAACTGACTGTTCTCTTCGTACACCAGCCCCAATAGCGCATAATAACTTGTTGTGTTTGGCGAAATGGCTTCATCAATTGTTTTCTTGGCATAAACAGCAGCCATTTTATAATTCTTTAAGTATCGAAAACTTAAACTGGTAAAATATAAGGTATTCTCGTTTTGCATCAGCAGGCTTTCGAGAAGCGAAAAAAGTTTGATCGCTTTGTTATAGCTTTTTGTATAATAATAAGCTTTCGCCACATCTTTAATTACACCTGCATCCGTTCCATCCTTCATTAATCTTTCTCCAGAGGTAATTACTTCCTGATATTTTTTTAATTGATTAGCAATGGGAAGTATCGCCCGTTGCAGTACCAGATTTTCACTATCAGCTTTAATAGCAATATTAAGCACTTCATAGGCCTTATCATAATTTTGGAAAACGGAATGTACTTCAGCCAGGTCACCGGCCACGTCTCCTTCATTTGGATTAATCTGGTTCGCTTTCAGCAGGTAAACAAATCTTAAAGAGTCTTTGGCAGATGGATATAAGTTGGTTAATAGTTTATAAACGTTGAAATTATTGCTGTCGATTTTCACAATTTCACTATAATATTTCTTTGCCTTATCGTTGTTGCCGCGTTTTGTACTGATATTGCCTAAGCTAAATAGAATGGGCAAACTCTGAGGCTGGATTTGATAAGCCTTGCTATAATATTTCTCTGCTTCAATGTTATTACCTGCCATTAAAAAACAATAACCTATTTGCGTTAAGGCTTTTATATCCTGGGTATCATCACCAAATATGCTTTTCAGGTATACTCCAGCATCAGCATAACGCTGGTTTTGGTATAAATCAAACAACCTATCCTTATCTACAACTGTTGCATTTTGTGCAAAGCAAAAAGAAGAGAATAAAGAGAATAGCAGGAGTGTACATAGATTTTTCATAACCAGATTTGTTTTTAACTAATTTATTAGTTGTTTTTGATTATTCCAAATTAGAATTGAACATTCTGTAAATAAAACAAATTGAAGACGAGTGGGTTTATAAAGGGAACAGTATAAAATTTAAAAAATAGAACCTATGAATACCTTACAGAAATTCGAATTGATGGAAAAAATTGTGCGTGAATTAGAGGATTTACAGAACTCTCAAACGGCACTTATTCAAAAGATCGGTAAAATTGAAGTGGATAATATTGAGTTATCCGATGCTAGATTAGAGAAAGATTTACCAGATATTCACCAAAATTTAGCTGATAACTTAGATACTATCTCAGGAATTTTAGATTACTTTGCAGGTAAGACACAAAATTTTGGCGATAAAAACAATGTTGATGCCTTGAAAGAACAAGAAGCAATCAACAATGCGACTAGCTAATTAACTTAAACCCTATTTTATATGAAATCTTTATCATTAACTATTGCCTGTTTATTTGTATGCTTTTTTGCAAGCGCACAGTTATTACCAACCTTCCAGCTAGGATTAAAAGCCGGAGCAAATTTTTCTAAGTTTGATAGCGATAATACTTTCAGTAGTGATAATCGTGCTGGTTTTTATGGCGGTTTATGGGCAAGAATTGGTGGGGCAGGTATTCATTTTCAACCAGAACTTTACATTTCAGGGAAGAAAACGAATTTAGTTAGTGATGCAACAGGCCAGGTAAATAAAGTAAGCTTTACAAGTTTGGATGTTCCATTATTGGTTGGAACCAGAATAGGCGCTTTAGGTGTTGGCGTAAGATTAAATACAGGACCAATGGTTTCATTTATTTTAGATGAGAAACAAAGTTTCGGTCAGGCTACCGGCAATGTTTTTAATGGAAACTTCAAAAATCAGGCATTTGCATGGCAATTTGGCGCAGCACTCGATATTAAGAAATTAAGTATCGATGCACGTTATGAATTGGGCTTATCTAAATTAAATAAAGATGGTTATCCGGGAACAAAATTGAGTTTGTTTACGGTAGGTTTAGGATATAGAATTTTTTAATCTGATACTAGATCATTAATATTAAAAAAGGGCAAACATTAAGTTTGCCCTTTTTTTATGTCGTTTTTTCTGTGTCGATTTCCGTAAGCTCATAAGCATATGATCCATTTTTCGGGATAATCGGCGTTTCCCTGCCAATACTTAAAGCCTTAATGTAAGATGCACCAAAATAGAAGATGAGCGATGAATAAAATACAAAAAGCATAATTACAATAATAGATCCTGCTGAACCATAGATATTGCTAATGTTGCTCAACGGCAATAGAATTCTCAATATGTATTTGCCTGCAGTAAACAGACAACCAGTAAGTAAACCCCCAGAAAATGCGGCCTTCCAGGTTGGTCTGCCATTGGTTAAATACCTGAATAGCGTCGTAAACCAGGTGGTTACGATAATTACAAAAATAATCTGATTAAGTATTGAGGTAAGAACCAGGCTAAACGATGGTGAATTGGTTTTTAAATATGCACCGATAATGGCCTGGACACTATCTGCTAATAAGCCTATAAAAAACAAGATTCCAGCGAATAAAATGATCGTCATGGATATCCCTCTTGATTTCAAGGTTGCTAATATTCCCTTTTTATCTTTTTGTCCAATGTTCCAGATTTGTTCTAAAGAATTTTTGATCACATTAAAAAGCGTAGTCGCCACGAAAAGAAAAAAGACGAAACTAAATAAGGTGATATACCATGCCTGATCAATTCCCCTGATATTCCGAAGGGTTAACTTAATTTGTTTGATGCTATCCTCATCCAGGATATTGGCCAACCGCTCAAAGATATTAGTGAATAATGTACGCTTATCTGTAAAAAGCCCGAACAAGCGAATCAATATAATAAGAATTGGTGGTAGGGCAAAGTTGGTGAAGAACGCGGTGGCTCCCGCCAGGCGTAGCGGATCATTCTGTTGAAATAAAACGAACGCATTTCTTCCGGTTAGGAAAAAAAAACGTAATTGACCTGTTAGTTTAGACAGCATGCTCAGTTAATAAGAGACCGAAATTACTGAAAATACTTTGTTTCGCTCCATTTGCTTATAGATTGTTAGTTGGCAAGTTTTTTAAATACAAGCAGTTTCTTATCTCCGTTTAGTAACTGGAGTTCATTCTCGTTTATTTTAGCATCTGTTACCTGATTAATGGCTTGCACATAGGCCCGTTCGGCAGCATCGGTTTCCTGGCAAAACATCCTGGTACTGATAATATCTTTCAATGCAATTTTTTGGTCTTTAACTTCCACCTTGCCACCATAACTGTTGCAAAATGATTTACCACTGATTTTTAAGCTGTCGGCAAAAAAAAGCGTCGCTTTAGTGGTTGCAGGAAGCGTTAAGCCAGGTAACTCAATTAACTCCCATTTTGTGTTTGTTAATTTTTTCGGATCATTTTTTTCTAAACAGCTACTAAAAAGGCAGATAATGATTCCGTAGACAAATAAATTTTTCATAGGTTTTGTGATTTGGAAAACAGCAACAATAATTAATCCAAGAAATATTGCGAAGTAAGCGGTGCTCTGTCTCACCTAAGCCTAATTGTGTTAATAAAGGTTGAAGAGGTGTGAATTTTTATCGGGCTTTTGGCTTTAAAAAATTACCATCAACAATCAACAACTTTACGCCTCCTGCAGATATAGACCTGTGGCTGCTTAAATCATCTGATACCACATAAGTCATTCCCTTCGTTAGGCTAAAGGTACTTCCATCTTCCATTTCGCTTACGAAACTTCCTTCAAGGCATTGTACAATATGTCCCTTTAAACACCAATGGTCTGCAAGGTAATCTGGCGAATATTCTACGATTCTAATTCTTAAACCATCGAAATGCAAGGTTTGCCACGTAGCTATGCCCCTTGTGCCTATATGTTCGGTTTTTTCAACATGGTTCCAGTCAATACTGGTAAATGGAATAGTATACATCTTATTTTGGTATAGGGTGAAGAGGTTATGGTCATTCCATACATAATAGATTGACATAAACACGCTCCATATTAACTTCAATTCTACATAAAAATCATATAAAGTTGAAAATTTAATCGGAGGAAAGAAATAAAGATAATAAATTAGCAAAAAAAAAGCAAAAACCTTAAGTCTATGAAAATTACCGTATTAGCCCTTTTACTTTCCGTTAGCTTATTTGCTTGTAAACCGGGTAAATTAGAAACTGTTTACACCCCAAAAGCTTATGCTAATGATGATTTTAATGAGTTTCCAAAAGTTAAAAATCAAACTTTAAATATTGTAACCATAGCACCGGAAACTCCAGAAGGTAAGGAAAGTTATACTGTATCTTTTAAAGATACAACAGTAGCTGTTCAGGATAATCCAAAGCCATTGGCAAATAAGTTTAAGGAAGCAAGATTTATCAATACTCAAAAAACAGCGGTATTGGTTCAGGTAGAAGATGGTACAGGTTTGGTTTCTCCTTTTTATGTGGTTTCAATAACAGATGGAAAAGTGAGCGTAACGAGTTTGAATAGGGCTTCGAATGGTAAGAACGATAAAAAATACACAAAGGGCATACAGGAGATGAGCCTGAGTAATATAATAGTAAACAACGATTTTGCCATTGCACTGGTAAATGGAAAGATTTATCCAATCAAAAGGCAGCAGGAGGGAGAGCGTATTCAAGGCGATTTCTTATTCAATTCTTCTGATAAAAAAACGCTGGTTTTTGTAACAGGAAACTCCCTTTACCAGGTAAACTATCGCACCGGAGAGACCAATAACCTTTCGCTTCCTGCAAAAGTTGCTCAATCTGCTGATGTGGCGAATGAAATCAGACAGGGTTACAGCTGGGCTACCAATGCTAAAGGAACATCGTTTTTAAAGCAAAATCCAGATGATAATCGGATTGTTGACATAAGCGAATTTAAGAAGTAGTCAATTATCCGGCAACCATCGATCGAAAGGTGAGGTTTACCCTTGCCGTAGCAATCTTTTTTGTTGGAGGTAAACGATGCAGCCAGTTTGTTTGTGTTGTATCTTTCATCTCCAACAAACTTCCATTTTCTAAAAATATGCCAATTGTTTCTTTGGAAACCTTATGTTTAAAAAGAAACTTTCTTTCTGCACCAAAACTCATCGATGCAATGCTGGTACTTTTGCCGAGGGCCTTCTCATCATCGCTGTGGTAAGCCATGCCTTCGTTACCATTGTGGTAAAGGTTTAACAAGCAGGAATTATAAGTCGAACCTGTATATTCTTCGGCGATGTTTTTAAGTTCCAGCAATTCTTTTGTCCATGGCAAAGCATGTTTTGTTGATCTTGAATAGGTGTATGCGTATTCACGATCTCCATACCAGGCCACCTTTCTTTTGGTAATGATGTGTTTTCCCATGATAAACGCTTCATCGTTCTTCCATTCAATAGTACTTATCAGCGCTTCGAAATAGGAATTGGCCTTTGCAACTGGAAATAGTTGTCCGAAATAGTGCACCGTGCCATCATAAGGCAAGAAGTTTTTATTTTTATCTATTGTTGAATTAAATAAATCCATCGTTTATATTTTGTGTGTAAACAGTGCGCGCAAGGTCTGAAGCCTGCATCAATCGCTTGCTTTTCTGACTGAAAGAATACCCTGTTTTCTCTCTTCATCTTCTTGCCAGACTTACATTGCAGGCTACCGTAAATTTTTAGTTTAAGATTTCCTCCAAAACAAACTTCTTTATTTTTTATTTTATTTGTTAAGTCGGCGGATGATAAACTAACATGTTTTAACATCTTTATAGTGAATTGATCTCTATTTTTGCTGCTTCCCAACCAATAATGGCCGTTTTACGATTGGTACCCCAGTGATAGCCTCCTAGTGCGCCACTGGCCTGGATTACCCGATGGCAAGGAATTAAAAAGGCAACAGGATTATCGCCAATAGCAGTGCCTACCGCTCTTGATGCTTTAGGATTATCTACCTTTCTGGCAATGCTCCCATAAGTTGATAACCTCCCCATTGGGATTTTTAAAAGCGTTTCCCAAACTTTTAACTGGAATGCGGTGGCTTTTAAATGTAGCTTCACCTGGTTTAGCTTCGTCCAGTCGTTTTGGAAAATCAAAAGTGCATTTTGCTGAATGGGATCAAATTTCCGGGCAAATTTAGCCGCTGGAAATTTAGCTTTTAACTGCATCAACGCAATTTCCTCTTCTTCAGAAAAAACGAGATGGCAAATTCCTTTTTGTGTTGAGGCTACAATAATAGTTCCGAAAGGTGTTTCTGCAAAACTATAATTGATCACTAAATTTTCGCCCCCGTTTTTATATTCCCCAGGTGTCATCCCCTCAATATTTACAAATAGATCATGTAGTCTGCTGGTTCCTGATAAGCCGGTTTCTAATGCTGTTTCAAATAGCGATGCCTGATTTTCTTTCAGACATTTCTTAGCGTATCCAATGCTGATGTATTGAAGAAATCTTTTCGGACTTGTGCCTGCCCATAGACTAAATAATCGTTGAAAATGATAAGGGCTTAAATTTACTTTCTCAGCAATTTCTTCCAGACTTGGTTGACTTTTAAAATTTAATTGAATAAAATTTATAGCCTCTGTAATCCGCGTAAAGTTGATTTCTTCTTGTGCTTTCATTACTTTATTAATTATACACAAAACTACAACGGTAAGTAGACTTTATACACCCGATAATTGCTATGTTTTACAGAATAATAGCTTATAACTTCTCCGCTCTCTTTACCAGTAAAAATTCTTCGTTACTTAACGCCAAGTAACCAAATTCATAACAAAATACATACTTGTTACCATTTTTAGCCTGATAAGTATGTGTATGGTATTCGAAATTAAAACCAGCGGTGAGCATCTTTTTTTTCGAGACCTTAACCTTTCCGTCTGGATTAAACGTCGATAAGAGTTTCCTGTTTTTCTTGAGAATTACATTAATGCTATTAAACACCATTCCATTTTCGCTTTTAATGCGATTGTTGTAATTGTTTCTGCAGCTATCATCACAAAATTTTTTATCGGTTCTGCCTTTCACAGCATCACCACAGTCTAAACACAAGCGTTCCATAATAAATAGATTAAAATATTATGGGATGATGTTTAAAACTAATAAAAATTTATTTGCGGGCAAAATATGATATATATATAGTGTTCTAGAGTTCAGGTTTTGTCGATATACCTCAAGCTCATTTTCCTCCAATCCATACATTGCCTTTTTTAAAGGAATATAATTCTTTAATGCCGTCAATCACTTCGATTTTTTCAGTTCTATGAGGTCTTTTTAATAATTTTCGAAACCACCTATTTGAATCTTCAAAGTCTTTGAAATTTGCATATAAATCTTTAGTTCCAACAGTGATGTTATCATAAATATCTTCGTCTACATGAAGTTCCCATTTCAAGACTGACATCTTTGATTTTAGGTTTCCGTAAGAATTTAGGTTGATTTCTTTTGCTTTGTCGGGTTTGCGTAAGGTAGTTTCATAATAGTCAAGACTATCGCCCATTGCACAAACTACTTGTGACCTAGAAAAGCGATGTTCATAGAGCCAAACCTTTAAATAGTAAGGTTCATTGAGATCGTCTAGTTGCTTTTTCCAACTTTTGTATATCTCAAGAAGTGCATTCAAAATTTTCTGTCTTGTTTTTCCGTATGGTTCTGGAAAGGAACTTTTAATAATTGGAATATCGCACCATGGATGAACATCGATATCAATCCTTCCTCTCTGATTTCGTTTTATATAATCAAGATTTAACTTCAGGTTCTCATTCTGCCATTTAATAATTTGTTTATGGATTCTATTATGCCCTCGTATCTTATTTAACTTCATATCGATTTTACTTGGTCGTCAGGAGAACTTTACTACAGGTTTTTTAACATACATTTTTACCTTCGATTTGTTGAAAATTCCTCTTTATTTGTCGCATGGCGATAGCGTTAAATATGGAATGAAAAGCTGATCTTATATCATATCGTCCTAACGTTGTCTTGTTTATAAAGAGGCGATCGTTATCAAAGATTATGGTAAGCCGTTTTCCCCAGGTGAGCGTCCCTGTTGGTGTGCTACATCTGATAATATGTTGCCCGGAATCATTGATCTTCAATTCCGGATATCTCGACTCTAAAATGTTAAACAGTATAGACCTGTTTCCTGTTTGGTTTGATCCCTTAATAATCGTCAGGTGATTCATGAAATAGAAGCTAGCCGTCATGAATATCCAGAAGAATACGATCAGAAAACCTCCAATCATGGTAATATGACTATGTTGATTTGATAATGGTAAGATTGGGAGTGCAAGCAGAATAATCCAAAGTAAATTTTCATAGCACCTGTTGAAAAAGAATTCGGTATTGTAGCGATAAATTAGTTGAGATCTTTGAATACTGCGGTGCCTGTTGATTTGAGATCTCATAAGTAAATGTAGAAAAATTCTCTCAATTTAAAAGGCTATGGATTTGAGGCCAGATATCATGGCTGGTTTAGCTTTAAAATACTTTTAAATATTTTGTTTTTTATTGCCAGAAGGATTTATCCGTGTTTAAACGTTTATAAACGACTATAAATATTTAACACCCGAATAAATTTTTTCACTGTTTGCACCTTTGTTTTGTCGGTAGCGAGGAATCTACCGTTCATTAAACAATTAGAAACTTAAATTAAAAGATCATGGAAAGTGCAATCAACAAAGTAGTATTAAGCGGTTTTGCAGGAGCAGATGCGGAAGTAAAAAATGTATCAGGAAGCCAAAGATTAGCTCGGGTAAATCTTGCGGTAAATGAATATTACAAAAACGCATCTGGCGAAGAAATGAAACGAACAAACTGGTTTTCGCTAACATTCTGGAATGATAAAGCTGACCTGGCTTCCGCTCAAATTAAAAAAGGTACCAGATTAACTATAGAAGGTAAATTAATAACAGGATCATACGTAGCCAAAGACGGAACTAAAAAATTTACTACAGATATTGTAGTGAACGAGGTGGTTATCAAAGAAATTGATTTAGCCAATTAGTTAGCTGTTAATGATTTATTGGATAAGGTAATCAAGCGGGGGAAAGCCTGATTACCTTATTCACTAAAGTTTAATTGATGTTCCAAGGTAATAGTTCACACCTGCTGTGGCATTATAGTATCTGCCACCCATTGCGTTTAAATCATTTCCTAAGCTGTACTTTTGGTTTAACAGGTTATTCACACCGCCAAAAACTTCAAATTTAAGATTTTTGATATGGATGTCGCGCATCCCTGTCTTAAGTTCAACCAGGTGATAATTCTTCGCAAAAACGGTGTTGCCATCATTAAGCGGAATACTCGAAGTATAATTGTGTTGGGCAAATAAGAATAAGCCTTTATTAAACTGAAAATCTAAACTGCTTACCACAACATTTGCTGGTACACCTGTTAACTTGTTTCCATCAAAATTCAAATTGCCAGCTGTAAATTCCTTAAATCTGAAACGGCTGTAAGTATAATTGCTTTTTATTTCAACTGCATTTAAAAATGAAGCGCTATTTCTAACAATCCAGAATGCAGTCTCTAATTCAAGCCCCTTTTGCGTGGTTCCGCCAGCATTGATGAAAAATTCTGTATCATTTGCATTCAGTCTCCTTACAATCGCGTCATTTAGGTTAAATTGAAATACATTAGCTGCTAAATGCAAACGATTATTTTTTAAATGATACCTGAAGCCTGCTTCATAATTCCAACCAAGTTCTGCCTGAAGATTGTTGTTAATATTATTATCTGAAGCCCTCACCTCAGCAATTGTAGGCGGTGAATACCCTTTACTTACAGATGCCCTGATGGATAATTCATTACTGATTAGATAGGATGTTGCCAGTTTTGGCATAAGTTCAGTATCAAATTTTCTTTCTTTTGAAGCAATAACAGCAGGGACGAAACTTTCATATTTGTATTTATAAAAGTTTAAGCTGGAAGCCAGTTCAATTAAAAGCTTATTGCTGATATCCAAATTTAATCGGAGAAAGGCAAAATTTTGATTGGCTTTTAAATGATCAGAAGCTTGCATTGCAGCAGGTGAACCAGCATTGTTGTCGAAATTTTTTATTTCTGTTTGGGTTGCACCGCTTTCTAATCCCAGTTGTGCATTAAACTTTAAAAGATCGTTGGTTTGTTGATAATCAACAAAGGTTCGCAATCCTAAAGTGCTTTCATACCGTTTTTCGTAATTGGTGATAAAAGGATTTTTAAAGTCGGTATAACTTCCAAACAATGCTATTACATGTTTAAAGTGCTTACTAATTTGATAGTTATTTGATAAACCTCCAAATAGCGTTTCATTATAAATGGCAGCTTTTTGGGCTATTGTGCCTGGCAAAGTGGCGCTTGCAGGTCTGGCTGCTTTTGGATTAAGCTCAAATTGGGCAAGTGTTAAGCCGCCAGGGGTTTCATAATTCAGGTCGCTATAAAAAGCGTACAGTTTTAAGTTCCCTTTATTGCTATAGTTCCATAGGTGATTGGTTTGGAAGTATTTTCTTTCCATAGCACTATTCTCCCGGAAACCATCGCTTCGCTGGTAACCTTGCATAAAGCTGAAACTATAATTTTTGTATTTCTGCTGAATGGCAGCTGTTTGGTGAAACAAGCCATAAGAACCCGCAGTAACAGCTGATGTGATGTTACTCTCGTTTATCTGTTGTGGCGAAATTAAAATCGTTCCGCCTGTATTGGCACCAAAAATACTGGCCTCCGGACCTTTGTAAACTTCAATACTTCCGAGAGATAAAGGATCTATTGCATTTAAATAGGTGTTTCCTCCTGCATCTGTAAGGGGGAAATCATCAATATAAATTTTAATATTTCTGATTCCAAATGGCGAACGCAGCAGACTGCCGCGCAGGGATAGTCGATAACTGCCAGGTGATCGTTCTTCCATTCTTAAGCCGGGAACAATATTGAATGTGCTTACTAACGAACTATTTTGCTGATTTCGGATTAGGTTACTATCAATTAAACTTACTGCCGAAACGGATCTTAACAGGGATTGATTATTATAGTAGCCACGAACAACAACTTCATTTAATCTTTTAGTAGAATCAGTTTTACTTATCTGCGCGAACGTGGTAAGGGAAAGAAATAAGGAAATCGAAGTAAAAAGTATTTTCAATATTTTAAAATTTAGTAAAAATAACAAGGAGATGCATGCTTCCACCATCTCCTTGTATTTTATTGAACGGATAATTAGTTATTTTGCTGCTACTCTCCAAACAACACCACTTACATCATCGGCAACTAATAAGGCGCCATCTGGCGTAAGGGTTACGCCAACAGGTCTGCCATACACATCTGCCTTTTCTGAATCAGCAACAAAGCCTGTTAAAAAATCTTCAGGTTTACCTGTTGGTTTTCCATCTTTAAATGGTACGAAAACAACTTTGTAACCTGCAATCTTTGAGCGATTCCATGAACCATGCTGCCCAACAAAAGCTCCACCCTGGTATTTAGAAGGATATTTGGTGCCTTTATAAAAAGCTAAACCCAAAGATGCCGTATGTGAGCCAACCGGAACATCTGGTGCAATTGTTTTTTTCACCAACTCCGGATTCTTTCCTTTCAGCCTCGGATCTTCATTTTGTCCGTAATAAGCATAAGGCCAGCCATAAAAGGCACCTTCTTTTACACTGGTAATGTAATCTGGTACTAGATCATCTCCTAAACCATCACGTTCGTTTACAGCTGTCCAAAGCATATTTGATCCTGGTGCCCAATCTATTCCGACAGGATTACGTAATCCAGCAGCAAATATTTTCTCACCTGTACCATCTGGATTAATCTCTAATATATTCGCTCTTCGAACTTCATTGTCCATCCCATTTTCGCCTACATTACTACCTGATCCTACGGTAACATAGATTTTGCTTTTATCAGCATTAGCGATTAAGTTCCTGGTCCAGTGATTATTATATCCTCCGGCAGGAAGGCTCATGATTTTTTTGCCTGTAGAGGTGATTTTAGTATCACCAGTTTTATATGGGTATTGCCAAACACCATCGGTGTTTGCTACATAGAAAGAATTTCCAATAATTAACATTCCGTAAGGCTGATTTAAGCCTGTTAAAAAAGTAGTGGTTAATTCTGGTTTACCATCTTTGTTGGCATCTCTATAAAGTAAAATGGTATTTGCGCTTTGTCCTGCAACTTCAGATTTTGCTTTTCCCGTTACGGTGTTGGCAATTTTCTCCTTTGTAGAACGTTCCGAATTTGAAAGTGCTACCAGAACATCACCATTTGGTGCTACAATGGTATTGCGTGGACTTTTAATATTCGTTGCAAATCTGGTTACAACAAAGCCTTCTGGTGCTACCGGAGTTTTATTTTCAGGCCAGCCTAATACTTTGCTGAATTTATTTTTGGAAGCAGTAGTGTCTGGAGCGGGCAAATTAAGTGACTCACTTGTTGTGTTAACAGTAGTATCTGAACCTTGCGGTCCTGATTTTGAGTTCGATTGGCAACTTGCGAGTAAAGCCACTGAGAATATGGAAGCGTAAAAATAATATTGTTTCATGTTTTTCTTTTTTCGTGAATAAGAAGATTTTCAAAATGATAACATTTTAAATGAAGAGATGTTTTTTAAAAAAAATCCTATTCAAATCATGGAAACGAATAACAAAAGATTATTTTAATGAAGTTTAGCTACTTAAAATCTTTCCTTTTTCTACATCAAATTCTTCCTGCGATAAGATTCCGGCATCAAGCAATTCTTTCAAATCAAGCAAAGCCTGTTTTTTTGCTGATAAGTCTAATTTTGGTTTTTCATCAGTAACTGGAGTTTCTGCAGGTTTAGTAAAGGTTGCCTGTGTTGCTGGATTATACTGCAGGAGTAATACCGTAATCTCATTAAAGCCTTTGATGTTTGCATAATCTATAGCCTTTTGCTCTTTCGCATTTACCACGTTTCCATCTGCCTGATGCTCTAATAGCAATTTTACAATATCTTTTTTACCATTTGCAGCCGCATAGTGTAATGCGGTGTTTCCGCTTTCATCTTGGATGTTGATATTGGCACCTTTTTCAACTAATAACTTGACCATGCTTACATTTCCACTTTTCGCAGCTACGTGAAGCAAACTTTCGCCACCATAACTATAATCAGTGTCTAGCGAGAAGGTACTTGCTGATGATAGATTCGTTGCACTTTCTACCCAATCCAGGTAAGAATACATTGATGTTTCATCACCAGAAATAGGTTTAGCATAATTTACATCGACACCATTTTCCAGAAATAGTGCTACAATTTCTTTCTGATTATTTGCGCAAGCATACCAGATTGGAGATTGGTCATTCTTAGAAGATACCAATACATCAGCACCTTTATCCATCAACAATTTGATCAGCATCCTGTTGCTATCGTAACAAGCCTGAAGTAGTGCACTTTCGCCATTATGGTTAACGTGATTAATGTTTGCTCCATTTTCTAAAAGGAGTTCTGTTACCGGAACATTTTTAGAAGCTACAGCAAAAATCAAAGGGGTGTTTCCGCTTTTGTTAGTTGTATTTACATTTGCGCCTCTGTCTAATAACAGCTTAACGATTTCTTTATTCCTCCAGCTGGAAGCGATAAGGAGTGGTGTTTCTGCTTCATTGTTTTCTTCATCTACAGCCAGGCCATTATCCAGTAATTTTTCCAGCACTTCAATCTGGCCGATTCTTGCAGTTAAATGAAGCAAACTGTTTCCGGCCAGATCCTTTATATCTGCTTTAGCACTCTGCGATATAAGATACAGTGCCGTTTGCTTCTGCTTTTGCAGACAGGCAAAATAAAGCGGTGTTTCGCCAGCATGGTCTTCATAATTTAAATCGGCTCCGGCATTAATTAGCAACTGAACCAGATCGAGATAGCCGCGATGTGCTGCATAATGCAAAGCTGTTCTCCCTTTTTCATCCGTATAACCTACTTCTACTTCACCGTTGGCTAATAAAAGCTCCGCTATTTTTCTTTTGCCGCTTTCGCAGGCAATTATAAATGACATCGACATATTTTTCCTGAATCAGATTAAGCGTTTTTCATTAATAGTTCTACTGTTTTGATCTTCAGATTATCATCAGAAGCGAGCATCAGCGGGGTTTTATCCTCGTCGTTGCTAATGGAAGCATCTGCTCCGTTTTCCAACAATAGTTTTACTTTCTTATAAGTTTCCTTAGCCTTCTCTGCTTCAAAATTTACGTTGTAACCGCATACTTTATGAAGTAGCGTATTGCCATGATCATCTTGATGGTTAACGTCTACATTTCCTGAATCCAAAACTGTTTGCAGAATTTCAGGTTGCTTCTCTGCGATTAAGTCTAATGGTGTTTTGTCTTTACCATAATAGGTACTGGCCTGGTAAAGATCTGCACCATCGCTAATCATTGAACCTAAAAGCTCCAGGTTTTTATCACTCGCATACATCATTCTCAGGTATTCGAATAACAGACTTACGCCGGCCTTATTAATGGTTTCAAAATCAGGACTACCAAAATCTCTCAATTTTTGATAAAGGTTAAGGTCTTGTTTGTGTGCTACCGCATAGAAGAATGCAGAATTTCCATCCTGATCGATTTCATTTGGATTGGCCCCGTTTTGCAATAGAATATCCAAATAATCCGGCTTATTAAATTCTATAGCGGTGATAAGTGGTGTTTTCCTCACAATATTTGGAGCGTTTACATCCAGTCCCTCATTTATTAATAATTCCAGGTAGGAGATAGAAAGCTGTGGCTTCATCAGGTTGGTTTTGATTACCTGGTGAATGAGATTTTCTTCTGCATTGTTTGTGAAGTTAACATCACATCCGGCATCAATCAGTATTTTAATCTTTTCTACAGTGGCTCCCTTTTCTAGGAAATAGTTAATCAGTGTTTTAGCCTCAACCTCATCATTAAGATTATCGAATTTAGATATGAAATCCTGGAAGAATCCAAGCGCTTTTTCGTCGTTCTTTAAATTCCAAACTACCTTACCAAAAACACTTTTATCGAAACTGTCAAATTCATAAACATCGGTTTCGATCCATTTACTGGCAACTAATTCATTGATGAGTTCGTATTGTTCATTACTAAATAAACGTTCCAGGATTTGTGATTTCTGGTGTTCAGGAATATTTTTTGATAATTTTTCGCCAGACTGGATAGCAGATAGTGCTTGTTCGAACTGTCCCTGCAATAATAATTGTTCTAAATTCTGTTCACTCATAGATATAATTAGTATAGTTTAACTTAAGAGCTACGCGTTGTAGCGCGTCTAATGAGGGAGATAAGCTCGCCGTCATAGTTGCCCGTTTGATTCGTATTTATTCTTTAACAAATCATGATCCAATTATAAAGCTCAACCATTCGGATGTATATATTGATGATCAAAAAAAGGAAATGAATGGCCTTGTGAATTGAAAAATAAGGGTAAAAATTAATTTTTTGTAAAACACAAATAACATTGCGATGTTCCTTAATTCATTCGATTATTTTATCTTTAGGCGATTTTAAGAAAAGGTCGGTTTACAATTTTAGCCGATTAAATAGTTAACCTTATAAAGCAAAATCAATATAAACATGTCAAGTACATCAAAAATTATCTACACCAAAACCGATGAGGCGCCAATGCTGGCAACCTATTCACTTTTACCAATTGTACAAGCTTTTACCGCATCAGCTGGTATTGATGTAGAAACCAGAGATATTTCTTTAGCAGGAAGAATTTTGGCAAACTTTCCTGAGTATTTAAAAGACGATCAAAAAATTGGCGATGCTTTAGCTGAACTTGGTTCATTGGCCACTACACCAGAAGCTAACATCATCAAATTACCTAATATATCTGCATCTATTCCACAATTAGTGGGTACCATCACCGAGTTACAAGCTCAGGGTTTTGCCATTCCAAATTATCCGGATAATGCACAAACGGAAGAAGAAAAAGCCATTAAAGCTAAATATGCAAAAGTTTTAGGTTCTGCAGTGAATCCGGTTTTACGTGAAGGTAACTCAGATCGTAGAGCTCCAAAAGCAGTTAAAAATTATGCAAAGCAAAATCCACATTCGATGGGTAAATGGTCTGCAGATTCAAAAACTGTGGTTGCGAGCATGACTGAAGGCGATTTTTACGGTTCCGAAAAATCTGTAACCGTTGCTGATGCTACTCAATTCAAAATTGAATTTGTTGCGGCTGATGGAAGTGTAACAGCATTAAAAGGCTTATCTCCTTTAAAGGCAGGCGAAGTGATTGATAGTTCTGCTTTAAGTTTATCGGCTTTAAAATCTTTTGTTGCTAAAGAAGTAGAGGCTGCTAAAGCTGCAGGTGTTTTATTATCTGCTCACTTAAAGGCTACAATGATGAAAGTATCGGATCCTATTATTTTCGGGGCGATTGTAGAAGTTTATTTTGCCGATGTTTTTACTAAATACGCAGCTCTTTTCAAAGAAATCAACATTGATACCCGCAACGGTTTAGGTGATGTTTTCGCAAAGATTGCTGGTCGCCCGGAGCAAGCTGAGGTGGAAGCTGCTATTGCTGCAGCGATTGAAAATGGCCCAGCTTTAGCTATGGTAAATTCAGATAAAGGAATTACGAATCTTCATGTGCCTAGTGATGTGATTGTTGATGCTTCGATGCCTGCAATGATTCGTACTTCAGGTCAAATGTGGAATAAGGATGGTAATGCTCAAGATACTATTGCATTGATTCCGGATCGTTGTTATGCTGGAGTTTATACGGCAACAATTGATGATTGTAAGGCCCATGGTGCTTTCGATGTAACCACAATGGGCTCTGTTCCAAATGTTGGTTTAATGGCTCAAAAAGCCGAAGAGTACGGATCTCATGATAAAACTTTTCAAGCTGCTGCAAATGGAACTATCCGTGTAACAGATGCTGAAGGTAAAGTTTTCTTCGATCAAAAAGTAGAACAGGGTGATATTTTCCGCATGTGCCAAACCAAAGATGCACCGATTCAGGATTGGGTAAAGTTAGCGGTTAACAGGGCTCGTTTATCTGAAACGCCTGCCGTTTTCTGGTTGGATGAAAACAGAGCACACGATAGAGAAATTATTGCAAAAGTTAATACTTACTTAAAAGACCACGATACTGAAGGCTTGGATATTCGCATCCTTGCACCAATTGAAGCAACCAAATTTACATTAGAACGTATCCGTAAAGGTGAAGATACTATCTCCGTTACCGGTAACGTACTGCGTGATTATTTAACTGATTTATTCCCTATTTTAGAGTTGGGTACTTCGGCTAAGATGTTATCTATCGTTCCGTTAATGAATGGCGGTGGTTTATTTGAAACTGGAGCTGGTGGTTCTGCGCCAAAACACATTGAGCAATTTATTGCTGAAGGTTATTTACGTTGGGATTCATTAGGTGAGTTTTTGGCACTTCAAGCGTCATTAGAGCACTTGGCTCAAACACAAAATAATGCTAAAGCACAAGTTTTAGCCGATGCATTAGACGAAGCAAATGCTAAATTCCTGGCAACTGATAAATCTCCGGGTAGAAAGTTAGGTACAATTGATAACCGTGGTTCGCACTTCTATTTAGCCTTATATTGGGCTGAAGCTTTAGCTGCTCAAACTAAAGATGTTGAATTGCAGGCTAGATTTGGACCACTGGCAAAAGCGTTGACTGAAAAGGAATCTAAAATTACCGAAGAGTTAATTGCTTCGCAAGGGAAACCACAGAACATTGGTGGTTACTATCATCCAAATGATGAATTGGCAAGTGCAGCAATGCGTCCGAGTGAAACATTGAATACTGCTTTAGCTTCATTGTAATCGCATCAGTTTTATAATTAAAGTCTCCAATTGAATGTAAATTCGATTGGAGATTTTTTTTATAGTATTAAATAAGATAAATTTTTATTCGTTCAGATAGAATTTATCGAGATCCCATTTCGCTGGGTTGTTCGAAATATTTTCAAAAGCCCTTCCGTCGCGAATGATGTGGTCGTAGAAGCGGGTTTGCCATCCAAATTCAAAATCCAATCTGTTGCAATATTTAGTTGCGGCAGATTTGTATGAGCCGATAATAGATGAAACGGTATTTTTTTCCTGATTTTGGAATCGTTGTTGGCCGGGAGATTTCAGAGACAGGGCATGCCCTGTCTGGACGATCGGGCCAGGATCCAATTTAGCCATCTCATTCAAAATCAAAATCCCATGCACATGATTTGGCATTACAACAAATTCCCCTAGTTCCACGTTTTTTCCATGATTCTTGATTTCGTACCACGTCAAATTAGCAATTACACTTACATTTGATAACACCATTTTCCCATTCTTGACCGCCCCAAAATAGTGCCGTCTATCTTTAGTACAAATGGTGATAAAATACGCACCCTCGTTGGCATAGTCCCAGCTTTTAAACGCGCAGAAGCGATTCTATATTTGTTCTGATATTTTTCCGTCATAGATTAAAGAATTATCAGGCTGTATAAATCGTTTGATTGTGGTTGATTTATAGGGAGGATACCTCAAGGTAAGAAGTATTTGATCATTAAAAAACTTGATGGGAATAATAATCCATTTAAAATGCATGATCTCTCAAAAACCATCTGCGAAACCAGTTGTTGTTATAACAAATAATATAGGAGATATAACCATGTCAGATAACGAAAATAAAGGATCGCAAGATAAAATACACAGTACTACGGAGAGCAGTGAAATAAATAAGGAAAACTTATCATTCGACGAAGTTAAACAGAGCTATGAATTGGACGTGAAAGACGATGATGAAGATTATGATCATCCAATGGGTTATGAAACAGTAGCCACTGGCGCAAAGGATGACGACTCTACCTACGACGAGGCAAACCCGTATGTAGGGGATGAGTATGCGAGCAATGAAGATATTGCTGATGATAATTTAGAAGAATTGGGCATGCATGTAGATAATGGCGAAAGTGTTAAGCTTAAAACAGAAGATGAAATTCTGGCACGTACGCCTGAAGATGATCGTAATGATTTAGATGAGGAAGGTTATCCGATTAACAACGAACCTGAAAAATAGCTTGTAATTAACAATTTTCAGTTAGCGGGTTTATGCCGTTAACTGAAAATTGTTAACTGATTAAGGGTTAATATCTAAATTAAATCGCTTACGCAACTCATCTAGTTTTGGATTTTTGGTTACCAGATAATCATATTTTTCCCGGTTTCCATAAAGCCTGTTTTCAATTTTCCGCTCAACCAGTTTAAATGTAATGTCTACCGCAAAGTTATTTAACTGGTTTCGTAAATAATTCATTAATTCAACAGATTCCTGAACAACAAATTGCTCCTGAGTTTTGCTCTCCACTGAAATTTCTATCAATACCGGACTGATTAACTTCGGTGCGAAGTTATTGAGAATGGTGAACAAATTAATTTTATCCGCATTCTTTAAAATCTGAATATATTTATTCCAGATCTCTAGTAATTGATCATAAGTAAAGGATTCCCGGGCTTCGCCTGTCGCTTTTTTTGGACCACTTTCTTCCTCACCATTAGCAAGACGCTCCAAATCATTTAATGATGGAATTAAGGTGCCTACATTTTTTTTAGGAATGCTGATGCTGATGGAAGTTGCGGATGCAGCCGGGTTACTTTTTGGTGCTTCTTTGTGTTTTCCTTCTAGAGAAATACTCGCCGGAGTTGTAGGTTTAGCTAAGCTTTCGGGGGCGTGAACAGCTTGTTCAATGTCCGCTTTTAGCTTTGGGCTTTCTGCTTTTTCAGCTATGACATCAGTTTTTTTTTTATCCTGATCTTGGTCAGTTGCTGTGTTACTAGGGTTTAAAGGCTGTTGAGCTAATTGGACGACGGATCGAATGTGACACATCTTAATCAAAGCCAGTTCTACCTGTAAACGCTGGTTTTTGGAATTCTTATAATTTAAATCGCAAGTATTGGCTAAATTTAAAGCCGTTAACAAGAACGATAATTCTGTTTGCCTGCACTGATCTAAATATTTCTGTTTGATATTCTCACTTACCTCTAACAATTTTATGGTTGCGGCATCTTTACCTACCAATAGATTACGGAAGTGCGTAGCCAAACCATTAATAAAATTGTTTCCGTCGAAACCATTGTTCAAGATCTCATCAAACAGCAATAAAGTCTGACTAACTTCAGCAGCTGTTAAATAGGAAGTAAGTTTAAAGAAATAATCATAATCTAGAATATTCAGGTTATCAATTACTGCTTTATAGGTGATGTTCTTATTCGCGTAACTGGCAATCTGATCGAACATGGAAAGCGCATCACGTAGACCGCCATCTGCCTTTTGAGCAATAATGTGTAATCCGTCTGATTCGAAAGCAATATTTTCGCGTTGTGCAATCGTAGCCAGGTGATTAGAAATGTCGTCTACCTGAATGCGGTTGAAGTCAAAAATCTGACAACGTGATAAAATGGTTGGTAATATTTTATGCTTCTCAGTAGTTGCTAAAATGAAAATAGCGTAAGAAGGTGGTTCTTCCAGTGTTTTTAAAAATGCATTAAATGCACTTTGAGATAACATGTGAACCTCATCAATAATATAGATTTTATACCGGCCAGCTTGTGGTGGGATCCTAACCTGTTCTATTAAACTACGGATATCATCAACAGAGTTGTTTGAAGCCGCATCTAATTCATGAACGTTAAATGAATGACCGTTTTGGAACGACAAGCAGTTGTCGCAAGTTCCGCAAGCTTCCATTTCTGCTGTAGGGTTAGTACAGTTTATGGTTTTAGCCAGGATTCTGGCACAGGTGGTTTTACCAACACCCCGAGGACCGCAAAACAAAAAGGCCTGAGCAAGCTGGTTATTTTTGATGGCATTCTTTAACGTACCGGTAATATGCTGTTGCCCAACAACGGTTTCAAACGTTGCCGGGCGATATTTACGGGCAGAAACAATAAAATTTTCCATCGGCACGAAAATAGGAAAATTTTTAGATGTTGTTTGGTTGAAAAGTTTAAATGTGGAAAAGTAGGAGCGTTGACCTGGCGAAGATCTGGTGAGCCAGTAAGTTAGAAGTATGCTTTTATAAATTTATTACAAAATATTAAAATTGAGAACCAGGATTTGAAACATTAGACTTTAAAAGTTAACCTTGCTACTTGATACTTACTACCTGATACTTGCTACTCACTACTTGCTACTTACTACTCCCTACTTGATACTTAATACTTGCTACTTAATTCTCACTACTCACTACTCGATTCCCCACTTGCTACATCCAAACCAACCCTATTTAATAATCGATTTCAATTCATTTCTGTACTCAGAAGCACTTTTTCCGGTAAACTCATGGAAAATTTTATTGAAATGGCTGAAATTATTGAAACCACTTTCATAAGAAATGGCCGTAATGCCCATGTGTTTTTCTGATAAAAGCTTAGAAGCATGTACCACACGGTACTCATTTACAAAACGGGTAAAAGTTTTTTTAGTAATTTTTTTGAAATACCTGCAAAAGGATGGAACTGTCATGGCAGACATCTCGGCAATATCTTCAAGGCTGATTTGTTCCTGAAAATGATCCTTCACATAATTGAAGATCATATTAATTCGGTCATTATCCTGAATTTGTGTTTCTATAGAAAAGCCCGAAGCATTTAGAATAGTAAAGTCTTTGGTAACTTCTAATGATTTAAGTACGCCAAGTAACGTTAACAATTTATTGAAAGGATGTTGAAACTCCATGTCTTCGATCAACTTTCCTACCTCTTTTTTGGTTTTCTCGCCGAAGGCAATGCCACCTTTGGCTTTATCAAACAGTTCTGCAATCCATTTGGCTTCCTGCATGGTCATAAAGCCTTCGCCCAAAAAATCTGGCTTCATTTGAATTACCGTTTCATTCTTATTTCCGGTGTGCGTATCTGTGAAACCACAATGTGGAAGGTTACTTCCTATTAATATCAGGTCACCATCAGTATAATAAGAAACGTGGCTTCCAATCTGCCTTTTACCAGCGCCGCCGTTTACAAAAACCATTTCTATTTCCGGGTGATAATGCCATAAGTGGGCCTTATTATTCTCGTTTTCCACGTATTTAGAATAATAGAAAGAACTTCCGAAGGACGGTTCTACAACTTCAAAGCTTGGTTTTAAAGTTTTCATAGGTTTTGCTTAACAAAAATAACAATAAATATGCTGTATTGATGTTCTGATGACAGAAAAGAATAGTTAAGGTTAATATTGCATATATATCGGTGAATATGGTTTCTTTTTCGCTATTAAAAGCAGCGTAATTTTACATTATAAATTAATTGTTCACGTATAAAGCTATTTAATTATGAAAAAGTTCTTACAAATCGGCCTGATCGCAGCGTTATTTTTAACTGCAACCACTACTTATGCAAAAGATGGTGATTTTACCTTGAAAGTTAAGGGTGAAAATGAAAAGTTTCTTCGTTTTTCTTTCGAAGGGAATGAAAATGTTAACTTATCTTTCATTGGAAGTAATAATGAAGTATTATTTCAGGAAAATATTCAGGCAAAAGCTGCTTCCAGCAAACTTTATGATTTAAATGCCTTGCCAGAAGGAAAATATAATATCAGAATTGAGTCGGACACTAAATTGGCTAACTACAAGGTTGTAATTGAGAATGGTAAAGCAACCGTTTCTGAACCAGTATTCTCAGATCTTTTTCATCCTTTGATTAAAAAAGAAGGTGATTTTATTGTTTTAAAAGTAGAGAATGAAGAAGGAAATCCGATTGAAGTTCAGGTGATGAATGAATATAACGACAGTGTGTATACTGAAGTTTTCAAAAATAAATCAGACTTACAAAGAAAGTTTAATATCAGTAAAACTGATTCTCAATCTTTAACATTTGTTGTTAACGTTAAGGGAAAACAATTTACTAAAACGATAGAATTATATTAAGGTTAAACATTGCTAATTGATAGGGAGATTACTTAAAAGTAGTCTCCCTTTTTATTTATTTATGTTCTTAAACTTAAGTATGAAAATTTTTTCTGTTGATGAGACATCAGGCCGATAGGGTAATGGTATAAGCTTACACTTGGAGTTATAGCATAAAGTCAAGCGTCAGCCCATAGTTTGGTTTATTGTTTTTAGTTTAAGTTTTAGTCTTTCCGCTTTAGTCTTTCTGCTATTCCCCTTTCCGCTTTGTCTTTAATCCTTGCTCCTTATTCTTTAATCATTCGGCTTTCCGCTTTAGTCTTTCCCCTTTGTCTTTAATCCTTGCTCCTTATTCTTTAATCATTCGGCTTTCGCTTTAGTCTTTTTCAATTAAAGCTTTGATTTTAAGAAATATATTGTTACTTTTGCATCCCCGTAATATACCTCGGGATTAAAAAATTAAAAACATAATTTATAACAATGAATCAGTACGAAACTGTTATCGTTCTAACCCCATTGTTATCTGAAGAGGCTGCAAAAGAGGCATTAGCTAAATTTAAAGCAGTTCTTACTGATAATGATGCCGAAATTATCCAAGAGGATAATTGGGGTTTGAGAAAATTAGCGTATCCAATTGAGAAAAAATCAAATGGATTCTTCAACTTAACTGAATACAAAGCTTCAGGTGATTTGATCGCAAAATTAGAGCTTCAATTAAAACGCGATGAGCGTGTGTTACGTTTCTTAACTATCCGTTTAGACAAACATGCTATTGCTTACAATGAGAAAAAGCGTAGTGGTGCTTTTAACAAAAAAACTAAGGAGGTTGCAGCGTAATGGCAAGAGAACAAATTCAATACGTAACCGCCCCTAAAGTAGAGGATAACCGTAAAAAATATTGCCGTTTCAAGAAAAACGGAATTAAATATATCGATTACAAGGATGCAAACTTCTTGTTGAAATTTATTAACGATCAAGGTAAATTATTACCACGCCGTTTAACTGGTACTTCGTTAAAATTCCAACGTAAAGTGGCTCAGGCAGTTAAACGTGCCCGTCACATCGGTTTGTTACCTTTCGTTGCAGATCAATTAAAATAGGAGGCTCAGAGATATGGAAATTATTTTAAAACAAGATATTAAAGGCCTTGGTGAGAAAGATGATGTAGTTAATGTAAAGCCAGGTTATGGCCGTAACTATTTAATCCCTCAAGGATTTGGAGCACTAGCTACAATTTCTGCTAAAAAAGTATTAGCAGAGAACTTAAAGCAAGCTGCTTTTAAACAAGATAAAATTAAGAAAGATGCTGAAGGTATCGCTGAGCGTTTAACTGCTGTTAAACTTTCTATCGGTGCTAAAGCTGGCGAAAGCGGAAAAATCTTTGGAGCAGTTAACACGATCCAAATCGCTGAAGCATTAAAAGCACAAGGTTTTGATGTAGATCGTCGTCGTATTACTTTCGAAACTGAACCTAAATTTGTTGGCGAATATGTTGCTAACTTAAACTTACACAAAGAAGTGAAAGTTCAGGTTCCTTTTGAAGTAATCGCTGAATAATCTTTTTTATTTAGATATTGAAAATCCCGATGAAAATCGGGATTTTTTTTTGGGCCAAATTTTAATAGGTGTCATTGTAATTAACTGGTATTACAATTGTTGCGCTGTTAACCATGCTATGTACGCTGATATACGTGTACCAAGGTAGTAAGGGAGATTTAATAATAGATAAGGCTTTCCTCTCGGTGTAATTGTATTTTCTAATTTGAAGACTCCGCCGTAAATTCTGATGGCAAAATGATGATCAGCCTCATCTACAAACTGATGGAGAGACTTCAAGCTCCCCGTACTACCTGATTTAATCTCAATCGGGATTACCATATTATTATACGGGTATATTAAATCAACTTCAGCACTTGATTGTTTTTTTTCTCTTACCCAAAAATTAGGTTTATGAGAAGATATGTGCGCTATTGAAATTAATTCTTGTGTAAATAAATGGGGTATAACCGCACCTTTATATGTTGAACTCAAATCATTTAAGGCTAGCATTTCTCCCTGAATCTGCAATGAATAGTTTACTAATCCAGTATCTAAAAACTGTAGCCTTGGCGATTTTTTTAAATCAGGTACAATTGGAATCTCTGTATTTGTAGAGGGATATATTAATCGAATAATCTTTGCATCATCTAAAATTCTAAAAGCTTCTCCTATTTCTCTGGATTTGTAATTTGAGTTACCAAAGCCTTGAAAAACAATCCGTTTGTCTAGAAATAAGTGTGCAGATGCCATAATATGATTAATAGTTCTTCTGGCAGTATCATTGTTGGTGTATTTTTCAATATCATTTTTATAAGTAGCCCAAATACTTTCATATACCATAGGAAGATCTGAAAGACTTTTGTTTTCGATATCGGTTTTGATAACTTCTGGCATTCCTCCAATAATGGCATATCGATGAAAAGCCTCCATTAATAATTTGTGTGCAATTGGCTTAACTGGAGTTTTAAGAAGCTGTGTGAGCAAATCAGTCTTCTGATTTGCCTGAAGGTATTCCTGGAAATTAAATGGATGCAAGTATAGAAATTCAACTCTGCCTACAGGAAAGCTTTTTACTTTTTGCAATACAAATTCTAATAGCGAACCTGCACTTATAACGTGTAAATCCGAAACTTCTTCATAGAAATATCTAAGCATTTGTATTGCTTTAGGGCTTTCCTGAATTTCATCAATAAATAGTAAGGTTTCTCCAAGCTTATCAGATTGAATCTCATAACTCAGAAATAAAGCTTCAACAATACTTTGTATATCGTCAAAATCGTCAAAATATTGACGGTGAATTGGCTTCTCTAAATTAAGAAAAATTGAATAAGAATAATTTTTCGCAAAATCTCTTATTAATGTTGTTTTCCCTACCTGCCGTGCCCCTCTTATAATTAGTGGTTTTCTTTTTTTGCTATTTTTCCATTGAATCAGATTATCTTCAATTGATCTTTTAAAAGCCATGATTTCTTAATTTGTAACAAAGTCAGGGCAAATATAGAAGTTATTTGTAACAAAGTCAGGGCAGTTTAAGTAGATTCTTGTAACAAAGTCAGGGTTGTTTTAGGTTTTATTTGTAACAAAGTCAGGGCAGTTGAATAATTCCATGTAATAATATCAAAAGTAATTAATTTTTAACATTGAAATTTAGATGGATAAATTGAAATAATATAAGATGAAAAAAGGTATTTTTACTCCTTTTTTCATCTTATATTCAAGAGTTAACCTTTCGGCGTAGTTGGTCTGATTTCGATCTTACTTGGTAGCGTTCTCGCGGGCATGGCCAACAAATCAACAATCAGTTTACCCATATCTTCTGGTTGAATTTTCCAGGCATCGTTTTCAGCATCCGGACTATGGTCATTAAAATAAGTAGCCACAGAACCCGGCATGATTGTACTTACCTTTACCCCATACTTTCTTAAATCTAACATTACGGATTGCGTGAAACCCGTTAATCCAAATTTACTAGCGTTATACGCAGATCCGCCAGCGAAGAAATTTGTACCTGCTAAACTGGAGATTGTAAAAATATAACCCTGGTTCTTCTTGATTTGGTCTACACTTGCTTTAATGCTATAAAAAACGCCAGTTAAATTAGTGTCAATAATATCATTCCATTGTTCAACCTCTATTTCATCTATTGGTGCAAATGCACCTACACCAGCATTTGCAATTAAGATATCCAGCTGCCCCCACTTTTCAATGATTAAATTTACTGCACTTTGCTGCGATTGAAAACTCTTAACATCAGCCTCTATGGCTAATACATCTCCATGTTCTACAAGCAGCGAAGCTGCCTGGTTTGCACTGTCTATCGTTCGGCTCGTGATGGCTACTTTATAGCCACTTTTTAAGAGTGATTCGGCTATTCCAAATCCAATTCCTTTGCTTCCGCCTGTAATTAATGCTACTTTCATAAGTTATAAACGTATTCAACTATAAAATGTTTATCATGGGGTTCAAAGTTTTTTAATGAAAATATCTTTAAAATCTATCGGTTGTCCTTCACTTTGTAAAGCAATAAAACCACTTTTAAGGGCTTTCCCATCAACCTTTATTTTAGTGTCAAAGCCTTTTGCCACACCACCACCAATTTGCGGCTTGCTGTATTGTAAAACGGTATCGCCGTTAATGATGTGTTTAACAATCGAATCTCCTAACACAATTAATTCTGCAGAAACCCATTGATCGCCATCATAAGTTTTTGATTTAGAATCAAGGCAATGGTCTGGATATAATTTTCCCTGGTAAAATATTTCGGTTCCCGGTGAACACATATTGCCTGTCGGTCTTGGTCTTCCATCACTTAAACCGCCCAGAAACTGCATTTCTACTGAAATTGGCCAGTCTTGTTCTTTCGGCATGGTGGCCGGATCCTGGCTATGAAACATTACACCACTATTTCTTAAAGTATAATCAGGTGCGCCTTTCTGTAACTGACCAACAAAGCGATACTTTAATTTTAAATGATAGTTAGCAAATGGGGTTTTATAATACAGATGTCCAAATTGATCGTTGAAATCTCCATAACCGTCGTAATTAACCCTGATCATTCCATCCTCTACACGAAAGGTATTGGCATAATTTTCATTGTATTCGTGATGATGGATTTTGACATTCCAATCTTTTATATCCTTGCCGTTAAACAGGGAGGTCCATTCATTTTTTTGCTGAACATTTTTCAGGTTGGTTGTGCATCCTAAAAGGGTGGTTAATACAATCAGATAAATTAATTTTTTCATAGCAATATTTATTGGCAAAATACGAAAAAGGAAATAAGTGTTTATACCTTTGTGCCATGGCTAAAAAACGAGCTCCTCAATCGAAAAAAAGGAATCCACTTTTGAAGAAGATAATCAATATTGCAAGTAAAGTTTTCCTTTATTTTTTGCTTGTTTCTGTGATTTGGGTAGTGGCTTATCGTTTTATTAATCCGCCTTTAACACTGCTGATGGCACTTCGTAATATTGAGCGGAAGGCTGATGGCAAATCCTTCAAAACAGAAAAAAAATGGGTAGATTTTGAAGACATGTCTAACAATATGAAACGTGCGGCAGTTTCTGCTGAAGATCAGCTTTTTCTGAAGCACATTGGCTTTGATATGAAGGCAATAGAAAAAGCCTTTGCCAGCAACGCAAAAGGTAAAAAAGTAAAAGGTGGGAGTACCATTTCTCAGCAAACAGCTAAAAACGTGTTTCTTTGGCCGGGAAGATCATGGGTAAGAAAAGGTTTTGAAGCCTATTTTACTTTATTGATTGAAATCTTCTGGAGTAAAGAGCGAATTTTAGAGGTTTACCTAAATGTTATTGAAATGGGAGATGGCATTTATGGTGCCGAGGCAGCTGCCCAGGAATACTATGGTAAATCTTGCGTTAAATTAACCAAGAGGCAGGCGGCGCTTATCGCAGCTTGTTTCCCAAATCCACTTAGGTGGACACCAAAAAATGCGACACCTTATATTCGCCACCGTCAGTATTTGATTTTGAGGAATATGAATAGGCTGGGACCGTTGGATTTTTAGTCTTTATCGTAAGTTCTTAGTCCATAGTCTAATCGTCATGGCATAAATTATTGAGAGGAGAGACTTTCAACTTATGACTCAGGACTAAAGACTCCGAACTCATGACTAACTACTCGTGATCCTTGTTCCACCTGATTTTAATCCCGCCTTTGTCATCATCAATGGCTTTTAAGTGAAGTACAATACCACGCATTCGCGCTTCCCGTTTCTCTGCCTTAGTGAGGTTTTCATCGCCTTTGGGGTTTCTTAATGGAATATCCATTTCTACATTCGTGCCATAACCTAGCGCATAAATTCCCTTAACATTAAAATTCATCGCGCTGGAGTTAATCTGCATCGGACTGATTTCTATTTTATCCCGGCGAATTGTAAGCGTACCATCTAACTTTTTAATTTCAACATTAGAAAAATTTCTATTTGCAAAAGCAAACTTGCCTACGTTAACCATTGGTTCAAAATTTACCAACGCCGCATTATTTAAATTGAAAATTACTTTGCCATTTATGGAACGGGGAACAATTTTGCCTGAATGAGATATTTTACCTGAAATATTAACTAATGATGATAAGTAGCCTTTTAGGTTCTTATTGGTGATTGTATTCTGTCCGAAGTTATCAAAGGAGTAGAAGAAGTCCTTTACACTTACATGACTAATCTTCGAACTGAGTTGAAAGGTGTTGGAGCCGGGCTGCTGAATAACGCTCCCATTCATCCCAATTAATCCACCCGCGTGTTCTACACTTATCTTATTAAAATATATTCCTTCTCCGCGGAGTGAAATATCGGCAGAGAGGTTTTTTGCCAAAAATTTATTGTAAATGGCCTTGCCCACGGTGAGGTTAATGTTCATTTTTGAAACTTCGAGTACATTACTCAACTCTTTTGAAGCTGCTTTCATCGATTTGCCTGCCGGTGCTTTCTTTTTCGTACTCCTCGGTCCTAAAAATGGAAGAAACTCATTAAGGTAAAGCTGTGGGCTATGCATTTTTAAATTAACCAGAATTTTTTCGGGATCTGAATAATATAAGTTGGCGAAATTGGCAATGGTACAACTTACATTTAATTCACTTTTTCCAAGCTCGAAGTGCCCATTCTGAATGGAAAGGTCATTCTGATCGAAATTAATATTCAGCGCGCTTTTTACCAGGTGAAGTTTCCGTGGCAAATACGTAATATCTGCGTTTGCAATTTTAATGGCTCCAGAAACAATTGGTTTAGTGAAAATGAAGTTATCAATATCTGCCTGGCAATACAATCTTAAATCAGCGGTTCCATCTTTAAAATCGAAATCTTGTGTACCCAAAGAATTATTAAGGTTTGTTAACGGAAATTTTGAGGTTACTAAACCCGTGGCTATAGGTCTCGCCAAATTGTTAACGGTAAATGTGTCTATCTTAATTGGCGCATTAAAGTATTTAGCTGTCAACCGGTGGAGCTTTATTGATGAATTTTCATCGCCAATGATACCCCCAACGGTGTCCTGATTTGTAAAAGAGCCATCAAAGCTGGCAGCAGTAAGTTTTCCTGCCGGAATAGAAAGGATATTATCACGAACCTTAATGCCAACTTTGATTAAAGGATCACCATATTTGCCAGAGCCGTCATCAATGATATTTCCACGGATATCCACAGGTTTTTCAATGCCAAATTTGAGGAGTTTGGAAGATATGTTGGGCGAAAGAAGTAGCGCAACTTCCTTAAATAAAATCTGATCAACCGCTATACTGATGGCGAAAGCTGATTTTCCCAAATCAATTTTAGCGCCGATTTTGAAGGGGTGACCACCAATATTTAGATTTTCCGGATCAAGGATGACAGCATCAAGATCTCTGCTATAGTGTGCAGACAGCGTACCGTCTAAAGTTTTCCCTTTCAGGAAACTACCTTTTCTGGTGTTGAAAGCGAAGTTATTAACCAGTGTTTTAAGTTTGATCTTTCCCGTCCATCCGCTATCCGGGTATTGCATTCTACCTTGAATCTGATCTATATTAAAATTAAAGAGCTTAAATCGCTTCTGATTATCAAGGATTAAACTTAATCGATTGAAATCTATCTTTTTTACTTCTAGTGCTGAAGATTTTGGCGAAGATTTTTCTTTTTCATTTTTAGGTTTGCTTTTAAAGATGCTGGTATTGCTATAGCCCGTAGAATCTGTGTAGATATAAACTGCTGCATCATTAATGGCAATTCTGTTGATATTCACATTGCCCACAATAAGTGAAAGGATGTTGAGGGAAACGTCAATATCTTTTGCTTTGAGCAGATTGTGTTGATGTTGCGCCCATAAGCTATCTCTCAGCAAAACATCATTCAAAGAAACGGAAACACCAGGAAAGCTTTTTAAAAGTGTGGGCTCCATGCTTCCTGCAGTAATCTCTCCGTTTAAATTTTTATTAAGCTGAGCGAGAATAGTAGATAGAATTTCTTTCTTGTTGCGACTAATATAAAAAGCTCCTGCAAGCCACGTTAAGATAACCAGAATTACAAGTGCAGAAAGTATACTTAAGGTGATTTTGAGCCAGCGCTTCATAGATATTATTCGATTTATTGATACAATATATTTTATCGTACAATTGTTTTAAAGCACTGTAAAAAACACGATCAAAACAGCATTACTTAAGGCTAACTCCGGAAAAGTTTACAGGAGGTGCGCAAAAACTGAAGAATGCCAGCTATCGCGAAATGGAACTTCCCATTTGGCATTCAACTCTTCGAGGTTTTGAACCATGTTATTAAAAACGATAGTGTCTGCTGTTATCTGTTTGATGTTTACCAGGGTTTCAAAATCCTCTTTGCCCTGAACTTTCACTTCATCATCAACTTTATAAGCGATGTTGAAGCGATTGAAAAGATCAACATGAAACGTTTGTTCTATTTCCTTAATTAGTCTTACGGAACTATCGATAGAGCATCCGGTTACTCCAGCCTGACTTTCATCCACAGTTAGCATAATAAAATAGCCATAACGAATTTCCGCTTTTGCTAGCAGTTCATTGCCATGTGCTTTCCATTGATTAGTAAAAGCTGATAATGTATTTAATATTTCTGTTTCTTCATTTGCCGTGAACTTACGGTCGCTTTGATAGATCCAGACTCTAGATTGTGGAGAAAAACTCATATACAAATTTATAATTTTAATTAAATTGGATTACCCTAAAATCATCCCCTAATGAAAAAGTTTACATTGTGCTTGAAAATATCACTTCTTTCAGCTACAGCGGTGTTTCTATGCGCTTTTTCAGATCCGGAATCAATGGAACAATACGTTGGTTTCTTACAAAAATCTTTTATCGATCATTATGACAGCAGTCAGGAAGTTAAGCAAATCAAACGTTACGAGCTTAATATTACTAACAATGGCTTCTGTAGATACAGGCGATATTTTAATAACGGAAAAACGGAATATTTCGCATTCAAGCTGGCGAAATTTAAGGATCTGGATTATTTAGGCAATACAACTGCCGGTAAATTATACCTGCGTACCAAGGGTGATGATGTAATTGTTCAAACCTATAAAGATAGGGGAGGCGATGTTGATTCGATGGCGACGGAAGTGGTAATTCCTGTTAAAAATATGGAGGCTGAAGATTTAAACGCGATCCGGGAGAACCTAACCAAGATTTGCGGTTTACCTCCCGTAATTACGCCTTAGCGATTAGAAAATTTAAACCACGCAGGTTTGGAAAACCTGCGTGGTTATTTTATAAGCCATTTGCCCTTGCTGTAATTTCTGCGATATCTAAAACCTTCACTTCCTGTTCTTTATCTTTTAATTTGATGCCATCGCTTAACATGGTCATACAGAAAGGACAGCCCGCTGCAATTACCTGAGGATTAGTTTCCAAAGCTTCTTCAATGCGCTCTACGTTGACGTCTTTCCTGCCTTTTTCTGGCTCTTTAAACATTTGTGCGCCACCGGCACCGCAGCATAAACCATTGCTTTTGCAACGTTTCATTTCTACAAGCTGGGCATCCAAAACTTCCAGCGCTTTTCGTGGTGCTTCGTAAACACCGTTTCCACGACCTAAATAACAAGGATCATGGAAGGTAATTTTCTTTCCTTTAAAACTTTCGCCTCCTTCGGCTTTTAATTTTCCTTCATTAATCAAATCCTGAATGAGCTGCGTATGGTGAATCACTTCATAAGATCCGCCTAAACCTGGATATTCATTTTTAATGGTATTGAAACAATGCGGACAGCCGGTTACAATTTTTTTTATGTTATAGGCATTCAAGACCTCAATATTCGTCATGGCCTGCATCTGGAAAAGGAATTCATTACCAGCACGCTTTGCAGGATCGCCGGTACAACTTTCTTCCGTTCCTAAAACAGCATACTTAATACCCACATGATGCAAAATCTTGCAAATGTCGCGGGTGATTTTTTGTGCCCTTTCATCGTAACTTCCTGCACATCCAACCCAAAATAATATCTCTGGTTCTTCACCTGCGGCCATTAATTCGGCCATTGTAGGTACTTTAAATTCCATTTTTTTAGCTAATATTTAGTATCAAGATTTTAGTATCAAGACTTGGAGTGCACTTGATAGACTTATGACTCCAGACTATTGACTCTCGGCTAACTTTCATTTGCCCAGTTGAAACGATCTGCTGGAGAGTATTTCCATGGTGCCTGGTTGTTCTCAATATTGCCAAGCATTGCATTAATGCTTCCCGGTGCTTGCGATTCTTCCATTACAGCAAATCTTCGTAGTTCCATAATAATTTGAAGCGGATCTATATTTACCGGGCAAGCTTGCACACAAGCGTTGCAACTGGTACAGGCCCAGATTTCTTCTCTGGTGATATAATCATCTAATAAAGATTTACCATCCTGATGATCTGCGCCATTTTTATCAATATTCTTCCCGATTTCAGTAATCCGATCGCGGGTATCCATCATAATCTTTCTAGGAGATAGCAATTTACCTGTAATGTTTGCCGGACATGAATCGGTACATCGCCCGCACTCGGTACAGGTATAGGCATTCATCAAATTCACCCAGGATAAATCTGTAGCATCTTTAGCTCCGAATTTTCCTGCCTCAGCTTCTGCTGGCACAAAGGAAGGATCCAGCATGGCTTTAACTTCGTTGGTTACAGATGCCATATTGGTGAATTCTCCTTTAGGTTCCAGATTAGAAAAATACGTATTTGGAAAGGCAAAAAGGATGTGGAAATGTTTTGAGTACGGCAGGTAATTCAAGAAAGCCAGGATTCCGATGATGTGAAACCACCAACAACCCCTTTCTATCGCTATCAAAGCATTTTCGGAAGATGGCAAAAGATTGGTCAGGTATTGGCTAATTGGAAATGCTCCAGCATTAGTATAGTGCGCTGCTCCTAAATCCTGCAATTTAAAATCGGCAGCATTCATCATTAAAAAAGCGGTCATTAATAAAATTTCGGTGATCAGGATGTAATTTGCATCTGATTTTGGCCAGGATGTCATTTCTACACCGCTAAAGCGCTTCAACTTTAATACAGTCCTCCGGATCAGGAAAATTACACAAGCTACCCAAACGGTTAGCGCAAGTATTTCGAAAGATGCGATCAGGAAATCATAAAGTCCGCCGAGGCCATGAAAAATCCGGTGCGTTCCAAAAAGACCGTCGATCATAATTTCGACTACTTCGATGTTAATGATGACAAAACCAATGTAAACGAAGAAGTGAAGGAAAGCAGGAATGGGTCTAACCACCATTTTTGACTGACCAAACGCTACGCGAAGCATCGTCATTAACCTTTTCTGAGGTTGATCACTTCGATCAACTGGTCTACCCAGACGAATATTACGAATAATTTTTCGCGAGTTAAATGTAAACAGCACAATTGCTGCAAGGGTTATTACTAGAAAAATGATCTGAGCCACCATGCACTATTAGATTGTTTAACGCTAAAATAGGATATTAATCTAAATAAATTACTATGCATGCATAAAAAAATGTTTAATTTTAATTGTTTGTATTGATTCTAAGCTAGTTTTGGGGGCGATTTTTTAATACTTGAAATTTAATTAATTGATAATCAGTATTAGATTGAAATAATTGAAAAAAAGTTTTGCTTTTGAAAAAAGAACGCTACATTTGCAATCCCAAACGGTTGGTGCCTTAGCTCAGTCGGTAGAGCAAAGGACTGAAAATCCTTGTGTCGCTGGTTCGATTCCAGCAGGCACCACAACCTAAAGCCTTACAGAGATGTAAGGCTTTTTAATTTCCTTCACTGGAAATTGTTTGGGAATAATTTTTTCGAATGCTTTTTGTATTTGAAAAATAATACTAGTTTTGCAACTCCAAAACGGGGTGCCTTAGCTCAGTCGGTAGAGCAAAGGACTGAAAATCCTTGTGTCGCTGGTTCGATTCCAGCAGGCACCACTCCTAAAAGCCTTTCAGAAATGAGAGGCTTTTTTGGTTTCGATACCAACTTTATGATATTTTTAACACCTAAGAAACCTAAGTGTGATCCTTAATTTGGCTTGATAAATAACATATATTGATCTGAGATGTAAGTTGTTATTTTTTTAAAAGAAAATAGCTAATTATTCAGGTTAACGTATTTCAATTTTATTTTAAAGTTCCTGGCAATTCGATTCTCAGTTGAAAGTAATTTATTGATTAAAGGTTGGTTTTTATCTGCACTTAACTGACTTGTTACAATATTTTAAGATAAATTTAGTTCGTGTTAGGTTACATGTACGTGTTTAAGGGCAACCTATCTGAGCCTGTTCTCGTATATCTATAAATACATACAATAAGAAATTCTATGAAATATAATAAATATAGTTACTTAACGGTACTCATACTTTTAAGCATCAGCCTATTTGTAGCTTGTAAAAAAGATAGTTCAGCGCCAGAGCAGCCTCCGGTTACGGCCAGTGCAAGCAGAGATGAGCTAACAAAAGACTCAATTTTTCTTTATACTAAAGAACTCTATTACTGGAATACTTCATTGCCAACATACGATATATTTAAACCGAGAAGCTTTAGTTCTAAAGAGGCCGAACTTTATGCCTTAACACAATATTCATCAGATCCAGCTACTGGAAAACCATACGAGTTTGTGAACGGCTCCAGCAATCCAAAATATTCTTTTTTCGAAGATGTATCTGCCACGGGTAAGGTATCTGCCTTAAAAGCAGATGTTAGTGGAACGGCTAATGATTATGGCTTTTCATTAAGCTATCAAAGTATCAACGACCTTCGTGTGAAATACGTTTATCCAAATTCTCCGGCAAGTTTACAGGGGTTAACCCGGGGTTGTAAAATCACCAGCATTAATGGCAGAACTAATTTATCTTACAGCAACGCAATTATCAGTTTTTTAAATGATGCCATCTTTGGTACCAATCCAACTATCGCGTTAACATTTGTAGGAATGGATAATGTAACCAGAACAGTTACTGTAGCTTCGGCCACTTATACTGAAAATCCGATCTTATTTACAAATGTGTATACTGTTGGCGCGAAAAAAGTAGGGTACCTGGTATTTAACAGCTTTACTAGTAATATAACTCCGGCATTGAGAAATGTATTTGCAAACTTTGCAACGCAAGGTGTTACCGAACTTATCGTAGATTTAAGGTATAATGGTGGAGGCTTTGTTTCTACAGCAACAGATATGATAAACCTCGCAGCCCCAATCAATCAGAATGGCAATGTGATGTACACCACCCAGTATAATAGTTTGCTGCAGGGCTTAACTACCGCACAAAGAAAAGCATCTGTACTTTCTCATCAGCCTTTGTTAGATGGCGATAATAAATTGCAAACTTTCACTACGGGGGTGAATGGAAAATTTGCGACCTATGCTGATATAGATTATTCTGCGACTTCAACAGATAATATAGAGCGCTTTGCCAAATCAGGATCTTTAGCGCTTTCCAGAATTTATTTTATAGTAACCGAGTCTACTGCATCAGCAAGTGAGTTGGTAATCAACAGCTTAAAGCCGGTAACCGATGTAAAAATTATTGGTGAAACTACTTATGGTAAGCCAGTTGGATTCTTTCCTATCAGGATAGATAAAGTAGATATGTATGTGCCAGAGTTTGAGACCAGGAACCAAGCGGGGGCTGGTGGTTATTATGCTGGATTATCTGTTGATAAAGAAGCTTTTGAAGATCTGACTAAAGCCTGGGGAGATGAAACGGAGACTTTGTTAAGTTACGCACTTTTATATGCCAGAACCGGAAGCTTTGTAACCAGTGCGGCGAAATCGGCAAGCTTAAAAGCTTCTTCTACGGTAATGCCGGAGCGGTTATCATTAACGGAACGCAGAAAGCTTACCTTAAGTCTGGATCAGAATAGCTATCATGATATGTTGCTAAAACCAACAAAGAAGTTTAAGTAAGTTATGATGCAAAGGTTGTAAACGTATCATAGGTGCAAAATGTACTATCACAAGAAGGGCGATTTTCAATATGAAAATCGCCCTTCTTGTTTAAAAACAAACGCTCAATGGCATTTGCTACAGTAAAATTTTACTGCTGATATCCTTATTAATGGTAATGTAACCCGGATATTTAACTGGTGTATTACCCAGCATAAACGTAGGTTTAATTTTGATGGTTAGCAATCCCAGTTTCTCGTCCTTAGATGATGAACCTTTTTTAGCAGCCTTAACGATATCATTAAAAACATTTCCGTTAGATACCAGTCCATAAATATTACTTACCAATTGAACAGGAACCGTAACCGTTTGTCCTTGCGCAATACTTACGTTCTGATTTACAATTCCCTGTGCCAGATCAGTGTTATTAACCAAAATTTTATATTCAAACTGATTTATCGCCGCCAGGTTACTTGATGGATTTGTAATCTCCAGATTTAAGTTTGCCCTTAATGGGATGTCTTTTCTTAGCAACCCAAGCGCTACACCCGGTAAACTGGTCAAGCTAAAGGTTTGTTGTTCCATCAGCTGTTTAATATCTGTACCTGCAATAGAAACCTGCTTTACACCTGTAACTTTATAAGTGCAATCTTCCAGCGCTTTAATCTGCTGTGCCTGCCTGTTAATACCGCAACCAAATATAGTGATGGTAAAGAGGCAAAGCCATAGTGTATTTTTCATGTTAATCATAACGGTAATTTAGTAAAACTATTTCAGCAGCAATCATGCTTTAACAAAAATTAGCATATAGCACTATGGTGTTACCGTTTCAATCCCGTTATGTTCATTATCAGAATCAGCATTTTCACCACCAGTTTCTTCCGTTTCGCTGCTTTCTTTCTCCTCGTCAGGCACATTTTTTTCCGGAGATGATGCCTCATCTGTTCCAGATTGGTCGGCATCGGTAGCTGGCTTTTCAGCACCCTCTTCGCCTTCGGTTACTTTCTTGCCTTCTTCCTGTTCTTCTTTCGGTTCATTTACTGAATCATCTGATGGCTGTTCTTCTTCAACATCAGCCGGATCTTCAGATTTGCCCGGTGTAACTTCCGCTTGGTGTGCCGACGGAACTACTGTTTCAATATCCATTTGAACATCATCGGTAGGTTTTGGTTGCTCATTGGTGTTTTCACTGGCTGTTTTATCTTTTTCGTTTTCCATAGTATGATCTTTCTTTAATAAATGAATTCACACCTAATTTTGTTTGAATTTTCTTTAATGACTGGTTAGCGATTTATAACTTTGGCAAAAAAGATGCTATGGCCATTACTTACAGAGAAATTAGGGAAAAGGATAATCAAGAACTTGCTGAAGTAATCCGGACGATATTAAGGGAGTTCAAAATAGATAAACCAGGTACTGTTTACACAGATCCCACTACTGATCATTTATCGGATGTTTTTAAAACGGAACAATCTGCTTATTGGATTGCTGAAGAAGATGACAAAATTATCGGCGGTTGCGGAATCTTTCCCACAGCTGGCTTGCCTGATGGTTGTGTGGAATTAGTTAAACTTTATACGTCTGCAGCTGCAAGAGGCAAAGGCGTTGGTAAAATGCTGATGCAGAAAAGTATTGAGTCGGCTCAGCAATTTGGTTACAATGAAATTTACCTGGAGTCTTTTCCAGAATTAACCACTGCCATTGGCATGTATGAAAAAGCTGGTTTTAAAAAGCTATCGGCTGCACTAGGCAATTCTGGTCACTTTGCGTGTAATGTTTGGATGTTGCTGGTATTATAATTTCTTAAAGCTCACCCAGCGGTATAAATAATCTATTGGGAGAATTTTTTAAGTTATTGGAACAAAGAAATTTAATATAAAAATCATTCTAATTCGTATTTAAGCTAACTAGAGGCGTATGTGAATTGCTTAGGGTGCATGGCGATGTTTATAATTTATGGTTTTAAACCGAGCCTTTTTTCTACTTTTGCTGCCGTAAAGATTAAACCAACAAACCATGCAGGAAACAAATTCACTTAATCAGGTTGCCGAATTTCACACTACTTTTAAACATCCGATTTTGGATTCACCGGTTATTCCATCGAAACAACGGGCGAACCTAAGGATTGCGCTTTTGGCTGAGGAATTGAAGGAATTACAAGAAGCGGTAGAAAATGATGATTTGGTAGAAGTGGCCGATGCCTTATGTGATTTGCAATATGTGCTGGCGGGAGCCATCCATGAATTTGGTTTGGGTGGAAAGTTTAAAACATTGTTTGATGAAGTGCACCGTTCTAATATGAGCAAAGCTTGTAAAACAGTAGAAGAGGCGGATTTAACTATTAAACACTACTTCGATAAAGATCAAACCGAATCTTACTATAAAGAAGTTGATGGCTTGTTTTTAGTTTTTAGAAAAGCGGATGATAAAACTTTGAAGTCGATTAATTATTCACCTGCTGATTTGAAATCAATTTTAATTTAAGCACAACTGGAAATTGAAAAGACTTAAACAAATTGCCAATTCGTTAAAAGCCACCGCAGAAAATCCGGATAATGCGCTAATGCGTGAATTTATTTTCTACTCTCCAAAGATGCCCCTGCGGATTCATCAGGAAGAGTTGATTGCTTCTGCAAAATTCTTTTCACTCGAAGTTTACGATCCTTATTTCACACAATCCAAGCTGGGAATTAATTGCTTCAGCTGGGGCAATGGAAAAACAAAAATACTTTTAACGCATGGCTGGGCATCGAAAGCATTAGATTTTTATGAACTTATAATCGAGCTGCTCAAAATAGAGGATGTGGAAGTGATCGCTTTTGATGCACCTGGAAATGGAAGTTCGGTATCTGACCTATCCAACCTCATGTTTTATGCTGACGGGGTAAAAGCAATTGCATTAAATTACGCAGTTCCGGATTTTGTAATAGGCCACTCGCTAGGCAGTATGGCAAACGTAATTGCCTTGCAGGACCTGAATCTGTCGCCAAAAATGCTTTTGAGCATTGCACCATTAATCAGGCTTAAAGAAAAGTTTGCACAAAGCCTTACCTCAGTGGGTATTGCAGGTTTTCATCAGGATCGTTTCTTTGATAACTTTGCCAAAGAATTCCCTGTTCGTGCCAGTCATTTTGATTTGGTTGGTCTCTATGAAGGAAACCGCAATTTCAATCATTTTGTGGCTTTCGATCCGGAGGATGATATTTCCATTTACCCATTTCTAAAAGAGTTTTTAGATAAATTTCCTGAGGTTAATGCCAAAGTTTACGAAGGTGTTGGTCATTACAAAATTTTGAAATCTGCCGATGTAATTAACGATCTTGTTGAAAAGATAAGTTCGGTGAAATAATCAACTTTCGAAGTCTCTAGTGCCAAAAGCGCAGAAAGATTTCGAAAGTTTGGAGAAGAAACTCGCAGGAGACTGATGAAGTTTCCCCTACGCACAGGCCAGCTAAACTTCGTCAGTAAAGAGAATAAAATTGTTGTTACCGACATAACAGTGCATAACAGTTAAACATGTCGTATTTTCTATTTTGGACCAACCAAATATCCAATATAGAGCATGCAGGCATTTTTAGGCGTAATTTTTCATTTCTTCGGCGGGTTCGCGTCGGGGAGTTTTTATATTCCATACAAGAAAGTTAAAGGCTGGGCCTGGGAAAGCTATTGGATAGTTGGAGGAATCTTTTCCTGGCTTATTGTTCCGCCATTAGCTGCTTATCTAACCATTCCAAATTTTAGTGATATTATTGCTACTACGAGTGGAAATATTCTATTATTAACCTATTTCTTCGGCGTACTTTGGGGCATTGGCGGCTTAACTTACGGCTTAGGCGTTCGTTATCTCGGCGTATCACTCGGAAGTAGCATTATCCTGGGTTTATCGATGGTAATTGGTTCCATTTTGCCCTCTATCTATTTTGATATTTTTCCACAGGAAGGAAAAGATACCTTCACCATGTTTTTGCATACCGATTGGGGCAGGATGGTGATGTTGGGGCTTTTTGTCTGCATCATTGGTATTGTAATCTGCGGTAAGGCAGGGGTGATGAAGGAGAAAGAAATTAAGGCAGACATCACAGATCCGCACGGGATGGAAGTGAAGACAGAATTTAAATTCGGTTTGGGTTTATTTGTAGGGATTGTTTCAGGTGTGTTAAGCGCTTGTTTCAACTTCGGTTTGGAAGCTGGTAAACCAATGGCCGATGCTGCCAATCAAATCTGGAAGGCTGCAAATCTCTCAGAAACAGGGAATTTCCTCTTCCAAAACAACGTAACGTATGTAGTTGTACTTTGGGGTGGTTTAACAACCAACTTCATTTGGTGTATGATTCTTAACGCCAGGAACAAAACCTTTGGAGATTACACTAAAAAATCAACACCGCTACTCAAAAACTACATTTTTTCTGCATTAGCTGGAACCACCTGGTTTCTGCAGTTCTTCTTCTACGGAATGGGAGAAAGCAAAATGGGGAATGGAGCCAGTTCATGGATTTTACACATGGCTTTTATCATCCTGATAGCAAATGTTTGGGGTTTGGTTTTGAAAGAATGGAAAGGCGTATCAAGAAAAACATTAACAACCGTAATCGTTGGTATAGTAACCATTATCGTTTCTGTACTGATTGTAGGTTACGGTAATTCAATTAGATAAAATTTAAAAAAAGTAAACATTAATACATGTCTGTTAAAGAAACAAATTATAAGTACGTAAGCTACTTATGGGATGAAGAAGAAGCCGCAAAACTGGCTGGAGATGAAGTTGCATTGTTGATCTATCGCTCTAATTTATTGGGTGCAGATTTACGCCTGACCAATTATGGTGGTGGTAATACCTCATGCAAGTTAATGGAGAAAGATCCACTTACCGGTAACGAAACCGAAGTAATGTGGGTTAAAGGATCTGGTGGCGATTTAGGTACCTTAAAGAAAAGCGGTTTAGCTGCGCTTTATGTAGATCGCCTGCGCAGTTTGAAAAATATTTACCGCGGCGTAGAACACGAAGATGAAATGGTTGAATTATTTAACCACTGTATTTTCGATTTAAGCTCTAAAGCACCATCAATCGATACACCTTTGCATGGCTTCTTGCCCTTCGCGCATATCGATCACCTACATCCGGATGCAGCCATTGCGATCGCTGCGGCTAAAGATGGAAAAAAGATTACCGAAGAATTATTCGGTGGAACCATCGGTTGGGTAGAATGGAAAAAACCAGGTTTTGAACTGGGCTTGCAATTAAAGCAGTGTTTAGATGAAAATCCGGGCATTCGTGGCATCATGTTGGGTTCACATGGTTTGTTTACCTGGGGTGATACTGCTTACGAAAGTTATTTAAATACCTTAGACGTAATCGAAATCTGTTCAGATTACCTGGCGCAGAATTATGGTAAAAAAGGACCAGTATTCGGAGGACAAAAAATTGAAAGTGCAACAGATGTTAACCGCAAAAAACAAGCGGCTGCGTTAGCGCCTGTGCTGCGTGGTTTGTGTTCTTCTAAACAACACATGATCGGTCATTTTACTGATGATGTACGCGTATTGGAATTTACGAACTCCAACGATCTTTCGCGTTTGGCTCCAATGGGTACCAGCTGTCCGGATCACTTTTTGAGAACAAAGATTAGTCCTTTGGTTTTAGATTTAGCCATTGATGCTGATCTATCTGATGTAAAAGCAATCAAAGAACAATTATTGCCAGCTTTTGAGGCTTACAGGGCAATGTATACAGACTATTATGAAACCTGTAAACATCCAAACAGCCCGGCTATCCGTGATACCAATCCGGTAGTGATTTTATATCCGGGTGTAGGAATGTTTACATTCTCAAAAGATAAACAAACGGCGAGAGTGGCAGCTGAATTCTATATCAATGCCATTAACGTAATGAAAGGTGCTGAAGCCATTTCAGAATACACTTCTTTACCTCACCAGGAAGCATTTAATATTGAGTATTGGTTATTGGAAGAGGCAAAACTACAAAGAATGCCTAAACCAAAACCACTTACTGGTAAAATTGCCTTAATTACGGGTAGCGCAGGCGGGATTGGTAAAGCTATTGCGAAGAAATTTGTTGCTGAAGGCGGTGTGGTGATTTTAAATGATATGAACGCAGAGCGTTTGGAAGAAGCTGGAGCTGAGTTTGCAAAACTCTATGGTAAAGATTCTTACAGCACGGTAACTTTAAATGTAACCAGTCAGGAAGATATTGACGGTGCTTTTGATGCTGCGGCATTGGCTTTCGGCGGAATTGATATTGTGGTTAATAACGCAGGTTTATCAATCTCGAAAACCATTGGTGATCACACGGAGAAAGATTGGGATTTATTGTATGATGTATTGGTGAAAGGACAATTCTTCATCACGCAGGCTGCAACAAAAGCGATGCAAAAGCAAGATGTTGGCGGAGATATCATTAATATTGTGAGCAAGAATGCCTTGGTAAGCGGACCAAATAATGCGGGTTATGGTAGTGCAAAAGCTGCACAGCTCCACTTAAGCAGGTTAAATGCTGCAGAATTGGGCGCAGATAACATTCGTGTAAACGTTGTTAACCCTGATGCGGTAATTAGTGATAGTAACATTTGGGCTGGCGGATGGGCCGAAGGCAGAGCAAAAGCATATGGTGTAACGGTTGCGGAATTACCTGCTTATTATGCCAAACGTACTTTGTTAAACCAAATTATTTTACCTGATGATATTGCAAATGCTTGTTTCGCTTTTGTTGGCGGATTATTGCAGAAATCTACAGGTAATGTGTTAAATGTTGATGGCGGTGTGGCTATGGCGTTTGTAAGATAGTACCAACATCTGGCATTTCTCTTTAGCGAAAGGCTGATCAGAAATGCCTTTAAAGATAAGTTAGTTTTAGTAAGTCGTTTTCATGGTCTGTGGTTTCCACAGACCAAAAATGACTGTTAAAATAGATATCCATTCACTGGATAAATAATGGCGGTTTTCGCCGAAGATTAACCAAATAAAGCAAATATTGCAATGAATATTGAGCAGAACCAAATAGAAAAACATAACGACTCCCTTTCTACATCACACCAGCGCAAGCTGGATTTTTTAAAGGAAGACTGGTCGCATGTTAACCTTGAAAGCGTTATCCAGAAATTAGTAGATTTTCAAATTGCCATTCCGAGTTGGGCTTTAGGTACCGGCGGAACCCGTTTCGGCCGCTTTGCCATTACTGGTGGTGAGCCAAGAACAATAGAAGAAAAAATTGAAGATGTGGGTTTGTTACATGCGCTTAATGGTGCAAGTGGTGCAATTTCACTCCATATTCCATGGGATATTCCTCAAAATGCAGAAAGCTTAAAAAGTCTGGCTTCCAGCTATGGCTTAAAGTTCGATGCCATGAATTCAAATACTTTTCAGGATCAGGCAGGTTCTGCACATAGCTACAAATTTGGATCACTTCAAAATGTAAACAAAGCTATTCGGAAGCAGGCTATCGAACATAACATTGAAGTAATTAAACACGGCATCGCCTTAGGTTCTGATGCGTTGACAGTTTGGTTGGCAGATGGATCTTGTTTTCCAGGACAGTTAAACTTCCGTAAAGCGTTTGAAAATACCCTGGAAAGTTTACAGGAAATTTATGCCGCATTACCGGAAGACTGGAAAATGTTTGTAGAATATAAAGCCTTCGAGCCTAATTTCTATTCTACAACCGTGGGCGATTGGGGGCAATCATTATTGTACGCCAGCAAACTGGGTAAAAAAGCCTATACACTGGTAGATCTGGGTCACCACTTGCCGAATGCAAACATTGAGCAGATTGTCGCTTTACTCTTGATGGAAGGAAAGTTAGGTGGTTTCCACTTCAATGATTCAAAATATGGTGATGATGATTTAACTGCAGGAAGTATCAAACCTTATCAATTGTTCTTAATTTTTAATGAATTGGTTGAAGGTATGGATGCAAAAGGCATGAACCACGCTAAAGATTTAGGTTGGATGATTGATGCTTCCCATAACGTTAAAGATCCATTAGAAGATTTATTACAATCGGTAGAAGCGATTATGATTGCTTATGCACAAGCTTTGTTGGTAGATAGAAATGCGTTAAACGCGGCTCAGGATAATAATGATGTAGCTAAGGCACAAGAAATTCTACAAAATACATTCCGTAGTGATTTGAGGCCTTTAGTAGCAGAAGCGAGATTAAGAGCAGGTGCAGCACTATCTCCAATTGGCTTATACCGTGAGTTGGCCGTAAGAAGTAATTTAGTTGATCACCGTGGAAATACTGTAGCTACAGGTTTATAATCGAAGATAAAGTAAAGATGCCTAAACCTGTTATAGCCATATTTGATGTTGGAAAAACAAACAAAAAACTATTTTTAATCGACGAGAATTATAGCATTGTTTACGAAAGATCTGCCCGTTTTGTAGAAACTGTAGATGAAGATGGTGAACCATGTGAAAACCTGGAAAGCTTAAAGTCATCCGTTTACGATTCGCTGAACCAGGTTTTTCAAATGAAAGAGTTTGACATCAGGGCCATAAACTTTTCTACTTATGGTGCAAGTTTCGTATATCTGGATGAAAACGGCGAACCTTTAACACCGCTCTATAATTATTTAAAGGAATATCCGGAAGCATTAAAAACAGCTTTTTACAATAAGTATGGGGGAGAGGAAAAAATTTCCCTGGAAACGGCTTCGCCGGTTTTGGGGAGTTTAAATTCTGGAATGCAACTCTACCGCTTAAAAAATGAAAGACCCGAACTATTTGATCGGGTGAGATATGCCTTGCATTTACCACAATATTTAAGCTATTTGCTAACAGGCAAGGCTGTTGCAGATATTACAAGTATTGGTTGCCATACGCAGCTTTGGGATTTCAACAAAGATGCCTACCACCAATGGGTTTTAGAAGAAAAAATTAGTGATAAATTCGGTGAATTTACACCTGCCGATGCTACCTTGAAAACGACTATCGAAGGAAAAGAAGTGAGTGTTGGTGTTGGATTGCACGATAGTTCTGCGGCGTTGATTCCTTACCTGGCAAACTTTAATACACCATTTGTATTAATCTCTACTGGAACCTGGTGTATTAGCTTAAATCCTTTCAATCAAGAGCCATTAACGGCCGATGAATTGAAGAAAGATTGCCTTTGTTACATGCACTTTAAAGGGAAAGCTGTAAAAGCATCCCGGATTTTTGCAGGTAATGAACATGAAATTCAACTCAAACGGATTGCAGCACATTTTGACCGTGCAGCTTACCTGTTTAAACACCTGAAATTTAATCCAGGCCTGGTTTTGAAGCTGGTAAATAAAATACCTGAAAATCAAAATGCGCAAACTGAATTTTCATTGGTTTCTGCATTTCCGGCCAGGGATTTAAATACTTTTCAAACCGCAGAGGAGGCCTACCACCAGTTACTGCTGGATTTGGTTAAGCAACAGGTTTACTCGCTTAAATTAATTTTAAATCCGGGTGTAACCAGGATATTTGTAGATGGTGGTTTTGGCAAAAATGCGATCTATATGCATTTGCTGGCCAGCGCCGTACCAGATATCGAGGTCTATGCCTCATCGGTATCTCAGGCTACTGCAATTGGAACCGCACTCGCTATTAATAATGTGTGGAACGACAATCCAGCACCAAGCGATATGATTAACTTGAAGTACTATTCCGCAATTCAGCGAACGATATGACAAAAAGATCTGCTCTGGTAGCAGATTTTTTTTTATATTCGAAACCCAAGCCAAAGTCATTTGAAACCAGAAGATATCCTCGATTACATTCAAATTGATGAGTATTCATCAACCCCAAAATATAAGCAGTTAACCAATGCTATTTTGAATGGAATTGATATGGGTAAGTTAAAAAAAGGGAGCCTGCTTCCTTCTATTAATGAGCTCAGTTTCAGCTTGGAAATGTCTCGGGATACCGCCGAGAAAGGTTACAGAAATCTTCGTAAGCTTGGTGTGGTAGACTCCGTGCCAGGAAAGGGATATTTTATCATTAATACAGATTTTTCCAGGAAGTTAAAAGTTTGCCTGCTTTTTAATAAGCTCAGCACGCACAAAAAAATCATTTACGACTCTTTCACCAAAGCCATTGGAGAGCGGGCAGCAATTGATTTTTATATCTACAATAATGATTACGTTTTCTTTAAGAAGATGGTGATGAGCAAAAAGGATGACTACACGCATTTTGTAATTATCCCGCATTTTTTAGAGGGTGGAGAGAATGCCCACGAAGTGATCAACACCATTCCTAAAGAGAAGTTGATTATTTTGGATAAACTGTTGTCTGGCGTAACTGGCGACTATGCTGCAGCTTATGAAAATTTTGCACAGGATATCTACGCGGCTTTAGAACAGGCATTAGATCGACTTTCCACTTATACCACGCTCAAAATTATTTTTCCAAAGGGCAGTTACTTTCCTCAGGAAATTCTTACTGGATTTTACAGATTCTGCCAACAGTATGCCTTCGCACACAAAGTGATTCATAACATCAAAGACGAAGAAATCAACAAAGGCGAAGTGTATATTAATTTAATGGAAGATGATTTGGTGACGCTGATTGAAAGGCTGATAGTGCTGAAGCTTAAGATTGGGAAAGATGTAGGCGTGATTTCTTATAACGAAACACCATTAAAAAAAATAATTCTGGATGGCATTACCACCATCTCTACAGATTTTACCAGTTTAGGTACACAAGCAGCAGAGTTTGTGCTAAATGGAAAAACGGAAAAGGTTGCTGTTCCGTTTTACTTAAATCTCCGGAAGTCGCTCTAGACAATCTGCTTAATTGAACATGGAGAGAAATAATCTTTCATTTTTGGTTGCAATATAAATGCTATTTTTACCTTAATAAATTGAGTTAAATGAGGGAAGAGCAAGCAGATCAGTTAAATACTTCAAATCCATACGATTATGTATTGCATGATTTCAACCTCAAAGATTTAAACGGCATATTTATCCTCAAACACCTGAGTCAGGAGGTGCATACTGATGCAAGGGGCTTCTTTAATCTCCATCCGGAACAGATCGAAATTGACTTTGCCGCATTTAGTCATCCTGAATCTGATGCGGTATTTCCTATCGTTCAGGTGCAGCAAAATAAAACATCTGTAAAGCTATCTTGTCGGTGTAATTCGCTTAAAACACGACTTTGTATGCACCAGGCACAAGTTTTATATAACATTTTGCATCGTGAAGATCTTGCTATTTTTTTTGATGAGCGATTACGCAGGCAAAAATTATACCTACTGGCGCTAGATTATGGACTGGAAAAGGAGCGCGATCTGGATGCGGTTTTTGTCATTAGTCACAACGATGGAGCCTTACAAATAAAACCCAAAATTGCTGCTTTACAGCCTTTCAATAAGGAAGCGAAAGAACAATTAGCGGCGTTGCTTTTACCGAAAGAAAAAGCAAAAAATCTGCTGAAACCTGTTCACAATTTGGGTAAAACCATTCTCGTGTTTGGTCAGCATCGTTACTACGGCAACCTGTCTATAGAATTATATGAGGGGGAAAAAACAAAGGCAGGGAAGATCAAAAATCCTCTACAAAAGATAAACTTATCTAGCTTTTTGTTTAAAACAGATGATAGTGATGAATTGAAATTTTTCAGTGGCATTTCCACTTTCCAGGCTAATTATAACAATGATCAAACGGGAGAAGAAATTGAGGCGCTGAAAGCCATTGTAAAGAATCCAAAAAAGATTCCTTTCTATCTTCAGGATCCGAAGCAAGCTAATGTTCAGGCCACCACGATCATGCGTGTAAACGTTCACTTTCTTGATCTTGATTTAAGATTATCAGTAAATCAGCTGAATGATTTTTATGAAATTACCGGTCGTTTAACCATTGAAGGGAAATCTTACGAACTGGATCAGTTGGTTTTGGTTCATCAATACTTTATCCGCCTGAAGGATCAATTATACCTGATTACCAGACCTGATTTCCTGCGGGTGATCAGCTTTTTTAAAAAGCAGAGTAATCGCTTAATTCTGCACAAAACGAAGTATCCCGAGTTTCAGAAACTGATCCTAATCCAATTGGAAGGGAGCATTAAGGTAGATTACACTTATCTGAAAGCGGCTACGCCAGATCAACTGGAAGAAAAAGGTTTCGATCTCGAAAACGAGCAATTAATTTATCTTTCAGAATCTGAAGATTTTATTTTACTTACCCCGGTGATGCGTTATGGAAACCTGGAGATTCCGGTGCTTTCGAAAAGGCAGATTCAGGCCCAGGATAAGTTAGGGAATGTATTTACTTTGCACCGTGATGAAGCTGCGGAACTGCAATTTATTTCTAATGTTCTCCGGCAACATCCTCACTTTTACGATCAGGAAACTAATGATTCGTTCTATTTACACCGGAAACGTTTTTTAGAGGAAGGATGGTTCCTGGATGTTTTTGAAGTTTGGCGAAATAAAGGCATTCATCTTTTAGGCTTCAATCAACTTAAAAATAATAAGCTCAATGAACATAAGGCACAAATCAATATTGAGGTACTAAGTGGTACGGATTGGTTCGAAACCAAAGTGAAGGTTAAATTTGGTAAACAGCAGGTGGCATTGAAGCATTTGCATAAGTCGATTAGAAACAAGAATAAATTCGTTACGCTGGATGACGGCTCACAGGGTATTTTGCCACACGAATGGATTCAGAAATTCACCGACTATTTTAATGCAGGAGAGGTAACGGACGAGGCAATTTTAACACCGAAGATTAGGTTTGCTACCTTAAATGATTTGTATGAGGATGCGCTTTTTGATGGCGAGGTGAAAAATGAACTCAAGCTTTACCAGCAAAAGTTCGAAGGAACAGATGTTATCCAGGAGGTGGCGGTTCCAAGTGCATTAAATGCTTCATTAAGGCCTTACCAGAAAGAAGGGCTTAACTGGCTGAATTTTCTGGATGACTTTAATTTCGGTGCTTGTTTAGCCGATGATATGGGGCTGGGAAAAACCATCCAGATTCTCGCCTTTATCTTATTGCAAAGAGAGAAGGTAAGCCACAATACCAATCTGGTAGTGGTTCCGGCATCGCTCATTTTCAACTGGAAAGCCGAGGTAGAAAAGTTTGCACCTTCCATTACCGTCAAAACTATTTATGGCAATGAGCGGATCAAAACAACAGAAGATTTTGATCAGTTCGAAATGGTGATTACTTCTTACGGTACCTTGCTTTCAGATATCCGTTTCTTAAAAGATTATCGCTTTAATTATATATTTCTGGATGAATCGCAAAATATCAAAAATCCGGAATCTCAACGCTATAAGGCGGTCAGGCTTTTAAAATCCAGGAACAAAGTAGTGATGACTGGTACACCTATAGAAAATAACACTTTTGATTTGTATGGTCAGCTATCTTTCGCTTGTCCGGGTTTATTTGGTAGCAAGCAGCAATTCGCTGATTTATATTCTACACCAATTGTTCAGTTTAAGGATAAGAAGCGTGCAGCAGAATTACAAAAGAAGATCAGGCCATTTTTGATGCGACGTACCAAAGAACAAGTGGCAAAGGAGCTTCCTGATAAAACGGAAATTGTTTTGTATTGCGAAATGGGTGCGGGACAACGAGAAGTTTACGAGGCGAATAAAAAGGAAATTCAGGATTATATCCTTGGAAAAACTGAAGATGAATTGCCTAAAAGTGCCATGCATGTTTTGAAGAGCATCACCATGCTGCGACAAATTTGCAATTCAGCAGCATTACTGGCCGATGGAAAATCTTATTTGCAGGCCTCTTCCAAAATTGATGTCTTAATTGAGCAGATTGAAAACAAATCAAGAAAACATAAAATACTGGTATTTTCTCAGTTCGTAACCATGCTTGATCTGATCAAAAAGGAATTAGAAAAGAGAAGCATAAAATATGAATACTTAACTGGACAAACCAGAAAGCGGGAAGAAACAGTGAAATCCTTTCAGGACAATGCGGATATCCCGGTGTTTTTAATCAGTTTGAAAGCTGGTGGAACTGGATTAAATTTAACGGAAGCGGATTATGTATATCTGGTTGATCCCTGGTGGAATCCAGCAGTGGAGAACCAAGCCATTGATCGGGCTTACCGGATTGGGCAGCATAAGAATGTGATGGCCGTGCGGTTGATTTGCCCAGATACTATTGAGGAAAAGATAATGAAACTCCAGGCCTCAAAAAAGGATTTGGTTAATAATTTGATTCAAACTGATGGCGGGTTTTTTAAGGGGTTGAGCAAGAAGGAGTTGTTGGGTTTGTTAGGGTGATTTAATATTGACAATCGTCTATCGGCTGTTGTCATCACTTGCCGGAAACTTTTCCCGCTGCGCTGGCTTGCCTCGGCTGGCCGCCGAAGGGCTATTTTCTTTTCCTTGATGAAAAGAAACAAAAATCAAGGCTTGGATCTGATGTCGGATAAACTCGTTAAAGCTTTATTTCGGCAGCACAAGCACCCGATGAAGGATCGGGAGAGGACGCGCTGCCTTGGGTTGTGGTAGGTTGAAAGATTGTGGTTGAAGCTTTAACGTTTTCTCCTTCCATCATTTCCTAGGCCGGATTGCAGGGTGGCAATAACTTGAGGAGAATTAGGATGCGGAATTAGATTTATAACAAGAATAGCGATCGCTATCACTACCAACAAGGCCAAACCACTGTTTCTTCGTTCTGCTTTTAGACCGGCATGGTCAACACCTGCCGAGAACTTTTTCCCACTGCGTTGGCTTGCCTCGGCTGGCCGCCGAAGGGCTTCTACCTTTTTCTTGATAAAAAGGTAGCCAAAAATCAAGGCTTGGACCTGATGTCGGATAAACTCGTTAAAGCTTTATTTCGGCAGCACAAGCACCCGATGAAGGATCGGGAGAGGACGCGCTGCCTTGGGTTGTATTGGGTTGTGTTGGGTTGAAAGATTGTGGTTGAAGCTTTAACGTTTTCTCCTTCCATCATTTCCTATGCCGGATAGCAGGGTGGCAATAGCATGATGAGAAAGTATGATGGAGACTTAGATTTATAAGTGGTTGAAGCTTTAACGTTTTCTCCTTCCATCATTTCCTAGGCCGGGTAGCATGGTGGTAATAGCATAACAAGAATGGCGATCGCTATCACTACCCAACAAGGCCGAACCACCGTTTCTTCGTTCTGCTCTTAGACCGGCATGGTCAATTTTTTGGGATGGCAATGACTAAGCCCAGCTACTGACTTGGATAAAAAAATTGCGAGCCGGCAGTTTTGTTTCTTTTGCTGTCAAAAGAAAAAAGGCCCGTCCGGCCAGGACACGATAAGATCCTTTAAACCCAAAGCGTAAAAGATATTTTTTTGTAGCATTCCTCTATCGGCTGGTGTCATCACCTGCCGAGAACTTTTTCCCACTGCGTTAGCTTGTCTCGGCTGGCCGCCGAAGGGCTTTTACTTTTTTGCTTGATCAAAAAAGTAACAAAAAAATCAAGGCTTGGACCTGATGTTGGATAAATTCGTTAAAGCTTGAGGGCGGCAGCACAAGCACCCGATGAAGGATCGGGAGAGGACGCGCTGCCTTGGGTTGTGCTAGGTTGAGAGATTGTGGTTGAAGCTTTAACGTTTTCTCCTTCCATCATTTCCTAGGCCGGATAGCAGGGTGGCAATAGCATGATGAGAAAGTATGATGGAGACTTAGATTTATAAGTGGTTGAAGCTTTAATGTTTTCTCCTTCCGTCATTTCCTAGGCCGGGTAGCAGCATGGCAATAGCATAGCAAGAATGGCGATCGCTATCACTACAGAACAAGGCCAAACCACCGTTTCTTCGTTCTGCTCTTAGACCGACATGGTCAATTTTTTGGGATGGCACTGACCTAGCCCAGCTACTGACTTGGATAAAAAAATTGCGAGCCGGCAGTTTTGTTTATTTTGCTGCCAGAAGAAAAAAGGCCCGTCCGGCCAGGACAAAATAGAATCTTTTTAACCCGAAGCATAAAAGACATTTTTTTGTAGCATTCCTCTATCGGCTGGTGTCATTACCTGCCGAAACTTTTTCCCACTTCGCTGCCTTGCCTCGGCTAGCCGCCGAAGGGCTTTTACTTTTTTGCTTGATCAAAAAAGTAACAAAAAAATCAAGGCTTGGAACTGATGTCGGATAAATTCGTTAAAGCTTTGAGGGCGGCAGCACAAGCACCCGATGAAGGATCGGGAGAGGACGCGCTGCCTTGGGTTGTGGAGTATGAAAGATTGTGGGGAAGCTTTAACGTTTTCTCCTTCCATCATTTCCTAGGCCGGATAGCAGGGTGGCAATAGCATGATGAGAAAGTATGATGGAGACTTAGATTTATAAGTGGTTGAAGCTTTAACGTTTTCTCCTTCCGTCATTTCCTAGGCCGGGTAGCAGGGTGGCAATAGCATAGCAAGAATGGCGATCGCTATCACTACCCAACAGGGCCAAACCACTGTTTCTTCGTTCTGCTCTTAGACCGGCAAGGTCAACACCTGCCGAAAACTTTTTCCTGCTGCGCTGTCTTGCCTCGGCTGGCCGTTCACTTTTAAAGGGCAATTATAATCTCAAGTACCCAAGTCTAAGCTATTTCCTCTTGAAACTCATACTGCAAATATTCAGGAACATTTATACTTTCAATCACCTTCCAAGCTTTTTTCTCCGCAACGAATTCAGGAATTGCTAAGCCAGCTTTTTTCGCGGCTGCGGTATAGAAATCTTTTCTCGTTGGATGCAAAGGCGAACAGGCATTGTAAACTCTGCCGAAAGCCTGCTTCTCCGTAATACTGATTGCAATATTTACCGCATCAGTTTGGTGAATTAAATTTACTGGTGCTAAACCATTTGGAATATCAGTTTTCCCCGCGAAGAACCTGCCTGGGTTACGGTCTGGACCAATTAATCCTCCAAAGCGGATGATCGTAAAATCATCCGGATGCTGGCCTTTTAACATATGCTCAGCCTCTACAATCACTTTACCAGATTCAGTGTCTGGGTTTGTTTGGGTCAATTCGTTTACCGCTTTATTTTCATCGCCATAAACGCTGGTAGAACTGATTAGTATAATGTTAGCAATCCGATCTTTTGCAGCATCTAAGATCAAAGCGATCTTTTGCGCATAATCATAAACTTCAACTGAATTTCGTTTTGGTGGAATGCAGATAAATAATACGTCTGCATCAAAGAATTCAAGATCAGCTATGACCTGATCTGATGTAAAATTCACCAAAAAAGGTTGAATTTTTTCTTCGGCGAGTATAGCAAGTTTTTCTGGTGTAGTGGTTGATCCATTAACCTCATAACCCAACGAAATTAACTTTTTTGCAAATGCAAATCCAAACCAACCGCAGCCCAAAATAGCTATTTTATGTATTTTCTTTAATGTAGACATTACTTATTTAATTGAAGATGACTGATCAGATTAACAATTATCCTTTTTCTAGATTATAACAAGCGCGGCAACGCGGCTCATAGCTCTCTTTTTCGCCTAATAAAACGGTAGATTCATTTGCCACTGTTCTATAACTAAAAAGGGCTGGATTGCCACAGCAAACGCAAACCGCATTCACTTTGGTAACGTGTTCTGCAATCGCCATTAGTGCCGGCATCGGACCAAACGGTTTTCCGGAGAAATCCATATCCAGGCCGGCAACAATCACCCTGATTCCTCTTAGTGCCAGTTTATTACACACATCAGGAAGTTCGTTATCAAAAAATTGTGCTTCGTCAATGCCCACAACCTGCGTATTGGTGCCTAGTAATAAAATTGCAGAAGCATTATCAACCGGGGTAGAATTGATCGAGTTTAAATCATGCGAAACTACAGCCGTTTCGTGATAACGGGTATCCGTTCTAGGCTTAAAAATCTCGACATTTAACTTAGCGATTTGGGCTCTTTTTAAACGTCGGATTAACTCTTCCGTTTTGCCGGAAAACATCGAGCCACAAACAACCTCAATACTACCTGAAAATTCACCTCTTCTCCTAAAATTTTGTTCGCTAAATAACATGCCCGATTTTTTATGCCCCTATGTACGCTCTATTAATTTAAAACCGAACAAATATGAGAATTATGTGTTATTTTTGGGTACATAGTTACCAACATAAATCAGCACAAAATCCGTTTTAAGTTTATGATGAATCAGCAAAGTATCTTTAAGAAAGTCGGCAGTATTTTAACAGAATTAAATGAGCAATATGAATTTCTGGCTCAAAACCCACAACAGTTAAATCATTTAGAGCTAGAATTGTTTTTAGCCAATGCAGATTTTCTTGCTGATCATGTACGGATTGTACAGAAACTGAATGCCATAAATGAACAGCCAGTGCCGGTAGCAAACCAGCCTTTACTGGAAGAACAAAATACCATTATTTTACCTGAAGCTCCTCAGAGTTATATCGAAAATGATCAGGCTTTTGCGCCACAAGAGCTTGAAGAAGTGGTTACTGCAGAGGAGCAAGAAGAACGTATAGATGTAAAGCCAGAACAGGAAATTCTGGACGATGAGCAGATCAAAGAGGAGACGGCTAAAGAGGTTTTAGCTCATGATTTCTTTAAGCCAGATCAGGATAGCCACAGTTTCGAATTTGTGTTAGGGAATCATAGTAAGGATGATCAATTCGACTACGAAGCAAAAGCTGTTGAAGAAATATTTGACAGACCATTGAGTAAGGTCGAAGAAGAGATTCTGGCTCAGAAAAAGAAAATTCATGAAAAAGAGGAATTGCCAATAACCATTCAGGATGAACGCACACTTAAGGAGGAAGATGAAATTGGACCTGAACCATTTTTAATTCCACATGAGGAAGAAGAAGTAGTTAATGGACCTGAATCTATTGCTCAAGCGCCTGTAGTTGAAGAAACAAAAACTCCCGAATCTGTTGCTGAGGAACCAATAGTCTCCAGATCAGAACCCATTCCGGCTTTAAAAGATGTGGAAATGGATGAGCCTATTATATCTCCGCCAGTAGCTGATAGGCCAATCTTTACTCCTGAAGCTGTTCCGGTTAAGCCTGTTGAACAACCTATAGCTGCGACTAATCCAGCACGAAGTTTAAACGATTTGTTGGCTAAAACAAATGCACAAGGCGATGAGCCCGTGAAAGCACCAATTGCTGATTTAAAACAGGCGATAAACCTGAATGAGAAATTGTTGTTTATTAAGGATTTATTTAAAGGATACAACTTGGCTTATTCTGAAGCAATCGATATCGTTAACAAGATGAATAGTTTTGAAGCAGCTAATAATTTTCTTCAAAGCAATTATTCACTGAAATACGATTGGGCGAGCAAACAAGCTACGGTAGATCAGTTTTATGAATTGTTAAACAGGCGGTTTAGTAGGTAAGTTGTAGGTTGTAAGTTATAGGTTGTAGGTCTGGTGCGTTATTAATACGAACAAAGAGTAAGGATCAAGGAGTAAAAACCTAATCCTTGATCTTTATTCTTTGCTCTTTTTTCCTTACTCTTAGTTCATTGCTCTTTGTTCCTTTATCTTTCCTCCATGTTTCTTAAAAGAATCCCATTCTGTTTGAATCCAGTTTTAGGAAAATAAATAGTAGGATCGTAAAGCTCCAGAGTGATGAGCCACCATAACTAATCAGTGGAAGTGGAATCCCAATTACGGGGATAATTCCAATCGTCATGCCGATATTGATAAATACGTGGAAAAACAGGATACAGGCTACACTATAGCCGTATACCCTGGAAAATGTAGAGCGCTGTCTTTCCGCCAGGTTGATTAATCTCAGTAACAGGAAAATATACAGCGCAATTACCACAGAACAACCCAAGAAACCCCATTCTTCACCTATAGTAGAGAAAATAAAATCGGTACTTTGTTCCGGAACATAGCCGTATTTGGTTTGCGTTCCTTGTAAAAATCCACGTCCCATAGCCTGACCAGAGCCAATGGCAATTTGCGATTGAATAACGTTATAACCTGCGCCTTTGTTATCGGTTTTTAAACCCAACATTAATTCAATCCTGCTTCGCTGGTGTGGCGCTAAGACCTTTTCGTAGGCTACTTTTATCAAAAATAAATAACCAATAGCCAATACGGTTACCAAAACTGTGGAGAAGATAATTTTCTGCTTCCTTCTATTGTTATAGATAAAAAGCCCTGCAACTGTAGTGATGAGTAAGATTAGGATGTAGGTGGGTACAAGGAAATCAGCGATAAATAATACAATCATTCCCAGAAATATCAGGAGAAAATAACCAGATAATCCTTCCCGGTATAAAGGAAACATAAAGGCTAAAAACACCAGGGCGGAGCCTGTATCTGGTTGCAGCATAATTAATACTAAAGGCGCTCCTACAATCAGGGCTGCAATTCCAATCGACTTAAAATCCCTAAACTTGGGGTTAAAGCTCCCTACATATCTGGCCAAGAGTAGGGCCGTACCGAATTTAGCAAACTCTGCAGGTTGCAATTTAAAGGAGCCAATGGCTATCCAGGCCTGGTTGCCGGCAACCTTATTCCCAATTACTAAAACAGCCAAAAGCAAAACCAGCGTGCCGCCATAAATAAAAGGAGAGAAGACATTAAATATCCGGCCATCGAAAAGGAGGATGGCAAGCCCGAGCACTAATCCGGTAAGCACGTATATCAGTTGCTTTCCATAAAGTGTATTGAAACTGAATACATCCGATTTTTCAGGTGGAACCGATGCGAAAATATTGATAAAACCAACTGCACACAAGGCAATATAGATTAATACAGTAATCCAATCCACATTAAAAAAGAAGCGGTTGCTCTGTTGTTGCTGCATGCTAATTGTTGGTTACTGGTTTATCAGTGACTACTGGTTTTAAAGTTTTTGGCTTCGTGGCAATCGTTTGTGTTACCGTTGCGGCTTTTATTCTGATACTATCCTTTACTCTTTTAACAGAATCTGTTTTTTTAATCAATAAGCTATCCGTCTTGGTTAATTTTACAGCCTTTGTTTTTTCTTTTAAAACTGGTAAAAGGTTCTGATTTTTCATCCACTCAGCCTGTGCCGCTCTGGAGCCTGTAACCTCACCTTTCAAATATTTTTCAATCATGTAACTGGCAATTGGCGCGGCATAAGTGCTTCCAAAACCAGCATTTTCTACAATTACAGCAATGGCAATTTTTGGATTATCCCTTGGGGCAAAGCCAATAAAAACGGAGTGATTTTTACCATGCGGATTTTGTACTGTTCCTGTTTTTCCGCAGAGTAATACATCAGGTATTCTTGATAAGATGGCCGTACCCCAACTGCTGTTTACTGCATCCTGCATGCCGTCAATAACGGGTTCAAAATGTTTGGCATCAACACCAACGTATTTTTTTTCTACGTATTCTTTCCTAACCAGGTTTTTATCGCCCATTCCTTTAATTAAGTGCGGCTTAATATAGTAACCACGGTTGGCGATAATGGCCATGGCATTAGCCATTTGTAGTGGGGTAGCGGTAATTTCACCCTGCCCAATAGCTTGCGAGATTACGTTGGTATATCCCCATCTTTTTCCATATGCTTTATCATAGTGTTCGGCACTATAGAAAAACCCTTTTCTTTCATAGGGCATATCGATATCGAGTTTTTCACCGAAGCCAAACTTTGCCACTTTATCCCGCCACTCCTGGTAGGTTTTTCTTTGGTTTTTCATGCCATTTTTAGTAATCAGCTTCTGAAAAACATAACAAAAATAAGTATTGCACGAACGGGCAATTCCCCTGCGCAGACTAATCGGGCCATCAAAGTGTTCGCAACCAATTTTCCGGTTTCCGGCCTGGTAATAATGAGGGCAAAAGAAAGTAGTATTGGGATCAATCACACCTTCCTGTAGTCCAATCAATGCATCAACAGGTTTGAAGGATGATCCTGGCGGATAATAACCCATTATCGGCCGTACTAAAGATGGACGATAGGGATTACCCACGATAAATTCCATGTAGTTATTTCCCTGATTTCTACCTACCAAAAGATTAGGGTCATAACCAGGGCTACTGATAAAAGATAATATTTCGCCAGAAGCAGGCTCTATGGCTACAATGGCACCTACTTTATTTTTCATCAGCTCTTCTCCAAGCTTCTGAATCCTCATGTCGATTCCGGAAATTAAGCGCTCGCCAGATACTGCGTTTATATCATACTTTCCATCGGCATAACTTCCCTGTGGTGTATTATGTGCATCATAAACGGTATTGATAATGCCTTTTTCACCTCTTAGCATATCTTCATAAGATTTTTCCAGACCGCTTTTACCTTTATAATCGCCAGGCTTATAGTAACCTTCAGAATTGGCGATATCAGCACTGTCTACTTCCTTTACGTAACCAAATAATTGTCCGCCTACGCTATCTGGATAATGCCTGATGGTTCTGTCTTGCGTTCTAAATCCGGGGAAACGGTAAAGTGTTTCTTGCAGGCGTGCATAACTTTGAACAGAAATTTGTTTTAAGAAAGGGGTAGACTGATAAGTAGATTTTCCTCTTGCTTTTTTTAAATTCTTGCGTACATCTGCTACAGAAATTTCCAGTGCCTGTGCCAGCGCTAAAGTATCGAAGGTCTTTACCTCGCTGGGTGTAACCATTAAATCGTATACAGGCTCATTCTGAACGATCACTTTCATGTTTCGATCTAGAATGGCGCCACGTGCAGGGTATTTATAAATTTTACGTAAAACGTTACTCTCTGCAGAAAGGAAGTATTTATCGCTCACAATCTGGATGTAGAATAATTTTCCCAGTAAAACGAGTGCGATTACGATGAATAATCCTTGAATGATATATTTTCTGTTAAATAATTGATCCATTAGCGGGAAGTTCTTTTATAGAAGATAAACTCTACTAAAAAAATAATAAGCAGTGTAAAGATACAACTTAAGCCGCATCTCATTAAGGTATAACCGATTTCAGTTAGCCTAAATGTTTCTAAAAAGAACAGCACCAAATGATGGGCAATAACACAAAGAAAAGCATAAAGTGAAAACCACTGGAAACCCATATAACTTAACGATGGTTCCGGGTCATCAATTGCATCACGGTTTAAACTTATCGAAATAAATGATACTCTTACAAAGGCCAGTACAACACATGCGGTAGCATGTACACCCATGGTATCATAAAATGCGTCGAGCGTTAAGCCCGTTCCGAATGCCAGTAAATAAAGCAAAATATTGGGTATTCCGAAGGGCAGGAGCAATAAAAAGAGGACGTAAATAAATGGAGTGGAAAGATCGTAAAAACCCATGTTTTTGAGCAGGAAAATCTGAACAAAAAGTAGTATGAACCACCTGATTATATTTACGATTATGATTCTGCTATTCATTAGGTTTAACTAAACTTTCTAAAGCCTTTTGTTCATCCGCCTTTTTATCTTTTATTACGTAAACATATTGCAACGTACTAAAATCGGTAACTAAATTTACTTCACCAGATAAGAAATTATCATTGGTGGCCACATTTGGTTTGATAATTTTCCCTACAAAAATACCGGCAGGGAAAGAGCCGAAACCTGAAGTCACGACCGAATCGCCAACGTACATTTTAATGTGATTGGGCACCTCCTTGATAAAAACTTTTTTGATATCGAAATTGCCATCACCCCAAACTAAAGAGCCTAGAGCATGGTTTTTCTTCAGCGTTACGCTGATTCGGGTATCTTTGTGAAGCAGCGACTGGATAGTGGCAAGGTGTTCGGAAACATCACGGATAAAGCCGACCACACCACGTTGGGGTGCAATTACAGCCATTCCGCTTTTAATTCCATCAACACTCCCTTTATTAATCGTCATGATGTTGTTGCGTAATGTGATTGAGTTTTTAACCACTTTGGCAGCGAGATAAGTATATTGCTGATCTGTTAAGGTATCTACAATTTTTACATCTTTAGCGGTATCTACTGTGGTTATGGCCAAAAGCTGTCCTTTAAGTTTTGCATTTTCGGCTGCTAAACTATCATTCACCATTCCGAGATTTAAATATCTTTTAAAAATATTTAACCTTTCATATGCATTGCCCACCACTTCATTAGAAGAATTCAGGGTTACGCTTCTTTGATAGGAATTGTTTTTTACGGTGAGGTAAATCCCGATTAGGAAAAAGATAATAAATAAGAAAAATGCGTTGTATCTACTGACGAATATCCAAAGGTTACGCATGCTTATTTACGGATTTAGATTTACGATTTAAGATTGCCTGCATAGTTTCCAACCCAGATTTAAGATGTTTTACGATTTTGTTCGTTTTTTCTGATAGTAATAATGGAAGAAACTATAATTGAAAGTAATTCATTTCCTTCTTTCCAGTTTTTAAGCATCTCTACTTTCAAATCAGGGTTAAATTCTTCCAACAACTCAAGAAAAAACATCGATTCATCTAATTCTTCTTCTACAATTTTTAGTTTATTCAAAAAGTCAGCTGTAGATTTGGCTCTACATGCTGCCCTGTAGTTTGCACCTACAGAGCTTGAGCATCGAACCAGTTGATTTGAATAATTTTTATTTAAAATATTGTAAGGTAAAGAATTGATTAACTTTCCTATTGAGATAGAATACGCCTTGGTTCTAATTTTTAACGTCTCGCTATTCATCAATCGTCAATCTAAAATCTACATTCGTAAATGTGCTTATTGCATTAAGAATTTATAGCCACCAATGTTTTTCAAGGCGATACCTGTCCCACGAACTACGGCACGAAGTGGATCTTCGGCAACGTGTACTGGTAATTTCGTTTTTGCAGCCACACGTTTATCCAAGCCTCTTAATAACGCTCCACCACCAGTTAAATAAATACCAGTCTGGTAAATATCTGCAGAAAGCTCCGGAGGGGTAATCTCTAATGCTTTAAGAATTGCTTCTTCAATTTTAGAGATCGATTTATCTAAGCAGTGCGCTATCTCTGTATAAGAAACGGTGATTTGTTTTGGCACACCAGTCATTAAATCACGACCCTGAACGGCGAAATCTGCAGGTGCATCCTGTAATTCAGGTAAAGCAGCACCTACTTCAATTTTGATTTTCTCTGCAGTACGGTCACCAATCATAATGTTGTGCTGGCGACGGATATAGTTTACAATATCAGAGTCGAAGTTATCTCCCGCAACGCGGATAGATTGATCGCAAACAATACCAGACAGGGCGATAACGGCAATTTCTGTAGTACCACCGCCTATATCGATAATCATGTTACCCATTGGTTCTTCTACGTCGATCCCAATACCTACAGCTGCCGCCATTGGCTCATGAATTAAGTAAACTTCTTTTGCTCCGGCAATTTCAGCAGAGTCACGCACGGCACGTTTTTCTACTTCCGTAATACCCGATGGAATACAGATTACCATTCGTAAAGATGGAAACATCCAGCCTTTACCACCATTTAACATCCGGATCATTCCTTTTATCATCGCTTCAGCAGCGTTGAAATCGGCAATTACACCATCTTTTAGCGGACGAACGGTTTTAATATTATCGTGGGTTTTACCCTCCATTTGCATCGCCTGTCGGCCAATAGCAATAACTTTGTTTGTCGTACGATCGAAAGCGACAATAGATGGTTCATCCACTACCACTTTATCGTTATGTATAATCAGGGTATTCGCAGTACCTAAATCGATGGCTACTTCCTGCGTAAACCAATTGAATAATCCCATGTATGAGTTATATTTTCTTTAATTGTTAAATCTATACTATTCCTAATGTAAAAATAGGTTTTTTATTGTTTAGTCAATTAGATTGTTGGTTTTTTAGTTGCTTGGTTTTTTAGTTCGCTGAATTTATAGGTGGTTTAATTTTGCATGTCCAACCTAATTAACTTTTTTGTCTTTTAGGGCTTTTGTTTTTAAATCTCAACCGCCTAAACAACTAACCATCTAAACAACTAACCAACTAAACTAATGTTTAAAGTGTCTAACACCTGTAGTTACCATTGCAATTCCTTTTTCGTTTGCTTTTGCTACGGAGTCTGCGTCTTTAATTGATCCACCTGGTTGTAACACAGCAGTAATTCCAGCTTCGGCAGCAATTTCAACACAATCCGGGAAAGGGAAGAAGGCATCCGATGCCATTGCACAACCAGCTACACTGAATCCGAATGAAGCTGCTTTGTCGATCGCTTGTCTTAAAGCATCCACTCGTGAGGTTTGACCAACACCGCTTGCAATTAGTACATCGTTCTTTACTAAAACAATGGTATTGGATTTAGTATGTTTCACAATTTTATTAGCGAAATATAAGTCTTTTAATTCTTGTTCGGTTGGCGCCTTTTCGGTAACAGTAGTCATTTGCGCCGGGCCCTCGATAATTAAATCTTTATCCTGCTCAATTACACCGTTTAGTAAGGTTTTGAATTGTTTTTTGCTCAATTCAACTTCGTTGCGTTGTAAAATTACGCGGTTTTTCTTTTTGCTGAATAATTCTACCGCTTCTGGCTGGTAAGCAGGTGCAATCAGCACTTCGAAAAATAAGTTGTTAATTTCTTCAGCAGTGGCTAAATCTACCTCCACATTGGTAATTAAAACACCGCCAAAAGCAGAAACCGGATCGCAAGCCAATGCATCAAGCCAGGCTTGTTTTACCGTTGGGCGGGAAGCAATGCCACAAGCATTGGTGTGTTTTAAGATGGCAAATGTTGGATCTTCAAATTCATCGATTAAGGCCACAGCCGCATCAACATCTACCAGGTTATTATAGGAAAGTTCTTTCCCGTTAAGTTTAGTAAACATGGCATCTAAATCGCCGTAAAACACGGCACCCTGGTGTGGGTTTTCACCGTAACGAAGTGTTTTTGCTTGTGTAACGCTTTGTTTAAAAACATCAAGAGGCTCTTCTTCATTAAAATAGTTGAAGATGGCGGTATCATAATGAGATGAAGTATGGAAAGCAGTTTTAGCATAAGATTTACGTTGTGCTAAAGTGGTTTCACCATTTTGTTCTTCCAGTTGCGTTTGTAAAGTTGGGTAATCGTTTTTTGAGGCGATAATCACCACGTCGTTAAAGTTTTTGGCTGCTGCACGAATTAAAGAAATGCCACCGATATCAATTTTCTCGATGATTTCTTCTGGTGTTCCACCTGCTTTTACGGTTTCTTCGAAGGGATATAAATCAACAATAACGAGGTCTATTTCCGGAATCTCGTATTCAGCAATTTGTTCCTGATCGCCGGTTAACGCCCTGCGATTTAAAATTCCACCGAATACTTTTGGGTGTAATGTTTTTACGCGACCACCTAAAATTGATGGGTAGCCAGTTAGATCTTCAACAGCTGTAACTGGTAAATTTAAATCTTTAATAAATTGTTCTGTTCCACCGGTAGAGAATAATTGAACCCCCTGGGCGGCTAACAATTTTACCAATGGCGCTAAACCATCTTTATAATATACTGAAATTAAAGCGTTTTTAATCTTAATTGACTGACTCATTTACTGTGAATTTTGAGCCGCAAAGGTAGTGAAATACGATGATTTTTTTGCTACGTTTCTTTGTAAAAAATCATCTAAATCCTGATTACATGGAACCGCCTATTCTATTGCTCTAAATTTTTATAAATTCCATAAAGTTAAACCCCAATAGCTCAAAAGAAAACTGGGAAAATGCATATTGATGTTGTAGATGATCATCCTTTAATTTAAAGTTTTCTTGAAAAGCTTTGGCTTAAATTTACGCCGTTAAAATAGTTTCACTTTATCCTAATGGGAAGATTTTTCAAAAACTTTACCAAATGAAAACGCTTATGTTTAATATTGGATTTGTTTTTGCCCAATGTAGTGGCTTGGCGGTTTTGGAAAAAACGAAGCATCAAATCAATGGCTGAACTAAAAATATCCGTGTTTACTTCTAGCATCGATAAAAATCTTTTCGATAAAAGTTTTGATTTAGATGCAAACGCCTTTTTATCTAAAGGTATTTCGGCGGAAGCGCTTGAGCATGTAAATGCAAATATCGCTCACGGTCAAACTCAATTCTACCTTTTGATGAAATTGAAAAGCCGATTTTATCGTCGATGCAACTTAAAATTTTACAACAAATAATGCTGAATTAAGCCGCAAAAGATACTGCCTTAAGTTTTAATATGGATTTTGAAGCCATTCAATTTTATAGTAAACAATTGCAGGGCTTCAATTAGTTAGGCCTTTAATCTTAATGTCTTGCTGTCTGCTAAAGGAATTAATGCCGTCAAATTGGTTCCGTTCTTGTTGCTTTTGATGAGGATTTTGCCACCTAAATTTTCAACTCTGGAGATGTAGTTTTTTAAGCCAATACCATCACTATTATTTAATTCTCCAAATCCTTTTCCGTTATCGCTAACATTAACTATGCAATTTTTAAGGTCGAATTTAATGTTGATAAATGCTTTGCTTGCTTCAGAGTGCTTGATGATGTTGGATAAACATTCTTTTATAAAATAATAGATATTCTCCGAAAGTTTGGGTGATAACATTGTTTCAATTAACGATTCATCATAATCAGTTATCAACTCAATCAAATTCAAATCTTTAAAGCGATTTTTGATTTTTGCCAAATAAGTATTGATATCATAGATAAAATCTTTCTCTTCAACAGGGCTTTTACTTAATAGATGACTAAAGTTTCTAGTTTCGGTATAAATACTGTCAATTTCTTCTTCAATTATATTTAGGGTGCTGAGCTCTCTATCCGATGTTGATTTTTTTCTTTTATCGTTAACAAGGTATTTTAAAGCAATTAAGCTGCCGCTCAAATTATCATGCAGGTTTTTGCCAATCGTTATCCTTTCTGATAATGCAGCTTCAATACATTCGGCCTTAATTTTAATATCTTGTTGCATAATCTGTTCATTCATTAACAATATTTTTTGTGCATAAAGTGTTTCTTTACTTTTTTCCTGAATTTTATTCACCCTAAAGCGGTAAAAAAAGAATATTAAAATTAAAATGATTAAACCTAAACCACCAAATATGATAAACTCGTTTTGGCGTTTTTTAAACTTGGCTTCTTGTTTCAGGCCTTCGATGGTATTTTCCTTTTCCGCCCATAAAAATTTTTCATTCGCGAATAGAACAACGCCACGATATTTGATCAAATTTACTTTCTTTTCATAGTCAATATAATTCATAAGCCAAAAATTTGCATTTTTATAATCTCCTAAACGTTCGTATGTTTTGTAAAGCTCTTGAAGAATAAGTGTGCTGTAGAAATACAATTCTGGTTTTTTTTGCGAGGCTATTAAAAGTGATAAACCTTTTCTATTTTTATTTAACTTAATTAGCGCCAATCCTTTAATGGCAGTTTTTCTTAACTTATTAACATTTGCATCTTTTGCGTTAAAGTTCACCGCTAATGCTTCATTTGCATATGCTAAAGTACGTTTGTAATTCTTTTGAGCATAACAGATGTAAGCTTGCGTCTCCAAATATTCAGAAAGTAATTTGCCATTTAATTTTGAGCGATCAACACTTGTCAAAAAAGATATCGCCTCTTTTAGTTCTGCAGGGTTTCCGCTTTCGAAATATTTAATCAGATATGAAGTAGCAATGGTTATTTTAATATAATGTTGATCAAATTTTAAATAATGCTCGGATGTTTTGATCGAAAAATCATCTGCTTTCTTCAAATTAGAAATTGAACTATCAGGTAAGTTAAGCTTTCGATAAATATTAGCAAGTACTTTGTAAGCATTCGGGACTACTCTTTTATCTTTCAATCGGTTTTTTAATTTTAAAGCTGAATTAACAGCATTTATTGCCTTCTCGTAGTTGAAATTTTGTTCTTGTAAAAAAAGTGAAGCCGAAACGATTAGGGAATTAAATATTTCTTTTTCATAACCAGATGGATTATTTCCAATTAAGCTAAAAACCTGGTTCAAACTTTCATGAACAACAGCAGGCTGTTTAACCTGGTTAAAATCATAGATAGCTAAAGAATAAAAGCCCAGAATTTTCTCTCTCTTTTTATTGGTTTTACCAAGCTTTTCTTTTAAACCAATAGCAGCAAGCCTAAAAGCCTCATCATATTTAGCATCAAAAAAGGCACTTTTATTCAATAAATCCGAAGCCTCTTTAATACTTAGTGCATTCCTGTTTTTTGGTTTCAGCGAATCTGGAAGCGCTTTATAGAGCGAATTACTAAGCTGTGCTTGTGCTTGGTTAAAAAAACAGCATAGCAATACAATGGCTATTCTAAACGGTTTACAAAGCATGAAGAAAAGGCGTTATAACAGTGAGATTGATACACGAAATTACCAATAATGAGGCATTATAAACACCCCAAATTTGGGGTATCGTTTTCACTTTTTTGGGAGGCTAAGTGCTTTTCATTTTAAAACACATTTGTACTATCGTATTCTCAATCAACCAAGTGGATCAAAATCGCTTTCCCCATCTATCCGAGAATGCAGTCACATTAAATAAAACGAATATGAAACAATTTGTACGCTATGTTTTTCTTGTACTATTAATTGTGAGTGGGTTTTTGGCTAACGCTACAGAGAACGTTCCAATTAAGAGATCTGAAACGAGTAGATTAGCTAATGCAGCAAAGCCTTTTAGCCAAAATGCTAAAAAGAATGCTTTAAGGAATTTGAAAACCAATCGGGCAATTTCAATTAGCCTGACCAAAACCGACGAAACTTGTACGAGTAATGGTACCATAAATGCCACTGTAAGTGGAGCACCGCAAGGTGCCACGGTTACTTATAAGTTGACAAGAGACGGTGCCCCTAATTCCTTAATTACTACTACAATGCCTGTTTCTGGCTTAGTGGCAGATACTTATCATGTAACTGCTTATGTAACAACAGAAGCAGAAGGAAATGCAAAAGTAGAAGAGGCTACAGCAACCACTACATTAATTAATACTTACAAGCCGATATTGGCATCATCTACTGTTGCAAGCGCACCATGTGCTACTGGCACTGGTAAAATTACTGTTAACGTTACTCAAGGTGTTTCAGGGAATAAATATGTTGTAACTTCGGCACCAGCTGCATATAACCAGACATTGCCATATCAGCAAAGTAGTAATGTTTTTGATAATATGCCTGCGGGTACTTATCAGATACAGGTTTACAATACCTGTAATGAATACGTAACCATTACAGCCACTGTTGATGTACTACCTCGATATTTATCAGTTTACCCACTAATTGAATATCAGAGTTGCAACAGTATTCTAGTACGATATGGTTTTTCGGCAATTGGTAATCAATCAGTAAAATATCCATTTACTATTAAAACAGATTTGTATGATAGTAATAATGTGCTGGTAGGTACTCAAACCACAGTTTTTCAGGGAACTACAGTTCCAGGAGCTAATCCGACATTAACTCATGCTGTAACTTTAACAAATGCACTTCCATCATTGCCTTTAAGGATAAATGCAAAGTTAACAGATGCATGTGGCGATGTTGTTAACGGACAATGGACAAAAACAAATGAACTAAGCTTAAAAGCAATTTGTCCACCATCTTCAGGTTTTAAATGGGATATGACAGCTTTTGCAAGGCCACGTTCTAATGATAGAAGGCCTGTTATGCTTTATCCAATTACAATAAGTTACGAAAAAGTAGGTGGCGGTGGTGCGGGTTCGGTTGTAGAAGCAGATGACTGGCTCGGTACGGTTACAGGCTTAGAACCCAATCAGCAATATAACGTTTCAATAACCGATGCATGCGGAAGAACGGTAACTGGTCAAGTGAATTCAACAGGCTCTGGTACCGGACAAAAAGCTTTTGTTAATGTTTATCCAGCATGTGGGCCAGGAAACTGGGTGCCACAATTTGGTACAGAAAATATTCCTGGAAATAGACGTATTGATAATATTCGAGTGATTGAATCGCCATATACCTCAGGTAATTGGGCTCCAGGATATACGTTTGCCGGAGACAATAACTTATATTCATTTACAGCAGGACAAATTAGAGAAGGACGTTATGTATTTAGCATAACAATGGGATGTGATGTTGATGTCATCACTGTTAACGCAGTTGGTGGAGGTATACGTTTGACTGATGCAATTTTAACCCCAACAGTTAGCACATGTAATGCTTCCAATGTTGATATTAAATACAGTTGGCTTCAAGGCGGTGCTGATGTTCCGGTTCCGTCTATATATAGTTCAAATGGTTTTTCATTCCGTTTAAGAGATGTGTCCTTGCCAGCAGGTGCTGACAATCCGATTCCTTATCAAGCGAGTACATTATTTACTGATATTCCTAACGGAACCTACGATGTAATCATGTTTGTAAATAGAAGCCCCAGCACACAATGTGATAATGTAATAGGTAAAGTTACTATAAATAACAATGGTCCAAAAATTTCTCCTCCTTTCGGGTATCGTTGTAAAGCCAATGCGGCGTCAACTCCATTTAATGTAAATGTAAATGCTGTGGGTACTGGTGCATTACAATATGCAATAAGCGCTAAAAACGGTGAGGATATAAGTCCGGTTGTGTTTCAAGCTTCAAGCGAGTTTAATAATTTGTCAGAGGGTGTTTATACGATTTTGGTAAAAGATAACTGTGCCACAGCAAATACCACTTTTTCTACTTATTCAATCTCAAATCCTAATATACGTAAAAGCGGGCTTTGTCCTGGAAACGCTGGTTCATTAATCGTTAACGCTGTTCCGGGTTATACTTACCAATGGTCTAAAAATGGAGTTCCATTAGTAGATGGTGGAAACTTAACTGGCACGCAAACTTTTGAGCTAAAGTTTGCCACGTTTACTGTTCCTGCCGATGCTGGAAATTATTCTGTTAAAATAACCTACAAAAACTGTGTTGATGAAATTTATGATATTGAAATTAAAGATGAAAGCCCTAACGCAGGAACAGATGTAGCCACTACGCTATGCTACTCACGCCCAGTTGTTGGTATCAATTTAGATAATTTACTTTCAGCTACAGCTCAATCAAACGGTGTTTGGACAGAGGTAAATACCACAGGGAAATTGAATGGCAATATTTTCGATCCAACAGGGATAGATCCAACCATAGGGCCTTTCCAATTCAAATATACCGTAAATGGTTTTTGTAATTTAGTTGATGATGCAATCATTGCCATCAGTTTTAGTCAAACTGTTGCACCAACAGGTGTAGCCACTCAGGAGTTTTGTAACAAAGCGGGTGTAACTTATACTTTAGCTGATATTTTAACTACAGGAACAGCTATCAAATGGTATCCAGATGCAACAAGCACCACCGCATTACCATTAACAACAACATTAACAAATGGCCAAGCCTACTATGCCACACAAACGGTTGCAGGTTGCGAAAGCTTTGACCGTTTGATGGTAACACCAACATTTAAAGATTGTGCTACTGATGTTGCAATCACTAAAACAGACAACAAAACGACATTTACGCCTGGGCAACCAGTTATTTATACGGTAATAGTCAAAAATAATGGTCCAATAGATGCGTTGGATGTAATGGTTACAGATGCTTTGCCTGCCGGGATTACTACTGAGCAGATGAGCTGGAGCGGAAACGGAGCAACGGGAACAGGTGCATTAAACAATACGATTACCAACTTGGCTAATGGAGCTGAAATGGTTTATACGGTTACTGTAAATGTACCATCAAGTTTCACTGGCGATCTAGTTAATACGGCAACTGTAGCTTCAAAAACTGCCGATTCAGAGCCTGCCAACAATACGGCAACTGATACCAATACGCAATTATCATCAGCTGATATTGCAATCACCAAAACAGATAACAAAACAATATTCACGCCTGGTCAAGCGGTAGTTTACACTGTTACGGTTACCAACAATGGCCCTAGTAATGCAGATAACATTGTGGTTACAGACGCTTTGCCAGCAGGAATTACAGCTTCGCAAATGAGCTGGAGTGGAAACGGAGCAACCGTAACAGGTGTATTAAACAACACGATTGCCAATTTGGCCAACGGAGCTGAAATGGTTTATACAGTTACCGTAAATGTACCATCAGGTTTCTCTGGTAATTTGGTAAACACAGCAATTGCAACTTCGCCAACGCCAGATGCAAATCCTGATAACAATACGGCAACTGATACTAACACACCGTTGTTAGCTGCAGATATTGCAATCACCAAAACAGATAATAAAACAACATTCACGCCTGGTCAGCCAGTAGTTTACACGGTTACGGTTACCAACAACGGTCCGAGTAATGTAGCTAATGTTGTGGTTACAGATGCTTTGCCGGCAGGAATCACGGCTACGCAAATGAGCTGGAGTGGTAACGGAGCAACTGGAACTGGGGCATTAAACAACACGATTGCCAATTTGGCCAACGGAGTTGAAATGGTTTATACGGTTACCGTAAATCCATCTGCAGCTTTTGCAGGGAACCTGATAAATATTGCTACCGTTACTTTGCCAGCTGGAATTACCGATCCAAATCCTGAAAACAACACGGCAACGGATACCAATAGTCCAACTCCAATAGCTGATATCGCTATAAGTAAAACAGATAATAAAACAATGTTTACGCCTGGTCAGCCAGTGGTTTACACAATTACGGTTACCAATAATGGGCCGAGTAATGCAGCAAATGTTGTGGTTACAGATGCTTTACCTGCCGGAATCACTGCTGCGCAGATGAGCTGGAGTGGAAACGGAACAACTGGTATAGGTGCATTAAACAACACGATTACCAATTTGGCAAATGGTGCAAACATAGTGTATACGGTTACGGTAAATGTATCGTCAGGTTTCACTGGCAATTTGGTAAACACAGCGACTGCAGCATTACCAGCAGGATCAACTGATCCAAATACTGGTAATAATATTGCAACTGACACCGATACGCCAGATCCATTGGCAAATTTGGTTACGGTAAAAACGCTTAAAGATCCTACTCAAACCAAATATTATCCGGGTGATGAGGTGAAATATATCGTTAAGGTAAGTAACAATGGCCCAAGTGATGCCAAGACAGTTAACATTATTGATAATGCACCAACTGGCACATCAATTAAATCATGGTCTGCAGCAGGCATAGGTGTAACGCCCTCAAATGCAAGAGGTAGTGGAAATATTAACGAAACCATTTCAAATATGCCAAATGGTGCGGTATTAACTTATGAGGTTTCGGTTTTAACCCCTCTTAACTATACAGCAACCTTTAGAAATTTGGTGGCAGTAACTTCAACCACACCAGATCCAACACCGGATGTGATCTCCAACCCAGATCCCACTTGCCCAACTTGTATCCCATCTCCGTTTGTGGAGCCAATATTCAGGATCGATTTAAGCATTACCAAAAAATCGGAAACTGCTCCAGTTGGAGTAGGCTATGAGTTCAAATATACCATCCAAGTGAAGAACAATAGTTTGTTCGTAGCCAATGGTGTTGTAGCCACCGACGTTCTTCCTTCGGAAATCAGTTACGTGTCTAATCAAACCTCAGCTGGTACTGCAGATTATCAATCGGGTATGAGAACCATGAATTGGAACATCGGAACCTTACAGCCTGGTGCTACTGTAACATTGACTTTGACGGTTAAAGCAGACAAGGCAGGGACAGTAGTCAATACCATTACGGTAAAAGGCAATGAGGTAGATCCAGTATTGAGCAACAATACGGCAACCGATACTAAAGAAGTATTGGATTTCAAAATTCCTAATGTAATTACGCCAAATGGCGATGGTAAAAATGATACGTTTCGTATTGGTGGACTGGCGCTTTATCCAGAAAATACCATGGTTATTTTCAACAGATGGGGTAATGAGGTTTTCCATAGCAATGGCTCGTACCAAGATAATTGGACTGGTGAAGGCTTAAATGCAGGTACGTACTACTATTTATTAAAAGTAAAAGATAGAAGTGGCAACTGGCAAGCCTTTAAGGGATACATCACACTATTAAAAAATAATTAATCCGAAAAACAGTCAAAGATGAAAAAAGGAATAATCATATTGGCGCTTTTGGCCCTTGCACAAATTGCAAGGAGCCAGCAAGATGCTCAATACAGTCAATATATGTTCAACGGGATTTACATAAACCCAGCTTATGCAGGTTATAAGGAACAAACCAATTTACATAGTTTTTACCGCAACCAATGGACTGGGATCACTGGTTCGCCAACCAGTATGAGTTTGGCTGTAGATGCCAGTGCAAATGATGGCAATGTGGGCTTGGCCTTGCAGTTGGCTTCGGATAAATTGGGTGCACAAAATACAATTTCAGCCTATGCAAACTATGCGTATCGCATTAGAATGAATGCAGATGGAAGTTCTCGCTTAGCCTTTGGATTGGGTCTGGGTGTGATTCAGGCAGGATTAAATGGCGATATGCTCGATCCCCTGGATCGGGGCGACCAGTTTATCCCTTTGGGCACAGAAAAACAAATTGCTCCTGATGCAAGAGCAGGTGTTTTTTATGCTGATAACCGTTTTTATGCTGGTTTTAGTGTAGATAACCTTATTGCACAGTACATTTTGGAAGATCGCAATATGAGTATCAGTTTCCCAACGCCAAAGCCTCATTACTATTTAACAGCAGGTATGCTTTTGCCATTAAGTACTGATATCTTATTGAAACCATCATTTTTATTAAAAGATGATAGGGGCGGGCCAACCAGTTTGGATTTGAATGCTTTTGTTTTATTGAGTGAGCGAATTTGGCTTGGGGGAAGTTACCGAACCGGCGTAAAATTGTATAGTAAGGATTACTTACAGAAAGATCTCGATAAAAAGAATTCTGTAGTGGCCATGACAGAAATTTTCGCCACACCACAACTTCGTTTGGGTTATGCTTTCGATTACAGCTTAAGTAAATTACAAGGTTATAGCGGCGGTACGCATGAAATATCGATAGGCTTCTATATCAAACCTAAAAAAGTAAGAATGTTAACGCCAAGATATTTTTAAGAGATGAGAAACGCAATCAAACTAAGCATAATCTTAGTATTAGTAATAGCGCAAGGGCAATTCGCTAAAGCGCAATATGTAATCAAAGAGGCTGATGTTCAGTATGAGCTTTTTAATTATATAAAAGCAATAGAACTATACACCTCCGCGTATCAAAAGAAGAAAACCACCCACGCTGCTGAGCGATTGGCAGAAAGTTATCGTTTAACAAGAGATTACAAACAGGCAGAAAGCTGGTATGCAATTTTGGTAACTATGGAAGGCTCGAAACCTGATGCAGTTTTAAAATATGCAGAATCCCTACGCCACAATGCAAAATACTTGGAGGCTAAAATACAATTTAATAAATATGCAGATTTAGACAAAGCAACTACAGCTGCACAACGTTCATTATGGTCGGCTTCTTGCGATTCGGCCGTTAAGTGGATGCAGAACCCAAGGTCTGTAACCATTAAAAATGAACAGGGCTTAAATTCAGCACAATCTGATTGGGGAGCGGTTAAATATGAAAGCGGATTAATTTTCACTTCGGATAGAACCAATAAATCCGCAGAAGCGAAAGCAAATACTAATCGCCCGTTTTTAAAATTTGATGGCAGTAAATTGCCTGATAGGAATACTTACGGATGGACAGGGAATGGCTATTTACGCTTGTATCAAAAAAACGGTGACAGCGTTAGTCTTTTTCCAATCAATCCAGGAACCAACTATCACATTGGGAGCCCAAGTTTTACAGCTGATGGAAATGAGTTTTTCTTTACATTGACGAGAATCCCTGATCACATCGAAAGGAAAAAAGGAGAACCATCAACCATCAATATCGAGCTTTATTCGAGCGAAAAGGTTGATGGTAAATGGGCAAAACCAAATGCTTTTAGGTATAACGCAGTTAATTCATATTCGGTGGGCGATCCTTTAATTAGTGGCGATGGTAAAACGCTTTATTTTGTATCGAACATGCCTGGAGGAAAAGGTGGAACTGATATCTATAAATCGACAAGAAATAGTGATAGCACTTGGACTGATGCTGTAAATTTAGCTGAATATAATAGCATTGGCAATGAGCGCACACCAATGATTGATGCCGATAATAATTTTTATTTCAGTAGCGATGGCTTTGCTGGTATGGGTGGGTTGGATATTTTCAAAGCAGAAGGTAATCTTATACAAAATATGGGTTATCCAATTAACGCTGCAGATGATGATTTTGCATTTAGCTTAAGCTCTAAAAATGAGGGTTATTTATCATCAAACAGAGCAGGTGGGCAGGGTAGTGATGACATATATAGTTTCGTTGAAAAATTAGTGGTGAGCTTTAAATTAGAGGGAAAAGTATTTGATAAGCAAACGAATGAGCCTTTAGCAAACGCAATTGTAAGTTTAACAAAGCAGGATGGAAACACCTTGAAAACTTCAACTACTGATGATGGAAGTTTTAAGTTTAATTTAGATGAGGAAAGCGATTATGCCATTGAGGCTGGTAAAACAAATTACCGCACTGCCGCTGGAGAACCGCTAACGACAAAAGGATTGACAGAATCAACAACGCTGAAAAGAGATATGTTTTTAGAGGCTATCGTAATTGGCAAAGCCATCAAATTGGAAAACATTTATTACGATTTCGATAAATCGGACATCAGGCCCGACGCTGCGGTGGAGTTGGATAAGTTAGTTACCATTATGAAAGAAAACCCAACCATTTGGATTGAGCTTGGCTCGCATACCGATAGTCGTGGTAACGATCAATATAACCAATGGTTATCGCAAAGCAGAGCAAATTCTGCGGTACAATATATAATTGATAGAGGAGTGGATAAAAGCCGCATCTCAGCTAAAGGTTATGGCGAAAGTATGTTGGTTAACAATTGCTCAAACGGAGTGAAATGTTCTGCCGCAGATCATCAATTGAATCGTAGAACAGAATTTATCATCACAAAACAATAATATCTCTTTTCATATTATGTAATAATGCATCCCAATTGTGTGGATGCATTATTTTTTCCAATTAAATTTAATCAATATTAGTCGGTGAAATAAAAATATTAGTTGCTGATGATCACCAATGATTAAACATGGGCTTAAGCTTGTACTGAAGAGCATTTGTTCAAAATCTACAATATTAGAAGCAGAAGATTTAAATAGCGCAACCACCTTAATTTCTGGGAATGATATGAGTTTAATTGTTTTTGGTATCAATATGCCCGGAACGGAGAAATTGGAAGAATAGATTCAGTTCATCGTTAAGGAAACAAGAGGGGTGATTATTTCTGGATAGGGCAAAAGTAGTGCTCGTATTAGTAATTTATTGGCTGCGGCTGTATTTATATTCAAAGATTCTTCAGTAGCTGAAATTAAAGAAGTTTTTTCTGCACTTATTTCTAACGATAAACAAAAAGTGTAACTGGGGTTGTGGGTAAAATTGAGGTTTATTTTCTACGTTAATCCCCATTAGTCTAAATCCCAAATTATTATTGTGGAGTTTAAACCTCATTTTTTGAATGTGGTGCCGTTTTTGTAAGTACTTGGTAATGAACATCTCCATTCTCGACGATCATAAACTTTTATCTGAATTGCTCAAACTCTCACTTTCCGAGTTTGATTTTATCGAATCGATACGAGTTTATAATAATCCGGTATTTTTCTTTGCCCATTTAGATGTTTTAAAAACTGATGTTCTTATAATGGATATGTTAATGCCAGAAATGAATGGCATTGATGTAATTAATGAAATAAGAAAAACCAAAGGAAAAAGAGTTTTGAAAATTCTTGTGCTTTCTACTGTCACTACATCAAGTGTTATTAAAGATGCATTTAAAAGTGGTTCAAATGGCTACTTATGTAAGGATGCATCAATTGAAGAATTGATTAGGGCAATGCAATTTGTTGATAAAGAAGTTGATAAAATCTATATTGGCGAAAGTCTGAAAGACATTCTTATCCAGTCGCAACTGTTCGAATCGATAAAGTTTAATTTATCTCCAAGAGAGAAAGAATTGCTGCAAAATGTTTGTACGGGCAAAACAATAAAGGAAATTTCGTCTGATTTGGATCTAAGTATCAATACGGTTCAGAGTTATATGAAGCAATTGATGCGAAAAATGGAAGTGAATAGAACTCCTGATCTTATTTTAAAAGCCATTAAATATGGCTTATTTCATCCCGATTATATCTTATAATTCTACTTCTTAACTTTTTTAACCACAGCCTCTACAATTCTTGGATAATGGAGGTGCTCCAATTGCTGTCCTTTAAACTTCACCATTTCGAGGTTATCGCTTTTATCTATTTTGTACCTGGCCTGGTAAATGTATTCACCCTCATCGTAATTTTCATCAACATAATGAATGGTAATGCCGCCTTCACTTTCGCCAGCAGCAATTACAGCATTATGTACATGATCTCCATACATGCCTTTCCCTCCGAATTTTGGTAGGATAGCCGGGTGGATATTTACAATTCTGCCCGGGTAAGCGGCAATTAGATTTCGAGGGATCAGCCAAAGGAAACCTGCCAGTACAATAAAATCAATATCAAGATTCTTCAACAGGTCTATTATTTCTTCTGTTTTATAGAATTCTTGCTTATCAAAAATATGGGTAGGGATTTCGAAGTTATCAGCCCTTTGCAATACATAAGCATCAGCGTTATTGGTAAGCACCAGCGAAATTTCTATATCGTTACTGCGTTTAAAATGCTCCATTAGTTTTTGGGCATTAGAGCCAGAACCGGATGCAAAGATGGCTATTCGTTTTTTCACTCAAAATGTGTTTGCCCCAAAAATAGCATTTTTGCCCATGTTTTCGGTATTCAAATTAAATTTTATTATTGCTGGTAACGTGTTATTAATGAATAAATTTATCGTATTTTCGCAGTTCGGATTTGATGTTAAATAACAGAGAATAAAAAAATTAAAATCTTTTGTGTTTTAAAAAGATAAACTCTATATTTGCAACCCGAATTATAGGAAACGATTAAAGAAAAATAAAAGGCTAAATAGAAATGGCAAATCATAAATCTTCATTAAAGAGAATTAGAGCAAACGCAACAAAACGTTTACGTAACAGATATCAGGCAAAAACTACACGTACTTTTATTAAAAGATTACGTGCTGCAGAAGATAAAAAATCTGCATCAGATTTATTGCCTAAAGTAATCTCTATGTTAGATCGTTTAGCTAAAAAGAACATCATTCACAAAAATAAAGCGGCTAATAATAAATCAAAATTAACGAAATTCGTTAACGGTTTAGCATAATCCAATTTTTTTACGATATTAGTATCAGGCATCCCAACCAAACGTTGGGATGCCTTTTTTTTGTCGAAAAAAATGGAGAACTACGATCAGAAACTTGGTATTAAACTTTGGGCAGAGGAAGATCGCCCGAGAGAAAAATTATTACAACATGGCAGAAGGTATTTAACGGATGCCGAATTAATCGCTATCCTGATTGGATCAGGAAACAAAAATGAAACCGCCGTTGATTTAAGTAAACGCATTTTATCATTCTACGATAATAGCCTCACTAAGATTGGAAAGGCATCTATCCAGGATCTTTCTAAATTTAAAGGAATAGGCGAAGCTAAAGCAATTTCTATCATAGCTGCGCTAGAACTCGGACTCCGTAGGAAGGAAACCCAGGAAGAACAGGTTCTACAAGTTACCGCCTCGAGCGATGTTCATCAGTATATGCACCGAACTTTTACAGGTCTTAATCACGAAGAATTCTGGATTTTACTGCTTAATCGCTCTAATCATGTTATCGGCAAGCACCTTATTAGTAAAGGCGGTCAGGCAGGTACAGTTGCCGATCCTAAAATCATCTTTAAAATAGCACTGGAATACAATGCGGCTAATATTGTGCTGGCCCATAATCATCCATCAGGAAGTTTAAAGCCTAGCGAAAGTGATGATAAACTAACTAAAAATCTTATTGCCTCCGGAAAGATGCTGGGACTTTATGTAGTGGATCATGTGATCTTTGCAAATAACCGATACTATAGTTATAAGGATGACCAGATGTTGTAGGGACTATGTTTATAAGATCAGGGTGCACTACGATTAAAGGATTAAAAGATCAGGGTGTAAATAAACTTATCTGCTTACGAAATTTCAAAAGCCTGTGCGTTGAAGAATTTCGCAAGTTTTGATGATCGTACTGTAGAACTTTCGAAGTATTACCCTCAACAAAGACCAACAAACATCATGAGGTTGATGTTCATTCGTGAAATTTAAGCAGTTCATTAATATATGGAATCATGATGTTAACGTTAACCCAGGTGTTTATAACAACTTCAATACTTAAAACTGATTTAACATGAAATTGGTAATATTTGCAAATTGAAACTTTAATCACATTATGAAAGCACTAAAAATTATTACAGCATTACTTCTTCTTTCTACACTTGCTTTTTCACAGCAAAAAGGAACGCCGATTAATATCATTACTTATAATATTCGTTTAAATGTTGCCTCTGATGGTGTAAATGCCTGGCCGAACCGGAAAGATAATGTCAAGGCTTTAGTTAAATTTCATGATGCCGATATTTTATGCGTTCAGGAAGCTCTCCCAGAGCAGTTTGATGCTTTATTAGAAAAATCAAATTTTGAAGTGGTGGGTGTTGGTCGCGAGGACGGAAAGCGTAAAGGAGAGTTTTCTGCGGTGTATTTTGATAAGGATCGTTTTACTAAAAAAGATGGTGGAACTTTCTGGCTCTCACAAACGCCTGATGTACCTTCGAAAGGATGGGATGCGGCTTTAAACAGGGTTTGTAGCTGGGTAAGGTTATTTGATAAATTAAATAAGAAGGAGTTTTTGGTGTTTAATACCCATTATGATCATATTGGCGTTCAGGCGAGAATAGAATCTGCGAAGTTGTTGAAACAGAAAATTCAGCAGATTGCGCCAACATTGCCTGTTGTTTTTACAGGTGATTTAAACGTAACTCCGGAAACTGAAGCTATATCTACTATAAAATCTTTCCTTACGGATGCAAAAGAAATATCTATAGAACCTGCTTACGGGCCGAACGGAACATTTAATGCATTTGATTTTAACAGCGATCTGAAAGATAGGATCGACTATATTTTTGTGAATAAGGGTTTCAAGGTGCAGAAGTTTGCCGTTTTAAGTGATAGTAAAGATAAAAGATATCCATCTGATCATTTGCCTGTTTTTGCGAGGCTTTGGTTTTAACTTACTTTATATTGAATTCTAGTAGTCCTTTTCCATTTCGTTTTGAACTTTTTGGTAATCAATATCATTACCATTATATTTTTGAAACCCTTGCCTTCATAGTAGGTGTAAGGGTTTATTACTTTTTAAAGAAAGGTATTGCAGATCCTATTTCTGATGAGAATCGGTTATGGATTATGCTTGGGGCTATGCTTGGTGCACTTATCGGCTCACGTGTTGTTGCGGTTTTGGAAACTCCAGCGGTTTTGAACCATCTGAGTTTTTCGTTTATCTATCAAAGTAAAACCATTGTGGGCGGCTTATTGGGTGGCTTATTCGGCGTAGAGATCATTAAGAAGATTATTGGAGTAAACATTGCTTCAGGCGATATATATGTCCTTCCAATTTTAATTGCTTTATTTATTGGTCGCATTGGTTGTTTCTCTATGGGTATTGATGAGCCCACTTACGGGGTTCCAACTGCTTTATTTACAGGGATGGATTTGGGTGATGGCATCATGAGGCATCCGATTATGCTTTATGAAATGCTTTATTTGATAGCGCTCTTCTGCCTTTTCAGGGCGCTTAAAAATAAAAGCCTGATTAATGGTGATCGCTTTAAATTGTTTATGGTGCTGTATTTTCTGTTTCGATTTTTAATTGAGTTTATAAAGCCTTATCAATCATTATTCTTAAATTTAAGCAGCATTCATTGGTCGGCAATATTAATTTTTGCGTATTATTATAAATTCATCATCAGGATTACGAAAACTATTTTCACTTAAAGGGATATGGCGAATACGCGAGATTATATTTATTACGATTATACAAAGAGTCTTTGTCCGGAATGCCTTCAGCTTTGTGATGCAAAAATTGTGTTTCAGGATGCGAAGGTTTTTATGTTGAAAAATTGCAGAACACATGGCGATAGTAAAGTGATGATTGCCGATGATGTGGAATACTATAAACAAATTAGAAATTACAATAAGCAATCAGAAATGCCACTGAAGTTTAATACGAAAGTGCATTATGGTTGCCCATATGATTGCGGCCTTTGCACCGATCACGAACAGCATTCTTGCTTAACGGTGATCGAAGTTACCGATCGTTGTAATTTAGCTTGCCCTACCTGTTATGCAATGTCATCTCCAAACTATGGCAGGCATAGAACTTTAACAGAAATCGAACGTATGATGGATGTGGTGGTGGCTAACGAGGGAGAGCCTGATGTGGTTCAGCTTTCTGGTGGTGAGCCTACTGTTCATCCGGAATTCTTTAAAATTCTGGATCTGGCTAAAACCAAGCCGATCAAGCATTTGATGGTAAATACCAATGGCATCAGAATAGCCAAAGACATCAACTTTGTAGAGAAGTTGGCTTCTTATATGCCAGATTTTGAGATTTATCTTCAGTTTGATAGTTTCAGTCCGGAGGTATTAACCAAAATGAGGGGTGAAGATTTAACTGAAGTTAGAAAGAAAGCAATAGACCATTTGAATCAATTCAATGTTTCGACTACATTAGTGGTGACCTTACAAAATGGCCTGAATGATCATGAAATTGGTGATATCCTCGATTATGCTTTGAAGCAACGTTGTGTTCGTGGCGTTACTTTTCAGCCTACACAGGTTGCTGGCCGGAATGATGATTACAACGACCAGCAGGGCAGGATTACCTTAACTGAGGTAAGGCGCAAAATTTACGAGCAATACCCAACCTTTACGCCTCAGGATTTAATTCCTGTACCATGTAATCCTGATGCACTTTGCATGGCTTATGCCTTAAAAGTAGGGGATGAGGTTTTTCCGATGACGCATTTGATTAACCCGGAAGATTTATTGAACAATTCTAAAAATACCATTGTTTTTGAGCATGATGAAAAATTGAAAGAACATATGCTTAATTTATTTAGCACGGGTGTTTCTGTAGATTGTGCTGAAGATACTTTTGGCGAACTGATGTGTTGTTTACCTCGTGTGAAATCAGATAACTTGAGTTATGATAATCTGTTTCGTATCATTATTATGAATTTTATGGATCCCCTTGATTTTGATGTTCGGGCGGTGAAGAAATCTTGTGTTCATATTGTGAGTGATAAATACAAGATGGTGCCTTTCGAAACCATGAATATTTTTTATCGCGATAATAAGATTGATGCCATCAGGGAAAAATTAAATATGAATTGATATGATTTTAGTTTTGTTTTTTCTTTATGGACTGGCCATCGTAGGTTTGTTCATTGCTGGGATCATCACCATTATTGTGAAATCATCAAATAATCAGCCTGTAAAACTTGGTGTTCAAATGCTTATTGCTTCGATTGTTTTAGTTGTAATAGGTGGAGGTGCCTGTGCAGTAATATTAGCTAATTCTTAAAATGGGACTTATCATCTATTGGCTTATTGTTGTTGTTTTATTTATAGTAGGCGTTGTTCAGGTGATTATTAAATCTGTAAAGAACGAACCGGTGAGATCTGGATTAAGATTAATTATTGCATCAGTTATTATGCTGGTTATCGGAGCGGGCGCTTGCGCGGTGATTCTATCCAATTTGAAAATGGGGCATTAGGGTAGTAAAATCTAATCAATATTATTGATTTTAGTTTTACCTTTTCTCCCGCAGATTTAGATGATTACGGCAGATTTTCCTTGCAGTAACATAAAAAATCATAATTGACCAGCTTAGTATTATTGCTCGAAGATTTCTTGTTTAGTTTTCTGCTTTAAGCTTTTAATAATATCTTTGCATTTTATGAAATTAACGTATCAAGAGTTGTCTTAATTCCTGGTACTTACTTCTTGATACTCTAAAAATGAAAATATCATATAACTGGTTAAAACAATTCGTTCAAATAGACAAAACGCCACAAGAACTTTCACTAATTTTAACCGACATAGGTTTAGAGGTGGAAAGTGTGGATAAGGTTCAGCCTGTTGTGGGTGGTCTGGAAGGTTTGGTTATTGGAGAAGTTTTAACTTGCGTACAACATCCTAATGCCGATCGTTTGCGTGTTACTACAGTAAATGTTGGTGGTAAAGATAATCTTCAAATTGTTTGTGGTGCCCCAAATGTTGGTGCCGGACAAAAAGTAGTTGTCGCAACTGTGGGTACAACGGTTTATCCATTGGAAGGTGAGCCTTTTAAAATTAAGGAATCAAAAATAAGGGGTGAAGTATCTCAGGGAATGATTTGTGCAGAAGACGAAATTGGTCTCGGTAAATCTCACGATGGAATTATGATTTTAGCTGAAGATACGGAAATCGGGATTCGTGCGAAAGATCATTTTAAAATGGATGATGATTTTGTTTTCGAAATCGGTTTAACACCAAATCGTGCCGATGCAGCCTCACATTTAGGTGTAGCAAGAGATTTAGCTGCATACTTCAGAAGTGAATACGAGTTGCCAGATCTTTCTGACTTTAAAACAGATAACGAAAATTTGGTTATTCCGGTAGAAGTTGAGGATTTAGAAGCTTGTCCGCGGTACAGCAGCGTAACCATTTCCGGTGTTACCATAGCTGAATCTCCAGATTGGTTAAAAGATAAATTAAAAATAATTGGCCTTCGGCCGATTAACAATATCGTAGACATTACCAATTACGTATTGCATGGTTTTGGTCAGCCGCTACATGCCTTCGATGCAGATAAAATTGCCGGTGGAAAGGTGATTGTGAAGAAGTTAGAAGAAGGAACGCCTTTTGTAACGCTTGACGGCATTGAACGTAAGTTAAGTGCTAACGATCTGATAATCTGTAATGCAGAATCACCAATGGCGCTAGCCGGTGTATTTGGAGGGAAAAGTTCAGGAGTTGGTACTGAAACTAAGAATATCTTCTTAGAAAGTGCTTATTTCAATTCTGTTTCTATCCGTAAGACTGCGAAAAGACATGGTTTAAAAACGGATGCATCGTTCCGTTACGAGCGTGGAACAGATCCTGAGATAACGGTAACGGCACTTAAATATGCCGCTTTGTTAATTCAAGAACTGGCCGGTGGAACGATTTCATCATCAGTTTCTGATATTTACCCACATCCTATCCGTCCTTTTGAGTTCGAAGTAAGTTATACTAACATCAATAAATTAATTGGTGCTCAAATTCCCTCAACAGAAATTAAGCACATTATTACTGCTTTAGGTATTACTGCAACCAGCACGTCTGATGATACTTTGGCTTTGAGGGTTCCATCCTTCAAGGTAGATGTAACAAGAGAATGTGATGTTACAGAAGAAGTATTGCGTATTTACGGTTATAACAACATTGCTATTCCAGCTAAAGTAAATGCATCACTTTCTTATAGTGTAAAGCCGGAGAAAGAAAATACGCATAATGTAATTGCCGATATGTTAACGGCCAATGGCTATGCAGAGATTTTGTGCAATTCGCTTACTAAATCTACTTATTCAAAAAATCTGGATGAAGCGGTCTTTATTTTGAATCCGTTAAGCAGTGATTTGAATGTAATGAGGCAGCAGATGTTAATGCCAGCTTTGGAAAGTGTTGCTTACAACCAGAACCGTAAAAATGCTGATGTTAAATTTTACGAGTTTGGTAAAACCTATCATTTAATTAACGATAAGTATGTGGAACGCCCAAGGTTATTGTTATTAATCTCCGGAGCGAAACAAGGTGAACAGTGGAATCAAAATTCGAAACCTGCAACGTTTTACAATTTAAAATCGGCAGTGGATGCGATTATCTCCCGCTTAGGCATTTCAAGTTATCAAACGGATGCGCTTAGTGATGAGAATTTCGCTTATGGTATTAAGTATTTCAGGGGCGATAAAGCCATTGTGAGTTTTGGTGCAGCCACAAAAGCCGATCGTAAAGTGGCAGATGTAAATGCAGAGGTTTTTTATGCAGACTTTGATTGGGCTGCTATTTTAGATATTGTTAAGAAAAATAAAATTGTTAACAAAGAGCTTTCTAAATACCCCCAAGTGCGTAGAGATTTATCCTTATTGATTGATCAGGCAGTAACTTTCGATACTTTAAAAGGGATTGCTTTTAAGACTGATAAAAAGCTGATAAAGGACGTAGGCGTTTTTGATGTGTATGTTGGCGATAAATTACCAGAGGGTAAAAAATCTTATGCCTTGAATTTTATTTTACAGGATGAGGAACAAACCCTAACAGATAAGCAGATTGAAAGCACTATGCAGAAGCTAATTGCAAATTTAACCCAGCAAGCGGGTGCAGAAATTAGGAAATAAAATATAAATTCGTATTTTTAGAAATAAATTCATGACTTCTGTTGCAGATCAATTAGATAAGGTATTACAAAAAACAACACGTTTAATCGAGTTATGTAATGCATTACAAGAAGAAAATGATTTATTAAAGCTTGAAAATCAATCGTTAAAAGTTGCCGTTGATACTTCTAAAACACAGCGCGTAGATCTTGAAGAAAAATTAAGGGTTACAAAACTGGCAAAAAGTATAGAAGGTACAAGTGAGAAGTCGCTTGATATTAAACAAAAAATTAACGATTTTGTGCGGGAGATTGATAAAAGTATCGCATTGTTAAAAAAATAAATGATGCGTAGAAATCAGAAACTAAGCTAACAAATGGGAGAAATCTCGATTAAAATAACTATTTCCGACCGTATTTATCCTTTAAAGGTAAATACTGAAGAGGAAGAAATTGTGAGACGGGCAGCTAAAATGATCAATGAGCGCATAAAAGATTATCAAGATAATTATGCGGTTAGGGATAAGCAGGATCTTCTTTCTATGGCGGTATTGCATTATGCAACTGCTGTATTGAGAACGGAAAACCAGGTGCAAAACCAGGATACTGCAGTGGCCGATAAAGTTGAAGAATTGGATATTTTACTTAACGGTTTTTTCAAAAAATAAAGGTTCGTTCTTTGGACACCTCATTACACTGAACTTAGTTCAGTGCTTATTAATAAGTTCCTGGTCGCTCGCGTTCGGGATTGGATGATGGTGTACGATAATTAGCATAAAGACATAGCCGCGGCTAGTTTTTGAGTTTCAAAATTTATAAAACTTAACACTTCAATATCTATGGGGTTAAGAGGGCGTATTTCATCTGCTTTATGCACCTGAAAATGGCTTAAATCCCAATTATGCTTAGTTGAGGTTTAAAATAATGAGACTTTAAAAATTAGTTGCGGTTTTTTTTTACTTAAAAAACAAAATGGAGATAACGGAAATTCTAGGATACATATTTGCCCTAATAGCAGGCTTAGGTATCGGTATAGCGGTAGGTAGATTCCTACTTCGCAATTTGCTCAAAGGGCAGGAAGTTGCAGCGCAAAACAAAGTTAAAAAGATTTTAAAAGATGCAGAGAACAATGCAGAAATCTTAAAAAAGAATAAACTTTTAGAAGCAAAAGAGAAATTTTTGCAATTAAAGGCAGAGCATGAACAAGAAGTTAATGCCAAAAATAATACCATCAATCAACGCGAAAATACAATGAAGCAGAAAGAACAATCTGTTAATCAGCGTATGGAAAACTTTAATAAAAAGGAGCAGGAGCTTGATAAGCAAAAACTAAATCTTGAAAAACAAACTGAATTAGCCGTTAAAAAACAAGAAGAAGTTGAGGTTTTAAAAAATCAGCATTTAACGCAGTTAGAAACGATAGCAGGTTTATCAGCTGAAGAAGCGAAGAACCAGTTGGTAGATAATTTAAAGGAAGTTGCCCGTACACAAGCCATGATCCAGATTAAGGATATTGTGGATGAGGCAAAATTGACAGCCAGTAAAGAGGCTAAAAAAGTGGTAATTCAAACCATTCAACGTACGGCTACAGAAGCTGCGATTGAGAATTCGGTTTCGATTTTTCACATAGAAAGTGATGAAATTAAAGGCCGCGTAATTGGTAGAGAAGGTAGAAATATCCGTGCCTTAGAAGCGGCTACGGGAATCGAGATTATTGTTGATGATACACCAGAAGCGATTATTTTATCTGGTTTTGACCCGGTAAGAAGGGAAATTGCCCGTTTGGCTTTACACCGTCTGGTAACTGATGGTCGTATCCACCCGGCGCGTATTGAAGAGATTGTTGCGAAAACCAAAAAGCAAATTGAAGATGAGATTGTAGAAATTGGTGAGCGTACAGTGATAGATTTGGGTATTCATGGGTTACACCCTGAATTGATCCGTATGGTTGGGCGTATGCGTTACCGTTCTTCTTATGGTCAGAATTTATTACATCACTCTCGTGAGGTAGCTAATTTCTGTGCCACAATGGCGGCAGAGCTGGGCTTAAATGCGAAGATGGCTAAACGTGCTGGCTTATTGCATGATATAGGTAAGGTGCCTGATGATAATCCCGAATTGCCTCACGCTATTTTAGGAATGCAGTTGGCTGAAAAATATAAGGAACATCCTGAAATTTGTAATGCCATTGGTGCCCACCACGATGAAATTGAAATGACCTCCATGATTTCGCCGATTATTCAAGCTTGTGATGCGATTTCAGGTGCTCGTCCTGGTGCACGTAGAGAAGTTGTGGAAAGCTATATCAAGCGTTTAAAAGATTTAGAGGAATTGGCTTTGTCTTATCCAGGTGTAGAAAAAACTTTTGCCATTCAGGCTGGTAGAGAGCTACGTGTGATCGTAGAAAGTGAAAGAATCACGGATGCGCAGGCTGAATTATTAGCCGCGGATATTTCTACCCGGATTCAAACGGAGATGACTTATCCAGGTCAGATTAAAGTTACGGTGATCAGAGAAACACGCTCAGTGGCATTTGCAAAATAATTAAAATGATTGCACAGATTTCGCTAAGGCGGTTGATACGCTAAAGCGATTGATACACTAAAGTGATTGATACGCTAAAGCGATTGATTACACAGATTGAGAGATTACACAGATTATATTAAGCGATGGCAATGTTCATCGCTTTTTTTTTGCTTAATCCTCTCGCCAATGCGCCTAAGTATGATCACACTAAAGTGGTTGGTGACGCAGATACGCTAAAGCAGATGATTACACAGATTAGGGATTCCATAGGTGGCGTAAAGCAATTTGGCTAACAACTTAAACTTGAAATTTTTGCCACGGAAACACAGAACGCACGGAATCAGTATATTTTCAGTGTCTTCCGCGACTCCGTGGCAATTGTTTTAACCTATTGGCTAGTATCTCACCAACGACTTAAACTTGAAATTTTTGCCACGGAACACAGCACGCACGGAATCAGTATATTTTCCGTGTTTTCCGCGACTCCGTGGCAATTGATTTAACTTAGTGGTTAGTAACTTACGAACGGCTTAAGCTTCGAGTTTTTGCCACGGAAACACAGAACGCACGGAATAAGAATGTTTTCGGTGTCCTCCGCGACTCCGTGGCAATTGTTTTAACCTGGTGGTTAGTAACTTATCAACGGCCTAAGCTTTGAGTTTTTGCCACGGAAACACAGCACGCACGGAATCAGTATATTTTCCGTGTTTTCCGCGACTCCGTGGCCATTGTTTTAACCTAATGGATAGTAACTTACAAACAGCTTAAGCTTGAAGTGTTTGCCACGGAAACACAGAACCCACGGAATAAGAATACTTTCCGTGTTTTCTGTGACTCCGTGGCAATTGTTTTAACCTAGTGGTTAGTAACTTACCAACGGCTTAAGCTTTGAGTTTTTGCCACGGACACACAGCATGCACGGAATCAGTATATTTTCCGTGTTTTCCGCGATTCCGTGGCAATTAATTTAACCACGTGGCTAGTAACTTACCAACGGCTTAAGCTTTGAGTTTTTGCCACGGAACACAGCACGCACGGAATCAGTATATTTTCCATGTTTTCCGCGATTCCGTGGCAACTATTTAACCTATTGGCTAGTATCACCCCAACGGCTTAAGCTTTAAGTGTTTGCCACGGAAGCACAGAGCGCACGGAATAGGCATGCATAGTCTCCGTGTTTTCCGCGACTCCGTGGCAATTAATTCAGCAAATTCTATTTACCAATTAACTGCGTGAAGGACTGCTGATCACCATCTGTGTTTGTCTGTGCAAATCTGTCGTTAAAACTTACGTTACCACGCCATTTTTTTTATAATTTTACCACATGAGTAAGCCAACCATAAATAAAGAACCAAAGCGCCCAATTGATGTGCTTTTTGATCAATATGCAGAGAGCCACCAGAATTCAACCAACAAATTAGTGCATTGGATCTGTGTTCCATTGATCGTTTTCAGCTTACTCGGCCTGATTTGGCAAATCCCTTTTCCTCATTTAAGTTTTTTAGGAAGTTATAATGGTTTTTTCAATTGGGCATCCTTTCTATTGGCCTTCAGTTTATATTATTATTTTACACTTTCACCCACTTTGTTTTTCTTAATGATCTGGGTAGTGGGTTTAATGAGCTACATTATTGTTAAAATAGAACATGCTGTTGGGTTGGGAACCGGAACCGCATATGCCATTTACGCCATCATCTTTATTGCAGCATGGATTGGTCAGTTCATCGGGCATAAAATTGAAGGGAAAAAACCCTCATTTTTAGACGATGTTAAATTTTTGTTAATTGGTCCGATCTGGTTATTGCACTTCATTTGCAGGAAAGTAGGTATTAAGTACTAGACAAAATAGTTGTTAACTTATAATTAACCTTAAGGTAAAGGAAGGTTAATTAATACCTAACTTGTAGTTAACACTGTGGTAATACTTTTGCCCTTATCAAATAAAGGCAAATTGGATTTACGAAACTCTTTCAAAAGAGCGGCACTCACGGTGTTCGCCTTAACTATCAGCATACTTTCGTATGCGCAAACAGGAAAAATTTCTGGAAAAATAACAGATAAAACCACAGGTCAAACTTTGGTTGGCTTATCTGTGCTTATAGAAGGGACTTCAATCGGTACCACGAGTGATGCCGAAGGAAATTATATTTTAAATACTGTTAAACCTGGAACTTACAAAATCAGTTTTTCATTTATTTCCTTTAAAAAGCAAATCATTCCTAATGTAAAAGTTACGCCGGGAAAAACAACCACCATTGATGTAGTGATGGAAGATGATCAATCTACATTAAACGACGTTGTAATTACTGGCGCCAGAAAAACAGGTACAGAAGTATCGTTATTAGCGGAATTAAAAAAATCGCAGTCTATAGCGAATGGTGTGTCATCACAAACCATTCAACGGTCTGGAGATACTGATGCTGCACAGGTTGTAAAGCGTGTTCCTGGTATTACCATAGTTGATAATCGTTTTATTAATATTCGTGGTTTAGCGGAGCGATATAATAACGTTCAATTAAATAATGTAACTGCACCAAGTTTAGAAACGGATGTAAGATCCTTTTCTTTCGATCTAATTCCAAGCAATCAAATCGATCGCGTATTGGTATTTAAAAGTCCTTCTGCTGATATTCCTGCTGATTTTGCCGGAGGTGTGGTGAAGGTTTTTCTTAAAAGTATTCCTGATGATGATCGGTTAACTATTGATTATGGTACAAGTTATCGTCAGAATGCAACTTTTAAAGATTTTAAGAGAACCAACACCGGAAGTTTATATTTTACGGGTTTCAACACTGGGGATAATGATCTGCCTGTAAACTTTCCTTCAAACCTGAATAGTGTAAATGCCAGTAAATTAAATGCTGCTGGTCATGCCTTAAGAAATAATTGGGTGCCAGATGTAAATACAGCCAATTTAGATCAGAAACTTAATATTTATGGCAGTAAACGATTTAATATCAATAATAAATTATTGGGTAATATTACAGCAATAACTTATAGTAACAGTAAAACAAATAATGCTGTTTTTAGAGGTAATTATGAGGTTTATGATCCCATTTCAAAAATAGCTGAAGAAAATTACCGATATAATGATGATCAGTACACCTATAATGTACGTTTAGGTGTTGTTCATAACTGGGCATTTAAATTAGATAACAACAATACATTCGAATTTAAAAACTTATATAATCAATTGAGTACTTCTCAGTATGTAAGTAGGATGGGTGCTGAAAAACAACAAGAGTATGCCAATTTTGCATCTAACGTTCTTTATCGGGGCATTTATTCCGGACAGCTATCCGGACTTCATAAATTTAATAATGAAAACACAAAATTTGATTGGGTAGCCGGTTATAGTAAATCTTTCAGAGATCAGCCGGATTATTCACGTTATAGAACATTGGCTAATGGAGATGGTACATTTAATATTTTCGTGCCGACTGGTGGTGCTCAACCTGAATTTTTAGGAAGATTTTATTCTAAAATGAATGAAGACATTAAAACTGGTGCATTTAATGTAGAACAGGCGCTGGCTCCAAAAGCAGAAGGTTTTAAGCCGTCTGTAAAGGTTGGGGGTTATTACGAGGATAAACAAAGAACCTTTTCTTCCAGGAACATTGGTTACGTAAGGGCAAACTCGTTAAATTTTGACCAGTCTTTATTGAAAGGAACGATTGAAGAACTTTTCGACTGGAAAAATATAAATACCACAACAGGTATAAGACTGGATGAAAAATCTAATCCTTACGATAACTACGATGCTTCCAACAAGCTTTTTGCTGGATATGCCAACTTTGTTTTACCATATAAAGATAAGCTAACCGTTGTAGCTGGAGCGAGAGTTGAAAATAACGTCCAAAAACTAAATAGCTTTAATGCTGATGGACCTGTTAATGTAAATAATGATATTACCCGGGTACTTCCTTCTGCGAATTTACAATTCAATTTAACTGAAAAATCATTATTCAGACTGGCCTATGGCAAAACACTGAACAGACCAGAATTCAGAGAGATTGCACCTTTCTCATTTTATGATTTTGACCAAAACTTTAACGTTGCTGGTAATCCTAACTTAAAAACGGCAAAGATTGATAATTACGATTTAAAATATGAGTTCTATCCTTCATCTGGTGAATTAATTAGTGTTTCAGGTTTCTATAAGAAATTTAAGGATGCCATTGAAATGACTGCAGTACCCGGATCTAATGCACAGTCTTTTAATTTTAGCAATGCGCAAAAAGTAAGAAACGTTGGGGTAGAGTTAGAGATGCGCAAATCATTGGCGGGTATTAGCGACAGTAAATTTTTAAATGATATTACCTTAACGCTAAATGCTTCATACATCAACAGTAAAGTGATGTTCGAAGGGGCTAATGCTATTGGTCAATCAAATGATCGCCCAATGCAAGGTCAATCTCCATATATCATCAACACAGCTATATTTTATAACAACGTCAAATCTAAATTTCAGGTCAATTTGCTTTACAACGTTACAGGTAAACGCATCGCTTTTGTTGGTACTGATCTGATCAGAGACATTTATGAAATGCCAAGAAATGTAATTGATCTGGTTGTTACTAAAAATTTCACAAACAAAATTACTTTAAAAGCCAACTTCAACGATTTGCTGAATCAGAACTTCACGTTGATGCAGGATGGAAATCAGGATGGCAAATTTGATCAATCGGTAGATCAGGTTACGGCACAATTTAAAAGTGGTCGCCAGGTTGGTCTAACACTTTCTTATAAATTATTTTAAAAACTTATAAAGACATAAAAAACGAAAAATGAATATGAAAAAGCTCTACAAGCCAAAATTTGGTATTAACGGCCTTAAAACAATGATGTTTGTTTTGGCAGGAACGTTAATTTTTAGTTCATGTAAAAAAACTACTATTATCGAGTATAACGAATCGGGATTTAATGGTGGTGGCACGGGTACCGTACCAAATCCGGCTACGGGATTCACTAAACCAATTGTAGAAGTGGCAGCTGGTAGCATCACTGTTAATACAAGATGGACCAAGGACAATATCTACAGACTTAATGGTTTTGTAAGAGTAGGACGAGATGCTAAAAACAAAGCTGGTTTGGCAGCAGTAGAAGGTATTACCTTAACTATTGAAGCTGGTACAGTAATTATTGGTGATAGAGAAACCAAAGGTACTTTAGTGGTGCAACGAGGTAATAAACTAATTGCTGAAGGTACAGCGGCTCAGCCAATTATCTTTACATCAGAACGTGGAGCAGGTTTACGTGAGCCAGGAGATTGGGGTGGTGTGGTATTGTGTGGAAAAGCAACAAACAACCAATCTGGTGGTGAAGCGGAATTGGAAGGTGCTTATGAAGGCTGGCATGGTGGAACAAGCGATGCTGATAACTCTGGTATTTTAAAATATGTTAGAATTGATTATGCAGGTACGCCAATTCAACCCAATCAGGAAGTTAATTCCTTAACGATGGGTTCAGTAGGTTCCGGAACTTTAATTGATTATGTACAATGTTCTTACGGATTGGATGATGCATTTGAATGGTTCGGTGGAACAGTTAATGCTAAGCACTTAATTGCCTATCGTGGTCTTGATGATGATTTCGATGTTGATTTCGGTTTCCGTGGTACCGTTCAGTTTGCTGTTGGTATCCGTGATGCAAATTCTGCCGATCAATCAGGATCCAATGGTTTTGAAGTTGATAATGATGCTACGAGTACAAATGTTACGCCGTTCACTTCACCTCAATTTTCGAACGTAACCATCATCGGTCCAAAGAAAGATAGAACGAAAACAATCTCAACTCAGTTTCAAAATGCGATGCATTTGAGAAGAAATAATAAGATTAAAATTTATAATTCAGTTTTCACGGCATATCCAAACGGATTGTTTATTGATGGATCTACCACTTTGGCTAATGCTGCAGCTGGCGAATTGGTATTAAAAAATAACGTTCTTGCAGGAGTAGATGGTTGGGGTGCAAATGGATATGGAACTGGCGGAACGACCACCTTCCCTAATCCAATCGGTGTTGAAACGAAATCAACAGGTAATGTTGGTTCTCAAACTATTGACGTTTGGTTCAAAACAGCTTCTTTCGGTAATGAAACTTATACCAAATGGGAAGATGTAGGTATCGATGGTAGCATTTTTGATTTAGGCGCTACACCTAAATTTACCTTAAATACAGGATCAATACTATTAGCAGGTGCTAACTTCACTGGTTTAACTGGTTTTGATGTAGTGAGTCACCGTGGTGCTTTTGGCACTTCAGATTGGACTGCAGGTTGGGCTAATTTCACCCCTCAAACTAATGTATACTAAAAGTTAATCACTTATATTCAGAAGGTCAGATATAGCGATATCTGGCCTTTTTTTGTTTATAGCATGTCCCTTCTATCAATCAAGATTTCCATCTTCATCAAATCTTCATCTTTCAAAAGTAGTTTTAAACATCATATAGCCACATTTTATCACACCAAATCTGGTGTTGTCTTACTATGTCCAAATTGTTAGCCTTAAGTTAAGTTGTGTGAAATAGTTGATTATTTCTTAACATTAGCTTAACATCACTACTGTTGCTTTGCACCAAACAAAAAACAACAGAAAATGAAATTACGTTTACTATTCTTATTCGGTTTGGTGGTGGTGTTCGTTATCGGGGCACATGCACAGGTTACAACAGCCAGTATAAATGGAAAGATAAAAGATGAAAAAGGCATTATTCCAGGTGCCACCATTGTGATGGTACACATTCCTACAGGAACAGTGTCTAAGGCATCATCAAATGAAACAGGTCTTTACCGTATTGGCAACTTAAATCCAGGTGGGCCATATAAAATCACGGTAACTTATGTAGGCTATAGCCCTGTGGTTAAAGAAAATATTTATTTAGCACTTGGCGCAGATCAAAAACTAGACCTTGATATTCAGGAGCAGGGCAGTCAGTTAGCTGATGTAAGTATAAAGGCACAAAAGGGGCCAACAAAATCTGGTGCAGGTACGAGTATTGGCGAAGCACAAATTAAAAGTATGCCGACTATGAACCGCAGTTTGCAGGATGTTACCCGTGTAACCCCACAAGGTAGCAAAGACAATACTTTTGGCGGAACAAATTTCAGGTATAATAACGTTACTATCGATGGTGCCATAAATAATGATGCCATTGGTTTTAGTCCTTCCTTAGGCGGTCAAAGCGGGAGTTCGGGTATGCCGGGCAGTAGTACACGTACCAACCCGGTTTCTTTAGATGCGATTCAGGATGTAACGGTATTGCTTGCTCCTTATGATATTAAGATCGGTAACTTTCTAGGTGGCAGTATCAATGCCGTAACCCGTGGCGGTACCAACGAAGTAACCGGATCTGTTTATGGCTATGGCCGTAACGCATCGTTAATTGGGCGGAACAAAATTGGCGATAATGCCAAAGAACCATCTGCCTTTCATGATTACCAGACAGGTTTTAGGGTTGGTTTTCCCATTATAAAAGACAAATTATTCTTTTTTACCAATGAAGAAATTACCCGGCGCCAGGATCCGGTAATTTTAGGTGCAGGTTCATCTGATATGAAATTACTCACGCTAACACAAGCGCAACAAATTTCTGACCGTATGAAAAATGCTTATGGATTAGATGCGGGTGCTTATGGTGATTATAACATTTATTCTCAATCTAATAAGTTCTTTAACCGTTTAGATTGGAACATCAGTGAAAGTACACAGCTAACCATCAGAAACAATACCATCGTTTCAAAGGCTACCAACTTAGAAAGAGACCAGTCTAACTTCAGGTTTGGGGGAATAGATTTTAAGCAAAACAATAATCAAAGCTCAACCGTTGCTGATTTAAAAACAAGGTTCAATAACTCTGCTACAAATAATCTGATTTTAGGTTATTCAACTGTACATGATTTCCGTACACCGCTTTCTGATCCTGCTATTCCCCAAATTGAAATTGGCTCGAATGGTGGTACTATTTTCCTGGGAACGGATAGAGAAGCAAGTATTTTTAATATGAAACAAAATACTTTTGAGCTAACGGATAACTATTCATTCAGCAAAGGCATCCATAATTTCACAGTGGGTACCCACAATGAATTTTACAAAATTAATTATGGTTTTGTAAATGCCTGGAATGGTAGGGTAGCTTATGATTCGGTCGATGATTTCTTAAATAACATGCCAAAAAGAGTACGTACAAGTTTTGATTATGCTGATAACTCCCGCGATAATATTATTGCGAATCCAACAGCTAAATTCAATGTCAATCTTTACAGCGTTTATGGACAGGATGAAATGCGTTTGAGCGATAAATTTAAACTGACATTGGGTTTGCGTTTCGATATGGCTGATTTACCAACCATGCCAACTCTGAGTAGTAAAACTACGAACTCACCAGTTGATCCAAATTATGGTACAACCTATACTTATACGCAACCATCAGCCATTAATAATAAGTTTTTAAATAAAGTTCAGGTTTCACCAAGATTAGGTTTTAATTTCGATGCATTGGGTGATCAAAGTTTGATTGTACGCGGTGGTAGTGGTTTATTTACTAGTCGTGTACCTTTCGCCTGGCTAGGTTATGCTTATTACAATAATGGTGTAAACTACGGTGCATATGATCTTAAACCTGCAACAGGAAACAAGGTGGTAACACAAGTACCAGGTAGCGATCCAATTAAAGATGCTTTAGGTGGAAATGGCGAAGCAGGATACGCCGCGAAACAAGGTGTAAACATTAACGATGCAAATGGTGCAACGCAGGTTGATTTAGTGGATAATAATTTCAAAATGCCAAAGGCCTGGAGGAGCAATCTGGCTTTTGATTTCAAAACGCAGGATAACTGGAAATTTACTATAGAGGGTATTTACAGCAAGGTTATTAAGGATGTGGCTTTTCAGCAAATTAACTACGTAGATAATCCAACTTATATGGCTTATGACACACAGCATCAACAGCCAATTTATTCCGGAACAAAAATTAATTCAAAATATACAAACGCTTATCTATTGTCAAATACAGATCAAGGATATAAATACTCCCTAACTGGTCAGGTAAGTAAATCTTTGCCTTTTGGTTTAGATGTAATGGTGGCCTACACTTATGGTCAGTCTAAAGATATTGCAAACGGTATCCGTAACTCTATGGAATCTAACTGGCAGTTAAATCAGGCTTTAAGTCCTAATAATCCAGGCTTGGCTTATTCTAACTTTGATGTTCGTAACCGGATTATTTCAACCTTGAATTACAGGTTAGACTGGGCTAAAAATAGTAAATATGTAAGTAACTTTTCGATTTTCTTTAGCGCACAGTCTGGTGCTCCTTACTCTTTAGGATTTGTAAATTCTACAGTTAATAATACCGGACAAACAGTTAGTTTAGCTTATATTCCTGCTGTTGGTGAAACATCAAAATTCTTTTCTTCAGCAAACCAGGCACAAGCTGCAGCCTTTGATGCTTATATAGATGCAGATAAATATTTAAGTACACGGAGGGGACAATTTACGGAACGTAATGGTGCGCGCACACCTTGGAATGTTCAGGCTGATTTCCGTTTTGCACAGGATATTCAGGTAGCAAAAGGAAAACACCCACACGTGTTAACCTTAACTTACGATATTGTAAACCTGACTAATTTGGTTAATAAGAACTGGGGCATTCAATACTTCTCTCCAAATACATTTAACTCAATGGCGAATGTTGGTTTGTCCCTTGACAAAGATGCTGCTGGAAAAGTGATTTCTGCAGGTAATTCAACTACTTATCCTACTTACACATTTAGTAAGGGTAACGTTACTTCTTATTCAAAAGACTTTTTTGCCTCCCGTTACCAAATGCAATTGGGATTGAGATATAGCTTTTAGTTTCTTTTATAAACAGGAAACGCCCTGTTACTAGCAGGGCGTTTTTGTTTTTTATTTTGATTCTAGTTCTTCCGTTACCGGAGTCTTTGTTTTCTTTGCTACTATAGGTTTTGCTATTTTTTCTTTCTGAACCACAACTGGTGCTACTTCTTCTTTTATAAAAGGCTCAATTGAATCATTTAGTGGTTTCAAACTGATTTTTTTTGAAAGTTGTTTCGTAAACTTCTCTATTACTTTCTCCGTTTTTTTAGCTTTACCAAATTGAGCGAGAACTTCGTTAAATGCAGTTGTTAATTTGGTTTCTAATTCTTTACGTAATTTTTTACTCGCCGAACTATTCTTCGACTTAGATTTATGCTTCTTCATTTAACTTATTTTGTATTTCTACAAAGATAAAAGATGGATAAGTTAAATTAATATTATTATTATGTTAACAGTTTGCTTATGAGTTAACATGCAAGATATTTACTGTAAATTGATTGATAAACAAAAGAGTAGATGATTTTTAATAGCAGCGATGAACTATCCATTAATTATTGCCGTATCTGTATTAGTTCTAATATTGATTGTTTTCCTGATCAAAAGAAACTTAAAAGATCAAAAGAAATTTGAGGAAGAAATAATAGATGCAGAACTACCGCCAGATAAAGAGGAGAAGGAAAATATTTAAAATGATGTTCCCTCTGCAATATCTCCGCCCAAATCTAAAGTGTTTTGAAAAGCTTCCAGGTAAGCCAAAAGGTGTCTTTCTGCATTAGCATATGAGTTAAAAGTAGATGCTGGTACATTTGGATCTGAAGCGACCTTGTTCCTGAAATGTAGGTTTATCTGAAATGTAAAGGTATCTGCAGCGTTAACAGGTGACATTATTCTTGCCTTTACAGAATGGCCATGAATATTTACAAAAAATTCTTTAATTATAGTATATATAACAGCCGACATAATATTTAATTTAGATTGAAACTTATAGTAGTGACGGCTAAAAGTAGATTAAAACGCTTATAGTTTGTGTAGTTATTGATAAGATAACATTCTTTTAACATTAAATTAACCTGTTTGGTAGTTGAAAATTAGCCAGTATTTACTTATTAACAGGTTCGTAAGCATACACAATCTCGTATCTCTGATGTTTTAATTTCTGGGCAATCTGACCAATCTTTAAATCCTGCATTTGTGGGGTAGGTTCGCAAAATGAGTATTGTTTACCTTTATAGTTAACCGTGTTGCCAACAGGTTGATCAAGATTTACGGCAATGGTGAGGTGTTCAGGGTAAAGCACGGCAACCATAGGTAAGTTGTAAATTTCTTTCACCAAATAAAAGAAAAGAGCAGCCCGATCATCGCAATCGCTGTAAGTGCTGAGTAAAGTTTGTTCGGGTGCATTGCGTTTTTCTTTGCCAAAATTTTCTCCATCATCTTCATATAGAAAAGCATAGCGCGTAAATCGCATTAAATAATCAATGCCTTTTTTCTGATCCATCTTTTTCAGATTCTCATTCAAAGTAGGAATCAAAGAGCTGTAAGTTTCTCTGCTTAAAGGGATATTGAAGTAGCTTTCAAAATCTACAACAGGATAATTTTTGAAAATGCTTTGTACCTCGTTATTCAACTTTAATTTAAAGTGATAGCTTTTTTGCTGGTAGCTGAACTCGATATTCTTTTCTTCGTAGTGCTCTGGTTTGAAATCAGGCATACGGGTTACTTTATAAGAAAATTGATTTTTAGCTTCTTCAATAAGAATATTTATCGGGATGTAGGCATCGGCTTGTTTAAATAATTTACCATAATCATGATAGTTCAAACACATATATTTTTTGCCATCAATCATGAAAAAAGGAATATCGCTGATGTCTTCATCATTCCGAACATAAAATATTACCTGATCATTCCCTACGGCTAAGCGGGCATCATAACCACATTTGTTCAGGAGGAACCACTTGTATAGCGTATACCGAAAATAGTTATCGGCCTTCGGACTAATTTGTTCTGCCACTTTCCGAATCAGCTGATAATAAATCCAATCATTCAGATGGTGTTGATCCTGATAAGATTTTATAACTGAAACCAGTTCTTTATAATTGCTGGCAGATATTTGGGCATAAAACTGATGAACGCTAGCTGACGACGCAACCGTTGACACTGGTAGAAGCAGAGAAGAATCAGCGGCGAAATTAAAGGTGTCACCATAAAAATCGAAAGAGCGGTTTTGTCCCTTTACCGTAACGAAATTCATCGTGAGGCAAACAAACAAAAAAGTCTTTATAAAATATGTTGATATCCCGCTTTTCAAACCGCTCCATATTTGGTTATATTAAATTTACATATAATTAACCTTAAAGCAACAATTTCTTTATGTTAACTAGTTAGTCGCATTTAATAAGAAATTTATATTGGAATAGTTTAGGATTTTTTCAATCCTTTCTTAAGGAGTAAAGGCTGTTTCTAAGGTATTTTAGTAATGAATTATTACAGTTTTTACAATCAATGTCGATGAGTTGAATAGGTTTACCTATGCTGATTTTTAATTGATGGCCGTTTTTATTAAATAACTCGGAGATGAGTTTAGCCGTTTGCAATGATGGGTGGATAAATTTCAACAAGCTAAAGAATATCCCATTATTGCCATAAAAATAGATCGGTAAAATAGGGACGTTTGCCTTCGAAATTATTTTGCCTACTACCGGATGCCATTCCTTGTCGGTAATCTGATTTTTTCTCAATTTATATGAAGAAACTTCACCGGCGGGAAAAATAGCCACCGGACTCCCATCTTTTAACACTTTCAAAGTTGTTTTTAACCCGCTGATGCTTGATGAATCCTGTACTTTTTCGAATGGATTGACAGCAATGATACATTTTTCCAGATTAGGAATTTTCTTTAGCAGAAAATTCCCCATAAACATGGTATCGGGGCGATGACTGGCAAGTGTACTTAATAAGGCTAAAGATTCTATTGCTCCATATGGATGGTTTGCAATGGCGATAAAGGCACCATCTTTTGGAATATGCGCCAAATCTTCATCACTAATTTGAATGCTTACCCCTAAAACATTTAGAATATGTTTAGCAAATTGTTCTCCTTCTAAAGAATTTGCATCCCTGATCATTCCATTGAAATTATTGATTTTCAAAAACCGCATTAAAAAGGAAGCAAGACCTGGAATAGGCACATTACAAATACCAGTAGCTTTAGAGAAATTTTCTTTTGAAATTACGTTCATAAATTATAGTCTAATATTTATTCAATTTGAAAACCAGATCTATAAAAATGATTTTTAACTTGAGCCATATAAAAGAGAAGAAACCGGTTGTAGTGATTAATAACCGGTTTAATATAGCTCATGTAGCGTGATTAAAGATAGGAGAATAAGTGGAGTGATCAGGTTAACTCTTTGATAAGAAATTAATACCAGCATATTTAATAAATAACATTTCATTAATATCAACTTAACAAGCCAACTATACTTTTGTGGCATAAATATTTGGTTAGTATTTATTATATTTCTTTTTAGTACCTTTAGAGAGTTTTCAATTAAAAAAGGGAATGAAAAGGGAACGGTAATATGGAAAAATTCACCTATCAAAATCTTTCAATTAATACACGTGCTGTAAACAAATGGTACATCTATTACCGCATAATTTTTGACAATGGTATTGTTGAAAAGCGTAAAGAATACGGTAAGAAATTTCACCTTAGTCTTAACACTATTTCAAACTTAAAGGAACGCCAAACAGTAGCATCAAGGTTACTTGGTGTAGTTGAAAATTTCCTTAACAAAGGTATTGATCCAAAGTATGCAGTTGACACAATTGACCAGCGTAACGTTGAAAAATTGAAGCAGATTCAGAAAGCCGAAGATGCACGTATTTCAATTGCCGCTGCTATCAAAATGCTTAAAGATGAAAAGGGTTGGAACAACCCAGCAATGGGTAAAGAAAAAACAGCGGCATCAATACCTACTTTTCTAAACAACCAACTTAAACCATACTTTGAAAGGATTGGGAAAGCTGATGATGTTCGTGAAGTAACACGCATTGATTTAAAGACTTTCATTGAAGAAAACTTTAATCCTGCTGATGGTAGTAAAGGTTGGAGTTCATCATCTGCTGCCATATACAAGGCTTGGACTTCAATTTTGTTTGCTATGTTGGTTGACCATGAACTTGTGGCAACGAATCCTGTAACTGGCATCAAAATAAAAACCGACAAACAAAAGAGAAATCAAGTTGAAGGTGATGATGCAGAACAAGAAAGGTTTGAACCTTGGGCAGATATTGAGGTTAAACACTGGTTTGATGATTTAGCTAAATCAGACAATATAATTGAAAGAAACGTTCTTGCAAGCAGTGCATTAATCCATTATGCTTTTATCCGCAAAACTGAACTTTTAAGGTTGAAGTGTTGGATGATTGACTTTGATAATGAAAGAATCACTTTACCACCAGCAATTACCAAATCTGAAAGAAAATATAAGTCAAGGAACTTGATTCACGTTGATATGCCTGATGCACTTGTTACCATCTTATTAAAGTGGATGGCTTTTAGATTCCCAAATGGTCATGGTGATGATGATTATATTTTAGGCTTCACCAGCGATACCAAAGAGCCTTACAAGTATGTTACATTTACCAACCATTTTATTTTAGTACGAAAACAATTCCAAAAGAAATATGAAGGGCTTTACATTAGAAAGAATCAGTATGCACTTAAACATAATGGTGTGGCTAAGCTTTTCAACGCTTTAACCAAAACCAATAAAACACCAAACGATATTCAGAACATAATAAGGCTGCAGTGTAGGCATTCAAGTTTTTCACAAACTGAAACATACTTATCAAAATTGAAACTTGAATTTAAAGAACAACGAAATAAGATAAATTTTTAAGGAGCGTTAAACATTCCCTTTTTTTATGCGTTGGAATGATTGGTATTCAATTCTTTTTAAATCATCTTCAATTTGCTTCTGCAACTTCTGTTTACTGGTCAATCTCTTTTTGGGTATTCCGGGTGTGGTGGTATGAAATTCTATCACTGGCTTTAGTTCATCCTTCAAGCCCTGAATCAGTTGAAATATATCATTGCTTGGTTTTGCCTTATCTCTTTCAGCTTTCAATTCAGCATCATGTTTTTGCTTCATCTGATACATTGCATTAAGAAACTCCAGAACTGTTTCCCTATCATCACCCCTGTAGGTTTCACGTTCATTATTTTCGTTCAGTTCTTGAAGTGTTATAATGTTTTCCATTTCTCGAATTTGATAAACAAATAGTCTTTAAAACTCTAACTCTTGGTAATCTATCTGTACAATTATAATTGGGCAAATGCCATGCTTAAATATTATTACTTGTTTGCTACATTATTGGTTTCTCTGGCAGAAAAGCCTTTGGGCTGCAGTCAAATATTATTGCTAATTTATTTATATGACTCAAATTATATTTTGCTCGGTGGGTAGGATCTTCAATTTGACCTAAAAAAGCATTTGAAACACCTAATTTTGTGGCTAAAGTGGCTTGGGAAAAATTTCTTTCAGTCCGAAATTTCTTTACTTTTTGAATCACGAAATCGTTGATTGCATCCATTTTTTTTCCTGTGAAGAATGGGTGCAACTTCACAAATTTAATATCAAGCTTTATCAGTACATGTATTGGTAAATTCACATAATTTTCGTAAATTTGTGCTCTCACAAAATCTGAATATTATGGCTCAATACTTAGTACGTTATCGAATCAGGAATCACAGTGCAACATTAGAAGTTGTCGTTACAGCTCCAAATTTTGCTTCAGCAAAAAAAATCGTAGAAGCGCAAAATGGTGCAGGCTTGGAACGAATAGTCAGTGTAAATGAACAATAATATTTTTTTTTAATAAGGATAATCGATTAGAATTTGAAAATGGCTGCTGAGCAAATCTTTGGTGCTTAGTTTTCATCTATACTTTTAATTTCAATAAGATACTATGCTAATTCAACCACCTGATGCAATGGATGAGGTAATGCTTGTAGCCAAAGCATTTGCTGAAAATTGTCCTTTAATCGAGAAGTTTTTTTCCGATAATTCAATCCTTTATAATGGTTACGAAAAGTCCTTTTGGGGAAGAAAAAAACTTATCTCAACCATGAAAGTGGAGCGTATCTTAGATAAAAAGTTCATTGGTTACGATTCATGTGACGATAATTATTTTAATATCAGTGTTTATAAAGGAAATCATATAGTAAAGGAACAAATCACGAATTATAAATTTGCATACGATGCATACATAAAGCTCACAACAGATATGTTCTCTTCTCATGGATTTGGAAGCGACCACGTCACAACACTTCTAAATCTATATGGCTATTTGCTAAAAGATATTGAACAACTAATTAAAAAATAGGAAAGGCTTTACTATCGATTCAGCCAAACAAACTTTCGTTAATGTTATTATTCTTTAACCATTGAAAATGCCTCTTCTATGTATTCTTACGAGGACGATTACACAAGACTAACATCCAGACATACTCATGTTCAATTGCATGATCTTATACAAAAGTTAAATAAATCTTTTGGAAGATTAGGTTCTCCGTGGATGTTGCGCCCCAGACCAAATAGTCTAACTACATCAATTCAAACAAAAAATGTTGAAACGGGACAGGAAATTTATTTGATCGAAGATTGTTCAGTTGACGATGCGTATAAATATGTTCAAGGGTATCATGATGCGTTAATCAATTTACATGTTGACGGTGTTAAAGTGGTATTCGAGTCGCCAAAAGTAGTTCCTGATAATATTAAACGCAAGAAGATATTAGGAGTTTTTTAGGTTTTCCATCAAATTTATTTAAAATGAGTAATGATTTATTGAGTGTAAGCACAATGTGCGAAAAGCTAAACGGCATACATGCAGATTTAGATAAACCGCTTGTCTGGTCAGTCAAGGAAGAAGCTGGAGTTCTAAGCCTTTGGCAATACGATAAAAAACGTGAACTGACTCAATCAGTTTTGAGTGGGCGAACAGCAGACGAGAGCTATTTGTTTCTTCAAGGGTATTATCTCGCCATGAGAAATTTATCTATGTCAGTTTAATAATAATTCAGTATAGCTATTATGACAGATGAACAATTAGCACGAAAGCATAGGTATTTAAATAAGTACATTTTTTTTGAACTCAAAAAAAATCCAGATATAGAGAATTCATCGATGGTGTCGTTTGATGCAGCAGATTTTTCAATTGTTCTTGAGCGGGTGCAGGCAAATTCACTTGGCATCTATGGAATTGAGGCGTCTCTTGATGGGGAATTTTATGCGATCAAAACACACGAAGAATATTCTACTTTTCCTCAAGATGTAGAGTGGTTTACCGCAGCATTCAAAAGTTTTATGGAGCTCCAACTCGATTTAAAGTATAGTGCGAGTTATTATTTAGGTGGAAATCTGCTATAATTATTCTGGTAACAGTAAAATGATTTTATCGGCATAAATTAAAATATTGTATACTTTTTAGTCATAAAGTGTGCATCCAATACATTTCGATTTACAAACAAAAACTATCATTACAAAGCTCACAAATAAAATTCATATTTGAATGATCATTGCTTTTCCCAATCTCCTGGCTTTTTAGAATTCACTTTCTTTTTGCCTGTATAATATTTGAGTTATCGTTATTATCAATAATAAAAATTCAGTTATGAAATACTACTTTCTAATTTTCTCTCTTTTTATTTCATCTTGTAATTTGGATCCTGTCCAAAGGGCTATCAATGTAATTCAGGGTGGAATAAATTCCTTGAATACAAACTCTTCCCAGTGGCAAAAAGTCCTCAGAGATATTTCTCGGGATCTACCAAATGATGTTCATCAACTTATCAGTAATGATTTATCAATTATAACGAATAATGCGATTGGAGGAACGACAGCTTCCGCAATGTGCACCATGACATTTATGGGGGATAGGGTTAAACAATCTTTAGAAAATGTGATTAAAAGGCTTAAAAATGAAAAATATACAGATTCGAAACCGAGTTTCTGTACCTTAACTGTTGGGCAATTAGATATGAATAATGATCTTGCAATTGGTAGTCCTTTGTCTATATATGGTTATGACTTAAATTCAAAAGATACAAAAGGACAACTTTTGAAGGTTGCATTAACTGGGAATGGAAAAATTGAATTTGTAAGTGAGGAGTATATAGGTCATAATACAAATTGGCAGGTAACTATTAACATTAACTCGTTGATTACAACAATTATCGATAATAAGTATACTAAAATCAAGCTTTATTGGAATGGCAGTGATGACCAAATGCCTGAAATTACCATTGCCCCATGGGTGGCTAAAACCAAAACAGATGTTTTTACGCCAACACCAATCACTTTCATACCTCCGCATACAGGCGGGAATGATGCTGATTTTGATACAAGTGATGGTAATTGGACATCAGGAGAAGTGTTTCTTGAGCTAAATGTTCAAAAGGACTTTATTGATGCGAGATTATTTATGGATGTTATGGAATTTGGTGGGGATAACACACGAGCAGGAAGAAGTGTTGATCCTTCAACATACCAATGGACAGACGCTACAGCTTATAGCCCTTGGAGGAGAATCTATACCGTTGCTGATACGAATAAGTACCAAATTATTGATTTGTCACCCAAGACAATTAGTAAGTTTCTTATAAAAGTTGTAAATCATGACCAGCTAATTGGAGATATGGGTGGAGAATCAATTTCTCGCTACACTATCGATATTGATAGAGCTGGTGATGAAGCAGGTACTTTCACTAAGGTAAATGCATCATTTAACCAGTTAACCGTAGTCTTAATTTCAAAGAAGCCTCGCTAATATTAATCGCCATATGAAGAATAACCTTGCTCAATATACAATAGCTATTTGTTTAATATTATCTTGTTTAAGTTGTCACAAGATAAGAGGCTGGTTTTCTGGCTATGATGAGGCTACACCTCAAAATCCAATACAACAAACAGGGTGTAGTAAAGACGTAGTTGTGCATTATAAAAATAACTGTAACAGTTCCCTTCTTCTATATTATAAGGAATTTACTGAGGGTGATAGCTTTAAGTGTGAAGATCTAACTTATTATGGCACATTGAATATTGGTGATATTTCTGCAGTTACAATTCACAAAGGGAAGTCAGGATATTTTGTCTTTGCGACCAATAAAATTGGTAAATGTACTGGTGGTGACAGGAAATCTGAATATTGGTTTAGGTGTTCTGCGAACATTACTTTAGATGATTCTAATTTTAATACTTGCAATTAGTGTGTAATAAAATAGGGCAATTTTTTCTGACCAAAAAAATCTAAAAAATTTTTGAAGGGTATCACCATATGGTGTGGGAGGGCGAGAATTGGGGGAGGGTAAGCGGGTACGAGACTTGGGGGAATGGTGTCAAATCTCCTGAAGAATTTCTATTGTACATTTTAAACGTACCCACCATTTTATGCATTCAATGCATGATTCGTCCTTATTAAGCTATTTTTTAGGGAAATTTATACGAAATTCTATGATTTATTCTGTATCCCAACATAGTTTTGCATAGTTAAACTATGGTTATGACCTGGTTTAACCCAGGTTATGTCCAGGTTATTTTGCCCTCTCGATCAAGCCTAACTTTTTTACCTTGGTAATTGTATTCATATTAACACCTGTAAGTTTCGATATTTCAACACCTGTTAGGTTTCCCATTTTAAGGTATTCCAAAACTTTATAATTCCTTGGCTTGCTTAGGAACTTTAAAGTATCTTCTTTCGAGCCGACTTTTCGACCGTTATAAATACCTTTTGCTTTCGCAATTAAAATTCCCTCTCTTTGACGTTCTCTAATTTGTGTCCTTTCCATTTCGCTTACAACACCAAGAATACTTATTATCATTCGTGATATTGAATTCTCGTTGCCGTTTTCATCAAGGGTTTTCAATCCTTGATTAAGGAAGGTTATTGATACACCATTTTTTTTAAATAATTCTATCGTGTTTAACAAATCCTGTACATTGCGGCAAAGTCTGTCAATACTGCTTACTGTTAGTGATTCAACCTTTCCATCCTTTAATAGCTTGATAATTTCTTTACCTTTATCTCTATCAGCAAAAGCAATCGAACCACTGCAATAATCTTCATAAACTTTAAACCCTGCAGTATTTGTTTTTTGTCGATCTGTTTTTTGATCCAGAGAAGATACCCTGATGTATAATATTTTCATATTTTTAGATTGGTTTAAAAATACCCTAAAAATACGAATTATTTTGGTCAATCTCAAGCAAAAACAGGAATTTAGTCGCCTTGCAGAATCGAATTTTTAAAGTGTACTTCAAACTTGTTAAGAACTAACCAAAAAATATGGTTCTACAAATAATTGTCATTTAGAGAATTTAGAAAGAATTTTGATTTCTTCTAAACTTGATTGTATATTGGAAAAAATTAACACTTCTCAATATGCCCATCATTAAATGCAAAGTCTATTCAACCGTTTTAATAAATTACAAAGAATTTTGGAGGTTACGAGATATTTCCAACTCTGAAGAATTTGTATATCCGATTTACAAGCAAGATCTCACTAAGATATCGGTTGGAAAGGTAATACCATTTAGAAAATCTGTAGGTAACGACAGGAAACCCAGATTGGAGCTAATCGATAGAGAAAAGACATTTCTCCCACAAAAGGGTGCATTTTACAATTTTAAGATTTTGCGTGTTGAGACTTTCTTGTTAAAAGATAAATCCGAAAGAACGAAAATTGTCTTCATTGACGAAACAGAAATTGAAAGATCAGTCTTAGCTTTTCGTTGGCAAAAGGAACTTTTTTTTTCTCGTGGGGAAATTCGAGTTCGCTTTGAAGGATTAGATTTTCGAGAAAGAATTGTTTATACTAACCAAGATTTTCGACATCCCATCTATTTAGAGGGGGAGATTTATTTATTTACGGTAGTGGATCTTATAGACCGAATTACTAAAGATGATAAACCCTACCAAGCATTTCAATTAAAGGGTGAAGACGGACTAATCTATCAGACTTCTGTTATAGCTGGTCAGAATCGTACTATTAAAGTAGATGATGAGATAAGCTGTAAAGTCATAATAGTTAACGATGTCGTAAGACTATCTCAGGTCAATGTTGCTGACCCGTATTTTTTGACGATCGAAAATATAATCAATGAGAAAAAAATTATTAGCAAGTTTTTTTTGCCAATTCTAAACAGTGCAAACCCCAGTTATCATGAAATAAAATTTAGGGATCAATATAATGAGAAAAGAGCTTTTTGGGTATTTACCTTTTGTAAACATGTAATCCCAAAATATTTTGACGAGTCAATTAAAAGGCTCGATTATAAAGCAGCCTATGAAATCAATGAGCTGTCATTAGCAATTGAAAAATGGATACTCACTAAAGGAATTATTTCTGCAATACCAAATAAGCTCTTAGCAGACAGCACCCTTGAACGAGCTAATCTTGAAATCAATAAAGGTTTAAGCATACGGAAAGTTACTACACTCCTCTCTTCACAAAGTTATTATTCCTTATTGGACGGCACCTCTGCAGAAATAAATACACTGGATGAAATTTATTACATAATTAAGTTTATTGATTTTCAATCATTGAACGAGGTTAAGTATATCAACAAAATACTTCGTTTAATTTCTTCACAGGATGTGAACGAGGTTATTGTTGCTAACTTGATTCAAATAATTTCCAAACAAAAAAACAGCTTTTTAAATAGTGAACTTGAAAATATTTTTGAGCTAATCGAAAATGGGAATGCAAGATTTAAGAGTTCCCAATACAAATCAAAATTCTTTAATTGGGCATATTGTGAGTATCAGCTTTATTTAAACATAAAAATGTTTGAACAGGCAAATGTTCTCTTGGGAATTATACAAAGACAATATTTTTATATAGTTGAAGATATAAATGTTAAACGTTACCTCATATTGCGCAGTTATGAAGTTTTTCAGAATTTTAAAATTGGGGAGCAATTCAATCCTTTTTATTTTGCTGATGGAATAAAACTTAACCATAATGTAATCAGGGGGAATGAAGCAGAGGAGTTACCAAACGATTGGTCTAAACTCGAGTCTATCTTCATAGGACATAGTATTATCAAAGTTTCGGTAGGTAAAAGATTTCTAAACGGTTTTGAGGTTTTGTACGAAAATAAAGTCGGTTTTCTTCCCACCCATCGTACAAAGGATATTGTACTCAAAAATTCGGTTTTAGATGAGGTGGATTACGAGATAGCTGTAAGGTGTATTTTATTTAATAAAGAATTTAAATTTTTTATAGTCGAACAACTTGATACAGACCATTCAAAATATTTTTCGTTGAATAAATCGATTTATGCCAGTAAAAACTTAATTGTAAAGAAAGGCATTATTGTTCGTGTTGATGATAATGGAGTCTTTGTTACAACAGAAAGTGGTATAGGGAGACTATCTCGAAAAGATATATCTGAACATATTTGGGATCTTGATAGGTTGAAGAGGCACTTCAAACCTCAAAATACTCTATTTTATGTTTCCATTTCTGATAATCTTTCAGAAAGACAAGTTCTGAGTTTAAAACCATTATACGATACCGACTACAGAGTTAAATATATTGAGTTTCTTAATCGGGTTGATGACGACCATTTGATTGATTATGAAGAATTCTATTCTGAACCAGATAAAACTTTAGAAAGGAGGACGTTTGATCTAATACAATCTGAGAAAGCCTACTGCTTTGAGCAATACGCTTTGATTCAAATTGATTTAGAAAAGAAGATTTTAAATTTAAAAATGGCAAATGAACTTTTTGAATCTGTTAAAAGTTTAAGATCAGATTATGCAAATATCTACACAAGCTATTTCGAAACACTTGCAGCCTTAGAGCGAGCAATCAATGATTATACTCCTAAAACATTAGAGAACGTAAATAAACAAGTGCTACAGACACTTGAAAAAATTACATCTACGGCATTATCTTCTTTTCCCGACTTCGAAAAACTTCTGTATTTTTTGAACATTATATTGTTATTCAATAGTAAGGTTGAGAGTGATTTAGATAAATTATTTCAGTATGTTAAAGATTATTCTGGTAAAGGAAATAATGAAAATCTTAAAATCATAGCAAAAATTACTCTTTCAAATAATTTAATGATTTCTTCAGGTAACGATGTTACTGATTTTTCTAAGAAAAATCTTGGGCTGATTTTTTCTTATATACAAAATGGTGTTCTATCTTTAAAGGATGCTGAATTTGATAAGGTAAAAAAGGAAAACGAATCCAAAGTTAAGTACTGGTCGGATAGAATTTTGGAGGGGGAAAGTCCAATATTAGAATTCAAATCCAGTTTAAGGTTTCCAGTATTAGATGAAAAGAGAATTCAAGAACTTAACCATTATAAATCATTAGATAACAAACTTGCCGATGTTCAAAAGAAAATAAGTAAAATAAATGGTGATCTTGCATATAAAAGTATTACCCATTCGGCTATGAAGACGCTTTGTGCTTTTGCAAATTCCAATGGAGGTACACTATTAATAGGTGTCACAGATGATCAGAAGATATTTGGTTTAGATTCTGATTACAGCACCTTAAAACAAAAAAATAGAGATGGATTTGGGAAGCATATCGATGAACTTGTCAAAAGTTATTTTGGAGGCGGGTTCGCAAGTCTTTTAAGGCGTGAGTTTGTCAAATTCCCAGAAGGTGATATTATGATTATTGAGGTTTATCCAAGCCCAGAAGAAGTTTTTATGCTTAGAGATGAGGAAAATGTTGCTTGTGAAGATTTATATATCAGAAATACAACTACAACAGAGGTCTTAAAAGGTACTCAACTGGCAAAATTCATCAAACTTAAAATACAATCTGCAAAATTAAATGTTACAAATACAGAACAATTACTTGATAATAAACAGTATGCTATTGAGGTAATTCCCGAAGATGACATGGAAAATTCAGTTTCATGATAGTATTCTTTACATTACATTAGAGTCCTTTAAAAAGATTTCTCCTCAAAACATGAGAAAATTGGAAATTCGTTACTAACCTATAATTAAATTGATCTATATGAAAACAATAATCTTTTTTATGTTGATTTTAATCAATGCTGTTGCAGTTGAAGCTCAGACAAGCCCTGTAAAACTTTTAATTGGTGAAAATGACACAACTGTTGTCAAATATTTTGATGAATTGAAACAGTCCTTTTTAAATAATCAATACGTTGTTACAGAGAAAGGCACAGCCAATGATGGAAGTCTTACCTTAACGTTTTCAACTCCCACCAGTGAAGAACATAAAACGAATAGTCTTTCGATAATTGCGCTTTTCAGCAGAGTAAATAAGCAAGAAATATGTGTCAGACAGCTTGTAATGGGTACTGATAAGTCTGCTACTGAAAATTTGAATTTTGTGAAGGATACATTTAAAAAAATTGATGAGAATAAGTGGTACATGAAAATGCCGCAAATGCCGATTTTTGGTGTGATCGCTAACTTTTACAAAGAAGATAAATACTATAGAATGGTCTATGACTTTACGGACAAGAAGTTTTAAATCTATTATAATGCATTCGAAGCTATTCATTGAAATATCCAAAGAAACTAACATTTAGACTCATTTTCTACGGTACGAAGTCTGGTACAGGTCTGGTGCCCAAATCATCCCAGCTATTGATTATCTTTGGTACGATCGGTTCGGAATTATACAATATAGGATACTCGGTATGATACGGCAGTAATTTTGCCAATTCTTTAATTAGTTCATTTGCCGCTTTTATTTTGGCGAAAATGGTCTCGTCAAGTATCTGGGCGAGTATATGTTTAGTCTTAATCTTGTTTTGTATCGAAGCTCCCTTTAAGTGAATAATATCATTACGCAATTTTTCAAGTTCTTTGAACCTTCCCCAACATTTAAATTTAGTTGGAGACAAAATTTTATAAGAAGTTGGAATTATATCTTTGAGTTTTTCTGAGGTGCTTTTATTTCGTTCAATGGTCTCTTTGTCAACCACTACTGTTACCCCATTTTTAGTTTCATGGATATTAAAGTCGTCAGGGATCAATGAATTGCTAAGGGATTCAACAGCAGAGTAAATCATAATTACTGCAGCTTGAATTTCTTCAAAGTAATCATACAAACTCACTGTCTCAATATTTGAAAATGTTATTCTTTCACGGACTTTTATCCTTGGCGAAATTAAATTAGCATATAATAACTTCGCTGCTTCGTAGTGTTTTGCAGAGGAGCTCATAAAAATAGCAGTCATGTTTGGAGCATCAAATCTTATTTCAGCTTTTCCTATTTTGTAAGTCTGTATTCGCTGGGTAGTTATATCTTGATTAACATCTTTAACAGAAAAAATTTCAGGCTTTCGTTGTCGTTTATCAAAAAGATCGTGATTGTTGATATCTGGATCTTTGTTTGATGGGTTTTCTCTTAGATTTTTATTAGCTCTCATATATTATTTGACTTTAAGATAAATTAATAATTAAATTCTTTTTTAATTAATGAAATTGCAGCTTGAATCTATTTGATTGATAAACAATGACTTACTTTGAATAAAGGAGTTTCGGATTTAGGAGGCAGGATTGGCAGGTCGACTTTTAACATCACAGGCATCGGGAAATCAACTCCCATCAAGATTGCTTCACCAGACCCTAATATTGGCAGGAAAGCCAAGGTATCCTTATTTGCAGATGAACATGCATTTGCAATAGCTTCTTTATCTTGATGGTTTATCAATCTATGTGTTATAAATGTCCCTATTTGACTTAACGTTCCGTTTGGGATATCTCTGGGCATTTGCGTAGCAAGACATAAAAACAATCCATATTTGCGACATTCTTTAGCGATGCTATCAAAAGCACTTAGCTCAGTGGATTCAAAATATTCGTCTGTCACTTTTTTATTCAAGTATTGGTGAGCCTCATCAATAACTAAAACGAGAGGTTCTTCGATAAATTTCTTATGTCGGGCTTTTGAAAGAAGAAATTTTCCAATAGCGTTAGCAAGAATCTCTCGAGCTTGGAATTCAAAGCCAACCTCTTCAAAGCTAATCCTTAACAGCCTTTTCTCACCCTTGAGAAAAAATTCAATTTTGTTTATTAATTCATTCTCGTCTGCCTTATTTCTCTCAAATCCAAACAATGAATTGAACTGAGGATTGTTGTTTAGGTTATTTATGCGCAAGATTAAACTTATACAATTATTTAGATGGTTCGGATTACTCTTTCCCCATTTCAGGTGATTGTCAAAGTCAATATCCCAAATGCATTCTTTCGTTATCTGAAGAGCAAGAGAGGCGATATCAAAATCTGCTTCATTACTCTCTATAGCCTTTATAAATTTATTATAGACTCTATTGAAAGGTCTCATTAATCGCTGCGCTTTAACAACACTTCCATCTTTTACCTCAATGATTTCATAAATTCCATCTGCAATTTTTATGGAATAATTTTGCTCTTCATTCATGGTAATGAAATCTCCATCTACATTGGATTCCAAAATTCTAAGAATTTTGAGAGATTTGATAGCATCCATCAGCTTCGGAGCTTGAACTTGACCCGATGGTCTGAGTAGCACGAATAAGTCACTAATCGTAAGGTTCGAATAATGGAAAAAAGAGTTTACATTAAGTACAGCAGGCGGTTCGGTCGTGATGTTTGCATCTTGTGGTGTATATTCTCCTGTTGGATCTATAACGATAACTTTACCGTTATTTGCCACAACACCCTCTACTAATTTCGTCACCGTATAACTTTTTCCTCCACCTGTTGTGCCCACAACAGCACAGTGTCGCCCGAAAATTCCTTGTTGAGAAAGCTCGACAATCGTTTGTTTGTCATAAGTCAAGCGTCCCAGATTTATAGTTGGCGCAGAGGATGAATGCTCTTCTTTCACACCAAAGCCTTTAAAATAATCCTTAATAAATTCGGAAGAACAGATGAAAACTTTCGCACCAATCATTGGAAGAGAATTCAGTCCTTTTTCAATTTTTGATGGATTAAAAAGTTCAAATGAAAGAAGAATTTCAATTTTACCTGTTGGATGAAACTCTTTTGTATTAAAAGATTTTTCACTAAGTTCAAGTCGTTCTTTTTCGGGGAGACTTAATTCGAGTAGTTTTCCTAAAAAGCCAAATTGTTCTCCTTCAATTACTACGTAGTTACCAACCAGACCTCCCTTGAGGTTTTCACCGTAAAATGAAAAGCTTTTCATCAATACAGATGAAGGGAAGTGAACATTTACATATTGTGGAGTAATTTGATTCAGGTAACCAAGAAAATGGCTATGATTAAATGGATTTTGACTCATCTGGAAGAGTTAGTATGATTCGCTTGGTGTTTTCTTGATTATAAGATTTTAAATCTGGAAAGTAAATAGCAAAATCGGCAAATTCTTCATCAACGAGAAAAATGTTGTTGTAACGTTTACCTGCCTCGAAAATGGGCTTAAAATTTGATGAATTACTGTCTATTCCCTTATTTACTACCATTAACTGGAAACTTGGATTTTGTTCAAGGGCTTCGGAAATTGCTGTCACAATATGTTTGTCATTAAAACTAAAGCCGATACAAATAAGTAACACATTTTCGCTTCTAACGCAACTTTGAAAACGTGACATCATTTCAAAAAATGGCTGTTCATAAGAACTCTCATATTTGCTATCCTTTGGATAAATCATCAATGGATTTTGAACAAATTCACGCTGAATAATAGAAGAACCTTCACGTGTCCAATCTACCGATCCATGGGGCTTATAGATATGAAATACCTTTTGAACGAAATTATCTTCTTCTTTTACTCTACTGGAATTTCTTGAAACTATATCTAAGTCGAAATTTCTTCCACTAAAAACTCTGGGTTGAGAGAAAGAAAAGCCATCAATCATTGTAAAGTTTTTTTCTCTGCCAGCTTGTTCAAATAAAGTATCATAATTCAGAGTAAATACTTTTACTCGGGGTAACGTAACTTTTCGTTTCGTGATTTTCGTTAGCAGTTCCGAATGTGGAGAATTTGATGGCAAAGTAAGCGTACAATTCTGCTTTATAATTTTTTCAATTTCAGTAATGATGTTTTCGATGGAAATCGGATTATCGACATTTGGATCTTTAACATAGTTCTTCGCTACATTAGCCAGTGACAATAACTTTTCCAAATTTTTAACGTACCCACTTCCATCAGATATCTTATCAGTGTACTTCACAATCTCACATAGTTTGTTGAGTTTTTCTTCAGAAATAGCTTCACAAACATCATCCCATAGATGGGTTAATAGTCTACCTTTTCTTTCGATGTCTTCGCCATTCTCGTTAACAGTTTTACCAATTCCATACGATGAACCAGCTCCAGTTAGTAAAATCAAATTCTCGAATTGCGAATTTAGAAATTCGGCATACTTAGATCGTTTTAAAGATTGGGCAAATTTTTCTTTTGCTTCACTCGTTGTTTCAACTGCAAAGTCTTTCGCAATACCATCGATGTATACAGTGTCAGCTTCTTTGTTTATATATTCTATCTCAACTGACTTTTTACCATTTAGATAAATTATTTTATTCATTTGATTGAGGTTAATTTAATTTTTTAATCCAATGTTCTGATAAGCTCAAAACATTTGCAAAATGTACACTTTTTTCTAAATATTCTTAGCTTTAATCTTAGCCTTTAAGCTGCAACATTTTTCAACGGTGCAATGATTAGTTTTTAATTGAATGTACTATGATGTGTAGATAACTACCATTATAGGTGTTTTTGATTAGAAAATGAATATATATTCAAAATTCATTGGAAAAACCTAATTTTAGCAATCTCAAAAAATTAGCGTAAATGCAGATAAAAGAACTGAAGCCAAGAAAGGCATTAAACAAAGCCTTTTTAAAAGTAAAGCCAAACAGAAATGAAATTGAGCTATTTAAGGCAAACCTAATTCAACTACTTGATCGCACAAACGATACGGAATCAGAAGAATTTCATAAAAATTTAATTTCAGATTTTCTCAAGAATACCTATTATAAGCAAAACCACTTTATAAATACGAAAGGGCGCAATGATCTGGTAATTCATACTGGCAATACCGCAGCTTCATCCGTTGGTGTAATCATAGAAGCTAAAAAGCCGACTAACAAATCTGAAATGATAAGTAGAGACAGGATTAATGTCAAAGCTTTCCAAGAATTGGTGCTCTATTATTTAAGGGAAAGAGTTTCGCATAAAAACTTAGAGGTTAAGTACTTAGTTGTTACGAACATTAACGAGTGGTTTATTTTCGATGCTGTATTATTTGATCGAATTTTTTCACAGAATAAAAAGCTGGTTTCAAACTTCATAGATTTTGAAGCTGGCAGATTGTCTGAAGTTAAAACAGACTTCTTCTATAGAAATATTGCTCAGCCCTTCATAGCTGAAATTAAACAAGAAATTGAATTTACATATTTTGATATTCGTGACTTTAAGAAAGCTCTATTCAACGAAGATAAAACAGATGATAACAAGTTAATATCTCTTTTTAAATTACTTTCCCCAGAGCATCTACTGAAGTTGCCTTTTGTTAATGATAGCAACAATCTTGATAGGGGATTTTATAGTGAACTTTTGCATCTCATTGGTTTGACCGAGACTAAAGTAAAAGGTAAGAAACTAATAGACCGCAACTTAGAAGGATCAAGAAATACTGGAAGCATACTGGAAGATGCCATAATTCAATTAGATAGTTTAAATAAAATCAATCGATTGGAGAAACCAAATCGGTTTGGACTTAATCACGCAGATAGATTGTTTAACGTTGCATTGGAACTGAGTATTACTTGGATAAATAGAATTTTATTTCTGAAATTACTCGAGGCGCAGTTGATTAATTATCACAGCGGTGATAAAACCTATGCTTTCCTTAACTTTAAAAAAATAAAGGACTTTGATGACTTAAACAGCCTCTTCTTTCAGGTCTTAGCTGAGCGAGAAAGTAATAGAAATTCGGATGTAAAAGCGGCTTTTGCAAAAGTCCCTTATCTTAATAGTTCTCTTTTTGAACCAACTTCCCTTGAACAGGAAACAATTTTTATTAGCAACCTTAAAAATGAAAAGCAAATTCCAATAATAAGCTCTTCAGTACTTAAAAATGATAATGGAAAAAAATTAACTGGAGATTTAACAACTTTAGAATATTTATTCCGTTTTCTTGACTCTTATGACTTTACAGGTGATGGGGGCAACAACATCCAAGAGGAAAATAAGTCGTTGATTAATGCGTCTGTTTTAGGACTAATTTTTGAAAAAATAAACGGATACAAAGACGGCTCATTTTTTACTCCTGGATTCATTACAATGTACATGTCTCGGGAAACTATAAGGGAATCAATACTTCGAAAATTCAATGAGACCAAAAATTGGAATTGTGTTAATTTTGATGAGCTCTATGATAAAATAGAAGACCGAAATGAAGCAAATAATATTGTGAACACAATTAAAATCTGTGATCCTGCCGTGGGATCTGGACATTTTCTTGTTTCAGCATTGAATGAAATTATATCAGTGAAAAACGATCTTAAAATTCTTCAAGATCGTTCAGGTAAACGATTAAAAGAATATAGCTTCGAAGTTGTTAACGATGAAATAATTATTACAGATGATGAGGGAGACTTTTTTGAGTATAAACCTTTGAACAAAGAGAGTCAACGTATTCAAGAAGCATTATTTCATGAAAAACAAACAATAATAGAAAACTGTCTTTTTGGCGTTGACATAAACCCGAACTCGGTGAAGATCTGCCGTTTAAGATTGTGGATTGAGCTATTGAAAAATGCATATTATAAAAATTCGTCCGAATTAGAAACCTTGCCCAACATTGACATCAATATAAAATGTGGTAACTCTTTAGTGAGCCGATTTTCCACTGATGCAGATTTACAACAAACATTAAAGAAGAATGATCTGAACATTGATACTTATAAAAATGCAGTTAACACTTATCGTAATGCCGAAAGTAAGCAGCAAAAGTATGAAATGGAAAGTTTGATCACTAAGATCAAGAGTGATTTTAGAGCACAAATTCACAAAAATGATCGAAAAGTCTTAGAGCTCAACCGTAAAACGGGTGAACTTTTTAATCTTTTAAATCAGCAGCAATTATTCGGTGAGTCGAGATCTGATGCAAAAGCCAGAAAAATCAAGCGAGAAAAACTCGAAATAGAAATTACCACTCTAACTACTATTATCGATGAAATTAGAGGCAACAAAATTTATGAAAATGCTTTTGAGTGGCGTTTTGAATTTCCTGAGGTTTTAAATCAAGATGGGGTTTTTGAAGGTTTTGATCTAATCATTGGCAACCCTCCTTATTTAACTGGATCTTCGTTTAAAGATTTGCATTCTCACTTCTCCAATAATTTTAAAGTTGCGGAGTACCAACTTGATCTTTACACATTTTTTATAGAACTTTCTCAGACATTGCTAAAACCAAATGGAACGATTTGTTTGATTACCCCGAACTCTTGGCTGAAGAATGTCAGGATGGTCAAAACACGGAAATTTATACTCGATAATTTCCAGCTTTTGTCCTTGAATTCCACAATTGCAAATGCATTTTCAGAGGCTCAAGTAGATACATCGATTTTTTCTGGTATTAAAAATGCCACCGATCGGACCGAAATTAAAATATTCGCATTTGACTCAAATAATCAAGCTATCATTAAAAACTTGATAAGTCAGCGTAGGTTCAATGATAACGAGGGTTTGATTCTTGATGTCGAAGTTAACGCTGAAATCTCATCAATCCTTAAAAAGATAAGGAGTCAAAGTGTAAGATTAGAAGATTGCTTTACAATAACGAGAGGAGTTAATCCTTACGACAAATACAGAGGGCAAAGCGCTGAAATTATTTCCAGTAGGGCATACCATGCAGCTTTCAAGAAAGATGAAACTTTTTTGCCAGAGTTAAAAGGTAAACACGTTTCAACATTTAATTATAATTGGGATCAAAAACACTTCATTAGTTACGGGAGTTGGTTAGCCGCAGCACGTGACCCAAAATTTTTTACTGGTCAAAGATTAGTATTAAGGGAAATCATTGGTAAAAGGTTTGTTTGTGCAATTATTGAAGAAGATTTTATTATTGACAGAAGTCTTTATATAGCAGTTCCTATAAACGAATACATTGATGTTTATTTCATTTTGGGGGTTTTATGTTCAAAGTTAGTCATCTGGCTCTTTAAATTTGAGAAGAATGAATTTGACAATTTATTTCCAAAAATTAGGCTCGAGGAATTTAAACACCTTCCGATTCCAAAGATCTCCCAATGCTCTGAAATTAGTGAGTTATCTCGAACGATAGTTTCTCTTAAAATAAATAACCAAGATGCAACGGAATTAGAGAATAAATTAGACTTACTAATATATCAGCTTTACGACCTTTCTGGCGAAGAAATACAATTAATTGAAAGCATTTAATAATATAAATTATATCATAGTTAATGTCAAAGTCCCAATCAAAAAAAATAGCCGAAAAAACTATCTATGCAACTTTCAAAATTTTAAAAGAAGCTGGTGGAGAAATGCGAGGAAAAGATGTTGTAGATGAAATAAGAAAGACGATTACTTTCGATGAATATGAGAGTTACCGTTATACGAAAACAGGGTATATTCGATGGGAATCAATATTGCACTTCTATACAATTGATTGCATGAAAGCTGGCTTTTTACGTAAACAAAAAGGTATATGGATATTAACACCAGAAGGTGAAAATGCAATTGATTTAGGTGCTGAAAAACTATTGTCGACCGCTACCAAATTGTATAGAGAGTGGGATGGTAAACGCAAAGCTGAAACTGTAGAAGGCGATATTGAAGAGATAGAAGATTTTACAAAAGATGATGCTTCCCAAATTCAGCAATCTCTGATCAGTCAATATGAAGATGAAGCTTCGAATGGTATTCGCAATTTTATTATCAAGAAAAATCCTTATGAATTTCAAGATTTGGTAGCTGAATTACTAAAAGTCATGGGTTATTTTATTTCTGATGTTGCCAAGCGTGGTGCTGATGGAGGCATAGATATTATCGCATATACCGATCCCTTAGGTACAAGACAACCTCGAATAATCGTGCAGGTAAAACACCGCCCGAATGATTCCATATCATCAGATGAAGTGCAGAAATTGGCTGGAACTCTTAAACGTAATTCTGATGTAGGGATTTTTGTTACATCAGGAACGTTTTCTAAGCCAGCTATTAAAGAGGCACGCAATTCGAGGGAGCACATAGAATTAATTGATTTTGAACGTCTTATAGCGTTATGGCAAAATTACTATTCAAAGTTGACGGATGAACAGAAGAACTTCTTACCGTTGCATCCAATCTACTTTCTTGGGGAATAATTTATACCTATTTAATCGATTAAAAATATCTACCTATGAATAATTTAACATATCATTGGATACCAATTTATTCATAATGAAAACAATGATCAAATGCCGTTTTATCAATTGAAGACTATGAATAATGATGCGAAACTAATGTTGATTTATAGTACTTTGAATATCCCTTATTTTAGTCTCCAATTTGATGATTATGAATTACCATTATTTGGTAATGGTTTTTTTAACGGTGACTTAAACATTCCATCGAAAGGTCAAGTCTGTTCTCCGAAGATAAGTGGGCAAGGTTGGAGTATAGTTGGTGATTTTGAAAAGGTTGACCTGAATTATGACATATTTATTTATCAGTTAGGATTCTTTATCGCTGAACCTAATGATACTAAAAATAATTTTTCGGTCAAACTTCAGCCTGAACCGACAGACAAGTTAAAGCTTTTAGGTTTCAAGACTAAAATGCAAAAAATCATACCTCGTGATTCAGAATTGTGGAGGTTCTTGACTGAAAATAAAAAATATGGATTTTGGAGCTAAAAGAAATTATTTAATTTATTCTTAATCAAAGATTATATGTTAATAAACCTGAGTAATGAAGCGATAATTGGAATAGCTGCAATAACTGTTTCTATTTTAATCCCAGTTTTCATTTTTTACTATAGAAAATATACAACAGTTGCATTTTTTTTTATGACTATCGAAGAAACGATTATTGAAAAGAAAGATGCTGAATACCCAATCGGTTATAGGCTTACTCCCGATGAGCTGATGAAGATGAATAATATATATGGAAAACATTTCTTGTGGCAGGTTACCTTAAAAATCAATATAGTTAACCAAAAAGGTAATTATGCCTATCAACCTTCATTTGACTTCCTTGGGTTGGATTCTTTTGAGATGATTTATTCAAACCTAACTTTATCGGACATTTTTGAACCTAATAAGAAGCATGAAGCAATTTTTATTTTCAACGCTAAAAAAATAGATTTTGCCAAACCTAACGTTCAGGATATTAATGTCTCACTTGGATTTTCAAACTTCGGTTTAGTATTTAATTACCTTGATACAAATAAGGTTTTTAGGACAATTACCTTAGAGGTTTCTGGTAATCACTTCGTTCCATCTCAAAAAAGGGAGTTTGAACAGTTAGTCCTTAGAGATTACTCAAAAATAAATTAATTATCCATGCCAAAAGGATAAGGTTTGTGGGTTGAAAGCTCAAAGTTTTTTAACTTTAATCACCATTCTCACCGATTTAAATCCTATTCTTGCTCGGCGTTCCGCCGGAAATACAATGGGGATTATCCAATTTTAATCCCCATCGTTGCAATTACCGTTGGTTACGTGATTGTATAAGTCGCCTGATCTATTGGAAGATTGCTATAAAGTTTTATTTCTACATCGTTCCAAATGAGCCGACCTCTATCTACAGCTTGAATTATTTCCCCTTCAACCAATTCCAAATGGATTTGCCGCAGCGAGGGATCTTCGAATGTATGAAACCTGAATTCCTTGTTTTTATACTTAACAGTTTGTTCAGACATAGTAAATTCTTTGACCTCTAACCCGCATATCTTCGCTATGAATTTGTAGTAGTAATTATTGTGGTGGGGAGTTCCTACCACTGAAAATGGTAATCCTGACAAAATGTTCGATCCTCTAACTCTTCCAAAATGCATTTCCTTGCAAGGATTTTCAAAGTAATCTTTCAAGTCTTTAAAAGTTAAGCATAGTTCTTTCCCAACCATTGAAGCTATCTTCTCATGGTAGTTTTTTAAGCCCACTCTACTGCAGCTTCTGTTCGTGAATTGTTTAACCGTACCCTTATACTTCACGTTTTTTATTTGAATTATTTCTAAACGATCGCCAAGTAGATTCTTCCATAGTTGAGTAGGAGGAGTTGCATCGGCAATAATTATTTTTTTGTTTTTCGGTAACTGTTTAACGTGATTCAAAACATAATGAATGTAGTCACCCTCCTTAATGTAAAATTGAGATTCCAGGAATTTAAACAGATTAGTCTTAATATCAAGATAGAAACCAATGTTTTCAATCCTATTTAGGAGATCTGAGAAATCGGGTGTATCGTAACATTCATCCTCAGAGGCATTTGCAATTAATTCTTCTATTATCGATATTCCTCCTTCTGATATTGAAAACTTTCGCAAATCATCAATGGAAACTTTTTTGATTTCCAATAGATGCTGCAGAGGGTTTTCATCAAACACAAGTGTTTCATGTTGATATTCTGAAAATATGGCTCTTGTATGTGTCGTAAATATAGTTTTGTTCAAGCTTGCTTTGCTGCTTACAAGCGAAAGTTCATCAAGATAAGATTTGGCTTTTTCTATATCATCCTTAGTGACCTTTCCTATGCCAACCAGACTTTTCTTTGTGCTTGCAATTTGTTTAATCAAATTCATGACTTGGTTATTCCTACCGATTGAAAATAGTTTTTCTATTTGTACATTTATTGCAGTTGAAAACAAACCCTTAGATGATGGGGTAATTATTTTATCTTCAGGCTTTAAGCTCGATGAATCGTACTGTTCCAGTTTTAATTCATTATCTGGAAATGCCATAACTATACCTTGAGAATTTTTTAATCTTTCTGTTTTTCCTAATCCAGTAGCAACTTCCAATAAATAAACTTTGTTATTATCGTTACTCATAATGTAATCAAAAGCATTATTGAGTCGTTCAGTAGCTTCTATTTGAGAAATAGAAGTTTGCTTTGCTGATTGATCGATAATCTTCACTTTTCCACGTTTTCTTATCAAGTCTGATAACGATTGAAATTGATTGTTTCTATCACTTTCAAATGGAGAGAAATCAGTAAATTTCATTGGTGCACACGGAGATCTCTTCAAATAACTTATTATGTCATATTTATCACGTGAATAAGCCTTATTCTTTCCAATACATTCCTTAAATAATTTTGTACCACCTTCCAAATGAAGTAGATTTGAAGCTATACCTACCAATTCACCATGAATGAGTTTATTGCCCTTTTCTTCAGTGCCCCGTCCTTCGTAAAAAACTTTGAACAACTCACATTCCATTAAATCCTCTATTTTCCAGTTTTTAACGGTAACAATATCATAGTTTTCATCTTCTTCCAAATGTGTGCAATTATCACCTTTTGTATAAGAATATTTAATAGGATTGTAGGAATTTGCACAGATTTTTCTTTCCACCTTAGCTATTGGTAGCAAGCTTCTGGGCTGACATCTATCTCTGGAATGTATTTTATGGTTGGCAAATTCTAATATGGAGTAAACAGAAGTAACATTATCTAACTTGCCTTTGAAATGCGTTTTGTTTGTTCCTAACCAAGCACGAGCTGCATCTAAAGCATTTCTATCTGATTTTCGCTCAAAAATCTCATGAAATGCTTTAGCAATATGTTTGGCTAATTTCGGATCTTGAACCTCTCCATCCATTACAAAGTAAATTCTAAACCGTTCCTCAACTGCAGTGTGCCTAAAAGTGTAATGACCAAAATTGTACATTATTCCAAAATCTTCAACGATGGCGTTAACTTCATCAAGGGTGATTGTGCCGTCAAAATCAACTCCGAATATTTGCTGAGTGATGAAGTTCTTGGTATCTCGATGGTGATTTCTATAAAGCGATCCGCTGATTGATTTGCCTTGTGTTAAATGATTAATGAGGTCATTAATATCAGTTCTAATAGGCTCAAATCTGAGAGTTCCTGTTACTATATCGTCAGGCTTAGAGTTGAATTTTCTGTCATTCTTACTGTATAATATATTAAACTCCATATACTAATCCCCCCTCACTTATTTCCAATAAAAGTCTATCTAAAATGCCCGAGACAAAATTTCGGATCAGAGCTTTTTTATTAAGATTTTTCAAATCCTTCGGTTGACCGATATAATATTTTATGCCATTACACGTGCAAGCATAAGTATTGAATAGTAGAGTATGATCGCCAAATTCAGAAGTGTTAGAGGCTTGAAATATTACCATTCCCTCTTCAGGATTGATAATGGAATAATCGAAATGGGAGTTGAGCTCCTGGGATAATCTCTTAATGAGATCTTCAAATGTGATTTTGTACATAAAGTTTATTTAATTAATGCATACTTATCCCCATTAATCCTTTCGGATCATTGCCGTTTTAAGGGCTGGGGTATTACTTAGTATGGCTAATCGAAAAACTTCATGTGCCATGACGGTCTAAAACCGTGAAGTTAAATAGGTAGGCTGGTAGAGCTGTTCCTTATTTAACCTGGTGCAAATATCAAAATTAAAAATTAGAAAATCAAATTTATTTTAAAATAAATAACTGTTAGTCAGTAACTTAATTTTGCAGATTAGAAGAAAAAAATTAAATCGCACAATTGCGACCGTTCCTCTCTAAGTAATAAATTTCTACAGATTAGAAACAAAACATTATAAGCAGGATAACTACTCATTGCTCGCTAATAAGAAATTTCTACAGATTAAAAATAAAAACTTAGAGCCAACTTAATCACGGCTCAATCGTAACAAATGTTTAAAATATATTTTGGTTTACTAAAAATATTAGTATTACTTTGTGGTATGATCGAGATGGAGATTTTTAAAGCAGACGAATCACATGCGATGTTGCCGTTCTTCAGCACTTGTATACAGGCTGGTTTTCCCTCACCAGCCGATGATTACTTGGAAGGCTTGCTTAGTTTGGATGACATTTGCATGACAAATAGGGAGACTACTTTCTTGGGTCGAGTGACTGGGAAATCACTTCAGGATATTCATGTGTTCGAGGGCGATATTATGGTGATAGATAAGTCGCTTAAACCAGAAAATGGTGATTTGGTTGTTGCAGTTATCAATTCAGAATTTACTGCAAAATTTATTTCAATCACAGGCAATGATTTTTTTCTTTATCCTGCCAATAAGAAATTTAAACCTATACGAATTGCTGAATTCGATGATTTCAAAATTTGGGGTGTGGTTACTCGAGTCATACAAGATGTAAAGGGGAGATACAATGTTGGCAATTATTGACTGTAACAATTGTTATGCTTCATGTGAGGAAATCTTCGAGCCCAAGTTAAAGGGCAAGCCGATTATCGTATTAACCAATAATGATGGGCAAGCCATTGCAAAAAATCAACTGGCAAAATCCCTTGATATCGATTACGCAGTTCCGTTCCATCAGCTTAAGCCCACACTGGACAAATTTGGTGTTGTTGCACTTTCTTCTAATTATACTTTATACGGTGACATATCAGCACGTATAATGAGAATGCTGCATTCATTTAATCCAGATATGGAGGTTTATTCCATTGATGAAGCATTCCTGAACTTTGATTCCTTTAAGCACTTTGATCTTGTTGAATATACAAAGGAAATTAGGCGTAGCATTTTACAGGGGATTGGTATGCCAGTGAGCATTGGATTGGCTAATACGAAAACACTGTGTAAAGTCGCAAATCGCTACGTAAAGAAACACTGTAGAGATGTCGGAGTATTTGCTATCGATACTGAAGATAAACGCTTAGAGCTTCTTAAATTGACTCCCATAAAAGACATATGGGGCATAGGTAGCAAACTATCAGCTCGATTAAATAAGTTAGGTGTTCAAACTGCTTATGAATTGAGTTTGATTAAACCAGATTGGGCAAGGAGAAATCTTACCATTGTTGGAGAAAGGATGATCAGAGAATTAAATGGTCAAAGATGTATCGATTTAGAGTACTTACCTAAGCGTAAAGATATTATAGCCTCTCAAAAATCTTTTGGTAAATACACCGATAACCATCAATACATGCAACAAGCTTTAGCAACTTACACCAGCAGGTGTGCTGAAAAATTAAGAAAGCAAAATAGCGTTTGTGGTCAAGTTCAGGTTATTGTGCAGACTAATGCATGGAACTTCAAGGAAAAACAATACTTCAATTCAATTACTTGCAAATTGGATATTCCAACATCTCATACACCAACTCTCATAAAATTTGCTATTAAAGGTTTAAAGGCAATCTATAAAGAGGGTTTTGTTTATAAACGTGTTGGTATCATGTTAATGGATTTGAGAGATAGAAGCGATGGTACACAAAACCTTTTCGTTCAGGAAGATCGACCAAGAAATGATAAGCTGATGAAAGTAATAGATAAACTAAATAAGCTCAATGGAACAAATTCATTAAGGTTTGGTACTATGGGTTATAAAAGCGAGGAATGGAAGATGAAACAGAATCACCTAACCAGATGTTATACAACACGTTTGACCGATCTAATTAAAATAAATTGATATGACTACAAGAGAATTTGATATCTATACTACCGATTTTAAAACGCCTCATAAGGTTAAGTTAGAACAGATTGATGAAGTGTACATGGTTTATCTTGATGGCGAGCAAATAGGTTCGATGGAAATTGATTTAGGAGCTGAATTTGGTTTCTCGAGTGACGATGAAAAGGTAAAGCCTCTAATTGAAGATATTGCTTCTCAATTACAGCAATCTACTTTAAGAGAGGGCTTTCCGATAGTGTTGAAAGAAATCTGGGGAGAAAATATTATTTCAATTGGATACAATAATTACGAAACGTTAATGGTGGTTGTTCATCCAGATATCGATATGCAAGAGTTTGGAAGTGTAATCCAAGATTCCATTTACGATATTGTATCATTTGATGAGAGACTTAACCTTATACTCTCTAAAACAGAGGGTGGTGAGGTTTTTGAAATAGGAATAAATTAACTAAATTGAATTTATGTGTTACAGAACGACCCAACTGACATTAATTAAAAAACTTGGTGATTATTACAAAGCACCTGTTGTGAAACCAGAAGATATCGAGAATCAAAAAATCTTATATCAGGCGAACGGTTTTTCCCATCCACAATTGGCAACCTTAGTCAATAGCGATGGTAGGCAAATGAGATTGTTGCAATGGGGACTTATGCCAAATTGGAGCGGTAAGTCGCTTTCAGATATGTTAAAACATAGCAATAATACACTAAATGCTAAAGTGGAAACAGCGAGAACATTACCAAGCTTTAGAGATGCTATTAAAAACAAAAGGTGTATAATACCAGTAGAAAGCTTCTTTGAATATAAACACATTGTTCATGGTCAAACCAAGGAAAAAGAACCTTATCTGATTCATCCAAAACAGCAACCATATTTCAATTTAGGTGGTCTTTATTCCCACTACAAGAACCCAGAAAATGGGGAGTGGATTTCGACATTCACTATTCTTACTCAGCCTGCAAACGAATATATGGCAACAATCCATAATTCAGCTAAACGTATGCCAATGATGTTGAATGATGATCTAATTGATGATTGGATTAACCCAGATTCACCGACAAGTTTGGTTGATGAAATTATGAAATATAGTTGTGATGATTCATCATTATCCGCATTCAGGGTAAGTACTGATTTAATTAAAATGGGTAATTCTCCCGATGTGCTAAAATCAATAGATTAATTTTAACTCGTTTAAAAAAAAAATATTTTCAAACCATGATAGTTCGATCAATGAGCGTCCATGAGATTCATAACGAACTATTTAAGGATCTGCACAGTATTCAAACAAAGGTTGATATTTTTAAAAAAGATTTCGGAAGAAGAGTTCTGAAAGCGAGTAGATTCCCATATACATATGCATACGATTGTCTTTCGAGAGAAAAAAACTTGCTTGTAATATCATTCACGGTTTTAAAACGTAGCCAGTGGGACAACCCCATTTTAGGTTTTTATGGTATTTACAATCGCCCAGATGGAAAATATGCCGCAGCGTTATCGTTGGAGGCAAACAAAAGCATGATATACCCACCACATTTTTTTAAACGGTATCGGGAGCGTTTGGTTAAGGATGACTCGTTATCAAGTGATGCAATTATCCGTTTATTCTTTAAAAGGCAATGGGGTATTATACAGGCTGTTGTAGATGAAAATTTTGAAGCGGTTTTCCATAGCTTCGAGAACACGAGCAAAGAAGAATAGGTTGGTTTTGTTAGTGCCTCATCGGAGGGTTACTGTTTCGGTGAACAGCAAGGCAATGTAAATATAATCAAAACGATCATTTCTGAAGAACTGCTTTTTGAAGATCAAAAACCACTTTTTCACAAGTTAAGAACTGAGCTTAATCATTTGGCGAACAAATTTTTTAAGTTACCAGCCAGAATATAAACCAAGCATCAATTGATTCCATAATGAGTTTTTATATAGTAAGCTGCATAGATTAAGATTATACCAATAATCACCCCAATTATAACTTCTCTTAAATTTTTTAAAACCCAGTTTTCTTTCTTTTCCTCATTAGTAGTATGCGTATTTGTTACTGAAGCTGAATAATTGTTTCCCACGTTCACACCATGACCAGCAAAGTTATTAATGATTGATGAAGCTTGAACCCCTGGCGCAGTATTTTTCTCTTCTAATTCAAGCATCAAATTCGTATCGTTCATGAAAGCATAACCTTCATCAGTTAGTTTCAGAACTGTACCATTACCAAGTGGTTTTACAGGGCTTATAACAAATTTTCTACTTTTTAAATACGTGTAGACTTTATCCGCTTCATCTCTATCAATATCATACTTATCCGCTATCAAGTACAACTCTTGATATTCTGGGTTGTGATAGTTTTCCCAAAGGTATCTAAATATCAAGTCAGCATTGTGACGTTTTTGATCGTTCATAATTTTTGGAGCTTTAATTTAAGTTGATTAATGGTGCATCGTTCAGTAAAGTTAACCTTAATAAATATATTATTCAGGTATTAGTTTAGAGAGAAATCACTATTTAGCTTTTGGTGTTCTAAGCTCAGTTAGCATCCTGTTAACTATTTCATCACGTGTTTCTGTGAGTTCTGCATATCTATTTATGAACCTTTCCGTTGATTGATCATCAAATTCAATTTGGTAATGTGAACTATAAACCTGACCGCACAAATTCAATATTTCAATCATTTGCTTTACGTGGGTTTTTGCAATAGCAAATTGACCATCATCAAAAGATTTGACTTTAAATGGATCACCTTTTTTATCAAGATGAGCAAAAGTTGAATCCTGTAGCGTTTTAATATATTTTATGTGAAAGTTGGAATTATATAATTCATCAATCTTTGCTTTAACAGTATCATAATTTTGATATGATGGATGAACCTTTTTTATTTCTCATTCAATTTTGTGAGTGAACCCCAATGATCTGTTTTTCTTCCATCATCACCTTCTAACAGCTTACAATATTCAAGTATGAAAATATACATTAATCCCATATGGTATATCCTAAATAGATGTTGAGAAACAAAACGCCATTCTTTTTCTTGCCTTACTTTATATAGTATTGCAAGCTCATCAACTACTATATTCAAGCGATGCAAGCATCCCATTACATGGGAAAAATTTTTGATTTCTCTTTTATCCAAATCCGTATATAAGTATAAATGTATGTTTATGGTTGTGTTTATGCTTAAGTTATAATTAAGCTTTGTATCATTAGATGTTTAATATTTTCATAGGATTTTTCTACAAATACATTATATATTTAACAATGATAGCATTTGAAGCTTCCTTGAACTAACCACGTATATTCGAGAAGACGTTTGAAGTTCACGACCAAATAGAAGTCTTTCAATTCTATGTTAAATATAATGGGTAATTTGTATGTGTGATGCCTTAGATCATAACTCTTCTCCAGTCATCTGTAGATTTATTAATCAAAATAAATAAAATAGCAGTGGTGCTTCATATAACTTTGTAAATAAGTATAAGCAAGGAATTCCCACTACCTAATCCCATGCAATTAAATATTTAGTTAAATATAAAATGATTATATTGAAAGTCCTTTAAATGACCAGGCTCAGGACTTCTTGTCGCTGCATATAAGAGTACTAATTCAAATTTCTTTCCATGTCCTTCCACAACATTCATTAAATTATCTGCTGAATGAGTATTTGGAAATGTTGTAATCTGAAAACCATGGTTTATCAAATTAGCTTTCAAATGAATGTATGCAAGTTTGTATACACAACAAATTCTTTTAATAGACTGCGTTTGAATAGCATAAATAAGATTCTTGTTTTGTAACACATCTATTAATGGTATTAGGTCAGCATCAGCAGTTCCTCCAGGAATATTCCTATCAATCTTCGCAAAGATATCCATGAAGCCTATTTCTTTATCATTGCAAAATCTCATTTTCCTCTGCATATTTTCGATAAATGTTTCATGATGGTTTCTATTAGCTGTTTTTTTTAAAGGAACAAATTCATGATCATTCTCGAAGATATTGTCAAAGCGATTCCACAAATGATTGCGTTCAGAGGAATAATAAAAGAAACCACCTCCTTTGGTTTCATATTCTGCTTGAGGTGGGAAAGTGCCCATTATTAAAACTTTGGTGTTTTTCGGTACGTAACCACCCGTAACATTAGTAACTGGTGTTTGATAATGGGCATAGGGATGTATTTCTGACATTTTTATTAGCGTTTTTTATTAAGTATAAGTGATATTTTTTTTACTAACAAGAAATATTTAATCTTTTTTAATTAGACAATATACTTGCAGCTCTACCATTCTGTGAGATAAAAATCAGGAAAGCAACAACCACTAAAACAGCAGATGTTTACATCACTAAATCAGTAAAATCAGAGGTTTCAGGTTTGTCAAGGGTAAAGGATAAATCAAAGGTTGTTCAATCAGATTCTAAGGCTGAAAAGGATGTTAAGATTATAAATTATTTAATAGTGATTGAATCTCTTTTGGTATTCTTCCTACTACTCTTTCTGTTTTATCGTAAGTAATCAAGCAACAGGTTGATAGTTCGGATGTTTTAATTATGAAAGCAATGTCCTCAATATTGTCTATTTTAAAGGTAAACGCTTCGTTGTTGGGATTATGAATGTAAAATCTATATTCATGTTGATTTTTAAATTTTAGATCTTTTTGAAAAGGATTTCTTTTACCTTCATAGGTTGATAAATCTGTGTATTTAACAAAACCGCTGGTATTAAAGCGTTCCAATGATTTAAGTTTATTAAATATTCTTTCTTGAAGTTTGTTTACATCAGTTATCACAACACAATATTCACCCAGTTTATCAGTATCCACTTCAATTGGAATGCATCGTTGCGTACCTACAAAGTCGAAAGTATATAAACAGTAAATATTCCCAGCTAAATCATCATCCCTAAGTTTTTTTACCAGATGAAATTCGCTATCAAGAATTTCTTTGATTTTATTTGTGGTTTTATCAATTACAGCTATTCTAAGGTCTGGTGCATTTTTGATTTCAAAAATATTTTCATACGAATCACAACGACCGACTTCATCTACTTGGTTTGCAAACCAATGAAGATTGCCACAATAAATGTTTCCATTTTCAAGTAGGTCTTTCATGTATTGTTCTTCACCAAACTTTAAAAAGACTGGTGCAGTGTACTTGTTATTTTCCATATCTAAATATAATAATCTTGTTAATGAGTTTAATAATGATGGTGTTAAGTGTGATAGCAAGTTGCTCAAGGTGATGACCAATAATCCATTTTCGGGCTATCTTCAAATTAGCGATGCTAAATTTTACAGGTGATTTGGTTAATTCAAATCGAAATTCTTAAATTGGAATTATGGAAACAGCGCAATTTAAACGGATCAGGGAATTTGCACTAAAGTTTGTTAAACCAATGACTGAAAGAATGGATCTTGAAAAAGATTCTATTCAAATAACCACCACTTTTGAAGATAAAACCATTTTATTTATTGTTTGCGGTATTGAGAAGGATGGAATAAGGGCATGGGAACTATCATTTCTTAACCAGCCAAAGGATGAAAATTTTCAAATGGTAACAACATTCTTGTAAGTATGATGATGAAAATTAGTTGAAAAATCTCTGTTTTTCTTATATAAAAAAAGGGAACAAAAAGGGAACGCCACTTAAACTATCAAAATTATTATTTTCGAAAAGTGCTTAAATTGGCTTGAAATGCAGATTTGATAACGCTCAAGTAATAACAATTTAACATGGTCACCTTACTTTTGTGGCATAAATTACTTGGTTAGTATTTATAAAGTTTAGGTTAGTTGATAAGAAAAAACCCAGATGGATGTCTGGGTTTTTTTGCTTTTCTATAAATTCTTGCCAAGTTTTTCGATCATTTCGGGTGGGATGTTGTGGGTATCTACCACCAGGAAGCCATCCAGACAATCTGAGAACTTTGGATCAATATTAAAGGAAATAATTTTAGCGTTTAGATTCATATACTGCCTTAACAACACAGGAATTTTAATGTGAGAATTTTCAATATCGCCAATAATGCTATCCAGATCTTTAAATGATTCACTGCTATCTACTAAGGTATCAGTAGAAATGGGCAGCAAGTCGGCCTTAAATTTGTTTCTCGGTTTAACATATTTGGCCATTTCATAGTCGAAATGGTTTTTAGTAATGTAATTCACAATTAAAGCTTTACTAAATTTAGAAAAGTTATTGCTAATGCTTACCGGCCCAAACATGTAACGGTATTGCGGATTGTCTAGTAAATATTTTAAAATGCCTTTCCATAGCAAAAACAAGGGTAGCGGTTTACCCTGGTATTCTTTTCTGATCCATGATCTACCCAATTCAATACCCTGTTTCAACATTGGGTAAAACTGATCTTTTATTTTGAAAAGTTCAGAAAGATAGAAACCACGGCGGCCCATACTTTCTAAAATCTCATCACCTTTACCAATGCGATAGGCACCAACAATGTTTTCCAGATCTCTATCCCAAATAAATAGGTGGTTATAATAAATATCGTAGTTATCAAGGTCGATTTTTTTGTTGGTTCCTTCGCCAACCTCGCGGAAAGTAATTTCCCTCAACCGACCAATCTCCCTTAAAATATTTGGGATTTTTAAGGTAGGCACGATATATACTTCATAATTTTTCTCTGTCCAAACCTTAAAATCTTCGAGTGTTTCTACTTCGCTTTTGATTAATACCCTGGAAGTTTCTTCAATTACTTCCGTAGGTTTTTTCTTTATTTTAAAGAGTTTCAATGGATTGAAAAGTTTCTTTTCTTTATCTAATCCAATACCCAGGGCATAAGTACGGGCCCTTAAGAAGTCCATCAGCTTGTTGCTACTGTTCATGTGTGATACTTCAGCGGGCGCAATGGCTTTTCCAATTCTTACCTGAATGGTTAAACCTTGCTTGTTTAAAAATTCGGAAGGGAGTTTAGCCGTCCTTAAAGTAGGATGAATAAAACTTAAAATATTAAACAACACACCATTATTGCCATGGAAGTAAATCGGTACCACTGGAACTTTTGCTTTTGCAATCAATTTACCAACTACCGGATGCCATAAACGATCGGTAACCTGTTGTGCATCTAGCTTAAAAGTAGAAACCTCGCCAGCAGGGAAAATGCCGATAGGAGTTCCGCTTCTTAGCAGATCAAAAGTTGTTTTTAAACCGCTGATGCTGGAAGAATGCTGAACATTTTCAAAAGGGTTAACCGCAACGAAAAACTCATCAAGATTAGGTATTTTCTTTAAGATGAAATTCACCATCACCTTTGCATCGGGGCGAACGGTACATAAAAGTTTAACCAGGGCCAAACCTTCAACCCCACCATAAGGGTGATTGGCTATGGCAATGAACGGACCTGTTTTTGGGATACATTTTAAGTCATCTTCATCAAATTCGATAGAGACACCAATAGTTTCGAGTATTTTATCTACAAATTCTAAGCCTTTAAAATGTTGGTTTTGTGCAAAAACATCGTTAATGTCGTTCAGCTTCATAATTTCCATTATCAAACCGGCTAAACCTGGTACACCGAGTTTATCTATCTTAGTTGCTTTGGCAAACTCAGATGTAGTAATGATCTTCATATAAAATTCTTAGGTTGTTGATCTGCAAAACCTAGTTCGTTTTGCAATCCCAAAAATAAGATTTATATTCAAATAAAATGTCATAACATTTATCGATGAGAATTTGGCTAAATAAATACTTCAGCTTCACTAAAAGTGAATTCAACGGATTGATAGTTTTGCTTTCCATTCTCTTTCTTCTCAAAATTATACCTTATTTATATTTATATCTTAGGCCTGTAGCGCAGGATGATCCAAATCTTATTGCGCAAATTCAGAAAATAGAACTTACAGACGAACGCAATTTTTACGATGTTAAAGAGAGGATTGAGCAGGCGGGAACGATAAAAGTAGTGAAACTCTTCCATTTTGATCCCAATACTTTAACCAGTAAAGGTTGGCAAAGTTTAGGGTTATCGCCTAAGCAAGCACAATCCATCGTAAATTACACTCAAAAAGGCGGAACTTTTCGCAAGCCTGAAGATTTGCAGAAAATGTACACCATCTCAGCTGAACGCTATGCAAGGCTTTTGCCGTTTGTGAAAATCGCTGCTCAGGTACCCAACTATCCTCAAAATATGTTGCCTGGTGAAAAGAAGGCGTTTGTAAAAAAGGTTTTCCAGGTTGTAGATATTAATACTGCGGATTCTGCAGGGCTTGATGAAATTAAAGGTATAGGAGGGGCTTTTGCCGTACGGATTTTGAAATATCGTGAACGTTTAGGTGGCTTTCATCATAAGGAACAACTTATGGAAGTTTATGGATTAGACTCTACAAAATACCAGGAAATTAAGGATCAGATTTCAATAAGTAGCGTTGCACTTAAAGTCGTTAATGTAAACACAGCGGTATTTGATGATTTGAAGAGAAATCCTTACTTATCATATAAGCAGATTAATGCCATTATCCAATATAGAAAGCAGCATGGAAATTATGCCGGGCTATCCGATCTAAGTAAAGTTCTGATTTTAAACCAGGGTATTATTGATAAAATTGCACCTTATATTTCTTTTTAAAAGGCTAAATATTAGACGGATGAAATAGTATTTCGATTACTATTTTCAATTTTGTCATAAGTTTTAACTTCGGATTGATTTTTTCTAATTGTCGTTGTAAGAAAAAATAAAAAACTTTCACCACATAATTTGTCAGTTTAAAATTAGCGGATAAAGGAATTGAACTAAATACCATTTCATTCTGCAATCAAGCGAATATTTAATGGTAATTAACCATCAATTAAATGTTTATCATTGCTGAAAACTAACTTAAATATAAATTCAATGAGCGTAAGCTTTAATTTTTCAGAGACAGAAACTCAGCAAAGTGTGAAAGCGATGGTTCGCGATTTTGCTGAGAAAAATATTCGTCCTCATATCATGGAATGGGATGAAGCACAGCATTTTCCTGTCGAGCTTTTTAAACAGCTTGGCGATTTAGGTTTAATGGGCGTATTGGTTCCTGAAGAATACGGTGGTTCTGGTTTGGGTTACCAGGAATATGTTGATGTAATTGTAGAAGTAGCCAGGGTTTGTGGTTCTATCGGTTTGTCATTAGCGGCGCATAATTCTCTTTGTACTGGTCATATCCTGGCTTTTGCAACTGAAGAGCAGAAACAAAAATGGCTGCCAAAGCTAGCGACAGCTGAGTGGATTGGCGCATGGGGATTAACTGAGGCCAACACCGGTTCTGATGCACTAAGAATGATGACAACTGCTGTGGAAGATGGTGATGACTATATTATAAATGGGGCGAAGAACTGGATTACCCACGGGAAAAGTGGAGATATCGCCGTGGTAATGGTGAGGACAGGGGAGCAGGGAAGTTCGAAGGGAATCTCTGCGATTGTTGTAGAACGGGGGACACCAGGCTTTTCTGCAGGGAAAAAAGAAAATAAGTTAGGGATGCGGGCATCAGAAACTACTGAAATGATTTTTGATAACTGCCGTGTGCCGAAAGCCAATTTATTGGGTAATGTTGGTGATGGATTTAAACAGGCAATGAAGGTTTTAGATGGTGGCAGAATTTCTATTGCTGCATTGGCTTTAGGAATTGCAAGAGGTGCTTTCGATGCAGCAGTTGCGTATTCGAAGCAAAGGCAGCAATTTGGTCAGCCTATTTCCAGCTTCCAGGCCATTAGCTTTAAGCTGGCCGATATGGCAACAGAAATAGAAGCCGCAGAATTATTAATCCGTCAGGCTGCAGATTTAAAAAACAGGCATCTGCCTATGACAAAGGAATCTGCGATGGCGAAATATTTTGCTTCAGAAGTTTCTGTTAGAGTCGCAACAGAAGCGGTGCAGATTTTTGGCGGTTATGGATATACTAAAGATTTCCCGGTAGAGAAATTCTATCGTGACAGTAAATTGTGTACAATAGGGGAGGGCACTTCGGAAATTCAGAAGATTGTAATTGCCAGAGAAATCCTGGCAAGCTAAAGGAGAAAGACTGAGGCTGAGAGCGGAAAGACTAAAGCTTAAAGCTAAAGGTGCAAAGTAGAGGTAAGTTCTTCGCCTAGCGTATATGTTGTTACCTACATTATCGAAACAGCAAACCAAATATATTATGAGCAATCCGGACGGTTTAATTACCTCCGGATTTTTTTTGGCCTTTTTAATGAAACCAATTATTGTTAGGTAGTGTTTTTTACTAGATACTAGATACTAGATACTAGATACTAGATACTAGATACTAGATACTAGATACCCGATGTTTAAGACTAACGCGTTAACAATATGGCAAAGTATTCAAAAAAAGCAGGCGAAAAAGTTGCAGAGGTAATGCACGAAATGAAAGAAGGAAAGCTAAAAAGTGGCTCTGGCGATAAGGTTACTTCCAAGAAACAAGCCATAGCGATCGGATTATCGGAAGCAAAAAAAGAAGGTGCTAAAGTGCCGAAGAAAAAGAAAGATTAAGTTCTGGTCGAGCGGTGATTTATCAAGGCGTAACGAGTTTGAAAGGAATAAAGCGAACCAACATTTTTATTGATTCGCTATTATTACAGAAAATTATGTTGTTGCTTATTGTGGCGTTTCTTTAGCAGATACAATGCGATCTACCACATAAACGCTGAAACCACGCCAAGGCAAAGTACTTTTATATTCCTTATAATGTAGTTCGTAAAACTTGCCGCTGTTGGCCATCATTTGATTGGCGATTTCGTCATTTGAAATGGAAAATTCAAATTCATTGTTCTGAAGCGTGCCTGCCTGTTTCGACCGGATTCCACTTTGAATAAGCTTTCCTTCGTAAGTTTTGAAGAGATATCCCTTTTTAACTACATAATTAAGTTCGCCTGCTTTAACGCCTTCACCAAAAACGAAGAAGTAGCGGTAATAGCAAATGGCGGCGACAGCGATAATCAATAGCACTGCAACGATAGAAATAACTTTTTTGCCTGTTGTCATATTTTATAGTATGTATCAATAAAAATACTTAAACAAAGTGATAAACAATTAGTTCTCAGAAATAAAAATCTTTTTAAAAATCTTTCTCATTTTCAATAATTTACTTACATTTGCAGCCCCGATAGAACGGGAAATTTTAAAAACCACGAGAGGAGGTATTTCAGCGTTATGATCATTATCAACATTAAAGACGGCGAATCATTAGATAAAGCCCTTAAACGTTTCAAGAAAAAGTTTGAAAAAACTGGTGTATTGAGAGAACTACGTAGTCGCCAAGCATACGAGAAAAAATCCGTTGCTCGTCGTACTGAAATTAAACATGCTGTTTACATTCAGAATATGAATCAAGACACAACTTCATAGTTGTTCAAGATATAGTTATTAGAGCCTTTCGATGTTACATCGAAAGGCTTTTTTGCTTTTATCGCTTTTGAGAAACTTTGATTAAACAATTACTTAATCATTTCTTTATATCAAAACAATTTGTAACTTCATATCAAGGCCCCAAAATGATATTGAATGTTAATAAACAGTTTTATAGTCTATTTAACTCACGAGAAACGTTATTCTAAACATACCGTTTTGTCCTATCAAACTGATTTGGATCAGTTTAATGAATATATCAATAACACATACCATCTAACCATAACTGATATAAAACATAGTCATCTTCGGAGCTACCTGGTAGAGTTGATGGAAAATAAAAAATCTGAAACTACTATTAACAGGAAAATATCTGTTCTCAGAAGTTTTTACAAGTTTTTATTGCGGGAAGGTAAACTGGAGCAAAACCCTACAACCCTGCTAAAGGCACCAAAAATTCCGAAGCGACTTCCAGTGTTCATTGATTCGCAAAAAATGGATCAGTTATTGGATTCAGAAAATTATTTTGATGAAGGTTTTCCATCTTTGAGAGATCATCTGGTTATCGAATTGCTTTTTGGTACTGGGATCCGTTTGGCAGAAATCATTTCGCTGAAAGAAACGGATGTAGATATCTATACTGGCACGATAAAAGTTTTGGGTAAAAGGAATAAGGAGCGGATTATTCCAGTTGCTAAACCACTTATTAATCAAATAAATATCTACATTGAGCAAAAAAAGTTACAAAACTTCGATAACAATTTGCTCAATTTAATCGTTACCAATAAAGGTGCTATTGCGTATCCAAAGCTGATATACCGCATTGTTACCACTTACCTAAACCACATATCAACCAATGACAAAAAGAGCCCACATGTACTTCGGCACAGTTATGCAACTACGTTGCTTAATGCGGGCGCAGACTTAAATGCAATTAAAGAACTTTTAGGGCATGCGAGTTTAGCTGCCACCCAGGTTTATACACACAATTCTATCGAAAGATTAAAAACAATTTATAAACAAGCCCATCCAAAGGCATAAAAAAAGGAGGAAAAATGAAAATCGGAGTTCAAGCAATCCACTTCAGTGCAGATAGTAAGTTGTTAGCGTTTATTCAGAAGAAAGCAAATAAGCTGGATCAGTTTTTTGATCAGATTATTAGTGGCGAAGTATATCTGAAATTAGAGAATGTAGAGCACGAGGCCAATAAAATTAGTGAGATAAAACTGATTGTACCGGGCGGAACACTCTTCGCAAAAGAACAATGTAAATCATTTGAGGAAGCTACAGATTTAGCAATTGAATCGCTAAAGAAGCAGATCACAAAACATAAAGATAAAACACGTGCAAAATTAAGTGAACATAAAGCAATTTTAGCTGAAAGCGAAGCAGCTGATTACTAAGTAAATATTGCTTTAAAACAGAAAATTGAGAATAGCGAACTAAAAAAGTTCGCTATTTTTTTTCAAATTTATTTTGATGTGAAATATAAGTGTGTATATTTGCATTCCCTTTCGGAAACGGTGTTACGCCGGGAAGAAAAGGTTAGTTCTTTAAAAAGATAAACTTTTAAAAAAAACACGTTAATAGTATGAAAAATGAAGATTTTTCGTATCATTGCACAAATTTAAAAGCCTCCTTAGCTCAGCTGGTAGAGCAACTGACTTGTAATCAGTAGGTCATTGGTTCGATTCCGATAGGAGGCTCTTTTATTTTAAGGTGTCAACATTTTAAGATAAAGATGGGGGGATTCCAGAGCGGCCAAATGGGACAGACTGTAACTCTGTTATCGCAAGATTTCGAAGGTTCGAATCCTTCTCCCCCCACCACTTAATGTAAGATTGATTAAGTTTTTGAATGATCGAATGGTTACATTCATTCATTACATGATTTGCTCAATCGCTCATTAAAAAAGCGGAAGTAGCTCAGTTGGTAGAGCGATAGCCTTCCAAGCTATAGGTCGCGAGTTCGAACCTCGTCTTCCGCTCTTAAATAAGTTGAGTAGTTGGCAATTGACGGTTTACAGTTACTATAACTGGCAGCTGAAAAACTGAGAACTAAATAGCCGACTTAGCTCAGCGGTAGAGCACTTCCTTGGTAAGGAAGAGGTCATGGGTTCAATTCCCATAGTTGGCTCAGGTATAATAAAGCTTTGTTAAATCTGTTAAAAATACAGAAGAGGCAAGGTTTTTTGTGTTGGAAAAACAATAATTAAAAAATAATAAAAAGTTAACCTACTAATTAGTTATAAATAAAATGGCAAAAGAAAAATTTGACCGCAGTAAACCGCACTTAAACATCGGTACAATCGGTCACGTCGATCACGGTAAAACAACTTTAACAGCAGCTATTACAAAAGTTTTGGCTGATGCAGGTTTATCTGAGGCACGTTCATTCGATTCAATTGACTCTGCTCCAGAGGAAAAAGAAAGAGGTATTACAATCAATACAGCTCACGTTGAGTATTCAACAGCTAACCGTCACTATGCACACGTTGACTGTCCAGGTCACGCGGATTACGTGAAAAACATGGTTACAGGTGCTGCTCAAATGGACGGTGCAATTATCGTTGTTGCTGCTACTGATGGTCCAATGCCACAAACTCGTGAGCACATCTTATTGGCTCGCCAGGTAGGTGTTCCTTCATTAGTTGTATTCATGAATAAAGTGGATATGGTTGATGATCCAGAATTATTAGAATTAGTTGAAATGGAAGTTCGTGAATTATTATCATTCTACGATTTCCCAGGTGATGATATTCCAGTAATCCAAGGTTCTGCATTAGGTGGATTAAACGGTGATGCTAAATGGGTAGAGAAAATTATGGAATTAATGGCTGCAGTTGATAGCTACATTCCAATTCCTCCACGTTTAACTGACCTTCCTTTCTTAATGCCAGTTGAAGACGTATTCTCAATCACAGGTCGTGGTACTGTTGCTACTGGTCGTATTGAGCGTGGTGTAATCAACTCTGGAGATCCAGTTGAGATCTTAGGTATGGGTGCTGAGAACTTAAAATCTACAGTAACAGGTGTTGAGATGTTCCGTAAAATTTTAGATTACGGTGAAGCTGGTGATAACGTAGGTTTATTGTTACGTGGTATTGAGAAAGCTGATATCCGTCGTGGTATGGTAATCTGTAAACCAGGTTCAGTAACTCCTCACGCTGACTTCAAAGCTGAGATCTATGTATTATCGAAAGCAGAAGGTGGTCGTCACACACCATTCTTTAACAAATACCGTCCTCAATTCTATTTCCGTACCACAGATGTAACTGGTGAGATTTCACTAGCTGAAGGAACTGAAATGGTAATGCCAGGTGATAACGTTACAATTTCTGTGAAATTGATTTCTCCTATCGCAATGGAAAAAGGTCTACGTTTCGCTATCCGTGAAGGTGGTAGAACAGTAGGTGCTGGTCAGGTAACTGAAATCTTAGCTTAGTATTAAGCAATAAGCTTAAGGTCTAAAGCCGAAAGTTTTATATAAGCCTAAAAGCATAGAGTGTTGGATAAGTATATTTAATTCAGCTTTATGCTTTTAGCTTCTTACACGGGAATAGTTCAACGGTAGAATAGAGGTCTCCAAAACCTTTGATCAGGGTTCGAATCCTTGTTCCCGTGCCAAAAATAATGATTGAATTAGTGAATGTTTTAATGATTGAATGTTAAGCATTCTCTCACTCACTAACTCAATCATTTAATCATTATAATAAATATGGCTAAAGTAGTTGAGTTTATAAAAGAATCATACGATGAAATGACCAGTAAGGTTACATGGCCTACCTGGGGAGAACTTCAGAATTCTGCGATTCTTGTTTTAGTAGCTTCTTTGATCATTGCATTGGTTATTTTTGCAATGGATAAAGGGTCTACCTTTGTATTAGATACTTTTTATAAATCACTTTCTAATTAATATTTACTAATGAGCGATCTAAAGTGGTACGTTGTAAGGGCGGTTAGCGGTAAAGAAAAGAAAGTAAAACAATACATTGATGCTGAGATCAGCCGTTTAGGTTTTTCTCATTTGGTTCCACAGGTTTTGATTCCTATGGAAAAATATTACCAAATGAAAGACGGTAAAAAAATTGCAAAAGAACGTAATTTTTATCCTGGTTATGTTTTAATCGAAGCTACATTAGATGGAGAATTAGAACACATCATTAAAGGAATCAACAGTGTTATTGGTTTCTTAGGTGATAAAGCCGGTAATCCAATTCCAATGCGTCAGGCAGAGGTAAACCGTATTTTAGGTGTAGTTGATGAAATGAGCGAACAGGGTGAAACCATGAATGTTCCTTATTATGTTGGTGAAGGTATTAAAGTAATGGATGGACCTTTCAACGGTTTCTCAGGTATTATCGAAGAGGTAAACGAGGAAAAGAAAAAATTAAAAGTTATGGTTAAAATCTTTGGTCGTAAAACACCATTAGAGCTTAACTATATGCAAGTAGAAAAAGAATAAGCAGATCTACGATTGTAGATTTCAGATTGACGATTTTCTAAAAATATCAAAAGCTTTCCTCAAAAGGGAAAGTTTTTTTGTTATTTTTAAATAAGGAATTAGATAATTATATAAGTCCAAAAGATCACCTGATGAGACAGTGTTAGGTCGTTTCAAGGAGGCTTGTAAGAGAAGGGAAGAGCAATACACATTGTTAGGAAAGATTCCAATCTGGTTCAAGTAAATATTTGCCCTTCTGGTGGTATTGTTATTTAAAAGACATGGTTTCTATTAAGAATGATGAGCCTGATTATATTGCTCCAGCTTTTGGAAGTATCAAGCTGAAGAAGATTTCGATGAGTTTAAAGTTAAATTTCGATTGAATCCATTAGCATCTATTAGTAGAAATAAGAATCAAGTCTTTATAGGTTCTGAAAAACGGTGTATGTCAAACTTTTTAAAGCTAAAAGGAAAAGTTATTGAAATAAATGAAGTATTTCTTAACGAACACAATTACTATTATAGATAGGAAATTACTGAATAAATTACTTTAACGCTTATTATAAATGAGAACTTATTTCGTCTGGTATAGAAATATGATTTTATTTTACCTAATCTATTGCAGTACTGCAACATTATCCATATCTTTGCAGTCCTTTAAGCTTTATAGGAGCTGAAAGGAATTAAATGTTACATGCTTCCAATATTTAACATTGAGTTTTAAATAAACAAAAAACACAAAATGGCAAAAGAAGTCAGTGCAATGATCAAATTACAGATCAAAGGCGGAGCGGCAAATCCATCGCCACCAGTAGGACCTGCATTAGGTGCTAAAGGGGTGAACATTATGGAGTTTTGCAAACAGTACAACGCTCGTACCCAAGATAAAGCAGGTAAAGTATTGCCAGTTGTAATTACTGTTTATGCTGATAAGTCATTCGATTTCATCATCAAAACCCCTCCGGTAGCTATCCAGTTAAAAGATGCTACTAAATTACAGAGTGGTTCTGCTGAGCCTAACCGTAAGAAAGTTGGGTCGGTGACCTGGGACCAGATTAAAGTTATTGCTGAAGATAAAATGCCTGATTTAAATGCATTTACAATCGAATCTGCAATGAGTATGGTTGCTGGAACAGCACGCAGTATGGGAATCACCGTTTCTGGTGACGCACCCTGGAACAATTAATTAAAAAACAGTTTACAACAGTGGCGAAATTAACTAAAAATCAAAAAAAGGCACATGCTAAGATAGAAGCTGGTAAAGCTTATACTTTACAGGCTGCTGCTGCTTTGGTAAAAGAAATCACTACCACTAAGTTTGATGCATCAGTTGATATTGATGTATCTTTAGGTGTAGATCCACGTAAAGCCAATCAAATGGTACGTGGGATTGCTACTTTACCACACGGAACAGGTAAAACTGTACGTGTTTTAGCTTTGGTAACTCCTGATAAGGAAGAAGAAGCGAAAGCAGCTGGTGCAGACTTCGTAGGTTTAGACGAGTATGTAGCTAAAATTGAAGGTGGTTGGACCGATGTAGACATTATTATCACTACACCAGCTTGTATGGCTAAGGTAGGTAAATTGGGCCGTGTTTTAGGTCCAAGGAACTTAATGCCTAACCCAAAATCAGGTACAGTAACTAACGACGTTGGTAAAGCTGTAACTGAGGTTAAAGCAGGTAAGATTGATTTTAAAGTAGACAAAACGGGTATCATACACGCCTCGATAGGAAAAGTATCATTCCCAGCAGACAAAATTTATGAGAATGCACTTGAAATTATTCAGGTTATTTCTAAATTAAAACCATCTGCTGCAAAAGGAACTTATTTTAAAAGCATTCACGTGTCTTCTACTATGAGTCCTGGAATTGCAATTGAAACTAAATCAGTAGCGGGGATTTAATCATGAACAGAGAAGAAAAAAACGAAGTAGTTTTAGAACTACAAGGACAAATGCAAGAGTACGGCAATTTCTATATTGCAGATACATCTAGCCTTTCTGTTGAGCAGATTAATAACATCCGCCGCAAATGTTTCGAAGATGATATCATCATGAAAGTTGCTAAAAACTCTTTAATCCGCAAAGCGATTGAAGGTTTAGATGGCGATGCTTCTGAGATATACGAAGCCCTTAAAGGTTCATCATCATTATTATTCTCAAAAACAGCAAACGCTCCGGCTAAGTTGATTAAAGCTTTGAGAAGAACATCTGATAAACCATTGCTTAAAGCAGCATTTATAGATTCATCAGTATACGTTGGCGATGACCAATTGAATAACTTGGTAAGCTTAAAATCGAGAGAAGAGCTTATTGGCGATATCATTGGATTATTACAATCACCAGCGAAAAATGTTGTATCTGCGCTTAAATCAAGCGGAGGCAAAATTGCAGGAATTGTTAAAACTCTTCAAGAAAGAGAAGGTTAACGAACACCTTAAGTTCGCAAATAAAACAAAATTATTTTACGTAAAAATTTAAAATCTTAATAAAATGGCAGATTTAAAATCGTTTGCTGAGCAATTAGTAAACTTAACCGTTAAAGAAGTTAACGAATTAGCTCAAATCTTAAAAGACGAGTATGGTATCGAGCCTGCAGCTGCTGCTGTAGTTGCTGGTCCTGCTGCTGGTGGTGATGCACCTGCTGCTGCTGCAGAAAAAACATCTTTTGATGTAATTCTTAAAGAAGCTGGTGGCGCTAAATTAGCAGTTGTGAAACTTGTTAAAGACTTAACTGGCCTTGGTTTGAAAGAAGCAAAAGACTTAGTTGACGGAGCACCAAAAGAATTAAAAGCTGGTGTTACTAAAGACGAAGCAGAAGCTCTTAAAAAACAATTAGAAGAAGCTGGAGCAGTAGTTGAAATTAAGTAATCACTTAATTTAGCTAAGCTAAAAATGTATTAGACACCGACTGAAAATGTTGGTGTCTTTACCTGTTTATAAACACCTCATTTTGTTTGGTTAATGAGTATGTTTCAAACACGAACCAAACAAATAGTTTATTCTTAAACTAAAATCTTTTAGTCCATTGGCAAAGACAGTCGAACAAAGAGTAAATTTTGCAACTAGTAAGCACATTATAGACTATCCGGATTTTCTGGATGTGCAATTGCAATCATTCAGAGAATTTTTCCAGATAGATACCACATCAGACGATCGCTCTAGCGAAGGTTTGTTTAAAGTGTTTGCTGAGAACTTTCCAATAACAGATTCAAGAAATATCTTCGTATTAGAATTTCTTGATTATTTTGTTGATCCGCCACGTTACGATATACACGAGTGTATTGAGCGTGGATTAACCTACAATGTTCCATTAAAAGCAAAGCTAAAGCTTTCTTGTAACGATGTTGAACATGAAGACTTTGAAACCATTATTCAGGATGTGTACTTAGGTACGATCCCGTATATGACGCCAAAAGGTACATTTGTTATCAACGGTGCAGAACGTGTTATCGTTTCGCAATTACACCGTTCTCCTGGAGTGTTCTTCGGCCAAAGCCGTCACACTAACGGAACCAAATTGTATTCTGCTCGTGTTATTCCTTTCAAAGGTTCATGGATTGAGTTTGCTACAGATGTGAATAACGTCATGTATGCTTACATCGATCGTAAGAAAAAATTCCCGGTTACCACTTTATTACGTGCTATTGGTTACGATTCTGATAAGGATATCTTAGAACTTTTTGATCTTGCTGACGAAGTAAAAGTTAGTAAATCAGGTTTAAAGAAATACATCGGTCGTAAATTAGCGGCAAGAGTTTTAAAGAAATGGGTCGAAGATTTTGTAGATGAAGATACAGGTGAGGTAGTTTCTATCGACCGTAATGAAGTGATTCTTGAAAGAGAAACCGTTTTAGAAGACGAACACATTGATATGGTGATCGAAGCTGGTGTTAAAACTATTATTCTTTCTAAGGAAGATGGTGCAAGCCAGGCTGATTACACCATTATTTATAATACATTACAAAAAGATACATCAAACTCAGAAAAAGAAGCTGTTGAAAACATCTATCGTGCTTTGCGTAACGCAGAACCACCTGATGAGGAAACTGCTCGTGGTATCATTGATCGTTTATTCTTTTCAGATAAACGTTACGATTTAGGTGATGTTGGTCGTTACCGCATCAACCGTAAATTGAAAATGAATACCCCTGATGATGTAAAAGTATTAACAAAAGCGGATATTATCGCGATTGTAAAATACCTGATCAAATTGATCAATTCTAAAGAAGAAGTGGATGATATTGACCACTTATCTAACCGTCGTGTACGTACGGTAGGTGAGCAGTTATACGCACAGTTCGGTGTTGGTTTAGCCCGTATGGCCAGAACAATCCGTGAGCGTATGAACATTCGCGATAATGAGGTGTTTACCCCAACAGATTTGATTAACGCCCGTACGTTATCATCAGTTATCAACTCTTTCTTTGGTACCAATCAGTTATCTCAGTTTATGGATCAAACGAATCCATTAGCGGAGATTACACACAAACGCCGTTTATCAGCTTTAGGCCCAGGTGGTTTATCACGTGAAAGAGCTGGTTTCGAGGTACGTGACGTTCACTATACTCACTACGGTCGTTTATGTACGATTGAAACTCCAGAGGGACCAAACATTGGTTTAATTTCATCACTTTGTGTGCATGCAAAAATCAATAATTTAGGTTTCATCGAAACACCATACAAACGTGTTGAAGATGGTAAGGTAGTTGTTGATTCGGACGTTATTTATCTATCTGCTGAGGATGAAGATGGAAAAACCATTGCTCAGGCTAATGCAGAATATGATGATAAAGGTGTGTTTACCACGCCACGTGTTAAGGCACGTTACGAGGGTGACTTCCCGATTATTGAGCCTGAGAAATTAGACTTAATGGATGTTGCACCAAATCAGATTACTTCAATCGCTGCTTCGTTAATTCCGTTCTTAGAACATGATGATGCGAACAGGGCTTTGATGGGATCGAACATGCAACGTCAGGCCGTACCATTGTTACGTCCTGAAGCACCAATTGTTGGTACAGGTTTGGAAGGTCGCGTTGCCCGTGACTCGAGAACATTGATCAATGCAGAAGGTGATGGTGTTGTAGAATATGTAGATGCTAACGAAATTACTATTAAATACGAACGTAACGAAGATGATCGTTTAGTTTCATTTGAAGGTGATAGCAAAACTTACCGTTTAATTAAGTTCAAAAAAACCAACCAGAATACTTGTATTAACTTGAAGCCAATCGTAAGAAAAGGTCAGAAAGTTACTAAAGGACAAGTACTTTGCGAAGGTTATGCAACTCAAAACGGTGAATTGGCTTTAGGTAGAAACTTAAAAGTGGCTTTCATGCCTTGGCAAGGTTTCAACTTTGAGGATGCGATTGTAATCAACGAGCGTATTGTTCGTGATGATATTTTCACTTCATTGCATATTGAAGAGTTTGAATTAGAAGTACGTGATACTAAACGTGGAGAAGAGGAATTAACACCAGATATCCCGAACGTTTCTGAAGAGGCTACTAAAGACCTTGATGAAAACGGTATTATCCGTGTGGGTGCTGATGTAAAAGAAGGTGATATTTTAATTGGTAAGATCACTCCAAAAGGAGAATCTGATCCTTCACCGGAAGAGAAATTACTACGTGCAATCTTTGGTGATAAAGCAGGTGATGTTAAAGATGCGTCTTTAAAAACTCCTCCTTCTATCCAGGGTGTGGTAATTGATACAAAATTATTCAGCCGTGCTAAGAAAACTACAAAAGCTGAAGAGAAATCAGCAATTGAGAAATTAGACAAGGGTTATACCAGCATTACTGAGAAATTAAAAGCAGAATTAGTAGATAAGTTATTCACTATTGTAAATGGAAAAACATCTCAGGGTGTATTCAATATTTACAAAGAATTGCTAGTAGCTAAGGGTGCTAAATTCACTCAGAAAATTTTAGCAGATCTTGATTATAATCACATCAGCCCTAACAAATGGACTACTGATGATGATAAAAACGAGATGATTAAAATGTTGCTTCACAACTACGGTATCCGTGTTAACGAAGAACTTGGTGCTTACAAACGTGATAAATTCGCAATTAGTGTAGGTGATGAGCTTCCTTCCGGAATCGTACAGATGGCAAAAGTTTATGTTGCTAAAAAACGTAAGTTAAAAGTAGGTGATAAAATGGCGGGTCGCCACGGTAATAAAGGTATTGTTGCACGTATTGTACGTGATGAAGATATGCCTTTCTTAGCTGATGGTACTCCGGTTGATATTGTGTTGAACCCACTAGGTGTACCTTCACGTATGAACCTTGGTCAGATCTATGAAACTATTTTAGCATGGGCTGGTCAGGAATTAGGTGTTAAATTTGCAACTCCGATTTTTGATGGTGCTACACATACTGAAGTAGAAGAGTGGATTGCTAAAGCGGGTGTTCCTGCTTCAGGTAAAACTTACTTATACAATGGTTTAACAGGTGAGCGTTTCGATCAGACTACAACAGTAGGTATTATCTACATGTTGAAATTAGGTCACATGGTTGATGATAAAATGCACGCCCGTTCAATCGGACCATACTCATTAATTACACAACAACCATTGGGTGGTAAAGCTCAATTCGGGGGTCAGCGTTTTGGTGAGATGGAGGTTTGGGCATTGGAGGCATTCGGTGCAGCTAATATTCTTCAGGAGATCTTAACCGTTAAATCGGATGATGTTATCGGAAGAGCCAAAACTTACGAAGCCATTGTTAAAGGTGAAAACCTACCAACTCCAGGTGTACCAGAATCGTTTAACGTATTGGTACATGAGTTACGTGGTTTAGGTTTAGATATTACGTTAGATTAATTAAGCTGAAAGCTTAAAGACTAGAGCCAAAAGCTTTGGTCTTTGAGCTTTAAGCTTTAACCTTATACAAGAGATATGTCTTACAAAAAGGATAATAAATTAAAAAGCAATTTCACATCCATCACGATTAGCTTATCGTCTCCGGAAATTATTTTGGAGCGTTCTAGCGGTGAGGTGTTGAAACCAGAAACCATTAACTACCGTACTTACAAACCTGAGCGTGATGGTTTGTTTTGTGAGCGTATTTTTGGTCCGGTAAAAGATTACGAATGTCATTGCGGTAAATATAAACGTATCCGTTATAAGGGTATTGTTTGTGATCGTTGTGGTGTTGAAGTAACAGAAAAGAAAGTACGTCGTGAGCGTATGGGACACATCGCCTTGGTGGTTCCTGTAGCACACATCTGGTATTTCCGTTCTTTACCAAACAAAATCGGTTATTTATTAGGTTTGCCTACTAAAAAATTAGATTTAATTATCTATTACGAGCGTTACGTAGTTATCCAATCCGGTTTAATGGAGGAAGATGGTATTAAGTATATGGACTTCTTAACAGAGGAAGAGTACTTAGATATCTTAGATAAATTACCTAAAGAAAACCAATACCTGGATGATAAAGATCCTAATAAATTCATCGCCAAAATGGGTGCTGAAGCATTAGAGGATTTATTGAAGCGTATTAACTTAGATACTTTATCTTACGATTTACGTCACCAGGCTGCTAACGAAACTTCTCAGCAACGTAAAAATGAGGCTTTAAAACGTCTTCAGGTTGTAGAAGCTTTCCGTGGTGCCAATACACGTATTGAGAATCGTCCGGAGTGGATGATTGTTAAAATCGTTCCGGTTATTCCACCAGAATTACGTCCGTTAGTGCCATTAGAAGGTGGTCGTTTTGCTACTTCAGATTTAAATGATTTATACCGTCGTGTAATTATCCGTAACAACCGTTTAAAACGTTTGATCGAGATTAAAGCACCAGAGGTAATTTTACGTAACGAAAAAAGGATGTTACAGGAAGCTGTAGATTCGTTATTTGATAACTCACGTAAAGTTAATGCGGTAAAAACTGAAGGTAACCGTGCTTTGAAATCACTTTCAGATATCCTGAAAGGTAAACAAGGTCGTTTCCGTCAGAATTTATTAGGTAAACGTGTGGATTATTCAGCTCGTTCTGTAATTGTTGTAGGCCCAAGCCTTAAATTACACGAGTGCGGTATTCCTAAAGATATGGCTGCTGAGCTTTACAAACCGTTCATTATTCGTAAGATGATTGAGCGTGGTGTGGTAAAAACAGTTAAATCTGCGAAGAAAATTGTTGATCGTAAAGATCCATTAGTTTGGGATATCCTAGAAAATGTATTAAAAGGTCACCCGGTATTATTAAACCGTGCACCAACCTTACACAGATTAGGTATTCAGGCTTTCCAGCCAAAACTAATTGAAGGAAAAGCAATTCAGTTACACCCATTAGTTTGTACTGCATTCAACGCCGATTTTGATGGTGACCAGATGGCTGTCCACTTACCGTTAGGTAACGCAGCAATTTTGGAAGCCCAAGTATTGATGTTAGCTGCACACAACATCTTAAACCCTGCGAATGGTACACCAATTACAGTACCATCTCAGGATATGGTTTTGGGTCTTTATTACATTACTAAAGGCCGTAGAACAGATGAAACTCGTGTTGTAAAAGGACAAGATTCTAATTTCTATTCTCCTGAAGAAGTGATCATCGCTTATAACGAGAAAGAATTAGACTTACATGCTTTTATCAAAGTAAGGGTTAATGTTAAGCAAAATGACGGTTCTATCGTTAATAAATTAACTGAAACTACTGTAGGTAGGGTATTATTTAACCAAATGGTTCCTGAGGAAGTTGGTTATATCAATGAATTATTAACTAAAAAATCGTTAAGAGATATTATCGGTGAGGTAGTTAAAATGACTGGTATGGCGCGTTCTTCTCAATTCTTAGATGATATCAAAGAATTAGGTTTCCGTATGGCATTCCAGGGAGGTTTATCGTTCAATTTACAAGACGTAAACATTCCGGTAGAAAAACATACTTTACTAGAGCAGGCTGCTAACGAAGTTGAAGAAGTAAGAAACAACTATAACATGGGTTTCATTACGAACAACGAACGTTACAACCAGATTATCGATATCTGGACCCGTATCAACAACAGGTTAACTACTTTCGTGATGAACCAGTTATCTTCAGATAACCAAGGTTTCAACTCGGTTTACATGATGCTTGATTCAGGTGCACGTGGTTCGAAGGAGCAGATTCGTCAGCTTTGCGGAATGCGTGGTTTGATGGCAAAACCTCAAAAATCAGGTTCAGGTGGTGATATTATTGAAAACCCGATCTTATCGAACTTTAAAGAAGGTTTATCGGTATTAGAGTACTTTATCTCTACTCACGGTGCGCGTAAAGGTTTGGCGGATACGGCGTTAAAAACGGCGGATGCGGGTTACTTAACTCGTCGTTTACATGATGTTGCCCAGGATATGATCGTAAATTCAGAAGATTGTGGTACTTTAAGAGGTATGTACACTACTGCATTGAAAGATCAGGAAGATATTGTGGAGCCATTATATGACAGGATTTTAGGTCGTACTTCATTGCACGATGTTTACAATCCTTTAGATAATACATTATTGGTAGGTGCTGGTGAAGACATCAACGAAGAAGTTGCAAAACTAATCGAAGAATCTCCATTAGAAGGTATCGAAATTCGTTCGGTATTAACCTGCGAAAATAAAAGAGGTGTTTGTTCATTATGTTATGGACGTAACTTAGCATCTGGTAAACGTGTTCAAAGAGGTGAGGCAGTTGGTGTAATTGCAGCACAATCAATTGGTGAGCCAGGTACACAGTTAACACTTCGTACTTTCCACGTGGGTGGTACTGCATCGAACATTGCTGCAGAATCAAACATCGTAGCTAAATTTGATGGTGTAATTGAATTCGAAAATATTCGTACTGTAGATACACAAACAGAAGATGGTACCGTTCAGGTGGTATTAGGACGTTCTGGTGAGTTCAAAATTGTTGAACCAGGAACCGGACGTATTATTGTAACCAACAACATTCCTTATGGTGCTTTCTTATTTGTTAAAGAAGGAGATAAGTTATCTAAAGGAGACAAAATCTGTTCGTGGGATCCATACAACGCGGTTATTCTTTCAGAATTTGCCGGTAAAGCACAATTTGATGCAATTATCGAAGGTGTTACCTTCCGTGAAGAATCAGATGAGCAAACTGGTCACCGTGAAAAAGTAATTATCGATACACGTGATAAAACTAAAAACCCTTCTGTTCAGATTGTTGATAAGAAAGGCGAATTTATCAAAGGTTATAACATTCCGGTAGGCGCTCACGTTTCAGTTGATGAAGGTGAAGCTATCCAAACTGGTCAGATTATCGCTAAAATTCCTCGTGCAACTGGTAAAACCCGAGATATTACAGGTGGTTTGCCTCGTGTAACAGAGTTATTTGAGGCGCGTAATCCTTCAAACCCAGCTGTAGTAACTGAGATTGATGGTGTAGTAACTTTAGGTGGTGTTAAACGTGGTAATCGTGAGATTACAATCGAATCTAAAGATGGTGAAGTTAAAAAATACCTTGTTCCATTGTCTAAACACATCCTTGTTCAGGATAATGACTTTGTGAAAGCAGGTATGCCTTTATCAGATGGTTCAATTTCACCAGCAGATATCTTATCAATTAAAGGCCCGGCAGCGGTTCAGGAATACTTAGTAAATGGTATTCAAGAGGTTTACCGTTTGCAAGGTGTAAAAATTAATGATAAGCACTTCGAGGTAATTGTTCACCAGATGATGCAGAAAGTTCACATCGAAGATCCGGGAGATACGATTTTCTTAGAAAACAATGCTGTTGACCGTTGGGATTTCGCTGACGAGAATGATGCGATGTACGACAAGAAAGTTGTTGAAGATGCAGGTGATTCAAATGAGATCAAACCAGGTCAGATTGTTTCATTACGTAGATTAAGAGATGAAAATTCTCAGTTGAAACGTAAAGATTTAAAACAGATCACGGTGAGAGATGCAAGACCAGCAACGGCAAGTTCTATCTTACAAGGTATTACAAGAGCATCATTAGGTACTAAATCGTTCATTTCTGCGGCTTCGTTCCAGGAAACTACGAAAGTATTAAATGAGGCGGCGATTGCAGGTAAACGCGATAATATGTTAGGCTTGAAAGAAAACGTGATCGTTGGTCACTTAATCCCTTCAGGTACTGGTGTACGTGGTTACGAAAGAATCATCGTTGGTTCTCAAGAAGAATACGATAAATTGTTAGCTTCGAAACAAGAAGAAGTAGAAGCTTAAATTTAAATACATTCAAATCGAGTCCTCCACTAATCATGGAGGACTTTTTTATTTGGGATAGATTTTGTAGTCTTAAATAACAATAACGTGATGAGCTTTACAGAAATGCAACGCTTTCAGATTTTAAAGCTAAGCTTGTAGAACAGGAGGCAGAGCAGTTGGTTTCTTTTGTGAAGGCTGAAGTTGAATCTAATTTGATAATAAACGTGAAGTTTTAGTTACCAAGGAAGATATTGCAAATATGCAAAAGACCATCTATGTTGTAGGTCTAATTCAATTTTTAGCCATTATAGGCTCAGTTATAGGTATTGTAAATTTTATGATGAAATAAATTATTAAAGAACTTATTTTTAATATTACATTTAATTCCGCTATCAAGTAGTGGAATTTTTTATTTTTGATCTATTATGGAAGAACAACAAAACGAAAATCAATTAAATATAGAACTGTCGGAGGAAATTGCTGAAGGTATTTTTTCTAATCTGGCCATTATTACTCATTCTAATACCGAGTTTGTATTGGATTTTATCCGTGTGATGCCTGGAATTCCTAAGGCAAAGGTGAAATCGCGTATTATTTTAACGCCTGAACATGCTAAACGTTTATTAACAGCACTAGATGATAATATTCAAAAATTTGAGGCCATAAACGGCCGGATCAAAACACAGGAAGAGCCGCCATTTCCGATGGGCTTCGGTGGACCTACTGCCCAAGCGTAACCTGCATAAAATTCTTACAGCAAATATTTGCTTGCTATGCTAGCATAATATATATTTGTGTTATAACCATATATAAAATGAAAAAACTTCTATTGAGCGCATTACTTTCTGTCCCCCTATGGGTGTTTGGACAGGGGTTCCAGGTTAACCTACAAGGGCAAAAACAAATTGGCATGGCAGGTGCCGGATCTGCATTGGCCTTAGATGAAGCATCAGTATTCTTTAACCCAGGGGCAGTTTCCTTTCTCGAAAAGAATTCTATATCCGCAGGTGTAAACCCACTACTGTTTAAATCTGCATTCAGACAAACTGGATCGAATATAACTGAAAATGTTAAAAATAAAATTGCACCTCCTTTCGAAGCGTATGCTGTTTGGGGACCAAAGTCTAATAAATGGAAACTAGGCTTAGGTGTTTATACCCCTTTCGGTGGTTTAGTAGACTGGGGAAATGAATGGTCTGGCAGATATGCATTAACCTCATTAAATTTAAAAGCGATATATTTCCAACCAACATTAAGTGTAAAAATTACTGAACACATTGGTATCGGTGCTGGTTTTGTATATAACCACGGTGACGTAAATCTTCAGCGGGCATTACCAGTTAATTATCCTGATGGAAGATCTGGACATGCAACTTTAGAAGGAACGGGAAGTGGTTATGGCTGGAATGCTGGTTTATATGTAAAAACGGTAAGTAATGTTACCTTCGCAGTTGTGCACAAATCAAAAGTAGTTACAAAATTGAACGACGGAACAGCAACATTTGATGTTCCTGAATCCTTGCGCACTTCTTTCCCTGCAGGAAATACTTTTAACGCAGAATTGCCTTTGCCTTCTACTACAACCCTGGGTATAGGAGTTCCATTGTCAAAGAGTACTACATTAGCGTTTGACGCCAGTTGGGTACAATGGCGTATTTATGAAGAACTGGCGTTTGATTATGCCGTAAATACACCAACATTAGCTGACACGAGATCGGCCCGTAATTACCGTGATGGTTCGTCATTTAAGTTAGGAATCAATCACCAGGCATCAGAAAAGTTAGCTTTAAGAGCTGGAGTTGGTTATGCATTTTCGCCAGTTCAGGATGGTTTTGTAACACCGGAAGCACCAGACGCTGATCGTTATATTTTAAGTGCCGGAGTTGGCTATGCACCAACAAGTCACTTTGAAGTTAACGCATCATTCTTCTTTGAAGATGTAAAATCACGTCAGCAAAAAAACATAGAAACCGGATTAGACGGTACGTTTAAGACTTTGGTTTATGCACCAGGTCTTTCATTAACATATAAATGGTAGGAGATATCAACATGAAAAAAATTATATTAAATAGTCTTGTTGCTGCTACCATACTGTTTGCAGCATCTTGTAAACCTGAAATTGAGACTCCAGCAGGTACAACCGCCGGACAAGCTAATTTCGGTAAATACATTGCCATAGGCAACTCACTCACTTCTGGCTTTGCAGATGGCGGTTTATACCTGGAAGGGCAGAACGTTGCTTATCCGAACTTAATTGCTGCACAGATGGCTACAGTTGGCGGTGGTGCTTTTACTTCACCGTTCTTTACAGATGCACAGTCAAATGGTTCTGGTTATGTAAGTTTAACTGCATTAGTTAACGGTACACCAACTTTAACACCTGTTGCCGGTAATGGATGGAGAAATACACCAACCAATACCCGCTTAACGAAATTTACTGGTGAAATTCAGAATTTAGGTGTTCCGGGAATGCGTTTGGATTTATCTTTTGCGCCAACTTTTAGCGCTGCGAATCCATATTTTGAACGCCTTTTGGGTGATGCCCAAGTGGGTACCACTAGTTATTTTCAATATGTGCAAGGTAGAAGCCATACTTTCTTTTCATTGTGGTTAGGTAATAACGATGTATTGGGTTATGCTTTAAATGGTGCGGTTACATTGCCAACAGATCCTACTACGGCGTTAACGGATAAGGTAACCTTCTCCTCATTGTATTCAAATTTTGTAAATGCCCTAACCGCAGGCGGGCAAAAAGGTATCGTAGGTACTATTCCTGATGTGACAGCTGTTCCTTATTTTAATACGGTTACACCTGCTGCATTACTTGCTGCCGCGAAGGCTGTTAACCCTGCTGCTCAGGCTGTTTTTATTCAGACTGGTGCCGGAACGGTAAGGGCTGCAACTACAGAAGATTTAGTTCGTTTACCTTTTCAAAATGCAAATTTGTTTGCGCGGCCAAATGCGTCGGGATTTTTCTATGGCTTAGATCCTAGAAACCCGATCACCAGCGACTGGGTTTTAGATAAAGATGAAGTGATTAAAGTGAAGGATTATGTGAATAGCTACAACAGCAGTATTAAAACGATAGCAACAAGCAAAGGCTTAGCTATTGCAGATACTTACACTTATTTTAATACGGTTAAAACAGGAATTTCTGTTCAGGGAATCAACATCAATGCGGCATTTATTTCTGGTGGGGCATTTTCTTTAGATGGAATTCACCTTACACCAAGGGGGAATGCAGCAATAGCGAATGTATTTATCGATGCAATTAATGCTAAATACGGTGCAACAGTGCCGACGATTGATATCAGTAAATATAGAGGCGTTAAATTTCCAGGTTAGAGATAATTTCAGCTGATGTTTCAAAAAAAAGGGATTTGCTTAGCAAATCCCTTTTTTTTGAATGAGCATTTCGATATGATCAATAACCTGATTGCCCTGATCTGGCTCAAACCAATTGATTTCTTCATCTCTTCTAAACCAGGTAAGTTGGCGTTTGGCAAAGCGACGGGTATTTTGCTTAATGCTTGATATGGCATCTTCAAGTGATATTTTTCCATCTAGATATTCGAAAATTTCACTGTAACCCACCGTATTTAAAGCATTATAAGTTCTGAAATCTGAAAGTAATTCTACTTCTTTAATTAGTCCACTGCTAATCATTTGGTCTACCCGGCTGTTAATCCGGTTGTAGAGCATAGCCCTATCTGTGTTCAAGCCAATTTTGACTATATTAAAAGGTCTTTCTTTCTTGGTAGCGGATAGCATAGAAGAAAGCTTTTGTCCGGTGGATAGAAACACTTCCAATCCCCGGATCATTCTTTGGGGATTCTGCTGATCAACTTTTGAAAAATATTCGGGATCTACTTCAGCCAGTTTTGATTGGATAGGGGCAATGCCTTCTATTTTGAACTGCTCATTCAATTGTGTTCGGATAGAAAGATCAATTTCTGGCATTTCATCAAGCCCATTGATCAAAGCATTTACATATAGGCCTGAACCACCAACCATAATGGCCAGGTCATGATGGGCAAAGATTTCTTCAAGTTTTTTTAATCCTTCTACCTCAAAATCTCCGGTACTAAATAGTTGTTGAATAGAATGCGAATCTATAAAATGGTGTTTAGCTGCTGCAAGTTCATTTATATTTGGCTTAGCCGTACCGATTTCCATCTCTTTAAAAAACTGCCGGGAATCTGCCGAGATAATTTCAGTATTAAAATATTGCGCCAGCTGGATGGCTAGGGCCGTTTTGCCTATCGCCGTTGGGCCAACTACCGACACTAAAGTTTTTTCTTTCCACACCGCCATTATTGTTGTTTGGTTTAAAGCAAAAAGTCAGATGTTTCCATCTGACTTTCATTTATATAGTTAACGTTGACTAATAATCGTCTTTTTGATTCTCATCGTAATTGTCGCTATCTGAAAATTCGTCTCCGAACTCATCATCTTCAGATTCTTCATCGTCGTCACGCTCTTTTTCGTTAATTCCCATCTCGCCCATGGCTTCGATTTCGTCTGTATCCTCTGGAACAAAATTCAATTCATTTAAAAAGTCGAATTCACCAACTGCTACAGGAGCGTTTTCGACATCATCTGTGGTCACCGCATTTTTTTCGAAAATCTTTGGGGCGTCGCCGGAGCTTTTTGCCAGGAAGGGATATTCGATACTTGGATCAGCATCTAAAACAATTTTGACCAATTCAACATGGAAATCAAAAGGGCGATCGAAATTATAAATATAATAGAACTTCTGATGTGGATCTTCGATAAAACCACTCAACTTAGAATTTTCCATTAATACTACGCGATCTTTTTTTCTTTCATTCGGCAGATAGGCAATTTCATCGCCCTTTAACCAATTGTCTGTACTCACATAAAATGAAGAAGATTTTTCTGCGTTATAGCCAGTTGATTTATGAATAGCCTTATGCAGGTCTTCAAATGTTTGGTTTGATTTAATGTCGATCTCTCTCACCACATCATCAAAATCTTCGAAAGTAATTCTGAATTTATAAATTGCCATTATTGTATTTTGGAATCGTAAAAATAAAGTTAATTTACATTAACAACAAACATCTTGCGGCGCAAAAATCGCCTTCTATTGGTATTTGGTCAATTAAATTATTTAAGAACAGGATTTAATCCCATTTGTTTTGCCTGGTTCAGCATAAAATCAAATGCCTCCTGGTAGTCGTTAGTAATTTCACCTTCCAGGATAGCCTCGCGAATAGCGTTTTTAATTAAGCCTACTTCCTTTCCTGCTTCTAAGCCAAAAGTAACCATAATATCGTTTCCCGTAATTGGAGGCTGCCAATTACGGATTTTATCCCTTTCTTCTACATCTTTTAGTTTCTGTTTTACCAGGTCGAAGTTGTTTCTATATTTTGTCTTTTTGTATTCGTTTTTTGTTGTAACATCTGCATTGCATAAAAGCATTAAGCTATCAATTTCTTCACCAGCATCAAAAAGTAATCTTCGTACGGCAGAATCTGTGACTACTTCCTGGGCCAATACAATCGGCCTTAAATGAAGTTGCACAAGTTTTTGTACGTACTTCATTTTTTCGTTTAAAGGTAATTTAAGCTGAGCGAAAATTTTCGGAACCATTCTGGCGCCTTTATCTTCGTGACCGTGAAATGTCCAGCCATGTCCTTCTTCAAAACGCTTCGTTGCAGGTTTAGCAATATCGTGTAATATAGCTGCCCAACGTAACCATAAATCATCAGTGTAGGCACAAATGTTATCTAACACTTCTAAAGTATGGTAAAAATTGTCTTTATGTCCTTTTCCCTTAATAATTTCTACTCCGTAAAGCTGTGCCATTTGAGGGAAAATGATCTGTAATAAACCGGTATCAAATAGGTGTTTAAAGCCAATAGATGGCTTGGCAGACAAGATGATTTTATTCATTTCATCTGTAATTCGCTCTTTAGACACAATACTTATTCTTTCTTTCTGAGTCTGAATGGCGTGGAGCGCTGCCGGATCGATCTTAAAATTAAGCTGAGATGCAAAACGAATCGCCCGCATCATTCTCAAAGGATCATCTGAAAAAGTAACTTCCGGATTTAGCGGGGTGCGGATAAATTTGCTTTTTAAATCCAGCAGACCATCAAAGGGATCCAACAGTTTGCCGAAATGAGCGGCATTAAGATTAATTGCCAAAGCATTAATGGTAAAATCGCGGCGGAGCTGATCGTCTTCTAAAGTACCGTCTTCTACAATCGGCTTGCGGGATTCTGAACGGTATGATTCTTTTCTGGCGCCAACAAATTCTACCTCTAAATCGTGGAACTTGATATTGGCGGTGCCAAAATTTTTGAAAACAGCAACTTTGGTATTTAGTCTTTTAGCAACCGCTTCTGCGTAAGCTATTCCACTACCTACTACCACCACATCAATATCTTTTGACGGGCGATTGAGGAAAATATCCCGAACAAAACCGCCAATAACATAGGCTTCAATGTTAAGCTGATCGGCTACAGATGAAAGTGTTTTGAATATCGGATTTTTCAGATGGACGCTTAAATCCGTTAAAGAGGACTTCACACTTCCATCACTTAAATTAGATTCCATATATAAAGGCAATAAATGCCAAAATTACTAAAAACATTCGGTGCGCAAAGGGTTTTGGTTTGATTAGGCAGCGGATTAGCCAGGTGATTATTTGCGAATAAACTCAAACTGCCCACCGGGAGAGAGTTTCATAATGGTAGATGGCTTTTTAATGCTGCGATTTTCTTGTTCAAAATCAACTACAAGGTCTACTAAGTCTAAAATTTCAGGATCAATATCATCAAAGAATTTTGGAGAAGGCTGTCCACTTAAATTGGCCGAGGTAGAAACGATTGGCTTACGGAAGCGTTGAAGAAGTGGTGTACAAAAATCATGCTTCACAATCCTGATGCCCACACTTCCATCACTGTTAATTACATTCGGCGCCAGGTTTTTTGCCCCGGGAAAAACAATAGTTAGCGGATTTTCTGCATATTCAATAAGATCATAGGCCACTTCGGGAACCTCATTAATATAGCTTTGAATTTTACTATCCACATCTAGCAGTACAATTAAACTTTTCTCAGCAGGACGGTTTTTAATTTTTAGTAATTTTTCTACCGCTTCTACATTAGTTGCATCACAGCCTAAACCCCAAATGGTATCCGTCGGATATAAAATTACCCCGCCATCTTTCAGTACTTCTAAAGCTTTATTAATTTCCTCTTTGAGCATATACAAAGGTAATTTTTTAGTTGAAATGTTAAATATGCACAATTCGTAAAATATTTAACATTTGCGATAAAACTTTCTGTTTCATAACACGTTCTATCCAAACAATTTGATTGTAAAAATTACATCTGATTAGACAATTTCAGATTAAATTTTGTTATTTTTATTATCGGTTATTTAAACAAAACAACACACATGAAAACAGTTAAAAACTTATTGATGCTGCTTACAACTGTAATCGCATTGGCAGGATGTTCGAGTCTCCGCACGGCATCCGATTTCGATAAAAATGCAGACTTTAATCGTTACAAAACTTATAATTTTTACGATAAAGGAATCGCTAGAGTTAAATTAAATAATCTGGACAAAAGACGTTTGGTGGCAGCCGTTGAAGCTGAAATGAATGCCAAGGGCTTTACTAAAGCTGAAAAACCAGATATGCTGGTTAATTTAGTCGTTGTTGCCAGAGAAAAAACTGACATCTACGGTCCTGGTTACTACGGTGGCTGGGGTTGGGGCGGCGGCTGGGGCTGGCGTGGCGGTTGGGGTTCTCCTTTCTGGGGGGGCGGCAACTATGTAAATCAATATATTGAAGGCACAATTATCATTGATTTCCTTGATCCTGCTAAAAAAGAATTATTCTGGCACGGCAGGGGAAGCGGCTTTAACTTAGATAATCTGAAGAAAAGGGAAGAACGCCTTTACACGGGTGTGAGAGAGATTTTAGCACAATATCCGCCAAATGCGTTAGCTGCAAAATAATAGCGGTTAACTGATCAAATTTTGATAGCAATTCATTAATTGCTGCGTAACGAGAGGGCTGTTGAATTTTTGAACAAATTCCAGCCCTTTTTCTTTCATCTCATTTTGCAAGCCGACATTTTCTAAAACCAAATTAATCCAGTGGGTTAATCCGGTAACATCATCAGGATTAATGTAGATACTATGGGGTCCTCCTGCTTCTTCTAAGCAAGAACCTGTGGCTGCAATTACCGGTACTTTTGAATATAAAGCTTCTATGATGGGGATTCCAAAACCCTCATAAAAAGATGGATAAACAAAGAGGCTGGCCATTTGATAGATGCCAGGTAAATCTGCGAAAGGGATATTCTTGAGAAAGATGATACGATTTCGGAGTCCTAACTTTTCTATTTCCCTTTCTACTTCTTTAAAATAAGGTGTTTGTTTACCTATAACAACTAATTTGTATTGATCGTTTACATTTTTAAGTGCCTGGATAATTAGTTTGAGGTTTTTGCGCTGCTCGATTGTACCTACATTTAAAATGTATTGATCTGGAAGCTTATAGGTAAGTGTGATACGTTTTAGGCTTTGCGCTGGCAATGGTTCTTTGAAACTGTCATCACAACTTTGATAAATCACTTCAATTTTGTCTGGATCTGTTCCATAGAATTCAACAATATCTGCCTTGGTTTTTTCGCTGATCGCAATGATTTTATCAGCTCTTTTGCAGGCTGATTTACTTTTCCATTCGTAGAGTTTCCGATCGATAAACTGGTAGTAGTGCGGAAAGCGAAGAAATATTAAATCATGAATGGTTACTATGGATTTGATTTTGGTATGCTGGATTGCGAAAGGAATTTCATGACTTAATCCATGAAAAATCTGAACGTGATCTCCGCCTAAATCCTTTAGAATGTTTAAAGTCCTCCACAGAAAAGTACCCTCTTTGGGTAATTTCAAAGTGATATTATCCTGCGCTAAAAAAGAATCAATTTGTTTATGGCTTTTTACCTTTGGTGAATAAACAAAATATTGATTTTCAGGATATTGATTGGCAAGGGATTCGATTAAAGAGCGGCTATAATTACCTAGGCCAGTTAAATTATTTGCAGCACGTTTGCCATCGAAACCTATTTTAAGTGGAAAGCTAAAAGCCGAAAGACTAATGCTTGATTGCTCAAGTTCGTTACTTTCGGCTTTTTGTGTTTTATTTTCGCTTTCAGCTTTCACCTTTATAATTTCAGCTTAAACAGCTACATTATTTTCTCTCAACGCATCGTTAAGTGAAGTTTTCTTATCTGTACTCTCTTTACGTTTACCGATAATTAATGCACAAGGCACCTGATATTCTCCTGCAGGGTATTTTTTAGTATAGCTACCAGGAATTACCACGGAGCGGGCCGGAACAATCCCTTTGTATTCGATAGGTGTTGGGCCAGTAACATCAATAATTTTAGTTGATGCAGTTAATACCACGTTAGCACCTAAAACAGCTTCTCTTTCTACTTTTACACCTTCAACAACGATTGCTCTTGAACCTAAAAATGCATCATCTTCGATAATTACAGGAGCTGCCTGAACTGGTTCCAATACTCCGCCAATGCCAACGCCACCGCTTAAGTGAACACGTTTTCCAATCTGCGCACATGATCCAACTGTAGCCCAGGTATCAACCATGGTACCTTCATCTACATAAGCTCCAATGTTTACGTAAGATGGCATCATGATTACACCTTTTGCTAAATAGGCACCGTAACGTGCGCTTGCCATAGGCACCACACGAACACCAGTTGCTTTATAGTCTGTTTTTAAATCCATTTTATCGTGGTAAACAAAAGGACCGCTTTTAATTTCTTTCATCTCACGAATCGGGAAATATAAAATCACTGCTTTTTTTACCCACTCATTAATGCCCCATGAATTTAGAACTGGTTCAGCAACGCGTATTTCGCCTTTATCTAATCCTTGAATAACGGTTTCGATGGCTTCGCAATAGTTGCTATACTTTAAAAGGGTTCTGTCTTCCCAAGCGGCTTCAATTAATTTCTTTAAATCTGAATACATGATGTTTTTAAATTTTACGCAAAATAACTTAAAATTTTTGGTTTATTAGTTTTTAGGTAGTTGGTTTTTTGGGTTAGGGTTGCTTAACTTTGTTTTTCAAATTTTGAGCGTTTTGGATTTTAATTGATGGTTTTTACCAATCAACTAGAAAACCAAGCAACTAACAAACCACTAATGGCAGAGGCAGAAAAACTTAGAATCGATAAATATCTGTGGGCAATCAGGTTGTTTAAAACCAGAAGCCTGGCAACGGATGCGTGCAAAGCTGGACGTGTGAAGTTAAAGGGACAGAATATTAAACCATCAGCAATTGTAAAGATTGGTGATGTATTCCAGGTATCTAAAGGGATAGAGAAGAAAATTATTGAAGTGGTGGATTTTTCTTACAATAGAACGGATTCGCCAACGGCATTAACAAAATATAAAGATTTAACTCCTGTAGAGGAAACACATGCTTTCAAATCTGCTTTCCATGCACCAAATTTAAAACGGGACAGAGGTACAGGACGACCAACTAAAAAAGATAGAAGAGAAACCGATGATTTAATTGGCGGAATGTTTGAGGATGATAATTAAATAATCATCAGTCTGTGAGCCTAAAGTCGTTAGGCGACTCATGACTTAAGACTATAGACTGAAGACCAAAATAACGCATTCGGTAACTCATCATGGCTGTTTTTCCTAATTTTTCGATGAGTTTATAGTTTGCTACGGCGCCAACGGCTGCACCAATAAAGGGTACCATTTGTGCCAATTTAGCCAGGTCGATATAGTCGCGATATTGCTGTTGAAAAGTTAGCCAATCAAATTCATCGATGTTGGTAGGTAACTTATGGGCAAGTTCGTCCCAGTTTTGCATTTTCAAATAAACGTTTCTACTTTCTTCTTTGCTCGAGAAAGCCAATTGAAAGATATGAAGAATATATAATCGCTCGCGGTAATCTTTCACATCATAACCGTATACTGCAGCAATATCAAAAAGCATTTTCATTTTGATGCCGAGCAATAGTGGAAAATCGGCCAGGCTCATTAAAAATCCTCCTGCCCCTGTAATTCCACCTTCAGCAGCTCCGGTTTTTTTATAAGTTTCTATCTTCTGTTTTACCACTGCTTCTCGGTGCATCAATGTTAAATCTAAAACAGGTTTCGAAGTGGTATAGGTTGATCCAAATAAAACCGCCTTAACCATTTGCTTGATGGCTGTTGTGATCGCATTGTGGATTTTATCGGGGATATAACTATTAATTTTCTTTTGAACGCTATCGGTAACCTTATTAAAAAGAGAAGATTTCTGTAAAGTTTTAAACTTCCAGAAATCCAGTTCATTGGTGATTTTTTGTTCGTAAGTCATTCCGCTTCGTTTATACTGAGACGTTTGGTCGGCCCGAATTGTTTCAATCCAATCTTAATATTCAAGCCTAAGTGGAGAAGTTTTCCAAAGATCAAAAGCTTCCATGGCTTCGTTGCGCAGCATCTGTACCACAGGTAAAGTGCGTTTTTCCATTGGCTTTTCAATTTCCTCGTAAATGAATTTATCACTGAAACCAATATTTTCGGCATCTACTTTTGTATTTGCATAATAGATTGTACCAATTCTTGCCCAGTATATTGCAGCCAGACACATGGGGCAAGGTTCGCAGCTGGTGTAAATTACACAACCTGTTAAGTCGAAAGTATTGAGTTCGGTACATGCCAAACGGATTGCTGAAACTTCTGCATGTGCGGTTGGGTCGTTTGTTGAGGTAACTTTGTTTGCAGAACCGGCCACCAACTTCCCATCTTTAACTACAACGGCACCAAAAGGACCTCCTACGTTCTCGCTTACATTCTTTATCGATAGCGAAATAGCCATCCTCATAAATTCTTCGTGTTGTTTTTCGTTCTCCATTGAAAAAAGTAAGCAAAAAAAATGCCCCGATTAAATCGGGGCATCTAAAATGATTGTTTTAAAAACTATTTTTTTGTGTATTCTGCGTTTAATCCTTTTATTACTTCAGAAGTTATGTCTAAACTTTCGTCTGCAAAGAGAATGGCACTATTACCTTTAGAGAAAGTTAAGACCATTTTATAGCCTTTTTCTTTTGAATATGTTTTTAAATAACCAGCAACTTTATCATAAAGTTTCTCAGTTTCTACAGCCTGTTCATTTTGTAAAGCACCGCCAGCATTTTGTTGGTAGGCTTGTAATTCCTGACCTTTTCTGCCTAAGCGTTCTTCAGTAGTTTTGCGTTGATCTGCAGAAAGTGTACCTGCAGATTGTTGATATTGAGTTACTTCGCGTTGGTAAGCTTGTTGTTTTGATTGTAAATCTGCTTGCGCATTTTTAGTTTTAGTTTCGAATTTGGTTCTCAAATCTTTGTAATACTCGTATTTATTCAATAATGAATCTTGATTTACAAATACTATTTTTTCATTAACAGAAACTGCCGCAGTTGTGCTATCTGTCTTTTTAGTTTCAGTGGTTTTAGCGTCTTTGTTTTGGCATGCAGAAAATGCTGTAATTAAAGCAGCTGTAGCAAATAAACCAAAGGTTTTAAAGGTTTTTCTTTCCATTATTGTTTAATAAATTTTAACAAACTTATAGAAATTAGTTTTTAAATGCAATTAAGAGTTACGCTTAACGCAAGCCAAATTAGATTAATGGCTAAACACGGTTTGGAAAGCAGGCTGAGTTTTTCATTTTTAAGTTTGCTTCAATAAATCACTTTACTCTTTTAATCGGCCGAAAGGGCTGATGCTATCGTTTAGTTTTATAAGGTTTAAGTAGCTTTTTGCTGCAGAAATTAACGGTTGCATGGCGGCTAAACTTATCCAAGTACAACTTGTTTTGCCTTTTAAACCCGATTGAAATGGAAAGCGCCAGTTCTTTCCACAGGCCTTGAAATGGAAAGCGTGACTAATACTCAATTGAAACGCTGGTTTTGTTTTCCAAAACCTGTTAACTGCTATAGATAAGTGAGTTAAAAAGAAAGATTTTTAATACTGGCGCATTTTGATTTATAGATATATTCTTAGCTTTACTTTTAAAAAAAAATGATGAAAGCATTCGCCCCAATCTTAATTATCCTAGGTATGGGAATTTCTGCACAGGCTCAAACCTATCAAGCGGTAACTAGCAAAAACAAAACCTATCTGGCTACTGTAAAAGGATTAACTTACACGTATAAAAATGGGGTAATCACATTAAAAAATAACGGTAACTATGATTTAGGTACGGTTAGCATTACCGCTACATCCAAAAAAGATCCAAACTTATTTGGAATTGCCTTATTTGAAGATGGATTAGATAAAGGATCGGAAGTGAAAGCCGATGTTTATTTCACTACGGGCCAGGGAATAAAAACCAGTGAAATTCCGTTAAATAAAATCGATCAGAAAAGTTTAGTTTTCACTTTTGACAAAGCAACCCGGGCTCAACGTTAATTAAAATTAGCATAATCACTTGTATTGTATTTGCATAGTTATTCCAAATCTAAGTGGGTAATCTAACCCTCATAACAGGACGCTTTACTGAATTCCTATCACTATAAATCTGAATATAATACATGAAAACAACATTCAATCTGGATACCATCATTTTCTATGTGCAAAACGTAGAAAAATTAACGGCCTTTTATGCTACCATTTTTGGTTTTGAGGTGGTAGAAAAATTTGAATCCACCTGGGCGCTTCTTTCTTCAGGGCCTTGTAAAATTGGTCTCCATCAAATTGGAGAAGGTTATCTGGATAAAAGCAAAGGCGCATTTAAGGTTGAAAGCATTGCTAAAATTGTTTTTGAAATCGATCAGGATATACATGCCCTGAAAACTTATTTAGTGGATCAGGGTGTAGAGATGAGGGAGGTTAAAACTTTTGAAGCATATGATTATTGGTTATGTGATGGTTTAGACCCGGAAGGAAATGTTTTCCAGTTGAAACAGCAGAAATAATTAGCCAGGATGCCCATCTTTGTGATTTGCGAGGGGTACACGGGTTCATACAACCTTTTTAATACCCCCGGTACATTTATCCACATATTAGTTTAAATGCCAAATTTTGCGTATTTTTGGTACTTATAGTTTTTATTAAAATATGAGCGAAGAACAAGATTTAAAGTCAAATTATTCGGCAGATAATATACAGGTTTTAGAAGGTTTGGAAGCGGTGCGTAAGCGCCCTTCGATGTATATAGGTGATACTGGTGTAAAGGGTTTGCATCATTTGGTTTATGAGGTTGTGGATAACTCTATTGATGAGGCTTTAGCCGGTCATGCAGATACAATCGACGTCAGGATTTTAGAAGGAAACTCCATCCGGGTTGAAGATAACGGTCGTGGTATTCCAACCGGAATTAATACAAAAGAAAATAAATCGGCACTAGAAATCGTAATGACGGTTCTACACGCGGGTGGTAAATTTGATAAGGATACTTATAAAGTTTCTGGTGGTTTGCACGGTGTGGGGGTAAGTTGCGTGAACGCATTATCTACTGATTTAAAGGCCGAAGTACACCGTGAAGGTAAAATCTGGATGCAGGAATACAAAATTGGTGTTCCGCAATATGATGTTAAAGAAGTTGGTACAACTGATAAAAGGGGTACGATTGTAACTTTTAGTCCGGATGCTTCAATTTTTACACAAACAACAGAATATAAGTACGATACGTTAGCTTCTCGTTTACGTGAATTGGCTTTCTTAAACAAAGGAATCAAATTAACTTTAACGGATGAGCGCGAGACTTTAGAAGATGGTACCTTTTTATCTGAAGTTTTTCAATCTGAAGGTGGCTTAAAAGAATTCGTTTCCTTTTTAGATGGAACCAGAGCATCCTTTTTACCAGAGCCAATTTATATTGATGGAATTAAAAATGGTGTTCCGGTTGAACTGGCTTTCCAATACAATGACAGCTATTCGGAAAATGTTCACTCTTATGTAAATAACATTAATACACATGAGGGCGGAACACACATTGCTGGTTTCCGTAGGGGTTTAACGCGTACTTTAAAAAGTTATGCAGATAAATCGGGTTTGTTAAAGAACCTTAAGATGGAAATTACTGGTGATGACTTTAGAGAAGGCTTAACGGCCGTAGTTTCTGTAAAAGTACAAGAGCCACAATTTGAAGGACAAACTAAAACTAAACTGGGTAACAGTGAGGTGATGGGAGCAGTAGATATTGCTGTTGGCGAGGCATTGGGTGCTTACTTGGAAGAAAATCCGAAGGAAGCTAAAATGATTGTTAACAAAGTAATTTTGGCGGCAACGGCTCGTGCTGCGGCACGTAAGGCCCGTGAAATGGTACAACGTAAAAGTGTAATGGGTGGTTCTGGTTTGCCAGGAAAACTGGCCGATTGCTCTGACAGTGATCCTGTAAAATGCGAAATTTATTTGGTAGAGGGAGATTCGGCGGGTGGTACTGCTAAACAGGGTCGTGATAGAAATATTCAGGCTATTTTACCTTTAAAGGGTAAGATTCTGAATGTGGAGAAAGCGATGGAGCACAAGATTTACGAGAACGATGAGATTAAAAATATGTTCACGGCAATTGGTGTGAGCATTGGTACGCCTGAAGATGATAAAGCTTTAAATATGACAAAACTTCGTTATCATAAAATCGTTATTATGACGGATGCGGATATTGATGGTTCTCACATTACAACCTTAATTTTAACTTTCTTCTACCGTTATATGAGGGCTTTAATCGAGGCTGGTTATGTTTATATTGCATCGCCACCACTTTACCAGGTTAAAAAAGGTAAAGATTTTGAGTACTGCTGGAATGATGTACAACGTGATGCGGCTGTACAACGGATTAAAGGTAATGGTAAAGAGGATAGCGTACACATTCAACGTTATAAAGGTTTAGGAGAAATGAATGCCGAACAACTTTGGGATACCACATTAAATCCGGCTACGCGTACGCTGTTACAAGCTACCATTGAAAGTGCTGCGGAATGTGATCATACCTTCTCTATGTTAATGGGCGATGAGGTTGCTCCACGTAGAGAATTCATCGAACGTAATGCAAAATATGCTAAGATTGATGCTTAATAGGAGCTGAAAGCGCATAAGCTAAAGCTGAAAGCAAATAAAACCCTCTTCGAGTTTAAAACCTGGAGAGGGTTTTTTAGTATTATATTTATATACATAGATAGATTATGTATATAAATTTTTATATTTGATTATGGCAATCAATAATGAATTATTTAAAGGCACTTTGCAAACGATCATTTTGAATCTATTATCTGAAAATGAGCGAATGTATGGGTATGAAATTACTCAAAAAGTTAAATTTATTACTCAGGGAGAATTGTTATTGAAAGAGGGGGCGCTTTATCCTGCTTTGCATAAGCTTGAAGCGGATGGACTATTGGAAACCTCCACAGAAGTTGTAGATAACCGTGTGCGTAAATATTATTCCTTATCGAAGGATGGTGAAAAGAAGGTGGTTAGTAAACTTCAGGAGGCAAAAGATTTTATCACTCAACTACAACTATTGTTAAACTTAAAGCCAAATATTTGATATGCAGCTTACTAAACAACAGATTGAGAAATTAAGAATTCATTTGGAGGAAAGTGGATTTAAATATATCGATGTACAGATGGAAATTCTGGATCATGTGGCTACAGCAGTAGAAGAAAGAATGACTGAAAATCCGGGCTTAACTTTTCAAGATGCTGTAAATCAAACGCAGGCTTCTTTTGGGCCAAAGGGCTTTAGACAGATAGAAATTTCCATTATAGGGGGGATGACTAGAAGGTATAGAAAACTATTCTTTAATGAATTTATATCCCTTTTGAACTATAAGTATATCGCATTAGTTTTATTCTTCTGTTTTTTGGTGTACAAAATCCAGCAGTTTTTTGGTAATCAAGATAAATTTTTAACGTTTGTGATACTAAGTATGATGATGGCATTCGTTGCATCACTAACTTCAGGTTTAAATACTGCAAATTATAAGAAATACATGCTTTGTAAGATTTCAGGATCTTATATAAATTATACGGGTGTGTTCTTTACGTTAATCTTTCAATCTATAACTACGCCATTAAAAGTCCATTTAGATGGAGTGAATGCTTCCTATTTATTTACCTCCCTAGCCATCACGCTGTATGGATTATATTATATTTCCGCAGTTAGGATAGCAAAACAAGGCATTTTTGAAAGTCAGCAACTGCTTGAGAAGTTTAAATCAATGAATCACAAAACCGAAAAAATTTAATTATTCTGGTTAGCTATCAAATCGCCAGCCAATCAGTTCCCTGGTTTGCAGTTAAAAATTCCGTTCGTGGTTCGAGGTTTAAATAAGGGTAAGTTACTTTAGATAAATATAAGCCTGTTGGGTGAGCTGGTGAAACAATATTACCGATCTGCAAATCAATAAAATGACTTTCAAACTCCTCCACGCTTAATTCGCTTTTGCCTACTTTTAAAAGTTGCCCCATAATTATTCGAATCATTTTACCTAAAAAACGGTTACTGGCAATATTAAAGCGGAATCTATCACCTCTAGCATTCACGAATAAACCGGCCTCCATTACATTACACTTAGTATGGTCGTACTTATTTGGATGGGTACAAAAGGCCCTGTAATCATTATATTTTGTTAAAAGGTTAACCGCCGCCTTCATTTTATACAGATCAAGATTTGCTTCCTGGTAAAGCGAACTTTGTGTATTCAGAAACGGATCTTTATAGGTGTGCAGAAAGTAGTCGTATTTTCGCTGAACGGCATCAAAACGGGCGTGCGGTTTGCCCTCCATCTTAATAATGTCAAAAACAGCTATATTGTAAGGTAAGGCTTTATTAAGGCGAAAAACTAAATCGAAATCAAATGCCTCTTCTAAATCTGCATGAAAGAAAAACTGACTGGCGTGCACATGTGCATCAGTTCGGCCGCAACCTATGATAGCGATTGTTGTTTTAAAAATTTTAGAAAGTGTTTGCTCGATAACTTCCTGAACGCTTTTTACGCCAGGTTGTTTTTGCCAACCACTAAAATACTGACCTTGATAGGCAATGTGAAAGAAATACCTCATTTTTCGAACTGCAATTTTACGTAAATTTTAGTGGCGGAAACAATAAATGATGATTTTGCTGTTAAATTTGAAAATGAATAATATTAATTGCCCTTGTGGAAGTAATTTGCAGTACGAGAACTGTTGTCAGCCATACCATTTAACACTGAAATCAGCTCCAACTGCTGAAGCTTTAATGCGGTCGCGTTATTCGGCATTTGTGCTGGCAGATGCTGATTACCTGTATCAAACCACGCACATAAGTAAACGAAAAGGCAACTCAAAAGATGCATATTTAAAAAGTGCAAAAGATACGAAGTGGCTGAAGCTTGAAATTATATCAGCCCATACAGATCAGGTAGAGTTTAAGGCGTTTTATCTGAATCAGAAATTTCAGCCTGAAGTATTACATGAAAAATCTAATTTCAAATTGGAAGATGGGAAATGGTATTATGTTGATGGCGTGTTTTACTCATGACAGAAACTCGTGTAAATTATCAGGTGTAATCACTTTAGTTTCTACATTTTTATAAGCATCTAAAAATGTTTTTGGAAATTTAGCCTTCGTTTTTTGATTCCATTTCACTTCATAAGCATTCATTATTCCATTCCTTTCTTCAATGTAATCAATTTCTTGCTGTGCATGTGTTCGCCAAAAATATTGATTGCAATTAATTTGGTTGTAAGTAAGAAACTTTACCCTTTCACTAATGACAAAATTCTCCCAAAGCGCACCAATATCTTGTCTTAAGGTTGCCGGACTAAATTGATTGATTACCGCATTTCTGATGCCGTTGTCATAGAAATAAATCTTCCTGCTTTTCTTTAATTCATTTCTCAAATTTCTGCTTAGTGAACCTAATCGAAAAACAATAAATGCCTTTTCCAGCAAATCAATATATTTTTCTGTGGTTTGATTATCTAGTCCTGTGAGTTGCCCCAGTTCATGATAAGAAACTTCATTTCCAACCTGAAAAGCTAACGCCTGAATCAATTTCTCCATTTTATCAGGTTTCTGAATTTTTTCCCAGGTTAAAATATCTTTATATAAATAACTATCTGATAATTGCTTTAATCTAGTTTCCTCTTCACCTTGATTATTAACAATTTCTGGGTAATAGCCATAAACTAAACGGTGGTTTAAAAGTCGTTTTTCCTGAAGTAATCCATGTTCATTAACCATTTCTCCAAAAGAGAAAGGAAATAAATTGTATTCCCATTTTCTGCCGGTTAGCGACTCGTTGATATGGTTAGCCAATTCAAAAGCAGAAGAACCTGTAGCAATTACCTTAACATCTTTTAATTGGTCGATAATTACTTTGATGGATATCCCGATATTATCAATTCGTTGTGCCTCATCAATTACCAATGTTTTTGTTTTTCCCAACAAAGAACGAAGGGCGGTAGAGGTTGTGTTGGTTAAAATAGCCCTGATGTCTGCATCATCTCCATTCCACCAGGTAACAGGACTCGAAAATGTTGATGAAAGTTGCTGGAGCAACGTACTTTTGCCAACTTGCCTCGGACCTAAAAGGATTATTGCTTTTTCGTCTTTAAGGTGTTTTGCGATAGAATTTGATATTGCCCTGGAAATCATAATCGCAAATTTAATATAAATTTTGCGAATGCAATCGCAAAATTTATATTAAATTTGCGATTATACTCTTTTTTGGAGTAATTTTTGAATTTAATATTTGATTAGCTTATTTGACTATTAAAAAATTACAAGTCAATATCCAATGTGATTTCAATTTTTCCGGCGTTGGTTTTGTATACATCTAAAGCAACTAAATCAATAGCTGAGCTGTCTAATGATTCTGTTTCTGAAAATATTAAAAACTGCTCTCTGATTTCAATCAATAATAACTTTCTAGAAAAGCCGATCGACGAAAATAAATTAAATGATGCTGGATTAGCTAAAGGATAATCAATGAAAACTGTGATTTCATTTTCATGGATAACAATTTCCTCTGCATCAATTAAATTAAGAATTTCTTCATTCCCACGACCAATATTGATCCACGGAATAATACCATCATCTCCAACTGTTCGGGTAGCCCTGACATTTAACGTAATAATGTTGACTAAATTTTTAGGGCTTTGAAATTCTTGTGGTGCTGTATTCATGCTTACAATTTCTTTGCCTCATTCCAATAAATATCCATTTCTGCAAGTGTCATATCAGCTAATGCTTTGCCATTATCTTTGGCTTTGTTCTCCAGGTACTGAAAACGCTTGATAAATTTTTTATTCGTTTTTTCCAATGCGTTTTCCGGGTTGATATTGATAAAGCGGGCATAATTAATCAGTGAAAAAAGAACATCGCCAAACTCGGATTCTGCTTTTTCTACATCAATAGCGATATTGTCAGCTACGTTAAATTCTGCCTTAAATTCTTGTAATTCTTCTTCTACTTTCTCCCAAACCTGGTTTTTATCTTCCCAATCGAACCCCACGCCACGGGCCTTTTCCTGTATTCTAGATGCTTTCACTAATGCAGGTAGAGAAGTTGGAACACCAGCTAAAACTGATTTATTTCCCTCTTTAAGCTTAATCTGTTCCCAATTTCGCTTTACATCTTCTTCATTTTCTACCTCAACATCGCCGTAGATATGCGGATGACGATTCACCAATTTATCGCATACACCGTTCAAAACATCAACGATATTGAAATCATTGGTTTCGGAAGCAATTCTGGAATAGAAGACCAGGTGCATCATCACATCGCCCAGTTCTTTTTTAATTTCGTTCAAATCACCCTCTAAAATGGCATCACTTAACTCATAAGTTTCCTCGATGGTTAAATGACGCAAGGTTTCCATGGTTTGTTTCTTATCCCATGGGCATTGGGTACGAAGGGTATCGAGTACGGTTAAAAGTCTGTTGAAAGCATCAGCAGGGTTATTTGCAGTAACAGGAATCGTGTTGTTGGGCATGTTGTGTGTTTTATCGAACGCTAAAATACCAAACCCAGGCGATTAAGAAAAATTGAAAAGGAATTCTGAACCATAAATATTTAACTCCAGGCCCGGCCTTGAATAAATTTTCGTAATTTATTTTGTTTTTGGCTGCATAGATATTGGCGGGTAGAATAGCCAGTAAGAATACAATCAGTGCTATTCCGGTGTAATAACGGGTAACTTCAATTCCTAAGCCAATAGCGAAAAGAATTTCTAAAATACCAGTGATAATCACAATTTCTACTTTTTTGGGGATAAAAAGCGGAATCATAGCGGCCATAGAGGTTTTAAACTTAAAATGGCCGATGGCCGTAAAAAGCAGCATCACCGCCATGGCTATATTTCCGGCAAAAATATTTCCTTTATCAAAATTGGTATGGCTTCCAAATGCAAGGATGGCTACGTAAACAATAATTAAAATAAATAATGGTTTCATGGGTAAGTGTATTCGCTATTAGGTATTGACTAGTCTTTTTCTTCTAATTTTATTTTTTTAGTGATCTGGTAAACCCGCTTTTTCTTCGCTGGTTTATGCTCTTCGCCCATTAGAATTCCCCATGGTTTAAGGTTATCTATCCGGTCAAAAATAATTTTCAGCATGGCCAGGTAAGGAATACACAAGAACATGCCGGAAATTCCCCATACCATCTCACCTACAATAATCCCCAGGAAGGCAAAAAGTGCGTTTATTTTTACCTTAGAGCCTACTACCAGTGGCATTAGAATATTTCCATCAATAGCATGTACACCAATAAATGTAATCAGAACAAGCAGTACTTTTCCTGCGCCAGCAGTTGCAAAGGTAATTAAACAACTAACCAACAAGGCGAAAAAGATGCCAAGATAAGGAACCACGTTGAAAATACCTGCTACCAAACCTAAGAGAACTGCATACTTAACCCCTAAAATGCTTAATATGGCAATCATTAAAATGGTAACAATAAGCATTTGCAAAAACAAACCGATAATGTATTTTTTAATGATATATTGAATCTGGCTTACAATTTCAATTACTTTTTCTTTGTGTTCTTCTTTAAATACCGCGGTTAAGAATGTAAATAATACCCTGCGATAATTCAGGATGAAGAAGGTGAATAATAAAGTAAATCCTAAAAAGAGGAGGGTAGAAGATAGGGTAGCGAGGGTTGTAGCCACAATGGTAGCACTTGTTGCCAATGCTTTTTCTGTGCTATCATTTAGGTATGTTAGCTGTTTTTCGGTGTTTACATGGAATGTGATTGAGATCCAGTGTTGCAATTCATGAAAAGAAATGTTGGCTTTTTGCTTTAGTAACGGCCAGTCTGCCCATAAATCACTTAATTGATTCCCGAAAAAATACATAATTCCACCTATCATCGCAATCATTAGGATGACGGCAAAGATTGTTGCCAGGCTTCTTTTTAATCTGAATTTTTGTTCTAAAAAATTTCCTACGGGAAGTAATAATATGGCCATGAGAAAAGAAAAAAGAAGTGGTGCCAAAAGTGATTGACCTAATATGGCGATGTAGGTTAAACTGATTAGGCAAAAAAGAATAAGAGCCAGTTTAGGCAAGAACGTTAATTTTTCTCTCATGATAGTTTTAAATCCACATTAATACAAAATGCCCGATTAATGGTTTGATTAATCGGGCATTTAAATATAGTTGATTTTCTTAATAGATACTTGCTTTATCTAGAAGTGAAATATCTTCTGGTGTTAATTTTAAATTAGCAGCCTCCGTAAAAGATTTTAATTGACTTAAATCAGTTACGCTGGCTATAGGTGCAGTAATGGAAGGATGATAGATTAGCCAGGCCAGAGCAACTGAGGCCTGTTCTACCTGATGTTTATCTGCAACCTGATCTAAAGCATCAAGAATTCTGAAACCTCTTTCGTTTAAGAATTTTTTTACGCCACCTCCACGCTTACTCTTATTTAAATCATCTTCGCTTCGGTACTTTCCTGTTAAGAAGCCACTCGCTAAAGAATAATAAGTGACTACTCCCAAATCGTTTTCGAGACAAATCTTTTCATGCTCACGCTCAAATTCTTCTCTATCAAACAAATTGTAGCCAGGTTGATAAACTTCGTAACGGGGTAAATTATGTTGTGCAGAAAACAGTAGAGATTCTTTGAGTCTGGCGGCTGAAAAGTTCGAAGCGCCAATCCAACGTACCTTTCCGGCTCTGATTAAGGTTTCATAAGCACTTAATGTTTCTTCAACAGGCGTTGTCTCATCATCAAAATGAGAAAAGTATAAGTCAATATAATCTGTTTGCAAACGGGAAAGTGAATGTTCAACCTGATTAATGATATAATCTTTCTTGAGCGATTTGCCCGAGCCCATATCAGAACCGACTTTGGTGGCAATAACCACATCATGGCGCTTATTATGTTTTTTCAGCCAGTTGCCGATAATGGTTTCTGATTCGCCTCCCTTATTGCCTTCTACCCAACGGGAGTACACATCTGCTGTATCAATAAAATTAAATCCGTTATCAACAAACTGATCTAAGATTTCAAATGATTTTTTTTCATCAATGGTCCAGCCGAAAACATTTCCTCCAAATACAATGGGTGCAATATTTAAATCTGTTTTACCTAATATTCTTTTTTCCATGATCTACAATTTAATATATAGTTAAACAAATGAACGGAACTGTGGTTTTCGCAGGTGGTCTCCTTTCTGTCAGTTTTAGCAGGATATCATTAGCAGACTATGTTTTTACATTTTTGTTGCCCTGAGCATTTCCCGCTTGCCTGGTGCGCCAGGAAGTTTTTCAATTGTTAAACCACAGGCTTTAACTGCTCGTTTTAAATTTCCGGTAATTGCATAGGTGACGAAGGTTCCTCCGGGTTTAAGAAAACTACAAGCATGGGCGATGATTTCGTTGCTCCACATTTCTGGCTGGTGCTGAACGGAAAAAGCATCATAATAGATTATATCGAATTTCTTTGCAGTATTGAAATCTGCAAGCGTTGTATGTGGAATTTCGAGCTTGCATTGCGATGATAGTGTTTGTTCTCCTTTTAAAGCCTCATTATAATTGGAGATGAAATTATCCCAGGTTTGTAAAGAAACATAAGCTGAATAGCCGGTTTCGTAAATTACTTCTGTAGTTAATGGAAAGGCCTCAATACTGGTGTAATCCAGGTGAATGTTGTTTTGAACACTATACTCGAAGCTTAGTATAAAGTTTAATCCGGTTCCAAAGCCGACTTCCAGAATGGAAATCTCTGATTTTTCGGCTGTAGCATACTTTAATCCTGCATCGATGAAGACATGTTTGCTTTCTTGCAAAGCACCATGTTTGCTATGGTAATGTTCGCCAATGGTTTCGTTATAAAGTGTATTGGAGCCATCGGCAGTTGGGGTGATAATATTCATAGCCAGGATTTACAGGATTAAAGAATTTCAGAATGAGCGGTAAAGATAAGTAAGATAGGACAGGATTTACAGAGATGAGGTATTTTAAGGGCAAAGGAATAAAGGGTGATTTGGGTGGCCTCTAGATTTTAAGATGATGGTGTAATTTATTACTTTCGTTTTGAAAAAGACTTAAGTAAGGTCAAACCTGATTTAAGCAGATTCTGTTTACTCTAAAGACTAAAGACTAAAGACTAAAGACTAAAGACTAAAGACTAAAGACTAAAGCTAACGAAAAAATGGATATTGAATCTTTCAGAGAATATTGTTTAAATCTGCCGGGAACTACTGAGGGGATGAAATGGGGTTATTTATGTTTCATGATTGAAGAAAAGATATATGTCATTATCGCTATAGATGAGGGGACTCGATTTTCTATAAAATGTAATCCTGATGATTTTGATTCTTTAACGGCAAGAAACGGAATTGCACAGGCTTATCATTTAGCAAAACGCCAATGGATTGGGGTAGAACATCTTGATGTATTAAATGATCAGGAGCTAAAATCAAGAGTTGCTGATTCGCGTGCACTGGTTGTGGCTAAGCTTCCAAAAAAAACACAGGCAAAATATATTTAATTTATACCAATTTTTTAAGCGCCATGATATAACCAATATGCATGCCTTCATGGAAAGGAATAAAGTTTATGGCGTCTTCAATGGTTTTTAATTTCATTCCATAACGTTTATCCCATTGATCAAACTTTAAAAACAGCTGGTTAGCATAATCTATTTTAAACTGATCAATGCTGGATAGAAAGATTGAATAAATATTTTTGATTTCTAGCTCGTTAATAATGGCATCAGGTTTTGTTCCGCTTAAAAAAGGGAAGAGGTATTTATCTTTTACAGTGGGTGATAATTTAGATCTTGTATAACAAAGATTTTGTTGTGCTGCGGTTAGATGTGCAATATTCCATATGATATTGTTGTTAAAACCATCGGGGATTTTATTAAGTTGTTCAATACTTAAATCCTTTACCAAATCTAAAATAAAAATTCTGGTGTTTTTTATTTGATCTATCTGTTCCGGGCCACTTAACATTTTATTAAACAGAATTAATGTTTAGTGTCGTCTTTTTTAATTCCTTTATCAGCGTTTAATTCTTTTGATTTCATGATGTTGAAATTATACATCTCTTCTATGCCTACGAGTTTTCTTGAACATTTTTCGATGTCTGTATCTTTTTCCCATAAATAAGGCCTGAAGCTATAAGTTTTTGTTCCATCTAAATTGGCAATGAACTGATCCCAGCTACTCCAGCGTAAACCTTTGTAAAATTTAGAAAGATCGCTATCAAAACAAAAGATCAGGAATTCACCATAACCAGCCCCAAGCGGTTGCCAGGTAAGGGTGTTTGGTTCTAAGTAATATACATTTTTAACATCCGGACCTAAGCCGCCATAATTAATAGCGAAGAAGCCACCGATGGCATCATCGGCAATTAATAGGTATGGAATATTATCCCCATATTCTTTGATGGTTTTGCCTTTGTTCCAATCTGCAATGTTACGGGTCATTTTGTCACTTCCAGAACCTAAAATTCTGATCCAGCCATTATCTACCATAATGCCGCCAGTATTATAAATGACCGAGCCAAGTGTGGCATAGGTAGTCATTTGTGAATTGTAAAGCACTTCTTTAGCTTTGGCAGAATCAACGGGTAAGACTTCTACTTTGTTTTTTGCTGAATCGATCCACTTTTTAACCAGCGGCCATGCAGGATCGGTTTTATTAATTAATTTGGCTAAACTGATTAATTTATTTTGAGCTGAAACACTAAATGAAAACAGGGTTAAAGCAATTATTGAAGCTAATTTGAAGGTAACTTTCATGGCAGGTGATGAATGCATTTATTTATCAAAGATATAATGATTATCAAGGATTTTTATTAGAACGATACAATTTATAAGGTAAAAAGTAAATAGCAAACAAAACGCCCCCGTTTAAGCGGGAGCGTTTGCGAAAATATTTAAATATTGGTAGTAGAATTTTTAAGTGGAATGAGAAATAGCCTATATTTTTAGCCTCTCAACCTTCCACCTTAATTTACCACATTCTAATTCTATCTTCCGGTTTTTTGTATAATTTATCTCCAGGTTTTACGTCGAAAGCTGTGTACCAGGCATCCATATTTACTGGCGCACCAATGGTACGGTACGGACCAGGTGAGTGCGGGTCTGTTTTAATTAACTGCGCTGCGCTTTCTGGTAAAATGTTACCTCTCCAAACCTGTGCCCAGGCTAAGAAGAAACGTTGATCGGGTGTAAAACCATCAATTTTCTCATTGCCTTGACCTTGTTTTGTCATTTTGAAAGCGGTGTAAGCCGCATTTAAACCACCTAAATCGCCAATGTTTTCGCCCATTGTTAATTTACCGATCACATGAACGGTATCTAAAACAGTGTAAGCATCAAATTGCTCGCCTAAAGCTTTTGTTTTGGCATCAAATTTAGCTTTATCTTCTGCTGTCCACCAGTTTTTTAAATTTCCTTTTGCATCGTACTGGCTTCCACTATCATCAAAACCGTGGCTCATTTCATGGCCAATTACAGCACCAATTCCGCCATAATTTAAAGCATCATCAGCATTTGGATCAAAGAACGGGAACTGTAAAATTCCGGCCGGGAAAGTAATTGAATTCATGGTAGGGCTATAAGAAGCATTTACCGTTGGAGGCGTCATGCCAAACTTGGTGCGATCCACTGGTTTACCCAACCTATTTACATTTTCATTGTAACCCCAAATACTTGCGTTACGTAAGTTTTGAAAGTAGGTAGCCCTATTGATGTTTAATCCGTTATAAGTTTCCCATTTAGTGGTGTAACCAACTTTTGGTTCAAATGCAGCAAGCTTTTCTAGTGCTTTTGTTTTGGTTTCAGCGCTCATCCATTCTAGACCTTTAATTCTGATTTCAAATGCTTTACGCAGGTTTACAATCATGGCATCCATACGGGCTTTTGCCTCAGGCTTGAAATATTTAGCTACGTATAACTGACCCAATAATTCGCCGATGGTGCCATCAGTCAATGATGACATACGTTGCCAACGTGGCGTTTGAACTTTTTGTCCGGTTTGTGCTTGTGTAAAGGCAAAGTTTGCTTTAACAAATGGAGAACTTAAACTGCCGGCAGAACCTTTTAAAACATTCCATTCCAGGTAGGTTTTCCAATCAGCTAAAGAAACAGATTTTAACATCCCATCTAAGCTTGTCATAAATTTTGGTGAAGAAACCAATAAGGTATCTTGTCCCTTAATTTTGAACTTTGTTAAATAAGTTGCCCAGTTAATGTCTGGTGTTTTGCTACTTAATTCAGCAACAGTTAGTTTGTTGTACGTTGCATAAGGATCGCGCATTTCCAAGCGGCTCATTTGCGCTTCAGCAAATTGTTTCTCTATTTTAAAAACCGTTGCGGCTTTCTGTTTTGCAGCTTCAGCATTACTTCCTGTTAAGGTAAACAGGGTAGTCATGTAAGTATTGTATGCTTCGCGGATTTTAACACTGCGGGCATCATCTTTTAAATAATAATCACGATCAGGTAATGTAGTACCGCCCTGACCAATGTTAACCATGTATTTATTTACATTTTTACGATCCTGACCCACGCCGATGCCAAACATCGGGCTTCCGATTCCGCTAACGCGCATATACGCGACATTATCCAAAACGCCTTGCAAATCTTTAATTTGATTTATTTTTTCTAAATCGGCTTTAATTGGCGTGTAGCCTAATTTTTCGATCGCTACGGTATCCATTGCTGCAGCGAAAAAATCACCAACACGTCTTTTTACAGAACCTGCAGGTGCAGATTTATCAGCTGCTGCATCTTCTACTAATGTTTTTACGGCATTGATGTTAAAATCGCGAAGCTCGTTAAAAGAACCCCATCGGGTTTCTTTAGCCGGAACAGGATTGTTTTTAATCCAGGTGCCACTGGCATAGGTGTAAAAATCATCACCCGGTTTAACGGATAAATCCATGTTTGCCGGGTCAATATATTTCCTTGCGGTTTGTGCATTGGCAGAAAAGCCAGCAGCAACTATAGCAAGTGCTGCAAAATATCTTTTGGAACTTTTGTACTTCATTCGTTTTAATAAGTTAGTTATTAATGCGAAATTTATGAAATACAAATTAATACTGAAACAATATATTAAGAATATTACTTGTTAAACCAGTAGTAGATTTTTGCTAAACCTAAACGCCTGATAATTTCTGATGCTGAAAATGAGATTTTAATAGATTTCATAATTTAAATCTTTAATACAGTATTAACATTTTTTAACATTATTTATTGTGTGAGTGTCAAAAATATCGTTATCTATAATGATTCAGGATAAAGCAATTTTTTATCTAAATTTGTTGTGTAAGGTGCGATAAGTCGAACCAAGCAACGCTCATGAACTTGCTGATTTAGTGGATTAAACAGGAAGTATGTTAGAACAAATGAATGTTAGCGAAAAAATAATGAGCCATACCCATAATCAAGATGATAGCTGCTGTAGTAGTAAAGCACATTCAACCCCCAATCATCAACATAGCCATACACATGAAGATGGCGATGAACATGATCACGATCATGGTGGCGATCCGTCGTCATTTAAAACTTATATGCCCGCCATTTTTACTTTGGGGATGTTGCTTATTGGCATTTTATTCGATCATGTTTTTAAAATAGAGGTTTTTAAAATCATTCGGCCTTATTGGTATATTGTTGCCTATTTGCCAGTTGGTATTCCGGTATTGAAAGAAGTTTGGGAGACCTTCAAATCAGGAGATTTTTTTACCGAATTTTCTTTAATGTCTATTGCCACGATAGGCGCTTTTGCCATTGGTGAATACCCGGAAGGTGTTACTGTAATGCTTTTTTATACCATTGGCGAATTGTTTCAGCTGGCGGCTGTTAACCGGGCGAAAAAGAATATTTCTGCTTTACTGGATGTTCGGGCAGACGTAGCCAGTGTTTTACGGAATGGTAAATATGAAAATATTAGTCCGGAACAAGTAGGAATTGGTGAAACGATACAAATCAAAGCAGGAGAGAAGATTCCGCTGGATGGTGAGATGCTATCAGCAAAAAGCAGTTTTAATACGGCTGCATTAACCGGAGAAAGCAATCCGAGAACTATTAACAGGGGTGAAAGCGTGTTGGCAGGAATGCTGAATGTGGATCTGGTGATAGAAATGAAAGTAACAAAAATATTTGCTGATAGTGCGCTTTCGCGGATTCTGGAAATGGTGCAGAATGCTACCACCAGAAAAGCAAAAACGGAATTATTTATTCGCAAATTTGCAAAAGTTTATACGCCAATCGTTTTCTTCCTCGCGCTCGCATTGGTAACTATTCCGATTTTAATTTTGGGAAGTGAATACCAGTTTCAGACCTGGTTATACCGTGCGCTGGTTTTTCTGGTCATTTCCTGCCCTTGTGCATTGGTTATCTCTATTCCGCTTGGTTATTTTGGTGGTATTGGTGCCGCCTCAGCTCATGGCATACTTTTTAAAGGATCGAATTTTTTAGATCTGATTACAAAGTTAAATACCGTGGTAATGGATAAAACCGGCACGCTAACAAAGGGCGTTTTTAAGGTTCAAAAAGTAAATAGTAATATAGATGAGTCTGAGTTTGTAAGCCTTTTAATTGCCCTGGAAACGAAATCTACACATCCTATAGCCAAAGCGATCGTAAAATATACTCTTAAGGAAGTTGTTCATGCGGCAGAAAATGTAGAAGAAATTTCGGGCATGGGTCTAAAAGGGACCGTGGATGGAAGGCAGTTGTTGGCTGGAAATGCCAGATTACTGGCTAAGTTTAATGTTGATTTCGATGAAAGCATTAATGAAACAGATGATACAGTCGTGTTCCTGGCGGTGGATGGAAAATATGTGGGCTATGTTTTAATTTCGGATGAAATAAAAGAAGATGCGGTGGATGCCATTAAACAACTCTATGCAAATGGGATTAAACAAGTGGTGATGTTAAGTGGCGATAAAACCAACATTGTTAAAAGTGTAGCTAAAACGTTGGGTATTCCTTCTTTCTTTGGTGATTTACTTCCAGAAGATAAAGTGGCCCGATTGGAAGAAATTAAAAGTGATAAATCTAAAGTTGTTGCCTTTGTGGGCGATGGTATAAACGATACTCCTGTTCTTGCCATCAGTGATATAGGAATTGCAATGGGGGCAATGGGTAGTGATGCTGCTATCGAAACTGCTGATGTGGTAATTCAAACCGACCAGCCTTCAAAAATTGTTACGGCAATCAGAATTGGTAAAGCCACTAAAAAAGTGGTTATTCAGAATATTGTTCTGGCCTTTGCGGTGAAGGCCTTGGTATTGATTCTAGGTGCTGGTGGATTAGCTACCATGTGGGAAGCTGTATTCGCCGATGTTGGTGTCGCATTACTTGCGATTTTAAATGCAGTTCGTATACAGAAAATGAAATTTTAGTCGCCTGCGTTTAGCTGATAGAGATCTTTAATGCTATTTATTTTAGTATATTTGATTTATGAATAAGCCAATTCCATATCCAGATTTATCTAACGAACCTGTTTGGGAATTTAATGATATTGATGCATCGTTAACTTACAGTTATGCGAATTATCTGAATTGGCTTTTTGACGATCGTGTGGAACTGATTAAAGGCAAAATCTTTAAAATGAGTCCGGCGCCATCCAGAGTGCATCAGGAAATTTCTATTAATTTATTGAAATTTTTAATAAAATTTTTGGATGGTAAATCTTGCAAAGTTTATGCTGCTCCGTTTGATGTTCGTTTTCCAAAGGAAAGTAAGGAAGATCGCGATGTCTATACGGTGTTGCAACCGGATATTTGTGTGGTCTGCGATAAAAGTAAATTAGATGATCGCGGCTGTATTGGAGCACCTGATTTGGTTGTAGAGATTTTATCTCCCGGAAATACCAAAGTAGAACTCCTGCATAAATACCAGATTTACCAAGAATTTGGCGTAAAAGAATATTGGGTGGTGAGTCAAAGTGATCAGAGTATTTTGATTTATACGCTGAATGAATATGGTAAATTTCAGCCATCAAAAATATTTAGCTTAAGTGAGAAAATTACTTCTACTGTTTTGCCAGGGTTTGAATTGGCACTTGATGATGTATTTGGAGATGTGGATTAGTTAGCTTAATGCTAAAGATTCTTCGAACAGTTTCAAGACTGACCTAACAAAAAGGTGGCATTGAAAAGCAGAACTTACTTAACAATAAAATGCTTTAATTGCTTTTAATTGAGATCTAAGTATTTAGACTGCCTTGCTCTGCACCATGGAGCAAATTTTTCTATTTCTGTTCATGCTAACTTGCTACTTTAGTCTTTGCGCTTTTAGCTTTCAGCTTTGCGCATAATTAGCTATTTTTGGGCTTTTATAACAATTTTTCATGAGCATTTCCACTAAGTACAATCCAGCAGAAACAGAAGACAAATGGTATAGCTACTGGCTATCGAAAAAGTTTTTTCACTCAGAACCAGATGAGCGTGAGCCTTATACTATCGTCATTCCTCCGCCAAATGTTACTGGAGTATTGCATATGGGGCACATGTTGAACAATACCATTCAGGATGTTTTGATTCGTAAAGCCCGTATGCAAGGTAAAAATGCTTGCTGGGTTCCGGGAACTGACCATGCCTCTATCGCCACCGAGGCGAAAGTTGTGGCCATGTTGAAAGAACAAGGGATTGATAAAAAAGACTTATCCCGTGAAGAGTTCTTGAAATATGCATGGGAGTGGAAAGAAAAATACGGTGGGATTATTTTAGAGCAGTTAAAAAAACTGGGTGCAAGTTGCGATTGGGACCGTACCCGTTTCACCATGGAAGAAGATCTTTCAGCTGCGGTAATTGATTCATTTATTCATTTATATAAAAAAGGTTGGATTTATCGCGGCATCCGTATGGTAAACTGGGATCCGGCTGGTAAGACGGCGGTTTCTGATGAAGAAGTAATCCGTAAGGAAGTCAATCAAAAGCTATATTATATTAAGTATCAAGTAGTAAGTAGCAAGTCTCAGGAATCGAGTAGCAAGTCTCAAGAATCGAGTAGCCAGTCTCAGGAGTCGGGTAGCGAAAATCAAGATGAACCCGAATTCTTAACGGTAGCAACTACTCGGCCGGAAACGATTATGGCTGATGCCGCAATTTGTATCAATCCAAACGATGAGCGCTTTACACACTTAAAAGGGAAGAAGGTTTTCGTGCCACTTGTTAATCACGAAATTCCAGTAATTGAAGACGAATATGTTGATATTGAATTTGGTACAGGCTGTTTAAAAGTTACACCTGCGCATGATTTGAATGATTATGAGTTGGGCGTAAAACATAATTTACCAGTTATCGATATTTTAAACGATGATGGAACATTAAATGAGCTGGCAGTTATTTTAGTTGGTGAGGACAGATTTGTCGCCCGTAAGAAAATTGCTAAACTATTAGATGAAGCTGGTCATTTAGAAAAAGTGGAAGACTATAAATCGCAGGTTGGTTTCTCTGAACGTACTGATGCCGCTATTGAACCGAAACTTTCGATGCAATGGTTCGTAAAAATGAAGGAAATGGCTCAGCCTGCTTTAGATGATGTTTTAAATGGAGACGTAAATCTGATTCCAAATAAATTCGAAAATACCTATCGCCATTGGATGGAGAATGTTCGTGATTGGAACATCTCCCGCCAGCTTTGGTGGGGACAGCAAATTCCAGCCTGGTATGATGATAAGGGAAACTGGGTGGTTGCAAAAACCAAAGATGAAGCGCTTGAAGAATTCTGGAAAAAGAAACATTTAGATGAAAGTGGTTTTGAAGCAGATAAAGCTGGATTTAAACACCAATTGGAGCCATTTGTAAAGCAAGATGAAGATGTGATGGATACCTGGTTTTCTTCTTGGTTATGGCCGATTTCTGTTTTTGATGGTTTCAAAAACCCAGAAAATAAAGACATCAACTATTATTATCCAACAAATGATCTAGTAACCGCACCAGAGATTTTATTCTTTTGGGTAGCACGCATGATCATGGCCGGGCATGAGTTTATGGGCAAAAAGCCATTTACGAATGTTTATTTAACTGGTATTGTTCGCGATAAGTTAGGACGTAAAATGTCTAAATCTTTAGGTAACTCACCTGATCCGATTGGATTGATCGAAAAATATGGCGCTGATGCTGTTCGCGTGGGGATGTTAATGTCATCTCCGGCGGGTAACGATTTGATGTTTGATGAAAGTTACTGCGAGCAAGGGCGTAATTTTGCTTCGAAAATATGGAATGCTTTTCGTTTGGTAAAAGGCTGGGAAGTTGATCATCAATTAGCAAATCCAAATACACAAGCAATTTCCTGGTTCGAAAACCGATTTAACGAAGCCTTAGTAGAAATTGAGGATAATTTTAAGCAATACCGCCTATCGGAAGCCTTGATGATTACCTACAAACTTGTGTGGGATGATTTCTGCGCCTGGTACCTGGAGATGGTTAAACCTGCTTATCAGCAACCAATTGATGCAGAAAGTTATAAAGCTACTATCGGGTTTTTCGAAAATATCATCAAATTATTACACCCAAATATGCCATTCTTAACAGAAGAGCTATGGCATGATGATTTGTTTGCAGCACGTGGGGAGATGGATTGTTGTATTGTTGCAGAATTTCCTAAAGGTGGTTCAGTTGATGAAAAGCTATTGAAAGATGCTGAAGTGGTTAAAACAGTGATTGCAGAAATCAGAAATGTTCGGAATCAAAAACAAATTTCACCAAAAGAGGCTTTGCCTTTAAGTTTGAAAGTTAACTCCGACATTGATTATGAAAAATGGTTGAACATTGTTTTCAAATTGGCTAATGTTTCGGAAGCTGAAATTGTGAATGATAAAATTCCAGGTGCTACTACTTTTATGGCTGGTAAAGATGAGTTTTTTATTCCCCTAACAGAAAATATTGATGTCGATGCAGAACGTACACGCCTAAATGCTGATTTAGTTTACCTGCAGGGATTTTTAAAATCTGTAGATGCTAAACTGGGCAATGAGCGTTTCGTGCAGAATGCTAAACCAGAAATTATTACTAATGAGCGGAATAAAAAAGCAGATGCAGAAGCAAAAATCAAGATCATTGAAGAAAACCTGATGATGTTGGGATAAATTACTATATGTTTGAGATAGCCCTTTAGAATTGATTTTCTAAAGGGCTTTTTGCGTTTTAAGGTAATTGGATTTAAAATTTATTCACCATCCTGCAGATCTGGAAACCTTAATGAAGGATTATCTTATGCTCTCGGTTATTCGAAGTTCTGTTTGCAAAGGCAATTTTTCCTTCTAGTGTTTTAATAAAAGTCGAAATCAATGCGGGATTAAATAATAAAGGTTTCATGAGGAAGGATGCGGTATAACTTCACCTGTTTTGACAAACTTTAAGTCAATAAGAAAAACAAGGTGCAAAATCTTGATATCTTAATGTTCAGTTAAATGAAAAGCATTATGAAAAGATTTTTTCCAATACCAGTTTTTTAGTTGCTAAATTGTTACCAAGCCTTCTTGTAATCTCTAAACTTAAAACCCTATTTTTAGAATTATTAAAATTCAGCTTTTAACCAAATATAAACCTGCTATTTGCATTTAAACTGCAATGAGGTATTGTTATGAATTAATTTAATAAACAATCCAGTTTAAAATGAAGTCAAGAATTACTATTGTACTGCTCTTACTTTCCATTTTTCTTTTTAGTTTTCAATTAGGAAAAAAGACCTACCTCCGTTTGGGAATAGTAGCGCCAATAGATAAAGATAGTTTGGTATTTGCTTCTGGGTTTAAGATTTTTGGAGAATCTGTTAGCCGAATGATTTCTCCGTCCTTATCGGCAGAAAAGTTTAAACAAAATCTCGAACTGATTAAAAAAGCTAAGGGCAAACTTTATATGTGCAACGTCATGTTTCCGGGAGAAATGAAAATTGCTGGTCCTGATGTGGTGGAACAAGATGTTCTGGCCTATGCTGAAGGTTTATTTTCCAGAGCAGAACAAGCGGAAGTAAGTGTAATTGTTTTGGGGAGCGGCACGGCCCGTAGAATTCCAGAGGGATATGATCTTCAGAAAGCGAAAGTCAATTTTGTTCAATTGTGCAAAAAATTAGCTGTGTCTGCAGGGAAACATCATATTAAGATAGCGCTCGAAAACCTTCAAAGCCAGGAGACTAATTTTATCAATAATGTGAAAGCCGCTACGGAAATTGTACGGGCAGTAAATCATCCCAACTTCGGGCTCAACGCAGATATTTTTCATATGCGGCGTGAAAATGAATCCCCTCAAAGTATTATCGATGCAGCGGACGTATTAATCCATTGTGAAATTGCCGAGCATGATACCAGAACTTTACCTGGAATTAAAGGAGACGATTTTAAACCTTACTTACGCGCTTTAAAAGAAGCAAAATACAGAGGACCAATATTTATAAGCAGGCGCAAATTATACACCTGTGCAAATTGCAGAATCCTACCAGTTTTTAACCAAACAAGTTGAAGCCGTTTATACGGATTAATATTATACTGCTGTCAATTACAAAACTATTTATGGAAAATTCCAGGAGAAAATTTATTAAACAATCAGCTATTTTTGCTGCAGCTACTTACGCAGGCACAATGGGCATGAGCGCCAAAAGTTACGGGCGTATTATCGGTGCCAATGATCGGGTTCGGGTAGGTATTGTCGGTTTTTCTGACCGTTTTAAAGATACCTTACTTCCTTGTTTTCTTAACCACAATAAAGAACTCAATTTTGATGTGGTTGGTCTCTCAGATCTATGGAACTATCGACGAGATTTAGGAATTGCGCATTTGAAAGAGAAATTCGGTCATGATATAAAGGCATGCAGAAATAATGATGAATTGTACGCTATGAAAGATCTGGACGCTGTGATCATCAGCACTGCAGACTTTCAACATGCCTTACATACCATCGAAGCTGTGAAAGCAAACTGTGATGCATATGTGGAGAAACCTTTTGCAGAAACGATGGATGATGCAAAGGCTGCTTTGAAGGCCGTGAAAGCAACAGATCGGATCGTTCAGATCGGTTCGCAACGCAGGAGCGGAGAAAACTATGCAAATGCAGCAAAGTTTATCCAGGATGGCAAATTCGGACCCATCACGGCAGTAGATTTAGTATGGAATGTGAATCAACCAGGCCGTTGGCGCCGACCTGATTTAGTGGCAAAATTAAAAGAAGAAGATATCGACTGGAAAAGATTTTTATTAAATCGTCCTTCCGAAGCTTTCGATCCAAGAAAATATTTGGAATACCGTTTATTCTGGCCATATTCTTCCGGTATGCCTGGTCAGTGGATGTCGCATCAAATTGATACTGTTCATTGGTTTACCAATTTAAAACATCCGCGAAGCGTAGTTGCCAATGGAGGGATTTATACATGGAAAGACGGTCGCAGAAACTGGGATTCAATGGTTGCTGTATTCGATTACGGTCAGCCAAATTCGGAAGATGGATTTCAGGTAACTTTCACTTCCAGAATGCAAAACAGCGTGGGTGATGTTGGCGAAGTTTACTATTCTAATGGTGGCGAATTAAATCTGATTACCAATAAAGTATCGCCCAAAGGTGGATTAAAACAGCAGGAAGCTACCGCAATGGGTATGAAGGCCAATCTTTTGCCAGAATTCGACCTGAGTAAAACAGTGATTAAGGCGGCAACTGGTGCGAACATGGGCGGAGATTCATTAACTTCTGGCCATATGAGGAATTGGATGGAATGTGTTCGGAGTCGTAAAACACCAAATGCACCAGTAGAAGCGGGCTATTCGCATTCAATAGCCAATATCATGACAAATGCAGCGGTTCGTACCGGAGCAAAATCTACTTTTGATGAAGGTAGACAGGAAGTAATCGCCAATGGAAAAGTATTTAAATATTAATTTGTCAACCACATAAGACATTTTATAAAGCTATTTGATTAGCACTGTGCTAATATGTTCTTAGGTGTCTTAGGTGGTAAATAATAATTATCCAATCATGTTAAATTTTACACCACCTAAGACACCTTAGCAAAACTATGTTATCAGCACTATGCTAAGATGTTCTTAGGTGTCTTAGGAGGTAAATAATAATTATCCAATCATGTTAAAAATTAAAAAATACAGTATTCTAGCCCTATCCCTGATCAGTTTATCAGCAGTTGCCCAAAAAGCAAAACCCATTTTTGATGGAAAGACCTTAAGCGGATGGAAAGCTGTTGCAGGCGCGGCACCTTACAAAGTTGAAGACGGAATGATTGTGGGTACTATGACTAAAGACACACCAAATTCATTCCTGATTACTGAAAAAGAGTATGGTGATTTTATTCTAGAGTTAGATGTAAAATTAGAAGGTGAAAACACCAATTCAGGGATCCAAACCAGAAGTCATATTAAACCAGAAGGAAATAAGGGCAAAGGATTGGTTTTTGGCAGACAGGTAGAGATCGATCCAACGGCCAGATCATGGACGGGTGGTATTTACGATGAAGCAAGAAGATTATGGCTCTACCCGTTGGAGTTGAATCCTACGGCAAAATCCTTATACAAAAAGAATGAATTTAATCATTACAGAATTGAGTGCATTGGAAATGAACTTAAAACCTGGGTAAATGGAAGTCCGGTTTCTGATGTGATTGATACACTGGATCAATCTGGATTTATTGGCTTGCAGGTGCATAGCATCGGTAACAATTTAGAAAATGATGGGAAAAAAGTTTATTTTAAAAACATCAATATTGAAACTGCTGGTCTGAAATCAAAGGCGTTTCCAAAAGGTATTTACACAGTTAATCTAACTCCAAACACATTATCTGCTTATGAAAAATCGGAAGGCTATAAATTGCTTTTCGATGGTAAAACGAACAATGGTTGGGTTGGCGCTTATAAAACAGCATTTCCAGAAAAGGGTTGGAAAATTGCTGATGGCGTAATCAGTGTAGAACCATCAGGTGGGTCAGAATCTACCAATGGTGGCGATATTGTTACCAAAGAACAGTATTCAGCTTTTGATCTATCCTTCGAATTTAAGTTGACACCGGGTGCAAACAGTGGCGTAAAATATTTTGTAACCTTAAACGAAAAAAATACAGGTTCTGCAATTGGCCTGGAATACCAGGTTTTGGATGATGAATTGCATCCGGATGCGAAATTGGGAAGAGATGGAAACCGAACACTGGCTTCGTTATATGATCTGATTACCGCTAAAAAGGAAGCGAGATATTTGCGCCCAATAGGTACCTGGAACAATGCCCGCTTAGTGGTTTATCCCAATAATAAAGTGGAGCATTATTTAAATGGCGTAAAAGTTTTGGAGTACGTTCGTGGATCTGAGGAGTTTAAGAAACTAGTGGCGATTAGTAAATATAAAGACTGGAAGAATTTCGGTGAGGCGCCAAAAGGTCATATTCTGATTCAGGATCATGGCAATAAGGTAGATTTCAGAACCATCAAAATCAAAACTTTGTAATGCAACGTCGTTCATTTTTAAAAAAAACCGCTTTGTTTGGCACGGGCATTTTAGCTTCAGAACAAGTGTTGGCTAACCTCACGCTTAATCGGGAGCAAGTGATCAATATAGCGATGATTGGTTGCGGCGATCGGGGGAAAGGCGTACTCTCTGTCATTAAGTCGATGCCAGCAAAGTTTAATATTTTGGCCTATTGCGATGTGCTGGATTTTCGTTTGGAAGAAACAAAACGCTTCGTTCCCTCAACCGCAATAGGCATCAAAAACTATAAGCAGATTTTAGACAATCGTCATATCGATGCTGTTTTTATTGCCACGCCACTTAGCGAACATTTTCAAATCGCTAAAGATGCTGTACTTGCAGGTAAGCATGTTTATGTAGAGAAAACCATGACTTACAACATTGCACAGGCTTTAGAATTAAGAAACCTGGTGCTAAAATACCCTAAGCAGGTTTACCAGGTGGGCTACCAGTACCGTTATTCGCCACTCTATTTTAGGGTAAAAGATATGATCAAAACCGGCTATCTGGGGAAAGTTTCGCAGGTTGATTGCCGTTGGGATCGGAATGGGAACTGGCGGAGAAAAGTAAATGACCCCAAGCTGGAGCGACAAATAAACTGGCGCATGTATAAAGAATATTCTGGCGGATTGGCTGCAGAATTGCTTTCACACCAAATCGATTTCATCAATTGGGCTTTTGAAACGCAACCCGACGAAATTACCGGAACTGGCGGAATTGATGTTTTCAAAGATGGTCGCGAGACTTATGATAACATTCAAGCCATGCTTCGGTATGATCAGGCTGGCATGATTGGAAATTTCGGAGCAACCTGCGGCAATGCACATGATGGTTATTTATTTAAGATAAAAGGAACTAAAGGTTCGGTTTCGCTACTTACCAATACGGGTATTTTTTATCCTGAGCAAGAAACTATAAAGGAATTGGGAATTGTTGATGGTGTTACCGGAGCTTCGAAAATTGTAGTAAATACAGATGGTGGAATTCCAATTTTACCAAAAGCTACTTTAGACGGAACAAATTACGCTTTGGATGAATTTTATGAGTCAATTATTTCGGGCAAGCTACCGGCATCAAATGTAAAAACGGGAACCCAGGCTTCAATTTGTGTAGCGATGTGTAATGAGGCAGTTTACTCCGGGGATAAGCAGGTTTGGAAAAAGGAATATGGTGTTTAACTGCTTCGTCGAGCCAGTAATAAAGATATAATCCAGTTATCATCTTCCTGACTTGATGCATGACCAATAATAGCCTTAACAAATCACAAATCTAAATAATCTGGCATTTCTGGCATAAAGACAAAACTACCTTTCTCTAAATCCATTTTGGCATAAACATGCTGTAAACCATTGGTTAATACAATCCATTTGGCCTGATGAATGGAATTATATCGTGATGCCTGCTCAAAAACCGATGGTGTAATTTTTACTTTCGGTGCCTTACATTCAATTAGCATTAACTTTTCGCCAGCGGTGTTATACACTAAAATGTCACTTCGCTTTTGTAACTGATTCAACACCAGTCCACCTTCTATTTGAATCAACGTTTTAGGGAATTTCTTACTTGCAATAAGATCTTGAATAAAATGCTGCCGAACCCATTCCTCCGGGGTCAAAACTAAATGCTTTTTCCGCAGCTCATCGAAAATGAAAACCACATTATCTTTTCTGGTAATTTTAAAAGGATAAGGCGGAAGGTTGAGCGGGGTAGGGTTGAACATTTATCAATTAGCAGTTTACGATTGGAATTTTCCAGTGAACGATCTAACAATTAAACAGTCGAATAATTGCTATCGCCTTCAAAGTTAATATTGTTTATAAACATTTAATAAATCCTAAAAGCTAAATTGTAATTTTACCCTTAATGACTGCTGCCGAAATTATTAAAGATATAAAAGCCCGAAAATTTAAACCCGTGTATTTGTTGCATGGAGAAGAAGCCTATTACATTGATCAGATTGCTGATTATATAGAAGAAAATCTCTTGAACGTTGCTGAAAAAGGATTTAACCAGACGGTGCTTTATGGAAAAGATACAGATATGGCGACTGTTCTAGGCGCGGCCAAACGCTATCCGATGATGTCTGATTTTCAGGTGGTGATTGTAAAAGAGGCCCAAGATTTAAAGTGGGGGAAAGAAGATGCAGGTAGCAAAGAAGCAGAATTTGTACTGAACTATTTTGAAAAACCCTTGCCAAGCACCATACTCGTGTTGGCGTTTAAATACGCGAATTTCGATAAGCGAAAAAAAATCTATAAGGCAATTAATAAATCCGGATTAATTTTCCAGTCTGATCCGGTTCGTGACTATAAACTGGTGCCATGGATTGAAGAATTTATCAAGGAAAAAGGATATAAAATCGATCAGCAGGCATCTGCTTTAATGGCTGAATATTTAGGAACTGATCTTTCTAAAATCGCCAATGAAATTGAAAAGCTGATGTTAAATGTTCCGAAGGAAGTGATGATTAACGCTGATTTGGTACAAAAAAATATTGGAATCAGTAAAGAATATAATGTTTTTGAGTTGCAAAAGGCACTGGCTATCCGAGATGTGCTAAAGTGCAATAAAATTATTAATTACTTTGCCAGTAACCCCAAAGCCAATCCTACGGTAATGGTTCTGGCTAACCTTGGCGGCTATTTCACCAAATTGCTTAAATACCATTATATCCCGAATAAAGCAGATGCGGCTTCGGCATTAGGTGTTCCGCCGTTTTTTATAAAGGATTATGAAACGGCAGCAAGAAATTACAATACTGGAAAAGTTTTTCAGGTAATTAGTATCCTGAGAGAATACGATTTAAAAAGTAAAGGCCTGGATAGCTCTGGAAACGTAAGCGATGGTGAATTATTAAAAGAACTGGTTTTTAAAATCATTCATTAATAAAAGAAGAACTAAAATTTACTCCATAATAGGGAAGCGCCTGATTCTTAATGATTCAGGCGCTTCCCTAATTTTTTGATAACCTACAAGCTACTGCTCCATGTAGTTTTAGGTCATCAGTCACTAACCGACTTCCTTCGATCAACAATTAATCGTTTTATTTAAAGTTTTAAATACCGGGAATTGCTCATCGCGGTTACAACGATGAACAAACATTCCCGGATAATGTTGCGCCTGCACCATTAGATGCCGTTACGGTTGCTTTAACACTAGATGCGTTAAGCACAGTAAGGCTGTAAGGTGGCGTAAATGCGTTAACACCATTTCCTGAGGTATTTCCTGTTACGGAGGTAAAAAGATTATTTTTCACCTGAACGGCCGTGGCATTATTCTCCATCAGATCAATTGGGATTTTAACATTTTCAAAAGCGTTAGCCTCAACTAGAAGGTCAGATTCAAAACCAGCCTGTATACAATTTTTGCTAGCGGTACTGTTAAATAAATTGTTAACGATATGAACTTTTCCAAACCTCACCCTTGGCATCCTGGCTACACAGCCCTGGGCCCACCAGCAACGTACAAAAGTTATACGGAAATGTCCTCTATCAGGTGTAACATTATCGCCGGATCCAATCAGGTTCGAAAAGCGGTGATCATCTGATCCGCCTGGTCCATCTGGCTTAGGTGATTTTTGATAGGCGAATTTCGTGTAGGACACCGTTACAAAATCTGAAGTATTCTTAATGTCGAAGTTTCCATCAACGCCATCTCTAAATTCACAGTGATCTACCCATACATTATTGCAGGCGTCCACCGTAACATTATCCTGGCCATCTACATCATAAGCACCAGGGCCTTCGAAAATAATGTTTCTGACAATAATGTTGTTGCACCGCTTGATGTACATCAGTCCTGAATTGTCTTTACTTTGATCAGTCGAGACAATTTTTGCACCAGATGATCCAAAAAGCGTTTTTCCAGTTTGATCCTGAAAAGAGATTCTCCCTCCAGAAGGAATAGTGATTGTTCCATTTACCTGGATCACTTTAACACCAGTATTCTGAATAGCAGATTTTAATGCGGCGTAGGTAGTTACTACCGTTGCTGCAACATCTCCACCTCCGGTTGTTCCACCGTTTTGAGATGCCCAGCCCTTTGATGGGCACGCTGCTTCTACAATAGCTGTTGGCATAGTTGGTGCCTGGCCTGTAATTGCTGCAGCATCATCTGCTTGATTAATTTGGTTTTTTTTACACGCGGGAATTGTAAATGCCACGGCCGCAGCCATAAGGCAGATAAAGAAATAATTTCTCATTTTGATTTAATTTGGTTAGAAGTTAAAAGAAAGTTGGAGCGCTTGTTTTCTCGAGAAGTCGGATAGTACTATATGGATGTATTTTTAAAATTACATATAATAAATTATAAGTTGTCTTTTTATTTGATAAATTTACGCAAACGTTCCCGGGGTAATCTTCTGATCTTCTGGATTTGCGTTCATCGTTTGCGAATTTTGTGTAATAATTAAATGAATAGTTTAGCAGCGCAAGCGTTATCGCGGGGCAATTTAAATGAGGCGCTATTTTGTTAAAAAAAAAGGACCAAATCAATCGATTTGGTCCTTTCTTAGGAAAAAATTAAATGCTTATTGGTTGCCTGTGATTACTTAAATGGCCAGCAACTGTTTAGCTATTGATTGAATTTTCGATCTAAAGGTTAGAGCAGCTATTGCCAGCGAGCGTTGCACCGGCGCCATTTGAACCCGTTACCGAAGCTTTTACGCTCGCCGCATCAATTTTGCTAATGGTATAAGGAGGTACAAATACTAAGCTTGGATTGATACCGCTAGTGGTGCCAGTTACACCAGGCATCAGGTTGCCTACCAGCGCCACTGATGTCGAATTGTTTTCCAACAGGTCAATTGGGTTTTTTACGTTTTCGAAATAATTAGCTTCCACCAGAATATTTGCTTCTAAACCTGCCTGAACACAATTTTTACTTACTGTACTGTTAAATAAATTATTGAGCAGATGAATTTTGCCAAATCTTACCCGTGGCATTCTGGCAACACAGCCCTGCGCCCACCAACACCGTACAAAGGTAATGCGGTAATGCCCTCTATCTGCAACAAACTTATCCTCAGATCCTATCAGGTCAGAGAATCTATGATCATCGGCTCCTCCGGGTCCACCTGCTTTAGGTGCCTTTAAGTAGGTAAATTTGCATTGCGATACGGTTACATAATCAGATGTGTTTCTAAAATCCAGATTCCCGTCAACACCATCTCTGAACTCACAATGATCTACCCATAGGTTATTGCAACCATCAACGGTAACATTATCTTGCCCATCGGTATCATATGCACCAGGCCCTTCGAAAATGATATTTCTGATAATAATGTTATTACATCTTCTCAAATAAAGCAAACCTGAATTGTCTTTACTTTGATCTGTAGACACTAGTTTCGCGCCCGGCGATCCGAAAATTGTTTTCCCAGATTGATCCTGAAGTGGAATTCTTCCTGAAGCCGGAAAATTAATGGTTCCGTTAACCTGAATTACCTTCACGCTGCTATTTTGAATTGCGGCTTTTAAATCATTATAGTTTGCAACAACAGTAGGGGTAACTTCTCCACCACCGGATGTGCCACCGTTTTGTGATGCCCAGCCCTTAGACGGACAAATGGCTTCAGTTACTGCAGTTCCCTTAACGGAGCCGCCATCAGGAGTTTTTAGCGCATTTTCGGACTCCGAATTTGATTGTGTTGTTTTTTTACATCCGGGCGTAGAGAATAGTAAGGCGGCTACGGTTACACATAGAAATAGACTTTTGTTCTTCATTTTGGTTTGGTTTATCAAATTTTACCGTATCAAATCCACGTCAGTATACAATTTGTGACGTGGTATGAACGTAATCGTAAAATTACATAATTATTAGTATTAAATAGTCTTAATTGTATTCTTTAATAATTGGATAATCCAACTCTCTTTTTAAAACGCTAATTTAGCACCTACCAATACATTCGGATTACTATACCTTACACGGAATAATTTGGCGTAATTTTTTGATATCAAAACCTTGAAAGTTATTTGAGAAATCTTAGCCTCAAGGATTCCGCTTGTTTTCGCCCTGCTTTATAGTTAGGGTCTAATGCAATTGCCTGGTTTAGATAAGCTAAAGCTGTAGTTCTGTATTTTCTTCCGAGGTGTTGCTTTGCCCAGGCCCAATAAGTAAAACTCATTACCTTCCAGTTTGCATAGGTTGCATCTTCGTTTTGTTTGGTAATGATAGATTCAAAGTCCCTTTCCGCAAATTTTCTTTTCGACATAAAAAACCATGGCAGGTTCTCAGCAACGCTGCCCCTTAAAAACTCGGGTAGGTAACTTACTGTCGCGTATCGGTCAACCGCCTCTTTAAATAGTGTAAAAGCTTGTCCCAATAATTTAAGCTTCTTGGTCTCTGCGCCAATTAGGGCGAGGGCAGAAGCCCGGTAAGAAGCGATATAAGGCATTAGTTCCCGGTTAGTAGTGGATGAGTTAAACAATTCGCTTAACTGATCGTAGCTTTTTTGGGCATAACCCTTGTATGCCGTTTTGGAGAAGAAGGTGAGATTCAATGCTGTTTCATGGTAGATTAGTCCCAGCCTTACCTGGTTTAATTCGTTGGGTGCCTGTTGAAACTGAAGTTCTACTTCTTTTAATTTAACTTTCAGTTCCGTGGTGTCAATAATTTCCATCACATCATCTAACTGATGTTCGAAGGCTTTAACTTTAGAAAAACTAAGTTGCTGTGCCGGGAGGTTTTGCGTAAATGTCATTGCTGTAATGATTAAGGTGATCAATTTGTGTTTCATTTTGTTGTTGGAATGAGACACAAAGATGCATTGACATCCTTTGGGCAACGATGACTTAAGTTAAGACTTTTCTTTTTGAATAATTCTGTTTCTGATCCGGCTTAAACTTTCCGGACTGATGCCCAGGAAATTGGCAATGTATTTTTGTGGAACTCTTTGAAATAAATCGAGTTGTTTTTTGAGCAGATTTTGAAAACGTTCCTCTGGTTTTTCTGAGGATAGCGACATGGCAATTTCCGTAGCCCGCTGCGCCACTTGTTCTGCCATTAACCTACCAAAGGTTTCGTATTTACTGCACTGCTGATAGAGTTTAAAAAGATTTTGTTTTTTAATTAATAAAACGGTAGAATCTTCCATGGCCTGCAGATTCATTTTGCCAACGATGTCATAAGTAAAGCTTTGAAAATCTGTTACCCAAGCGCTGTCAAAAGAAATGTCGCAGGTTTTTTCTACACCCTCTTTTACATGGAAATGCCTGATCGAACCAGATGCAATAAATGCAATAAAATTGCAGATCTTATCATCCTGATGCAAAAAGTCTTTCTTCTTCAAGACCTTTTCTTCAAAGTATTGATCGATCAGTTCCAGTTCTGAATGCGCAAACGGAACCCGCTCCAGACAATATTCTTTCAGTTTTTGATACATTAATGCCAGATGGTACTTAATTAATTTTCTATCAATGTCATTTCCATCGTTCGATTTCCGACCAAGATTTTTTGTTTATAAAGCCGTCTGTTGAGTTGATCAATCTGGTAAATGCTCTTGCTATCAGCGCTAGTCCCAATTTCATCACTCACTTCTACTATCCAAACTTTCCGATCGCCCTGTTTCTGCGTGTGGTATATTCCTTCGCTTACACTTAAAATATGCGCTTTAATTACACCCATTTTTCCTTTGGGGTTGTAATCATAAATGTCGAGGTCTGCTTTGTAACCCGTTTTTAAGGGAAGCCAGTCAATCAGCATCGGGTAAAAATTACTGTCGAAGTAACCAGCAGGTACCTTTTGAGCAATGGCTGTGGTTTTATTGCCTACCTTATCCTGATAAAAGCCGGTGATTTCTTTACCAAAATGAATCGACATGTTCCTTTGTGCATTATATGAAGCATGATAAACTGGTGAAAGGTCAGCCCGGTTTACGGTGGTCGAATCTATCCAGGGTGAGGGGTTTGCGTTCATTTTCACCTCTGTAATGACCAGAATTTGATTTGCTAAAACGTCTATTTTAGTATTTACGATACCTATTTTCATACTTGTGGTATCTCTCAACATTGTCCATACCATTTGGTAATTTTGGTTTTTAATCCACTTTTTATCAACAATGTTTTTCTGAGGTGTAATCCTTTCCTGGCTTAATCCTAAAAAGGGCATGGCAGCAAGGCATAACAAAGTAAGGTAGGTTCTGGTCATAAAATTTCGATGAATATATCCATTTGATGCCATGCACGGGAACTTGTTACAGCAATTTTAATAAAGTGATTGACCAATTATTGGATGAAGCAAAAAGGGCTTTGAGATCTCTATTTGAGGATTACTTAAAACAGTCTTTAAATTTTCTGCCAATGGGTAATTGTTTATCATCTGCTAAAATGGCAAATTGCGAATTGTGTGATTTCACTTGCTTCAAGTGAACGATATAAGATTTATGAATCCTAACAAAACCCAGTTTTTCATTCTTCTCCATAAAATCAGATAAGCGTTGCAGCACCATATATTGTTTAAAGCGGGTGATGATTTTTAAGTATTCTCCAAAGCCTTCAATCCAGAGGATCTCTTTGGTTGGAATCTTATTCACCATATAATCAGATTTAAATACCAAAAACTCATTTTCCTGCTCGAGGCCGGTAAACTTGAGATAATCTACTGCTTTTTGAACTGCTTTTACAAACCGTTCAGGGAAAACAGGCTTCACCAGGTAATCGATCACATCGAGTTCATAAGCCTTTGCTGCATGGGTAGGATCTGCGGTGATAAAGATGCAAAGTTTTCCGTTAGGCACCAGTTCAACCATTTCTGTACCCGAAATGCCGGGCATCTCAATGTCTAAAATAAGTAGATCAACTTCATCCATCCGCTCATAAATCACCGCTTCAGTTGGGTTTTGGAAGCAGGCCAGAAGCTCGATATCATCAATCGTGTCACAATATTTGCGAATCAGATCGAGCGCTGGAGCCTCATCATCAACATAAATTGCCTTTATTGGTTTCATATTTTAATGGTGAGTTTGGCAACGTAAGAATGATCGTTCTGTTCAGTTTTCATTTCGTATTTTTCTCCGTATTCCTGGTCTAAAATCATTTCTAATACTTTAAGGCCGGCACCACGATAAGTAGAGGCATCATCTGTAATCTTTTTTTCAGATATAGAATTTTCGATATTAAACTCCACTGTAGATGGTGTGAATAATAATGAAGAGCTAACTTGTGCCTGCTCATCTCTACCGAATGCCGCGTACTTTACCGCATTTTCGAACAGGGTGAGGTAAATTGTAGGTGGAATTTCTACAATGCCTGCGAGTTCACTCTCCTCAAAATTCATTACCAGGTTTAATTTCCTATTGCTTTTTAACTGATAAAGCTTACCAAGTGCAGCAATCATTTGTAGTTCCCGTTCAATTGGGATGGTTTTTTTCTCTATTTCATAGGTGGTGTATTGCATCAGTAAACTGAGTTGTTTAATTAAATCTGCAGAACTACCATCTGTAGCATAACTATGGGAATAGATATTGTTAAGCGTGTTGAACAGAAAATGTGGGTTGATTTTGGATTTTAGAAGTTCCATATCTGCTTCTTTTTTCCGTAAGGTTAATGCAGCTAGTTTCCGTTCGGCGATAAGTTTATATTTAGAAATTCCTTGTATAGATGGAACCAGAATAATCATTGCCTGCATGGTATAAACCATAAACAGGTACTTACCATCGGTGAATTTGAAAGCACCAAAAAGCTCTGGCTCTACTAAGATTCTAATGAGACAGGAAATTACAAATAAGGAGGCTGTGTAACGCACATATTCACCGTACCTGGCCAGCTGGTAAAACTCTGGAACTAATTTTTTGAAACACAGGATATAGACCGGAACATTGATAGCCAGCATAAACAACATGGCTAATGCAGCTTCTGTAAGGTTAAAAAAGCTCACATAAATGTAGCTGCAAACGCCTGAAAAAGCCATCCAGAATAAGATGTGCTGCATAGTGATTACACCTGGCCACCTTCCGTTTAACAGAAAATCCATTACTTTTTTATCAAAAGATAGCCGGAGCACCAAAATCAGGAAGACTAAATTGATCAAAAGGATCATGCTAATTGGCTTATTTGTGTAGTTCGTTTATAATTTCTGTCGTTTACTGATATAAATATTTTTGCGCACTACTTATACCCATCTTTAATAAACAGCTACATCTGTTTTTGTATCTGAATTAACCAAATATAGACATAGGATTTACTATTTCAATTAATAGGCAACAATCAATGAGGGCTAGTCAATCGTTTTTTCTTAAAATAAATATCACTCTACCACGTATTTTACGATACCTTTTCCCTGCAATAATTTGCTGTCTTTTTATTAATTCTGCATCTGCTCAGGATAAAAAACAAAATAAACCACTCGTTGCCTACCTTAATGAGGATAAAACACATTTCATTAAGTTTTCTGGCTACGGACAGTTTTGGGCAAGGTATACTCAACTTAATCCCGGAAGTAAGGTAAATGAAAGCCTTAAAAAAAATGTGGCGGATCTTTCTTTGCGCAGGCTGCGGATGAAAATGATAATTGTGCCTACCGATCATTTAACGCTTACTTTTCAGGGCGGTACCACCAATCTAACTTACTTAAATGATAATGAAAGTGCCTTTGATTTGCTCGATGCCTTTGGCGAATACAAATTTAACGATCAGTTAAGCATTGGTGCCGGGCGCTCCAACTGGAAAGGGCTAACCCGTTTTGCTGCCGGGCCAACAGCTACCTTACTCTACGATGTTCCCTTTCTTGATTTGGGAAACGTAAATAAAACAGACTTAACTTTAAGAAACCTAAACTTATTTGCCAAGGGCCAATTAGGCAGGTTAGATTATCGGGTAATCCTGGCAAAACCTTATGTGCCATCAACTACGAAACCTGTTCAGGGCATTTCCGGATTTAACAATTTAACGGTTAATCCAAACCTGTCTGCTTACGTGAAATGGGAGTTCTTTGAAAAAGAAAGCAATGCTGGGCCAACCTCCGCAGGAAGTTACCTGGGCAAGAAAAAAGTACTTGCCCTTGGTGTAGGTGCAGAATTCCAGAAAGACTTGTTATGGCACCTGGCCGGCGCAGATACGGTATTAAATGATTTGAAACTTTACAGTGCCGATTTATTTTACGATACGCCGATTAACCTGCAAAAAGGAACTTCGTTAAATGTTTATGCAGCCGTTTTCCACCATGATTATGGCCCCGGTTACGTTCGTAATTTAGGTATTAACAATACGGCGAATGGTTTGGATGCAAATATGGCTTCCTTTAATGGCACAGGAAACAGCTATCTGGTAGTGGGTACGGGCAATAGTCTACTTTTTCAAACAGGTTTCACTTTGCCTTACTTCAACCAGCAAAAAAAGAAAGCCAGGCTAATGCCGGCAATTGCTATTCAATATTCAAAATTCGAGCGTTTGGCAGATCCCATGATTACCTACGACTTTGGCTTAAGCTTATTGCTGAAAGACCATGCTTCGAAATTCGTTTTCAATGCACAAAGCAGACCTATTTACACGATTCAGGGTAACGACCTCAAAGTTTCTGAAAGGAAAATGATGTTTGTTCTCATGTACCATATCAATATAGATTAATAAAACAGCGCAACATGTTAATTAAAGAAATTCCTCAACCAGAAAATCAGCAAACCAAACGCTCCAGGAGCCTTGGGATTCGCATTTTATCTAACCTTACCTTTTGGGTACTCATCGCCATAATTGCCGGTGTGGTGCTCGGGAGTTACGCGCCTGCAATGGCGGTAAAGATGGAAATTATTGGTAAAACCTTTATCGATATCATTAAACTCTTTATTGCCCCGATTATCTTTTTAACCATTGTGCTGGGCATTAGTGGCATGGGTGATTTGAAAAAGGTGGGTAGAATCGGTTTAAAATCACTCATTTATTTCGAAGTGGTATCTACTATTTCTCTGGCGATTGGAATTTTAATGGCCATTTTAATCAGGCCCGGAAACATTGATAAATCTGGCTTACAGATTCAAAATGCTTCAAAATATACCAATGCGCCGGCAAAAGGATTCGACTGGATTAACTTCTTTATGAGTAACCTCACCATTCAGGTATTGGTGGTAGCCATTATTGTTGGTATTATTTTAAACTATTCCAAACACCGCGAAAAAGCCGTAACTGGTTTAAGTTACGCTTCTAAAATCGTTTTTAAAGGATTAAAATATGTGATGTACCTGGCTCCGTTGGGTGCCTTTGGTGGCATGGCCTATACCATTGGTAAATTCGGTTTACATACGCTGGTACCCTTGGCGAAACTGATGGGAACGGTATACCTTACCATGGGGCTGTTCATCTTTATAATTCTGGGCGGAATTATGAAATATTATAAAATGAGCATCTGGAATTTCATCAAATACATTAAAGAAGAGTTGTTGCTGGTACTTGGCACCTCTTCTTCAGAATCTGCATTGCCTTCCATTATGCTCAAACTGGAAAAAATGGGCTGCAGTAAATCGGTAGTCGGTTTGGTGGTTCCCACGGGTTATTCCTTCAATCTGGATGGCACCTCTATTTACCTGTCTATGTCTGTTATTTTCCTTGCCCAGTTATATGGTGTTCACCTTTCTATGTGGGAAATGCTAAGCATTATCGGCATCCTGATGGTTACCTCCAAAGGGGCTGCAGGCGTTACCGGAAGCGGTTTCATTGTATTGGCTTCTACATTGGCGGCCATCCATAAAATTCCGATCGAAGGTCTGGCATTTTTACTTGGGGTAGATAAGTTTATGAGTGAAGCCCGCGCACTGACTAACATTATTGGTAATGGCGTGGCCACTATCGTGATCTCTAAAAGTGAAAATGAATTTCATCCGCAGGTTGAGGCCGAAGAGAAGCAGGATGTTATCGAAACGAAAAAGAAATTGGCAAAACAAGAATTTGTGTACTAAATCTAATAAAATGAATACATCAGAAACATTCAATGAATTAAGGTTCAGCGTTTACGGTAAGCAGGTGCATTACCAGTTGAGCGCAGCGGAGCTGGTTAGGCAAACGCTAGCGCGTGGACAAGGCAGCCTGAGTAGCAGTGGTGCACTTTGCGTAGATACCGGAAAGTTTACGGGCCGTTCTCCAAAAGATAAATTTACTGTGATTGATGATACCACCAGAGACACAGTAGATTGGGGCGATGTGAACCGACCGATTTCTCAGGCGCACTTTCATGGTTTGTACAGTAAGATGCGTGCTTACCTGGCCGAGAAAGAAGTTTGGGTAAGAGATGCCCATGCCTGTGCCGATCCGAAATATGGTTTAAGCATTAGAATTGTAAATGAAACTCCCTGGGCAAATTTATTTTGCTATAATTTATTTTTAAGACCGGATGAAGAAAATATTTTGGTTGGAGAAACCGAATGGCTGATTTTGCAGGCGCCGGGTTTTGAGGCAGATCCGGAAAAAGATGGTACGAGGGCCAGCAATTTTACGGTGGTAAACTTTACCAGTAAAATTATCCTGATTGGTGGAACAGCTTATACAGGGGAAATGAAAAAGGGAATCTTCAGTGTTTTAAATTATATTTTACCTGCCGAAAGAGGTGTTTTAAGTATGCACTGTTCTGCCAATGAAGGGATTGCTGGCGATGTTTCCTTATTTTTTGGTTTATCCGGAACGGGAAAAACCACATTGAGCGCAGATGCAAGTCGCTCATTAATTGGAGATGATGAGCATGGCTGGTCTGATGATGGGGTATTCAATTTCGAAGGTGGCTGTTATGCAAAAGCCATTGATTTGAATCCGGAAAAAGAGCCGGAAATTTTTGGCGCTATTAAACCTGGTGCACTTTTAGAAAATCTGGTGGTAGATGCTGCTACGGGTATAGTAGATTTTACTGATACCCGAAAAACTGAAAATACAAGGGTAGCCTATCCCATAGATTTTATTGATAATGCTAAAGCCGTATCAATAGGTAGGACGCCAAAAAACATCTTCTTTTTAACGTGTGATGCTTTCGGCATTCTGCCGCCCATCAGCAAACTGGATAAAGGCCAGGCCATGTACCATTTTATTTCGGGTTATACTGCAAAAGTTGCCGGAACGGAGATGGGTGTTTCCGAACCACAATCTACATTTTCGGCCTGTTTTGGAAGGGTGTTCTTACCCTTGCACCCGCTAAAGTATGCGGAGTTACTGGGTAAGAAACTAGATGAAAATCCGGAAATAAATGTTTGGCTGGTTAACACCGGGTGGATTGGTGGTGCCTTTGGCACGGGCAATAGAATTAGTTTGCGGTATACCAGGGCACTCATTGCAGCAGCCATGAATGGCGACTTAGAAAATGTTGCTTATGCGGCTCATCCGGTTTTCAAGTTTACCGTACCACAAGATTGCCCAAATGTGCCAGCAGAAATTTTAAATCCGAGAGCACTTTGGGAAGATGTGAATATGTACGATCAAAAGGCAGCAGATTTAGCCCTTTTGTTTGAAGATCATTTTTCTAATTATGCTGCTTCAGCGAGTGAGGTAATTAAAGAAGCTGCGCCATCTTTTGTGTAGAATTTTTGTTATATTGAAGTTCATCTGCACAAACTTTGACCCCGATAGAAAATACAGATCCGATAATAGATAAGCTGAACAAGTCTTTAAGCTTACAGATTTTCCTGGCCATTGTGCTGGGGGCGCTGGTTGGTGTTTACTTTCCAGCTTTCGCAATACAACTACAGTGGATTGGAAGATTGTTTGTTTCAGTGATTGAGCCTTTTGTTCCGCCAGTAATTTTTCTCAGCATTGTAAGTGTGTTTGGAAGTTTGGAAAACCTAAAAGTGGCTGGTCGAATTACCGCAAAAGCTGTTGTCTATTTCACCGCTGTAAGTATCGTAGCGATTGTTTTTGGGATTTGCAGTGCGTTAATTATCAAGCCAGGAAAAATAGACCGCAGTTTAGTAGAAGCTATTGCTCCGGCCAAGTTAATTCCAACTCATTACGAAGGTTGGCTAAGGGTGGTGATGCAGAACGGCATGTTACTGCTATTTATCCTGGCAGTAGTAGTCGGAATTTTTATCAATCGTTTAGCAAAGCGAGATCAGGTGGTTAGGGTTTTTGAGCAATTAAAATCTGTGGTACTCCGGTTACTCAGGTATATTTTTCTGCTGGCACCCATTGTTACCTTCAGCGGCATTGCCTATACAGTAGGCCGCTTTGGCTTAGATACCTTGTTGCCAATCGGGAAAATGCTTGCCGGAACGTACATCACCATGTTTTTGTTTGTTGCGGTAATTCTTGGATCTGTGTTAGCAGCTTTAAAAGTGAATCTCTATAGTTATTTAGGTTCGATAAAGAACGAATTGCTTTATGCGTTGGGTACTTCATCATCCAGTTCGGTAATTCCGTTGCTGTTAGAGAAGTTGGAAAAAGTAGGGCTGAAGAGGCCAGTGGTATCATTAGTTACCGTTACCGGAAATTCGCTGAATTTAAACGGAACCTGTATTTACCTGGGCATGGCGGTAATTTTTCTGGCGCAACTGTATAATGTGAGTTTTTCATGGATGGAACTTTCCGGAATTGTAGTAATCATATTACTCACCTCTAAAGGGGCATCGGGCATTCCCGGAACAGGTTTTTTAGCTTTGGTAACCACCATTGGCAGCATCCATAAAATTCCGGTAGAGGGGCTGGCCGTTTTATTGAGTATAGATAGGTTTATGAGCGAGGCCAGGGCCATTACCAATACAATAGGGCACGCTGTTGCCGCATTAATTATATCAAGGAGCGAATCATAGTGCTCCACTTTAAAAATAAAAATTATGAAAAAATCAATTTCGTACCTGCTTATCCTGTTTATAGGTTTAAGCGTAGGTTGCAAAAATAAAGAGGTAGATGAGCAGACAGATGTGGTGCTGGTGGGTGCGGGTGTAATGAGCGCAACACTAGGTTCGATGATGAAAACACTTAACCCGAAACTTAAAATAAATATCTACGAAAGGCTTGATCTCGTTGCTGCAGAAAGTTCTGACGCCTGGAACAATGCCGGTACTGGTCATTCTGCTTTTTGCGAATTAAACTATACGCCTCAACGGCCAGATGGCACAATAGAATTTAATAAGGCGATAGCCATCAATGAACATTTCGAAGCCTCGAAGCAATTTTGGGCCTATATGGTAAGTAAAGGAAAACTACCTGAGCCTAAATCTTTCATTAACAATGTGCCACACATGAGTTTTGTTTGGGGTGATAAAAATGTAGAATACCTGAAAAAAAGATATGATGTGTTGAGCAAGCAATTGCTGTTTAAGGGCATGCAATATTCTGAAAATTTTGATACGCTTGCCAAGTGGATGCCTTTGGTAATGACCGGGAGAGATCGCAAACAAAAGGTTGCGGCTACCTATATGGCCATTGGTACCGATGTTAACTTCGGGAGCTTAACCCGGGGTTTAGTGGCTTCATTGAAAAAAGAAGCTGGTGTAAAGGTAGAATTGAATCACGAAGTAAAGAATTTGAAACGCCTGGATGATGGTAGCTGGCTAGTTACCGTGCTGGATAAAAAAACTGAGAAAGAGCGCAATATAAAAGCAAAGTTTGTGTTTATTGGTGCCGGAGGAGGTGCTTTGCGGTTATTACAAAAGTCTAAAATTCCAGAAGGAAAAGGTTTCGGTGGTTTCCCGGTAAGTGGTGAATGGTTGGTTTGTAATAACCAGGAGGTAATTGCCAAACACATTAGCAAGGTTTATGGCAAAGCAGGAGTGGGTGCTCCGCCGATGTCTGTTCCGCATTTAGACACCAGGATTATCAACGGCAAAAAAGCTTTGCTTTTTGGTCCTTACGCGGGTTTTTCTTCTAAGTTTTTAAAACAAGGGTCATACCTGGATTTAACCCGTTCCATTACTTTGAAGAACATTTGGCCAATGATGTCGGCCGGAGCGGATAATATTCCGCTTACCAAATATTTGATCAGTCAGGTTACCCAATCGGATGAAGAGCGTTTACAAGCTTTGAAAGAATATTTTCCGGAGGCTAAGGCTTCAGACTGGAAGTTGGAAACAGCCGGGCAACGCGTGCAAATTATTAAAAAAGATGAGAAGGAGGGTGGCGTACTGCAGTTTGGAACCGAGGTGGTGAGTGCAGAAGATGGTAGTTTGGCTGCTTTATTAGGCGCTTCTCCGGGTGCATCAACTTCTGTTGATATTATGATTACTTTATTAAAAAAGTGCTTCCCTGAGCAGATGGCTACAGCAGAATGGCAATCAAGAATGAAAGAAATGATCCCATCTTATGATCAGCAGCTTTCTGATAGCAAGGAATTAACCAATACCGTAAGAAAGGCGAGCAGTACCACACTTGGATTGAAATATTTTACGCTCGACTAAAACATTGAAAAGTTACTAACTCTATTTGCCTAATTGCTAGGAGAGTTAGTAACTTTTGTCGCCATGATGGGTTTTTGAGGGGGATGCATTAACAAGAATGGTCATGCTGAATTTAATTCAGCAACTGTTAAGGAAGCTCTCGCATAAGTTCAGGAAGACAATCTTTTGCGGGGAACCTCAATGTTTTAAACTTTGTTGCTGCAGAAATAAGTTAAGGTCATCGTCTTTACCTAAACCCAGTTTCTGTTTAATGCGATATCTGCTCATCCGCACACTTTTAGGTTCAATGCCCAAACGGGCAGAAACTTCTTTGTTCGATAAGCCCATCAACATATATGAACAATACTTTAAATCTAGTCTGGTTAGGCTCTGGTTGGCCTGTTGCTGTAAACGTTCGAAAAAGGTTGGGTTGGTTTCGAAAAAATCTGTTTTATGCTCTTCGAAATCCTTATCCATTTTTCGTTGCTGGTTTAAAATCCTTTTAATCTGTTGCTCAAAAGACAGGTGACTTTCAGTATCAACCTTTCCAGAGAGTAATTCCAGCAACTCGTTTTTTTCTTCTATTTGCAATGTTCCCGCCATTACCTCTTTTTGCAAACGGTTTTCACGTTCCTTAAGTAACACTTGTTCGGTTTGTAAGCGAATGGCTTCTGCTTCTTTTAGTTGTGCCCTGAGTTCTGCAGCTGTTTTTTGCTGATCAACCAGTTCCTGCTTTTTAACAGCCGCCTTAAGTTTGAAATTATATGATCGAAGGAAGAAAAGCAAAACGGCCATTGCCATAAACCCCAGGGTAACATAAAATATGTTGAGTTTTTTAGAGAAAGATGCTTCCTTTTGCAGGTATGCAATTTCCTGTTCCTTTTTTTCTGATTGATATTGTGCTTCTATGCGGGCAATGCTATTGATTTTTTCTTCGTTAAATGCCAGCTTATAGAGTTCAAAATATTGTTTGAGGTAGCTTAAGCTTTGCTGGCTATTGCCTTTTTTCTCAGCAATTTTAGAAAGTGCCTCAAAAACTCTGGCCTTTGTTAATGGCATACTAATCACACCATCAGCCTTAGCTAAGCCATTCAGTAAAATATTTTCGGCTTCATCCAAACGCCCGTCACGCATGGCATATTCGCTTTTCATTCCATAGCAGTTTAGCAGCACCTCGTGCAAATTTGTTTTGGTTGCAATGCCAATGGCCACATCGAGGTACTTCTCTGCACTGTCTCTGTAATTGGCTGGGAAGTATTGGAAATAAGCATTAGCAGTGTTTAAGGCAATTGCAGCCGTATTGCTTCTTAGTATTAAACGGGCCTCCTGCTGTTTTGCCAGTCGGAGCGATTTTTTATTTACCCGCAGGGCAGAATCAAGAAGTGCACGGTTGTTTTGGTTTACCCTAAACCGATCGAAATAAGTTTGGCCAATGGTAAAGTAGGCATTGTTTAAGGCATCAACCTGTTTACTTTCAATGGCTGCCTGATAACATAAATTGGCATATTTTTTCTGTTTGGCGGGGTCGTTGCCATAACTGTAGAAGCTTGCCAGGTAGTGATAAATGGTGCTTTCATATTCTGATGCATTGTTACCTCTAAAATAATCTAATGCTTTTAAAAACTTCCTGGCAGATTGCTCATTATCATTATTTATCAAATCAAGCCAACCGTTTCTAAACCACACAAAGCCCAGTGTTACCGGGTCTTTGGTTTTCTGTGCATAATACATGGCGCTATCCCGGCATGAATAGGCTTTTTTCAGGTCTTTTTTCCAAACAAATAAGTGAATTAGTGTTGCGAAAGCCATTGCTTTACCTCTTCCATCTGTTAATGTTTGGCCGAGGTGCAGTGCTTCATTGGCTTGTTTAAAAGAAAGTGGCAGGTTTTGTTCGAAATTTGCTTTTGCCAGTTTACATAAAATATTGATGCGATCTGCCTGAGGCAAATTTTTCTGTACCAGTAAGCGGTTCATAGAATCCAGATAGATCTTCTGTGCTTGGGTTTGATTGATGCAAGTGAAGAAAAATAGTAAGATCAATATCGGTTTCAGGGAAAACTGCATCACCAAAAATAGAAAAAATAAATAGTACAGAAAAAGCTGGTTTTAGCACAAGTAACTGTAATTAAGATTTTTAGTGCCTTTCTGTAGACGCATTGTAGACACCCGTTTTTTTTCTGGTAGTCGATGAGTAGTCGTTGTTTTCTTGGTTACTGTTGCATACAGCGGTAATTTTGACCCATTCAATCACCAAAAAATAAAATCTATGAAAAATAAGACGATGGCTATTGTAGCCTACATTACATTGATCGGTTGGATCATTTCTTACCTGGAATTTAAAAAATCGCCAGAAAAGAGCAGCCTTGTTAATTATCATTTAGGTCAGTCGCTTGGGGTAATCATCACTTCATTTGTACTAAGTATAGCAAGCACGATTATATTGGCAATCATCCCTTCGCTGGGCTTTATTTTTTATTTCATTATGTTAATCCCTTTCGTGCTTTTATTATTGGGTATTGTTGCGGCTAATAATGAGGTAGAGAAACCCGTTCCGATTATCGGAAAAATATTTGAAGGCAGATTTAACTTCGCCTCAGAAAAAGAAAGTAAACTTTAAGAAAAACCAAGATAAAGTCGTTATTCAAAATATGTATAGCGCCTCTCAAGTATAGTGTTATGGCCATGCCATAGCACTTTTTTTAATACTGCCAGGTTTTAAAGCATCGACACAAAACTTTGAAGAGAAAAAATTAGCTGTTTGGTGGGATCACGGTATTTGCTGGGGCTAAAATGACGAAAAGGTAAATCAATTAAAACAGATTAACAAAGGTTTAAAATTTAAATAGTATGGACATGACTGGTTGGGAAATTGAAAATCCGGGAGAAAATCTCCTGTCTGTTAAAGATAAAAATCTAAAGGCTTTTCTGAAGGCCTATCCATTGTCTGCAATCAGTCCTGATGGGACGAAGCTGCTCATTATCCGCAAATATCATCCCACGCTAAACTGTTCGCCTGATGATCCTAATAATTTATCAGACAGTTATAGGATTTGCCTCGCTTATTATACCATAAGTACCTACTTCTTTTTTGAGCTGCCTACAAATTTTCATTACAATATGTTATCGGTGAGGTATGATCAAGATATACAAGATGTAGCCATCACCATTTCGAGCAGAGAGATGACCCGGGTAACAAACATTAAGGAACTGTTTTTAAAATTGGAAAGCTATGCACCCAAAACAGAGGTAGAGAAGGAAACTGCTTTTGAAAGCCTTAATAATGAAGTTCCACCTCAAAAGAAACGCGTACCCATTACTCAAACAGAAGTAAGTTCTGCTATAATTGGCATGTTAAAAAATGCAGATTTTGATGATTGGTGGGTATCTGAATTGCAGAAAATAGGCTTTTTGGATAATGTTGAAATGAACTTCACGATCACCGATTACAATCCTAACGAAGATGAAAATTTTATGGATGAAGCTGATGAAACCATCCGTAACTTTTTATCAAAAACACTTAAAGACCGGGAAATAACAAGTACATATGTTTATCAAAACTGCATGGATTTTTTAGATGCGATAGGTTATGACGAAGCAGACCAGCATTTATGGGATATCAAAGACCCTCAAGAAATATGGAATTATGTTACACCAAGGGAAATATATGTTACCCGCGAACCTTATGAAGATAAGGGCGTATACCTTCGTTTAACCTTTAGTTGCGAATGGGAACAGGAGCACGGCCTGCAACTGGTGTTTAATAAAAATGGTAAACTGGTAAGGGTAAGTGAAGATGATGGGCACATCCTTGGATGGCAAGGCCATGGAATGATAGTAGAATAATGGCTGTTTGCTTCCCGGTTTGTTATACGTAATACTGACAGAATCTGTAAGAATTTATCCATTTACACGTTTATAATCATTCATTAAAAAATGTTTCTTATAACCAGAACACTAAAACAATTGTAATGAATAAAGAAGAATATCAAAAACAATTCACCACAGAAGATACCCCAGGCTGGCAGTCAATTGATCATCAATTGGATAAAATTTATGGCAGTATTGAACCACGTCATTATCCGCCTTTATGTGGTTTACATTATATGGCAGGTGGCAGCGACCCGATAGATGGTGCCAGCGTATATGATAGCAACCACCAGGAATTTCACCGCCACATCGTAAGTTATGGTATGAGTGAACTTTATTATGATGAAGAGAAAGCTGGTGGCGAATTTAGTAAATGGGGTTTTGAATTTACCTTCAGGCTGGTGCCCTTTAAGGATGATCAAAATGATCCCATCTGGGCCATACAGGTAATGAATAACCTGGCCCGCTATGTATTTTCGAGCGGAAAGTGGTTTGAAGAAAATCATTTTGTTCCGGCTAATGGCCCCATCAGGCTGGATACGGAAACCGAAATTACTGGTTTTGTTTTTACACTAGACCCTGAACTGGGTAAAATCCAAACGCCACATGGCGAAGTGAGTTTTCTACAAATGGTAGGCATTACCAATGCTGAAGTAGAACAGCTGAAGCTAAATCCAACTACTGATGCCGTAAAAGAACTCATTGATCGTTTAAAAGTGGATAATCCATTATTAATTACAGACCTTAACAGAAAGTAAGGCCGTGTTGATGCATTACATTGAAAACCTGGTTGAAGAAACCACCTATCTGTTAGAGAGGTGTTAGAAGTTTAAATAATTTTTCCCGCAGATGAAGAATTTTTTCAAGGGATGTGTTAACACTAATCGTCATGCTGACCTGTAGCGAAGCGGAAAGCTACGCAGTAAATTTAGCGTCATTCTGAATTCATTTCAGAACAGCACCTTTCTGTGTTAAGATCCTGAATCAAGTTCAGGAGGACGATCCTTCGTGGGTTCAGGAAGACCACTCAAATAATTTTCCCGCAGATTAAGGAGATTTCCGCAGAAGCGAGTTGTAAAATCTGCGGTGATCATTTAGATCTGCGGGACTAACCTTTGCATCATACTGGAGGAAGATCACCAAGCAGAATCATCATTGCGAGGAGGCACGACGAAGCAATCTCATTTGCAGATTCTTCAACGGAGATTGCTTCAGTGGATGAAAAATAATTAGTGTGATGTATGATATAAGATACATGTATAAATTTTCAACCCCAAAAATTTTACCTGTATTATTCCTGCCTTAAATGGTCCAAAAATAAGTGAACTCTGGCCAAAAATGCCTCCTGACTTTTATAAAACTATTTTTTAAATAATTTTTCTAGAAACAAAAAATGTTAAATAAAAAATGTTTCTGGCAAGAGAAACATTTTACTACGAAACAAAAAAATGTTTCTCGTTATTTTTTTTCGAAATTATCCTATCGGGCGGTGTTTCACCGCCCGAAATTAAATGAACTACCTAACCCCTAAAAACCATCCGCCCGGTAGGCACCCCTCCTTAAAACAAGGAGGGGATTAGCGATTGCCATTACCTATCAGTTGGTGATACAGTGACTCAAATTAATTGATTTGAATTCTTTGTTTAAAAGCGGTATACCAGGCATCGCAATCGGTAAACCAGTCATAAATCATTTTATATGCAGGGATAATTTCGGCAGAAAAGTTTAGGGTTGCACCTTCATAACCTTCTTCTTGAAAGATGTAGGCATTTAAGCCGAAATATAACAGTTCGGATAGGTGTTCTATATCAAAATGGCCAACGGCTTGCAATTGATAAGCCTGGCTTTGGGCGTATTGCTGAAAGGTGTCTTCATTGGCCAAAAGTTTAGTTTTTGCAAAGAGCTTGATGATATTGTTTACATCATAAAGGGCGTTGGCAATAGTAATAGGATGATGTTTACCTGAACGAGGATCGGGCCCGGTAGATGCACTCAGCATTTCAGTAAGTATTTGATTTACATCCGATAAACTATTCATTTCGAAATAGGCTCCAATAAGCTTTTGAAATTCGTTTGCAGCTACTACCTGACCAGGGAGCTGTGTGTTTGGGTTTTTACTTTTGTTAGTCTGCATAACATTAAAATAAAAGTCCCTGGACGCTGCAGACTAACAAATAACTCTTTTCAGAGATATGAGAAAATACGTTTCTAAAACGCTCGTCCAGGAATATTTTTGAAATTTAATTATGAAGTTGATATCTCGTTGTTAGGTGAAAAAATATGTTATTTATTAATCTGCACTGCTAAGATAAATACAATAAAATCATTCACGAAATATTTTTGAAGAATGGGGCATAAATGAAGGCAGTTAGTGGTTCTGTACTTGGAGTTGGTAGTTCAGAACTTGCAGCTCATAGTTCTATAGTTGCAGTTGACAGTTCTATACTTTCAGTTGATAGTTCTGTACTTGCAGTTGATAGTTATGAATTTGCAGTTAGTGGTTCCATCGTTGCAGTTCGTAGTTCTATGCTTTCAGTTGATAGTTCTATACTTTCAGTTCACAGTTTCATACTTGCGGTTCGTAGTTCTACCAGCGCAGTTAACAACATTATACGTGCAGTTGGCAGGTTTATGCTTGTAGTTTGCAGTTGAGTCCTTTCATCTATCGGTTGGTTCTTACGGGCGCGCGTGTCGCGTGTGCATTTTAGCCCCCCTTTTTTACAGGCCATCCAAATTTATTTTGTAGATCGTATCGCTGGCGCACGCGTGCCGCGTGTGAATTTTAGATTCACTTTTGTTAGGTCATCCAAATCTATTTTGTAGATCGTATTGCTGGCGCACGCGTGTCGCGTGTGCACTTTAGCCCCACTTTTTTCAGAGGTCATCCAAATCTATTAATCCTTTGCCTCCGCTATAGTCAATAGCACTACTATATTTCCAGTGCCAGTCCTCATTTACGTAACCAGCTACTACGGGGTTTTCATGCAAATAATCTGCTTTTTGCTCAATAACGGGTGTACTCCATAATTCGATCGGTTTATTATGATGTTGCCAAAATTGATATTCTTTTACATTGCTGCTTTTTGAGCCCGCTCGCTTAAACATCCAGAGTAGCCATTCTTTTCTACTTTCTTGGCTGCTACTTTGAATCACTTTTACAATTTCTTTTGACGTGAATTCTTTTATCCTTCCTAATAGTATATCTGGATTATTATTTTTTGCACTAAATATTAAATGTACGTGACTTGGCATAATGCACCAGCAATAGAGTTCTAAACCAAGGTTTTTCCTGCAATAAGATAAACTGTCTACAAAAATATCGCAGTATACATGTCGCACGAATATATCTATCCAATATACGGTTGCAAAACTTACAAAGTATAACCCCTCCTTATTATGAAATTTATATTTACGACTCATACCTTCTAGATGCTTTACGCTATTAAATACACGCTTTAAATAATAGGGATGGAATTAAATAATTAACTATGGGAGATAGCCAGATAGTTTTTTTATTAATAAAGAGGATGATAAGTTGAAGATAGAAAAATTCTTATAAATATTTATTTTTTAATATTTGATTGCCTTTTCTTAAAAAAAGTATAAGTGGTTTTATTATTCGCTATTGATTTATTTCCGCTATAATTTTATTGAAGATACGATTTGAGTAGAGCTCTTTAAATGAACTGGAATGAATTTTTGAATGATATTGCACACGCGGCACGCGTGCGCTAGCGAAGGAAGATAGAAAAAATCTCATGGAATATTTCTTTTAATATTCGATTGCACTTTTCTTAAAAAAAGGTATAAGTAGCTTCATTATTCGCCAATTGATTATTTACGCTTTATCTTTATTGAAGATATCATTTGAGTAGGGCTCTTTAAATGAGTTGGAATGAATTTTTGAATGATATTGCACACGCGGCACGCGTGCGCTAGCGAAGGAAGATAGAAAAAATCTCATGGAATATTTCTTTTAATATTTGATTGCCTTTTTCTTGAAAAAAGTATAAGTGGTTTTATTATTCGCTATTGATTTATTTCCGCTATAATTTTATTGAAGATACGATTTGAGTAGTACTCTTTTAATGGGCTGGAATAGATTTTTGGATGATATTACACACGCGGCACGCGTGCGCTAGCGAAGATTTAAACATATATAATGTTTAAATCTTTTAGTCTTTCAGCGGTTTCCAACTCCCTTTTTTAAAATATACATTATTAAACCTTGCTGAATAAAAAACCAGATAAAAACTCCACGCACTTCGATAAGTAGTCGGGAAGCTTTCCATGATATGATGAGTAGGTGTTTCCATGTTAGTTCTTATCTTAAGGGAGGAATAAGTTGATGTTGTTGCGATCTTCCCACGAAATGTTTTCAAAATCTTTTCGCGATCTGTTAAATAGAAGAATATAGAGTCATTTTCTTTAATCTCAAAACGATAATGATCATATTGCCAGTTTGCTTGTTTACCGGGGAAATAATCTCGGTTTATAATATACTCCCCATAGTAATCTTCTTTTTTAAGTATTTTTTTTGCTGTTGACCACATCCATATTTTTTGCGCAAAGACTAACAATAGAATCGTGATCCAAATCAGACCAAGAATTTTGCCAAACACTCTTTTTTTTGATGATATCCACAGCACCAGAAAAATTATTGTTAAAGGAAAAATTATAAAAAGTAAGATCAGAGAAAATCCGAAACCCATTTGTTGTATTTATTGATTTTGAATACTAGTTTCCTTAACTAACTCATATGTTCGTCAGTGCATCTTAAGATAAGCTTATTTTAAATATTTTATTTTACATACGGCAAGCGTGTCTTAGAGAAGGACATTCCTAATGTAATATTAAAGGCATTTCGACAATCTTAATGTGAAATTATTCAAAAAGGTTACATCGTTTATGATGCAACTTTCTTATTAAAGTTTTCTTATTGTTGATTTCCATGCGCTGGCGCACGCGTGCCGCGTGTGAAATAAAGATTAGGATGCACCAGTATCAAATGCACACGCGGCACGCGTGCGCCAGCAAGGGCGTCTTAGCGAAGGACATTACTAATGTAATATTAAAGGCATTTCGACAATCTTAATGTGACATTATTCAAAAAGGTTACATCGCTTATGATGCAACTTTCTTATTAAAGTTTTTTTATTGTTGATTTCCATGCGCTGGCGCACGCGTGCCGCGTGTGAAATAAAGATTAGGATGCACCAGTATCAAATGCACACGCGGCACGCGTGCGCCAGCAAGGGTATATTCTCATACTCTTTATTTTCGTTCATAAGTTACCAGTGTTGTTTTATGAGCTAAAATAAGAAGTTAATCTCAATCTTAATTACTGGAAACCGTAAATACTCAAATATAGCAACGATAGACTACTCACATTTTGTAATAGGCAATAATGTTTTTCATAAATACTTCCATTTTATCTTTTAAATATTGCAATTGTTCATTAGCGACGCTATAAAATACTAAGTGATAGCATTGATTACATGTTCGCTTAAGTCTCCTAATCCCTTTAAACCACCATATAAAGCTTTCTTCATCGCCTCTTTTTTAGCAATATCTAGCACTTCGAATAGTAGTTTCAGACCACTTTTCTTAACCTTAGACATAAGTATGGCGAAACGTCTTATAAACTGTTTTTTGGTTAAGTTCTGAATATCTTCTCTTAATTGTGCTGTTTCTTCAATCAATGGAGTGGCTTGATCAATCATTTCACTCGATTTCAAATCCTGTTCTAGTGCTGTTAGCCACTTGTACAAAAGAATTTGCTTCTCGGGCTCAAAAGCCTTCTCGTCAGCATCATCATCTAAAATTTCGAAGTCAGCATAAAACTCTTCTTCATATTGCTTGGTAATAACTTCATCATCTGAGAACGAAAAAGAGTCATAGTCTTTCATCAGCTCAATCCACTGTTCAAACTTCTCAATTAGGTCAGTAGAATTGAGATGGAAAGTACTTGCGTTATGATCAATCTCATTTGTAGGTTTGATCATCACCCTAAATGTTATATAATCTGATTTGTACGTAGGTTCTAACACATCAAAATAAAATGAGGTTTCTGAGACAGCTTGATAGGCAACAGTAGCAATAGAAAAGGTGTAGATTTCAATTAATGAATTATTAGTTATAGCCTTATTCTCCAACCGTTTTATCAAAGATTTCATTTCTTTTAGAACGACTAAGGGGTGTTTGGTTTTGTCCATAGAGATATATAATGATCAAAGATATTGATTTACTTCAGTTTATTATGTTCGCGTATGCAAACTGGAAAATGTTTGAAAACTGGTAACTGTGAAACAGCAAGGTTCGATCTATGTCTTAACACAAGCGTTAGCGCAGCATTTTCGATTGCGCAAGGTGAGCTAGAAGTGGAGGCTGACTAGATTTATCCAGGATGAAGCGAAGCAAAATCCTATATATAGAAAGCATTTATAAGCAACCGCTTTTTCCTAGCTATTGCTTTTGAACCAGACGGATAAAGTCAGAGATGGAAAAGCTGTTCTGTAAGCGAACGAATATCCCCATAGAAGAAATACCTTGTATATAGAATGAACAGGCTCTGAACTAAAATGAGCGCTTAATCTCCTTATATTTTCTCCATTCTCCCCAACCCTATTTCCTAATCCATTCCATTTTATTAGTTTTGACCCTTAGTTCAAAGCCACATTTAAAATCAGATACAATATGAATCATTGGTTAGTGAAATCAGAGCCTTTTAAATACAGCTGGGAAAAATTTAATGAAGATGGCCGCACCTTTTGGGATGGGGTTCGGAATTATCAGGCTAGAAATAACCTCAGGGAAATGAAGGAAGGCGATTTAGTGCTTTATTACCATAGCAATGAAGGCAAAAATGTAGTGGGCGTGGCGAAGGTGGTGAAAGAGTCTTATCAAGATCCAACCACAGATGATAAAAACTGGGTAGTGGTAGATTTAGTGCCTGTAGAATCTTTAAAAAATCCAGTTACGCTAGAGCAAATCAAGGCTGAACCCAGCTTAGCTGACATTTCTCTGGTACGCCAGGGGCGCTTATCGGTGATGCCTTTAAAAGCAACAGAATTTGATAAAATATTGGAAATGGGAAGTTAATTTACTTAACTTCATGCTGTTAACGATTTAGTGTAACTACCCATCCATTTTCAGCACCATGAAGACGATTCTCTCTGCGTTAGTTTTTTGTTGTTTCTTTAGCTGTTTACAGGCGCAGCAAATTACACCATACATTGCCATTGTAAAAACAAATGCTGAGGTTAGGAAAGGTCTGCTGTATAAGGTAGATTCTTTGGGTGTGGTGATGATTACTGATGGTGACCTGGTTACCATATCTACCGATCAGATTAAGACTATTAAAATCCGAAGTCCGAAAAAGCAGGCAAGCGTAATTCAGTTTCTGAAATATGATCCATGGAATAAAAATAATTATGAAAAGCGGGCAGATGGTGCTATTGTTCGAAAATGGGGTGAAAAAGATCCAACCTTGGGCGAAGAAATAGGCGGGCATGTGGCTACCGCCTTAATTAATGTTACGGGTAATATCCTTGCTGCTCCCATACAAGCGATTAATCCGAGTATTGCGAACTTCAAAATTAATGGTGATGCAGTGAAATATGCGCAACAAAAAACTGACCTTAATTATTTCTCCGTTTATTATCAGCAGAATCAAAATCTAACTGCCGAAATACAAAAAATAAAAGCAATTACGGCTTCATTTAAACCATAGTAATCTCTTCCGTTTTTGTTTTGCTCAACGTAATGCCCAGCGTCATCACGATGCTGGTGCCCAGCACTACGAGGAATAAAAAAGAGGTTCCCACCTCTGGTATTTTCAGTGAAGCGGGTAAATTAAAATAAAGCAAAATGCTAATTAAGCCACGAGGGGCAATGTATCCAATGGGCTTAAGCGCACCTTTTTTAAATACTTTAAGGAAGAAAAAGCGGATTACAAAGATGGTTACCAGGATAAAAAAGCCGTTGGCCAGTACAGGCTTGTCGTTTAGTTCACTAATATTCATGGTGAAACCAAAAATCACGAAGAAAAAAGTTCTTAAAATAAAAGCACTTTCGGCAGAGAGCTGATAAAGCTGAGATAAATCTGCAGAGAGATTTTTATATAAAAATACACCCCTAAACCAGGCATTTCTGATGGTATCTGCATTGTTCAAAAATAATCCGGTGCTCAAAATTAATACCAGCGAAGATAAATGGTATGATTGCCCAATAGCATACACCAAAATGAGAATGGAAATAATCAGAAAGAATTTAATATGGTGCACCAGCTTGCCCATTACATAAAGCAGTACTACGCAGGCTATGGCAGATAAAAAGATAATCAGAAATGTACTCAGGCCTAAACCAATAAAAGCGGAAGTGGTAATGGAGTGGTTGGTAATAGCGAAATTGAAGATAATAATACCGAGGATATCGGAGAACGAAGATTCATAAATAACAAACTCGCGGTCTTGTTTACCTAATGCTGCTGCCGATGGAATGGCAATGGCCGAGCTGATTACACTAAACGGAATCGCATTCGCGATGCAGGTATACAGATCTTTATGGGTAATCTGATAAATAATTAATGTAATAACTGTGACCGAAGCGAGCAGAATGGTTAGCGCAGAGAAGAAAGCGCTCTTAATAATTTTATTCTTTTCACGATCATACTTAAGCTCAAGCGAACCCTCAAAAACAATCAGGATTAAACCCACTGTTCCTAATGTGGGCAAAATAGAGAGAAAATTAAAGGTCTGAATTTTAAGGTTATCGACCAGAAAACGCAGACCGATGCCTAGTAGCAGCAATAATAAAACCGAGGGTACTTTTGTTTTACTAGCCACTAGATCAAACAGATAGGAAAAGATTACTAATCCGCTTAAAATAATAAGTATGGTATATGTAGTCATATTTTGAGCGAATGATAAGCTGCTAAAATAAAACAAACAGATTAACCAGGAAGATGTTTTATGTAAAATTTAGGCTTTAAAAAACAGCGCTTTGAGTTCGCTGGCATCATCAGGATTCATTTTTCCACCCAAAACTAAGCGCAATTGCCTACGGCGTAAAGCACCATCAAAAAGTGCGAGTTCTTCTGCTGTTTCCGGAATAAGTTCGGGTACCGGGATGGTTCTGGCGCTTTGATCTAGCGCTACAAAAGTGTAATAAGCTTCATTACTTTTCAATCGGGCGCCACTTGGAATATTCTCCGCCCAAACATCTAAACGCACTTCTACTGAAGTGTTAAAAGCCCGGGTTACCTTCGCCTGAATGGTGATCACATCGCCCAGTTTAATTGGATGTTTAAAAGATACGTTGTCTACCGAAGCGGTAACCACAATTCGGTTGCAATGTTTCTGAGCTGAAATTGCCGCAGCAATATCCATCCAATGCAACAGGCGGCCACCCATTAAATTGTTTAGTGTGTTGGTATCATTCGGCAACACCAATTCATTCATAATGGTAAAACTTTCTTTGGCAAACTTATTTTTCAGACTCATAATTAAATGCAAAAGTAATTAAAAAGCTTGAGGTTAAAGAAGAATGGTTAGGAGTTTAGAAGGTTATAAGGGGTAGGGAAATGGAGAATAGGAAACAGGAAATGAGGAATATGCAATGGATCATGAAAACGAAAGAAGACGAATAAGAAAATAGTGGTTTAGCGCAGTATGGAGGGAGGAAATAAAAGGATGTGTTAACCAAGTTGCCCGCTGAATTTAATTCAGCACCTTATTTATTTCAACAGAATAAAGCATAGCTGCTCGCTTAAATCATTTTCCCGCAGATTAAGAAGATTTCCGCAGATGCGAGCGGTTAAAATCTGCAGTGTTCATTTAGATTTGCGGAGCCAACTTTTGCATCATGCCGGAGAACGAATCTTCGAGCAGATTCATGATAGCGGGGAGGCAAAACGACGCCATCTCATTTGAAATTCTTAGAATGAGATGGCTTTAGCAGATGAAAGATCTGCTTCGCGAAGACGAATTTTAACAGATCCTACAAAAAGGCATCTTCTTTACGATAAGCCGAAATCACCGCCAATTCTCCTTCCTTTCCACTTTTTGAATTTCCATGTTCCATACCCATTACCCCTTTATAGCCTTTTTTATGGAGGTGACTAAATAAGTTTTTATAGTTAATTTCTCCTGTTGTCGGTTCTTTCCTGCCGGGATTATCCCCAATCTGGATATAAGCAATCTCATCCCAGCAACGATCGATAGTTTTAATTAAGTCGCCTTCGGTACGTTGCATGTGGTAGATATCATATAAAATTTTACAAGCCGGACTTTGCACCGCTTTACATACTGCGTAGGTTTCGTTAGTTTTTTGAAGAAACAACTCTGGCGTATCGCTTAAGGTTTCCAACACCATAATTAATCCGTGAGGTTCGAAAATCTCTGCACCTGCCCGCATGGCATCTATAATATTAGCGAACTGATTGCCGTAGGGTAAATTGCGTTCATAAAACCCCGGAACTACGGTAAGCCATTTGGCATTGCAACGTTTGGCCGCCTCTACAGATTTCTTACAGGTTTCGATAAACTTATCCTTAAATTCTTTCTTTCCGGTAGCTAATGAAGTTTTCCAGTTGTCGCCACTATCTACTACGAAAACGCCCATCCTCATGCCCAATTTTGACAACAATTTTCCGATTTTCTCCTGTTCTTCCACAGATCGGTTCAGGTAACCATTATCCTCGATGGAGCGAAAACCGCTATCATACATAAATTGGATCTGATCAAGAAAGTTTTTGCCTGCATGGTTTTCAAACATGCCCTGATGCGGAGCGTAGTCCAGGTTAAAAACCTGATCTGCCACTACCGGAGAAGGTTTTTCGGTAGCAAAAGTATTGGTAATGCCTGCGCCAGTAGTAATTGCACCTGCAGTAAGCAGGCTATTTCTTATAAATTCACTTCTTTTCATTAATCAATTTTTGAAAGGTAAATTCCATTTTAGTTTTTCAATATTCTCTTAAACCCTGTGCTCAAGGTATCAGCAATGCTGCCATCTTTTTTATGGTAAACGAAATAAGCTTCCAGGGTTTTTCTCTCTTCTACAAACTTCAAGGCTTCATTAAGGTGCATGCCCATTAAAGCGTTATCGTAACCATCTGCCGTAATGGCATCAGCTGCATAAACCGTTACACTAATCATTTCATTATCCAGTGGATAGCCTGTTTGCGCATTCATCAGATGGGAGATTTTTTTCTTTCCATTCTGGTGAAACTTTCTGTAATTGCCCGAAGTAGTGATGGCTCCTTTATTCAAAAGCGCAACATGCCTGATGGCAGGTTCATCATTTTCATCAGGTCCTTCGATTCCGATTTTCATCGGAGTTCCATCTGGCTTCGGACCTGCGATTCTGATTTCTCCGCCCAGTTCTGCCACATAACTTTTAATGCCCTTTCGGTTAAGGTATGCTGCAATCAAATCAACGCTGTAGCCTTGCGCAATACCATTTAAATCAATTTGGATACAGGGTTTTGTTTTAATGAGTAAACCCTTTTCCAATTTTAGATGCTGCGTACCTACACAATTTAAAATCAATTTTATATCCTTTTCGCCTGGCGTAGTCGTTGTCGCCTTTGGGCCGAAACCCCAGGCTTGAACCAGCGGCGCTACAGTGATATCAAATAGGCCTTTCGTATCGGCATTAATCTCGAAACTTCTTTTCAGCACATCGTTTAAAAACCGATCTGTTTTAATTTGCTTTTGGGCTGCATTAAATTGGTTGATGATTGAACCTTTTCGATATAAAGACATGGATTGATCAATCATATTTAACAGGCTATCAATGCTGCTTTTTGTGGCTATACTATCCTCAGCGTAATACATAATCGTATAATCTGTTCCTTGTGCAAAACCTTTAATCTTGAATTGTTTTATTTCTTCCCGAGGGAAGAAAGCAAAGATTAAGGGTAGGCAAAGGAACAGCAACTTATACATGATCGATTATAAAACTTTGGTTTTGCCTGGCATCGGGATGGGATAAAGTCCGTTTTCATCTGGCATTATCTTCGGATTAGCATCCCAGGCGAAACGCTCCGGCATGAGGCTGTTGTTGGCGGCCAGGGCTTCATCCCACTTAATGGTTTGGCCAGAATAGGTGGCATAGCGCCCCATAATGCCCGAGAAAGTGGTGGTTGCACCATAATCGGCATTCGTGAATTTATATTCGCCTTTTGATATGGCATCGAACAGTTCATCATGCTCGGTTTGATAGGGGTTTGCATTTCCTTTCGTATTGTGGCTATAAATCTCTTTTCCTTTCGCATCATAAATAATGGCCTGGTTTCCACCTGATAAGTAAACTTTGCCTTTTGTACCCTGGAAAGTTTCATCAACCCGGTTGGTGGTACCCTCAAAATGCCTGCACTGGCTATAAACTACTACGCCATTAGGATAAGTAAATTCATTGGCATGGTTATCGTAAATTTCGCCATAATCTTTGCCTGTACGCCAGGCCCGGCTTCCGGTTCCCTGCACAGAAAGTGGGTTTGATCCGGTAATCCAATTGGCAATATCAATGTTGTGAACGTGTTGCTCTACAATATGATCTCCACATAACCAATTAAAATAATACCAGTTACGCATTTGATATTCCATTTCGGTTTGGTTTGCTGTACGCGGGCGCACCCAAACGCCACCGCTGTTCCAATACACCTGACCAGAAACAATATCTCCAATGGCTCCATCTTGAATCCGTTTCATGGCTTCACGATAATTGCTTTGATATCTTCGCTGCAAACCCACCACCACGTTAAGCTTTTTCTTTTTGGCTTCTTCTGCTGCGGCCAATACCTTTCTGATCCCCGGCGCATCTACCGCCACCGGTTTTTCCATAAACACATGTTTGCCTTGTTTCACCGCTTCTTCGAAGTGAATAGGTCTGAAGCCCGGAGGGGTAACCAGTAATACTACATCTGCCAGTGGAATTGCTTTTAAGTAAGCATCGAAACCCACAAACTGCCGTTCTTTCGGAACATCCATTTTTGCAGCAAATTTGGTGCTTAAAGATTGATAGCTGCTGTCTAAACGATCCTGGAAAGCATCGGCCATGGCCACCAATTTCAAATTGAACTTTGTGCTTAAAGCTTGAAATGCTGCCCCTGTTCCCCTGTCGCCACAACCAATCAGCGCAATCTTGATCTCATCGGTGCCAGATGCATAAGCACCGGCAAGCGGAATGCTACTTAAAATTGCGCCACCAGCCAATAGGGCAGAGGCCTTCAGGAAATCTCGTCTTTCGTGTGCGTTTGGTTCTTTTTTCATAGTCGGTTTATATCGGTTCAATAGGTAAGGAGTGTTAAAAATCTTTTATAGGTTGTTTGTTGTAGTAGTTGTCAATTTCCGCTTTGGAGGGCGTTTTAACCGGACGCACCAGTCGCATGCCTACAAATGGCGCTTCTGGAAACCACCAGTTGCTTTTGGGAATTTGCGGATCAAGTTGTTTCCATGATGGATCGGAAGCCAGCCTTACTGTTGAAGTGATATTCGCTAAGGGTTCATCAAAAGAGCCGCCGCGAACAGCATTGGGATATAATTTATCAGGTATAGCCACCGGATTTACGGCAACCTTCGATTGATCTCTGGAATAGAAATCAGCAAAATACTGATCGTAGGTCCATTCGCTTACATTTCCATGCATGTCAAATAATCCCCATGCGTTGGGTTTCTTTTCGCCTACCGGATGGGTTTTATTCTCACTATTATCTTTGTACCATGCGTAGTCTTTCAAACTGGCGGCATCATTTCCGAAAGAATAGTTGGTTGTTGTACCAGCTTTGCAGGCGTATTCCCACTCGGCCTCTGTGGGTAAACGATAGAAAACACCGGTGCGTGCATATAGCCATTTGCAGAATTGGATGGCATTGTACTGCGTCATAGCCACGGCGGGCTGGTGTTCTTTGCCCATGCCAAAAGTCATGTCTAGGTATGGTTTTGTAGGTCTGGTTACGGCATCTACCTCAGCAGGAATAGGTGCAATACTGGCTTGTTTCTCGTAATCCCGATAGAGGAAAGGTTCAAAAATATCCCAGGTAACTTCGTGTTTTCCTATCCAGAAAGCATCGAGTTTTACCTCATGAACAGGTTGTTCATCTGGCTTTCCGTTTTTATTGCCCATTTTGAAAGTGCCAGCGGGAATTGCCTGCATCTCGAAACTCAGTTTGGTTCCGTTAATAGATTGTGTATAAGCTTTAGAATCTTGAGCAAAATTTTGCCCCGGAGCACTGATGATTAATGCAAATGCAAAAATTCTCTTCAACATAAAATTGGTTAGATATACCTGCAGGCAGGTGTTTGGTCACTTAGTAATCTGATTACTAAGATAATTATCCGATCTTAAAATGAAGAAAATTTATGTAACAATGAAGGTATAGATGGCAATTATTAATCTGATAAATGGTTTATTTCCGGTCGGTTTTATTGTTACTCAAATTACTATAACCTACAAGCGTATCCCAACGGGCGCCAGGTCTTCTATAATAAACAAAAATCTGATAACTGTTTTCAGTCTGAAAAAAAGAACCTTCGAAGGGTTGAGTTTCTACGGTATTCGTATCAGTGTTTAGCCAGGCATATTCATAATCATATAAGCCTTGTTTAAGTAAAATAGTGGCATAAAACTGCTTTCTATTGGCATCGTAAAGTAATTTGCTGTCTTTATTCAGTACATAATTATTGAAACGACCAACTACATAGGCTTCGCCATTTGTATTGGGTGCAGCAGCATTGAGTGTAAAAAGGATATCAGTGTATTCAGCTTCTGTTTTATCATCTCTGCCTTCAGTATTGCGGATGAAGTAGTTTCCATTTTCATCAAACTGATTTCCAAAAGCGCCAGTGCTTCTTGGTGCATCCTGGAAGAGCATCACATTAACGGTTTGATTATCACGATAAATATCTTTTACGTTCTCAGCTTTATAACGCAGGCTTCGGGTATCAAACTTCCTGAACTCATTATTTCCCGGAAAATCGTTGGTATTGATGTCATTGTAAACCAGTTGATTTGGGCGTACAAAAGCGGGGCGGGTGTTTAGCGTAGCTGTATTCGGATTGAAATTTTGCATCACCACTGCTTTAATATCCTGGTAAGGATTTGCGATAGACATACTGTGGTTAATGCTGAAGTTAATTTTTTGTTTGGCATTTCTGTCGGTTACCTGCAGAGGATTGGTGATTTCTGCAGCTACCGCCACCTGACTGTCGAGAATATAAAAGCGCTGAGAAATGACAGGTTTATTTTTATCGCTATCGAGGTAGACCTTCAACACATAATTTCCGCTAATTTTAGGTTGAATCTGTGTATTAGGTAAGCTCACTTCATAATGGGTATATTTTCTGGTGGTATTGGAGGAGTAGCGGTAATCGATAATCCGGTCGTCATTAAACCCATCTAAATAGTCTGTTGTTGAAATTCTGGAAGGTTGCCAATCTGACGTACAATGCTCAATGGTGTACCAGTAGTTCTTAGTTCCACCTAATAAATCATCAAAAGACAATATAATTTTTTCTGCTGAGTTGAGCGTTATCAGGGGAATGCTTTGCTCTTTTGTACTGTTGTAGCAGAGAACTGTTTTAATATTGGGAAGATAAATTTTATTCTCGTTGGTGAAAGATTTATCGTTTTGTGCAAATAGTAATGTAGGCAGAAGAAGAAATAATACAACGATTGTTTTATGCATGGTTAAAGCTACATAGTATTCAGCAGAGATGAAAAGGATTGGAGGAGATATTTTTTGGAAGAAGAGGTTGGGTTAAATGGTTAGCGGTTTAGAAGGTTAGGGGTTAGTATGCCTCCGGGAGAAATTCTTGCAGATCATCTTCCTGAACTCGATTCAGGATCTTGGTTAGAATAGTTTAGACGTTATGCTATTTAACCCAGATCCGTGGTTAAAATTACCCCCTTCCCCAAAAACAAAAAGCCACAGAAATAATTCCGTGGCTTCTGCAAATATCTTGAATCTGTTATCCTTCCAGCTCCATAATTTCTGCAGCTAAAGTTTCCCATTTAGCCTGGTGCTGATCCAGATCTTTTTTAGCGGCTAAGTAACGTTTGTTTGCTTCGGCTAATTTATCAGCTTTTCCATAAACATTCTCGTCTGCCAGTTCTGCCTCAATTTGCTTAACAGCTGCTTCGAATTCAGAAATGGAAGTTTCAATTTTCTTCAGTTCATCATTCAGTTTTTTTAACTGATTGGCGGTATTCGGCGTAACTGGTTTTGGTTCTTCTTTCTGCTTTTCAGGCATTTTCACCGGAATGGGTTTTGAAACAGGAATTTCGCGCTTGCTATTCCATTCTTCATATTCCGCGTAAGTTCCAGGATATTGTTTGATTTTTTCTCCTTCGATGAACCAGATTTTGTTAGCCACATTGTCTAAGAAATACCTATCGTGAGATACCGCAATGAAAGTACCTTCAAATTGCTGTAAAGCCTGGATCAAAATGTTAACCGACTGGATATCCAGGTGATTGGTTGGCTCATCCAGAATCAGGAAGTTCGAATCTGTGGTTAACGATTTTGCTAAAGCCACACGAGATTTTTCTCCTCCGGATAATACTTTAATTTTCTTAAATACATCATCACCGGTAAATAGGAAACAACCTAAAATACCACGCAATTCGGTATCTGTATGTTTTGGCGCGAAGGCCTGCAACTCTTCTAAAATGGCATTGTCCAGGTGAAGTGATTCTAACTGGTGCTGTGCAAAGAAAGTAGTGGTTACATTATGACCCGTTTCGCAGAAACCATCAAATTTTTCTGCACCGGCAATCATTCTCAATAGGGTAGATTTTCCTTTTCCGTTCGCACCAATCAAGGCAATTTTATCTCCTTTTTCAATCACGGCTTCGGCATCTTCCAGAATGTGAACATTCGGATAATGTTTGGTCGCATGCTCAATCCGCACCACGTGGCGGCCGGAAGGTTTAGTGAATTTGAAGCTGAAGTTTACCGTTGGGTTATCATCATCAACATCATCCACACGCTCCATTTTATCAAGGGCTTTCATGCGCGATTGCGCCATTTTAGCTTTTGATGCTTTGGCTTTAAAACGTTCAATTAAACGCTCTTCCTGTTTAATTTTGGCTTGCTGATTTTTAAACTCACCTTTTTGAATTTCGCCGCGTAAAGCTTTTTCCTCTACGTAGAAGCTATAATTTCCGGCATAAACATTTAACTTTCCTTTGCGGGATTCTACCGTACGGTTTACAATTTTATCTAAGAAATACCTATCATGAGATACAATTACAATCGCACCTTCAAAACCCATTAAATAAGTTTCTAACCATTTAATGGAAGGTAAATCCATGTGGTTGGTCGGCTCATCCAGTAATAAGATATCTGGCGTTTGCAATAGAATCTTAGCCAGCATTACCCGCATTCTCCAGCCTCCGGAGAAAGTATTTAACGGGCGTAACTGATCAGCTGTGCTGAAACCTAAACCCGCCAGAATTTCATTTGCTCTGTATTCGATGTTATAACCATCCAAAGCTTCAAATTCCTGCTGTTTATCACTCAGTTTATATAAAACCTCTTCACTGTAATCAGTTTCAATCTTTTTTAGTAATTCTTCAATTTCATCATGAAGCTGATTTTGGCGCTCGAAAGCTTCCATGGCCACATGTAAAATGCTATGATGAGATTCATACGATAGTAAATCCTGGTTCAGGTAGCCAATTTTTAAGTCTTTAGACATAGAAACCGTTCCCGAAGTCGGAGCGTATTCACCTACAATTATTTTTAAAAGTGTCGATTTTCCCGTTCCGTTTGCCCCGATCAATCCGGCCCTATCGCCCGGTTTAATATGCCAGTTTGCTTCGTCGTATAAGGCTCTTGAGCCAATCAGGAATGTTAAATTATTTATTGAAATCATTTCGGCTGCAAAAGTACGAATTTTAAAGGCTTTTTTTAGTTTCAAAATAAAATAGAACCGAACTCAAATTTCCTGACGTTTTCCTGATGATTAAAGATGTTGTATCAACTAACTTATCCCGCACTTGGGGAGCCTATCTATGTTCAATTCAGGAAAGATAAATGAACTTGTTTTGTACAGCATATCAATAGCAGAGGAACGAGCAATCTTTTGCTGAATGATGTGTTATAGATACTGTTGCCAAAGATAATGTTCAGATAAAATAATATACTTTTAGCCATAATTATAAATAGATGAATAACGAAAATATTAAAATAGTCAGTAAAGAAATTCTTTCAGATAACTGGTATACCTTAAGCAAGATCACCTTCCAATACAGCAAAAAAGATGGTACAGTAGAAACCCAGAGTCGTGAGGCTTACGACAGAGGGAATGGCGCCACTATTCTGCTTTACAATAAAGCTTTACAAACGGTTATTTTAACGAGACAGTTTCGACTGCCAACATACCTGAATGGAAATGAATCGGGAATACTGATCGAAACCTGTGCCGGACTTTTAGATCAGGATAATCCTGAAACGGCTATCAAGCGCGAAACGGAGGAAGAAACGGGCTATAAAATTACAGATGTTAAAAAGGTTTTTGAAGCTTATATGTCTCCAGGCTCAGTTACCGAAATTTTGTACTTCTTCGTTGCTGAATATTCGAAAGATATGAAAGTGAGCGAAGGAGGAGGCCATCATGAAGAGCAAGAGAATATTGAAGTGTTAGAAATGCCTTTTGCCGATGCCGTTAAAATGATTTCTACTGGCGAGATAAAGGATGGCAAAACAATTATGCTGCTTCAATATGCGCTGCTTAATCAATTATTTGAACAGTAGCATTTAACATCGCCATGGGTTTCAACCCATGGCGATAAATAATATCGCTGCCACTTGAAACGGTCAGCTTTGATTCAAATAAACATCAAATAAATTTTGAAAAAAGTAAAAAGTACTTACCTTTGTACTGTAATAAAAATAATTACAGAATGAATAGCAGGTTTCCAGTTTCCCTTCATATCCTTACTTTGCTTGATGGTGCGAAAGGGGAGGTGGTGAGTTCTGATTTCCTGGCTGGGAGTATTAATATTAATCCGGTTCTGGTAAGGAAAGAGATTGTAAACCTACGCAAGTATGGTTTCGTAGAGAGTAAGGAAGGAAAGGGTGGAGGATCTTTTTTAGCGAAGCACGCAGGTGAGATTAACTTAGGCGACGTTTATAAAGCGGTGAGATCGGATCATATTTTGGGTCAGAATAAGAATGAACCTAATCCAAAATGCCCGATTGGGCGACAAATTAACGAACATTTACTCAGCTTATATAATGATGCTGAAAAGGCCTTAATTGAAAACCTGTCGAAGCAAACCCTGGCAGATTTTGCCCAAAAATTTAAATAGGTTTTTTTTAAACAAAACTGTAATAAAATTTATTACAATATAACAAACATAAATTCAAATTAAATTTAAACATTATGAAAGTAGCATTAATAGGTGCCTCAGGATTTGTAGGCAAAGCCCTTTTGAATGAGTTGGTAAGTCGTGGAAATGAAGTAATTGCTATTGCCCGCGATACGGATAAAATTGAAAGTACTGATGAAAAAGTGACTAAAGTAGCTGCTGATGTATTGAATACTGAAGCATTAGCTGAGGCTTTGAAAGGTGCAGATGCTGTAGTGAGCGCATTTAATCCGGGTTGGTCCAATCCAAACCTTTACCAAGATACCGTTGCAGGGGCGGAGGCTATTCAGGCAGGCGTTAAGTCATCTGGTGTAAAACGCTTTATTTTTATCGGCGGTGCGGGTACTTTGCAAATAGACGGTAATCAGTTGGTAGATGGACCGGATTTTCCTGCAGATATTAAACCTGGTGCCACTGCTGTTAGGGATTACTTTAACACATTAAAAAAAGAAACTGATCTGGACTGGGTATTTTTTAGTCCGGCAATTGAAATGCATCCGGGTATTACCATTGGCCGTACAGGTAAATACCGTTTGGGAAAAACTACTCCGGTTTTTAATGAAGAAGGTCGCTCAATTTTATCTGTTGAAGATTTATCTATCGTAATTGCTGATGAATTGGAGGATAACGCACATCATCAAGAGCAGTTTACAGCAGCATACTAAAAAATACAAAATATCAGAAAAGTGATGATGTAGTGTTGAGGATGGGATAATTGATTAGCCAATTTCGATATTACATCATCCCTTATTTCTATATTTTATTTATCTTCGTTGCATGTATCGTCTTATCAAACCAATATTCTTCAAATTTGATCCCGAAAACGTACACTATTTTGTAGTTAAACGGCTCAAATGGTTTAATGATAAGTTCCCATTAGGTAAAACCATTATTCGAAGCAGTTTCGATATCAACATTAAGGGGTTAGAAAAAGAAGTTTTTGGTATTAAATTCAGAAATCCGGTTGGATTAGCTGCTGGCTTCGATAAAAATGGCGAATATGTTGAAGCACTGAGTAATTTGGGTTTCGGTTTTGTAGAAGTGGGTACCGTTACGCCGATGCCACAGCCAGGAAATGATAAGCCAAGAATGTTTCGGTTACCAAACGATGAAGCTTTAATTAATCGGATGGGCTTTAACAATAAAGGAGTTGATGTAATGGCAGAACGTTTGCGGTTACTGAAAGACAGACATCCGGAAATTGTAGTTGGCGGAAACATCGGTAAGAATAAAGCAACACCAAACGAAGATGCGGTGAGCGATTATATTAAATGTTTCGACAGACTTTTTGATGTGGTTGATTATTTCGTAGTGAATGTAAGTTCTCCAAATACGCCAGGTCTTCGCGAATTGCAAGAGAAAGAACCACTTAAAAGAATCCTAAATACTCTTCAGCAACGAAACCGTAAGAATGACATTTCCCGTCCCATTTTATTGAAAATCGCACCCGATTTAACGAATGCACAATTAGACGATATTATTGAGATTGTTGCTGAAACAAAAATTGCGGGTATCATAGCAACCAACACCACAATTAGCAGAGCTAATTTAGCTACTGAAAAAGTTTTAGCAGGAGAAATGGGCGGCCTAAGTGGCAGACCTGTTAAGGAACGCTCTACCGAGGTGATTAAATACCTTTCAGAGAAATCGAACAAAGCCTTCCCGATTATTGGAGTAGGTGGAATTCACTCACCAAAAGATGCTCAGGAAAAGCTAGATGCTGGAGCTTGTTTGGTACAGTTGTATACTGGCTTTATCTACGAAGGACCAGGCCTCATCAAATCGATTTGTAAATCATTAATAAAGAAATAACGTCTAATCATTCAGCGTTTAAATGGCCAGGTTATTTGTTTAAATTTTTAGGCTTTTTATGTTAGCTTATATCGTTTTAATTTTTTCCAATCCTTCCTGGAATTAATTAAAAGCAATTGCCAAATCACTTGTCAGAAACTTACTCAGGATCTAACAAGTAAAATTGCAATGTTAAATAATACAGGTCTCTACCAGGGGCTTACTTCTGCTTCATCTTCTATATCCTTACTAAAAAATTTGCCCGTAGGCGCATTATCTGGCGTAAGTGTATGTTTAACAATAAAGGCAGCCGCATCTTCAACCGTTCCGGGGCCGCTATGTTGGTTAAAATCTGTTGCAGTATAACCCGGATCAATTGCATTTACCTTAAATGGTGAATCCTGAAGTTCGTAAGCGAGCAGAATAGTGTAGGTATTCAAAAGTGCCTTTGAAGGAAAATAGCTGGCCAACTTTACATTATAATATTTCCAGCTTGGATCGCTATGTAAGTTAAGTGATCCTAAACCAGAAGTAATATTACTAATCCGGGGTTGATCAGACTTTTTTAGCAACTCCATAAAAGCTTGCGTAACTCTGATTGTACCATAGTAATTCGTATCAAATACTTCCTGAATATCTGAAATAGATGTAGTTAAAACATTTTCTGGGAAGCCTTTGCTGATACCCGCATTGTTAATTAGAATATCTAATTTGTTTTGCTCTTTTTCGACAATGTTTTTAGCTTCCAAAATAGAATCTGAATTGGTTACATCTATCTGAATTGCCTGGAGATTTTGGAAGCCTTCCTTTTTCAATTCTTCTACAACTGACTGGCCTTTTTTAAGATCTCGGGTTCCTAAATATACAAATAATCCTTGTTGAGATAATTGTTTTGCAGTTTCTAAACCAATACTTCTATTGGCACCTGTAATTAATGCTGATTTCATTTTCAATTTTTTTAGTAATGATGTAAAGTTGCATCCTTTAAAAATGAAACCACTTGCCATTTGGCAAAAAGCGAATTATTTAATGTTTTTTCTTATTCTGCTTAGCGAAGATTGTGTGATGCCAAGATAAGAAGCCAGGTAGGAAAGCGGGATCCGGTTAGCCAAATTTGGAAATTTTTCAAGGAAAGTTAAATAGCTCGTGGTTGCATCTTGCGCTACGATAGAACTGATCCGTTCTACTTTTTGAAGCAACGCTTTTGAAACAATTTTTCGAACAATCGCATCCCAGCTTATAATGGTATCCAACAATTCCTGCCAATCTTTTTTAGCAAATACAATAATTTTGCAATCAGTCATGGCTTGAACATAGGCAATGGAAGGAATTTCATTATCAAAGCTTTCTAAATCAACTACAATATTATTCTCATCTATAAAGTACTTGGTGATTTCTTCACTTTTGTTATTAAAGTAAGAAACCCGCAGAATGCCATCGGTAACGAAACCAAACCGTTTTGAAATTTGTCCGGCCTCTAAATAGAAGTCATCCTTTTTAAGGACTAGCAGAATTGCCTTTTTGGAAATAAGATCGATTTGTTGTTGATTTAAATTTCCGAATTGTAAGATGTATGAGATAAAATCTTCCACGGTGCAAGTTAATCAATGTGTTTTTGATGGCGCTTGCCATTTGGCAAAAAGCATATAATTTGTTGAGAAAGTATTCTTGTATTCCTGACCATAATTTAATTGTTGGTATTGATTAGATTGGCGTAACATTTATTGGAAAACAGCGTAGGTTTGGTGAATTTCCGGTTGTAAACCCGAAATTTTTGATGCTATTAAGGCGTAATTTTAGCTGTTATAGATCGCGTAATTATTATTAGTTCGATAAGTGATATAAAGTCTGAGATCAATACGCCATTTTCAAATTTTTATCTTTTTAATTAAGTTTCCACTAAAATATCATTTAATCCTTAACATTTTGTTTACGCAAACTAATTTCTTTATCAATCTGATTTAAAGAAGTAAGAATAATTAAAAACGCGAGGCTAATGCCCCCGGTGATGCCCAATAATCCATACTTCTTCTTTGTAAAAGCAATATAAAATATAATTAACAAGGCGATAATGGAAACAATACATAAAGCTATGGCTGCACCAATTATTTTTTTTCTTTTAATGATAAGTTCGTCGATGGTGAATTCGGCTAGTTTACTTCCTTTCTTATTCATTGAGGCGTTTTAAGATTAGTGATTACTAAGCTTGAAAGCTATAAATCTTCGTTCGAAAGTCCAAATGGACCTTGGATTTATCATATCGTATAGAAGTGCAGCGTATGTCTGGCTGGAAGAAGGTTAAGCTTAAAATGAGGCATAAAAAAAGCATCCTTTGATCAGAAGGATGCTTTAAATCTTTTAGAAAAATCTTTTTCTAAAAACTATCTTGTTAAGCTAGCTAAAACAGCGTTGTTTTTAGCTAATTGATCGTTTTTAGGTTGAGCAGAACGGCTTCCTAACTCAATGTTAGTTGCTCTTTTTAAAAATGCTACCTCTTGGTGAGCTGTATTTTTATTTCTTCTGTCTTTTCTTTTTAATCTGGTAACTGCCATGGTAATAACCTTTTAATTATTTTATTTGTACAAATGGAGGTCGAGAGCGGATTCGAACCGCTGTAGAAGGTTTTGCAGACCTCTGCCTAGCCACTCGGCCACTCGACCTTTAAATTCAAGGTTGCAAAAATAACAATTATAACTTACTCCGCAAATAATATCTCAATAAATATCTTTTTAATTTCTAACTCGCACTATTTCAGTGCAGAAAATTGCTGCACTTATGGCCACATTTAAAGATTCAGCCTGGCCAACCCGGGGAATAGTTACTGGCTGGTTAATTTTTTTAATCACCTCCGCTGAAATTCCTTTTCCTTCATTACCTAAAATCACTAAACCTTCATTACCCCAATCGGTTTTATAAATCGACTGACCATCCAACAAAGCACCGAAAACGGGAATATTAATATCAGTTAGGAAAGTTGACAAATCTTCATAAAAAATATTAACCCGTGCTAAAGATCCCATGGTGGCCTGTACGGTTTTGGGATTATAAACTTCAACGGAGTCTATAGAACAAATTATATTTTCAAATCCAAACCAGTCGGCTGTTCTGATAATTGTACCCATATTTCCAGGATCCTGAACACCATCAAGCACCAATGTAAACTTATTTTTTAGCACTGATATGTTTAGTGGTTTAGATTCTGGCGTTTTCACTAATGCTAAAAAACCTTGTGGCGTTTGCAGCGTACTAATCTTGCCTAATTCAGCGTTGTTTACTTCAAATAAAGTTATATTTGCGGGTAATTTGGGTAAAAGTTGATATTGCTCACTAACGTAATAGATGGTGTCGATCTGGTAGTTTGATGTGATAAACTCGTTTAGAGACTTTATGCCTTCCACCAGGAACAAGCCGCTTTCTTTACGAAACTTTTTTTGATGTAATGATTTAATAAAACTAATCTGAGATTTTGAAAGCATACCAACCCTTTATATATTCTAAACTGAAAAGTCTTGCAATATTACTATTATTTATTGTTTTAATTCAAGCTTGTTCATCCACAAAATACATAGCAGATTATCAATCAATTGTTAAAAAGGTTACTATTGATAGTGTTGATAAAAGATTTGAAGAGCAGGCCTATAATTATGTTCAGAAGGATATTAAACCACCATCTGCTTTTAGTATTAATGTGCCGTTGTATAACTTTTTCAACACTAAAGATGGCAGGTATAAAACAAATAATATCAAACCATTTGGTACTCCGCCGGCAATTTTAGATAGTACATTGGTGGAAATCTCCAGAAATCAGATTCAAAAGTTTTTAGTTGGTAAAGGTTATTTTAACGCCAAAGTTAAGGCAAATATTCAAGTAGAAAATAAAAAAGCAGAAATCAAATTTATTGCCAATCAAGGTAAAGCATCTTATATTGATAAAATATCTGACTCTATATTCACCGCAAATGTAAAGGCAGTTTACAACAATAATAAACCAACCTTTACCCATTTGCATGATGGTATGCAATATGATGTGGATTCGCTTACCTATGAACGTGAGCAGATTTATCGCATCATGAAAGAAAATGGATATTTTTATTTTCTAAGACCTTATGTAAATTTTGATGTGATTGAAACCGATAAGCCAGAAAAGGTTGATTTAAGATTAAATATTACCAACCCACCAAGCGGACCGCATAAACAGTATAAAATCGATTACACGCATATGCTGATTGCACCTAGTCCGGATGGTTTTCCAGATTCTGTAAGAAGTAAATTAAGTAAAGATACCGTTGGCGGTATTATTTTTACCGATTTTTCTAAGCGCTATAGAAGGAACCCGATAGTAAGGTATGATTTTCTAAAAAAGGGGGACATATTTGATGTCAGGAATGAGAATTTAACTTTCGATCGTCTTTATGAATTGAATATTTTCAAAAATGTTAAAATTGATTATTATAACAGGGACAGCACATCGAATAAACTTATTCCAATTATTTTATTAACGCCACAAAAGGTAATGAGCAACCGTGTTGAGGGAGAGGTTCCTTTTAATGGAGGTACCGTAGGCTTCAATTTGAGTAATACTTATACCAATAATAATCTTTTTAGAGGCGCGGAGCGATTTGAATTACAGGTTAAGGGTGGTTTGCAATCCCGTATAGGAAACGGCGCAAAACCCTTCAAGGATATTTACCAGCGTGATTTTTCGGTTAGTGCCAGTATCTCTGTACCAAGGTTAATCATTCCATTTTATAATCCCGAACTTGGTGGAAACGGAATGCCTCATACCACTTTTTCATCCAGCTATATTTATGCCTTGCAGAAAGACATTTTAACCAGGCAAATTTTAATTAACTCTATCACCTACGACTGGGTAGAGACGAAATCAAAACTTCACTCTTTTACGCCGTTCAATTTCGAATATAGGTTTGGAAATCTTCAGACAGAAAATATAGATCTGGTTACGCAGCTTAATAATAGGTATTATATTGATTTATTAGGTCGCAAAGATCTAACATTAGGTATGAAATATACTTATTCTCTTAACGCCGACAAGTTGCAACAACTCAGAAGTTTTATCTACTTCAGAGGTGCTATGGATGTAGCGGGTAATATGTTACGCGTAGTTTCAAATCTTACTGGATCTAAGCATAATCCTAATAACTTTATTGATGGCAGTACTACTTTGAGGGATTATGGAACCATTTTTGGCTTACCTTACAATCAATATGTACGTCCTGAAGTTGATATAAGGTGGTACAAGCATCTGGGTGGTGATAGGCAATTTATAGCACGTTTAAATTCTGGAGTTGGTTATGCTTATGGTAACTCTATAGCGATTCCATTTGAGAAAAAGTTTTTTGCTGGCGGATCTAGCGGAATTAGAGCATGGCAAGCGAGAACGCTAGGGCCTGGAAACTATAATCGCGAGGTGTTAAGTTCAGATGTAGAGCGCCAGGCATTATTTGGGTTAGATCAATTAGGTGACTTAAGATTAGAAGCCAATTTGGAATATCGTTATACGTTGATGAAAAAATTTTTCGGAGCAACGCTAAAAGGTGCTGCGTTTGTTGATATGGGCAACGTATGGAACTTAAATCAAAATCCTGAAGATCCTTATTCAGAAATAAAAATGTTCAGACTTAGCAAACTTGCACAGCAAGTGGCTATTGGAACGGGTATTGGCTTTAGGTATGATGTTCAATATTTTGTGTTCAGGTTTGATGTGGGGTTAAAATTAAAAGATCCTCAGTTTTCCGGGTCAGAACAATGGATAATCAGCAAATTATTATCAGGTGCTAAAGCATTCAAAAATGACTATAATGCCTCACACGGCCCGGATACTTATCGTTTTGTACAGTACAATTTCGGAATAGGAATGCCGTTTTAAGTAATTTTATCAACCAAATAGATCTCTGTCTGCTGGATTTTCCTGAGGGTTTTTAAATGGAAATTCCTTATACGGCTGCCATTTTTTATCCATGTGCTTATAAACAGAAAACCCCGAAACTGTATAGGTTCTCTTGAATTTTCGATCCTTAAAAGTATTTATAATTGATTCAAAAACAGGTGGTTTTATATCTTTGAAAGCCAGTGTTAAATGGGGCGTAAACTTAAAGTTATCTCGTTGCGAATCAAGTTTAAGCGGGATTAAGGCTTTTTTAATTTGCTTTTGAAGGTTCATAATGCCAATGTTTTGTTCTACATTCAGGTAGAAAGTATGTTGCAGAAAAGAATTAAAATTATAAAGTACCTGCGTAAAAGGATCTGAGAAAACTGCTGTCGACAACGCATTAAAAAATCTTTCCTCGGTATCCCGGGAAGTAATCTTAATAGGGCCATAAAGTGTAATGTGTGCAGGCCGTTTTAATGATTCATAAACTTTGAACTTCTCGGCAATGTAGTTTCTGATTTCATTAACATCATCAACAATTGAAGCCGGGGGGATTAAACAGATTAAAAACAGGTTCTCCATAAATAATAATGATCAAGACTTCAAATTTATGATTTTACGATGGATTGCGGTGATTTGTATTCGTTGATACAGTTTCCTTAAAAAGTGTCAGTAGAAAAGGCTCCAATTCTTTGACATTGCGTTCAGATTTATAGAGAACAGATGGCTATCGAAATAATAATATCAGGTATCATTTGATTATTTAATTTCTGTTCAAACAACTTACATGTTTAACTGTTTATTAGTCGCCTTAAAGTCAGGTTTATCAAACTAATTAATCATACATCTAAAAAACACTTAAATATGAAGTTTCCTATTAAATTACTAGTTGTAGCTGTAGCTATCTCATTTACAGCCTGCAAAGGTGGAGATAAAAAAGAGAATAAGAATGAGAATAAAACCGAGTATGCTGACGCCGGGAATGATGATGCCAATGAAATTGTGGAATATAACAATGTATTAGTGAGTTTAACCGATCAGAATAATGCATACTTAAAAAGAGTGGATGAAAATTTACAGAAAATATCAAAGGCTTTAATGAATCCTGATAATCGATTTGCATTTATGGGAATCGTTTCACCTTATTCTTCATCTAGTTTTAGCCATTCGAAACTTAAACCAGAAACACCACCATCAGCATTGAGCAATGATGACCAGAAATACTTTAAAGAAAATGTAGCTGGTTTAAACGAAACACTTGCGAAAATTAAGGATACCTATAAGACCCTGGATGATTATATAAAAGCTGAAGATTGGAAAGATGACAAGAGTGCTAAAGGAAACAAGCTCATAGATTCTATTTATTCGATGAGTAAAACTTATTATACATATGATGAGAATCTTTTAGCAAAACTCGAGGTAATTGGTGATGATGCAGAAAGAATTGTCTTAAAAACTCATCCGCTAAAGGAATATATTTTTGCAATGAAAGATGACCGGAAAGCGGCAGGGGACTTTAATAAACTGATTATCGGAACTAAAAATTTTAAAGCAGATGAAGGTAAGATAAAATCAGCTTACGAATCTTTAACGGCACAAAACACAAAGCATACAGATATGGATGCACCCGATGCTGCAAAATTCCCAAGTAAGGATGGCTCTTTTAAAACTTTTAATGAAAGTTTTAAAGATTACCTGATTGAGGCTAAAAAAGCAATAAGAGATGCATAGGCAGCTGGCAAATTAACTGAGAGTCACGCCGAAGATTTAATTAGGAAATATGATTATATGCGTACCACATATAATTACTTCGTTGATTAAGATGGGATAGCCTAGTTGTTAGCCACCAATAAAAGTTGCTAGCAATGATTATTATTCTGCCCATGGCATTAGTAACTTTATTGAAAAAAGCTCCTGAATCTAATTCAGGAGCCACTTGAGATATTAGTGGAGCCACTTAACCTTATGGTTGGTGTATCACAAAATAAGCTAAATCAGTAGACAATACTTGTCCGGCAGATTTAGGAAATTTCCAAAAAAGCAGGGAGCAAAATCTATGAAATCATTTGATCTGCTGGTCAAAATATTAACCTGACAGTTGGTGTCTCACCAACCAACCTAAATTTATCACTTCGACTTATTAAATTCTAAGCGCATAATGAGCAAAAAAAACCGATGATTTTCACCATCGGTTTAATATATATTGAAATTAATTACTCAAAATATTCTTTCATTCTTTCGAAGAAACTTTTATCATTTTTACCGGGTTGCGGTTTAAAGTTAGGTGATTCGCGCAGCTTTTCTAATAAACTACGTTCTTCGCTACTCAACGCTTTTGGTGTCCAGATATTGATGTGGATAATTTCATCTCCTCTATGGTAAGAATTTACTTCTGGTAAACCTTTTCCTTTAAGGCGTAATAATTTTCCACTTTGTGTACCGGGTTCAATTTTAATTTTCGCCTTTCCGTCAATAGTAGGTACCTCAATGCTAATTCCTAGTGCAGCATCTGCAAAACTCAAATGCAGATCATAAACGATGTTGTTTCCTTCGCGTTTTAATGTTTCGTGTGGCGTTTCTTCTACCAGGATAATTAAATCTCCAGGGATCCCACCATTAGGTGCAGCATTTCCTTTACCACTCATGCTCAATTGCATGCCTTCACTCACACCAGCAGGAATGTTAATGGTAATGGTTTCTTCGCCACGTACAACGCCATCACCATGACAAACAGTACATTTAGAAGTAATTTGCTGGCCGCTACCATTACAGGTAGGGCAGGTAGATGCTGTTTGCATCTGGCCTAAAATAGTATTGGTAACCCGTCTAACTTGTCCGCTACCACCACAGGTACCACATGTACTTACAGAAGATTTATCTTTCGCACCAGAACCATCGCAGGTTTTACAAACAATTAGTTTATTAACCTTAATTTTTTTCTCAGCACCGTGTGCAATTTCTTCGAGTGTTAACTTTACTTTAATACGTAAGTTAGTGCCCTTCGCTACCCTTCGGCCGCCACGTTGCTGTCCGCCGCCATTGCCACCACCAAAAAAGCTTTCGAAAGGATTATGCCCACCGAAAATATCTCCAAAATTGCTGAAGATATCATCCATGTTCATGTTACCGCCACCGCCGTAACCACCTGATGCACTACTGCCTACACCTGCATGACCAAACTGATCATAACGTTGTTTTTTTTCAGCATTGCTTAATACCTCGTAAGCTTCTGCAGCTTCCTTAAATTTATCTTCTGCAGCTTTATCGCCAGGGTTTTTATCCGGGTGGTATTTAATTGCCATCTTGCGATAGGCTTTCTTTATCTCTTCGGCTGCGGCACTCTTGGTAACGCCTAGTATGTCGTAATAATCTCTTTTACTCATCTTTTCTTTAAAATGATTGAATTTTGAATGAAAGAATTAGAGAATGTAAAGTCATTCACGCATTCGATCATTTTTAACATTCAATAATTAATTTAAGCTCCAACTACAACTTTAGCAAAGCGGATTACATTATCGTTAAGGGTATAGCCTTTTTCCACTTCGTCTATTACTTTTCCCTTTAAATCTTCTGTAGGCGCAGGAATATTGGTAATGGCTTCGTGGAAATCTGTATTGAAAGGCTCATTGATACTTTCAACATCTTTTAACCCTTTTTGCGAAAGTGTATTTTTTAATTTTGTACTTACCAAAAGAATTCCTTCTTTAACAGGTGCTACATCAGCTGCAGTTTCCATTGCCTTTAATGCACGATCGAAATCATCCAACACGGGTAATAAAGAAACAATTACATCTTTACCAGCAGTTTGCAATAGTTCTACACGTTCTTTTTGCGTACGGCGTTTGTAGTTATCAAACTCTGCATATAAACGTAAATATTTATCATTAAGCTGTTGAACTTCAGCCTGTAATTTTTCTTCTGCGGATAATTCCGGTGCTTGTTCTGTCTCATTGACAGGGGCATCAGTATTCTCTACGTTTTCAGTAGTATTTTCTGATGTATTTTCAGGATTCATTATATTTTCGTCTTTGTCGTTATTTTTCTTCTTATTAAACATAATACTAGGCTGAATTTTTTGTGTTAACGTCAACTATTTTGCCATTAACGTAAATCAGCCAAGCTGTCAGATTTATTTGAATTTATCTGAACAGTTTGGCTGATTGACTGACAATTGACTGCGGAATGAGGCTATACTATTAGCAATTTCTGCATTTGGGCAATCTAAAATTATTAAGCGATTTGAGCGCCTTCAAGTACGACACCGTTTTCACATTTAATAATGCGGGATGGAAAGGTGCGAATGATATGATAATCGTGGGTAGCCATTAAAACTGCTGTTCCGGCCTGACTGATTTGCTTTAGCAGCGTTACAATCTCTTCTGAGGTTTCCGGGTCTAAGTTTCCGGTTGGCTCATCAGCTAAAATAATTTCAGGATCATTTAACAAAGCCCTGGCAATAACAATCCGTTGTTGTTCACCTCCTGATATCTCATGAGGCATTTTCCTGATTTTCGAGCGTAAACCAACCTTATCCAACACATCTTTAATGCGTTCGCTGATTAACTTTGAATCATTCCAACCCGTAGCCCTTAAAACAAATTCCAGGTTTTTCTCTATGGTTCGATCAGTAAGCAATTGGAAATCCTGAAAAACAACACCCAGCTTACGCCTTAAAAAGGGAACCTGGCTTTCTTTTAAGTTCTTTAAATCAAAACCAGCAATGTTTCCTTCACCGTTTCCAATGTGTAAATCGCCATATAATATCTTTAATAAGCTACTTTTACCCGAACCTGTCTGGCCAATTAAAAAGATGAATTCATCTTTTTCGATATGTAAATTTACGTTTGAGAGTACTAAGTGTTTCTGTTGAAAAACATCAACATTGCTTAAGTGAATTACTGCGTTTCCTGCCATTCTATATTTCTAATTTAGCAATTTGCCCGAAAGGCAAATTTTTAATCATTTCCATAATGTAATCTTGTTTCTCTGCCAGTCCTAACTTTTCCAAGGATTTATCTGGACGATCTACCCGAAAATAAGCCAGGAGCGTAAATTTTTCATCTCTTAACTGTACATAATCAGGAATTTTGGCGATGCCTTTGACTTTTACGATATACATTGTGTCCAAAAATAGCTATTTAAGCTGAAAGCTGAAAGGCAAAAGACGAATAGAAGATGCCGCTTCGTGGATTTCAATTCAGCGGAAAATCATTAGGCCAGTGTATTTAAAAATTCAATCGTGTTCACATTATCTGCATAATCCCAAAGTTTTGGATGCTGACTTTCACCAAAGTTAAAAGTTTGAACACTTAATGGTGTTTTGGTAATAATGCACTGAATCTGCTCCAAGTTAGCCTTCAACTGGTCTTCTACGGCTATGATATTTTCATACTCCTGGTAAAATAATACTGCAAGGGGAGAGGTTAGGTTTTCATCTTCTTTGAGTAATAAAAACCCATTGTCGAAGTGTTTTGCCGCATTTACCAGATAGATTGATTTGTTATAATCGTAGTTGTTCTGGTATTTAAAATGGTTGATGATATTATTATAGCCTTCAATACCTTCATAGAATTTGGCAATATCATATCCTTTTGGATAAAAAATCTTCGAAACGTTTCTGCAGCCTAAACCGAAATAGTCAAAAATATCTGCGCCTAAGTTCTTTATCTCTTCCGGAGTTTCTGTTCCATCTAAAACAGCCACACTATTTCTGTTTTTTCTGATGATATTAGGAACCTTGCTAAAATAATAATCAAAATATCTTGAAGAATTATTGCTCCCGGTGGCGATCACAGCATCAAAATCTTTTAGTCTTTCTACATATTCTATTTTATCCTGAAAGGCAGGTTCGATAGTAAGGAGCTCTGCAATTACTGTTTTTATCAGCTTATCATCAGACGAAGATAACTTGATAAGGGCAATATTTCCAGTAGCCAACACACATAAAACATCGTGAAAACCAACCAAAGGAATGTTTCCAGCAAGTATTAAACCCACTTTTTTGGGTGAGGATGTGAAACTTGCAGTTTTAAACCACTGATCAACATCTGCATCATGTAACATTTTTGAAAAAGATAAAATAGACCGCTCAATATTCGCTAATGTAAACCATGCATTGCTATTTTGTACCTGGTAAATAGAATCTCCTAAAACATCAGTAGGATTTGCAAGCTTTTTGCCAAGTGCTTTAAATGCTATTATTGCTTTTTCCTGAGTTAATACTGACATATTTAGAATTATTATTAATTGATTATATCTTATCTTTGCAAGCGCAAAGGTAACTTAAGCAAAAGAATTAGACGAAGACATGGCGATTAAAATAACAGATGAGTGTATAAATTGTGGGGCTTGCGAACCGGAATGCCCTAATAATGCAATTTACGATGCCGGTACTGCTTGGCGTTTTTCTGACGGTACAAACCTCGAAGGCATCATTGATTTTGGTAATCAACAAATTGAGGCTGACTCCACACAAGAAGCAGTTTCTGATGAAGTATATTACATTGTATCAGATAAATGTACTGAATGTAAGGGATTTCACGATGAGCCTCAGTGTGCTGCTGTTTGCCCGGTAGATTGTTGTGTGGATGATGAAGACATCCGTGAGACAGAGGAAGAATTATTGGCTAAGAAAGCCTGGTTACACCAGGAGAATTAAGATTATATATTAATTATTCTATATAGCGTAAAAAAAGTCCCGATTTCTTCGGGACTTTTTTGTTTCATCTAATTAATGACCTTGTAAATCAGTTCTTTAAATTGATTCGGTAGCTGTCCGTGAGAAAGCGGTGTTTGCTGAACATAAATTTGTGCCGTCATCTTCTTTACCGGGTCTACCCAGTAAGTAGAACCGAAAAAGCCTCCCCAGCCATAAGCGCCTGCTGTTTGTCCAAGCTTTTTGCTTCCTTTATCAGAAATAACTTCAAAGCCTAAGCCAAAGTAATTATCTCCAAACGGAATCTTGCCAATTTGATTTTTCGTCATTAACGCTACGCTGCTTCTTGACAAAATTCTTTTTCCGTTTAATTCTCCGCCATTCAAAAGCATCTGCAGAAAAATTCCATAATCTTTTGAAGTTGATACCAACCCGGCACCACCTGCAAAATAACCATTTCCGTTGATGGGATAGTTGATGGATGATCCCTTAATTATACCATCTACCCAGGGTATAACTGCTTTGGTTTTTGGATCTTCAGTATAAACAGAAGATAATCTTGGCTGTTTATCTTTAGGCAAAGCGAAGTAAGTATCGTTCATACCCAGTGGGATGAAAATCCTTTGTTTAAAAAACTGATCCAGATTTAAACCTGAAACAACTTCTACCAATCTTCCCGAAACATCCATCCCCAGGCTATATTGCCATTTCTCTCCCGGCTCAGAAGCGAGTGGAAGTTTACCTAATTTATCAATATCAGTTTTTAGTAGTTTTTTATGATCCGTAAATCCAGCTGAAATATCTGCTTTTGCATAAATGGCCTGCATTTCAGGCGAGCCTATTTGTGCATATCCAAGTCCGGAAGTATGGGTAAGCAACTCGCGGATAGTAATTTCTTTTCCCGAAGGCCTGGTGGTGTAAGTACTATCCTTCGGGTTAAATTTAGTTAGTACATTAGGGTTTTTAAAAGCAGGAAGATATTTTGAAATAGGATCGTTTAACGATAATTTACCTTCATCAAGCAACATCATGACGGCAACAGCCGTGATCGCTTTGGTTTGGGAGGCGATTCTTAAAATATCGTCTGTTTTAAACGGTCTGCCGATCTGATTACCGAATGCCTTATTGTAAACTGTTTTCCCATCGATAGTGATGTTTGCGGTGATACCCTTAATCCAGCCGCTATCAATATATTTTTTAAAAAGCAGGTCTATCGTTTTAAACTTCCCTTCAGCAGCGGTAACTTGATTGCCGTTTATTTGTGATTGAGCGGCATTGAATGTTAATAAAACAAACAATACAGGCAGGAGAAATAGTTTTTTCATTTATTTTTTATTCAGTTATATCCCACTTATTCGGAATAATTAATACCGGGCAGGCCGATTTTCTCGCCACATGTTCGGCTACGCTTCCCATCAGGAAGTGGTATAAGCCTGTACGTCCATATGTTCCGATTACGATCAAATCTGATCCCCATTCGTCAGACTGCTGAATAATGCCATGTGCAGCAGTATCTACAACACTTAAGTAGGTTGTTGGAATGCCATGGCCGTATTTATTTTCAATTTCCTTTAAAAGGATGTGGCTGTTTTCCTCGCTGTTATCATAAGTTTCCAAGAACACCGGAGCCAGGGTTAGGTCTGGATTTACATTCGCTGGAACAGGTTCAATAATATTTACGAGCGCCACTTCTGCCTGAAATTTCTCAGCCATGTCATAACCGGTTTTAGCCGCTTTTTCTGAGCAGGTGCTGTTATCAACGGCAATTAATATTTTCTTAAAATTCATAACGAATGGATTAAGTGATCATCATAAAAATAACAATTTTGCGCCTAAAATGTTATGCAATAGCTGTAATTTATTAGTTTTACTCAATCTTAAGAAGTATAATCAGATGGAAAATCAATATGGGGTTTGTAGGATCGCCGTTGCACCTTTAAGGGCAGAACCTTCAGATCGTGCAGAAATAGTGTCACAGCTTTTATTTGGCGAACAGGTTGAGATTCTTCAGAAAGATGAACGTTGGTGGCTGATTCAAAATGGATACGATGGTTATCAGGGTTGGTTGGATTTCAGGCAATTAGCAGCCATCAGCCAGGAGCAATTTGTAGATTTGCAAGATTGTAAGCTATTGTCTCCACTAAGTTTCAACAATGAACTCATTGCGGCTAACGGAAGTATTTATCATTTGAGTCCGGGAAGTAATCTCCCTTATTTCAACGAGGGAAAATGTTATGTTGGAAAGGAGCAGTTCAAGTTAAATTTCGAGCCTTACGATAGCTCGAAAAGCGATTTTGCGCAGCAGGTTGAAGCAACAGCTAAATTCTTCCAAAATGTACCTTATTTATGGGGAGGACGACACCTATTCGGGATGGATTGCTCTGGCTTTACGCAAACAGTTTTCAAGATGTTGAATATTAAACTAAATAGAGATGCATCACAACAGGCAGAACAAGGAGAATTAGTAGGCTTTCTGGCAGAATGTAAAGCTGGCGATGTCGCATTTTTTGATAATGAAGAAGGAAAAATTACGCATGTGGGGATAATGTTGAGTGCCAATGAAATTATTCATGCCTCTGCCAAAGTAAAGATTGATCCAATAGATGATCAGGGGATTTTTAATAGAGAACTAGGCGTTTACAGCCACAAATTAAGGATTATTAAACGTTTTGTGAAATAGCTTTTTACACCTAAACGGTAGAGAAATCATTGTAAATTTCGTTATATTTGTTAGTATCAATATTTAGCTTATGGAGCCTAAAGTTAGAAAAATGGCAATGGTTGTGCGTAAATTTAACATGTATGAACATGATCAGGCGGCTGATGATTTAAACTATTGGCTTTCTAAGTCACCAGTTGAGCGGATTTCCGCAGTTACTTTCTTAGTTAATCAAACGCTACAACCAGGGCAAAAAATGGATAAAACAAAATTTAGAAAAATTATTGTTCAAAAATGATCATTTCTGAAGATTTTGAGGATTTTCTAAAATTTTTAAATCACTACAAAGTTGATTATCTCGTTGTTGGAGGATATGCTATGGCGTTTCATGGAAAGCCAAGGTATACCGGAGATCTTGATATTTGGATTGACATCTCCGATGAAAATGCTTCTAAAATGCTAATTGTTATTAATGAATTTGGATTTGGTTCTGTGGGTTTTACTAAAAATGATTTCTTGAAGGAAAATCTTATCAATCAAATTGGTTATCCACCATTACGAATAGATATCTTAACCAGTATTGATGGAGTTTTATTTGGTGATGCCTATTCTGAAAAATTGGTAATTGAATTAGAAGATGATTTGAAAGTTAACTACATTGGCTTGGATGAACTGATAAAAAATAAAAAATCAAGTGGGCGAAAGATTGATATCGCGGATGTTGCCGACTTAGAAAAGAAAAGAAAAAATTCTTAATTTTCCATCTCCCAAACCATTACTTTTCTGTCATCGCCAGTTGAAATCAAAAATTTCCCATCATTGCTCCAGATGATTTTATTGATGGAATGTGTATGACCTATTCCCATTTTTTCAAGACTTAAAATTTTATATAGTTTAAAATTTTCAGCATCCCAAAGTTTAATGCTTTTATCCTGACTGCTCGTTGCGAAGTAGGGTAGGGTAGGATGGAAGGCAATATTATAAACGGTAAACAGGTGTGCCGGAATGGTTTCCCTGAGGTCATAGCCAGGCAAATTCCATATTTTTAATTGTGCATCTCTGCTGCCAGAAATCAAATATTTTCCTGTCGGATGATAAGCCAATGAGGTTACTGGTAGAGAATGACCTTCCAGGTTTTGCTTTAAACTATAATCTGCCAGGTGATATATTTTGATTAAATGATCTTTGCAGCCAAGGGCAATTTCAGTTTCATCTGGCGAGATGGCAATTGCCCTTACAGTATCATAAGCTGCTTGAAAGCGATAGATTTCTGAGTAATCATGAAGTGACCAAACTGCTACCGAACCATCTTCGCCGGTGGTGAGCAATTCATTTTTACTTTTAATGGTTTGAATATTAAAGATTGGTTTGGTATGCGCATTGATCCTGGCAACCACTTTTTCTGCTTTTAAATCATAAACACTGAAAGCCCCGCTGCGTTCACCAATAAAAAGTAGGTTGTTATTATAATGCAGGTAATAAACAGAGCTTTGTACGGGCATCTTTACCTTTACAAACGCCATGGTTTCCAGTGACCATTCCACAATGCCCTTATCATTCCCTGCGCTGAAAAAGGTTTCATTATGATCTGAAGTAGCTAAAGCGTAAACAGGATTTTGGTGGCCGGAAAGGGTTTTTAGGTGTTTAAGCATTTAATGAGGTTTAGGATTTAGGGTTTAAGATGTAGGGTTAGGCATCCATCGCCTTAAACCCTAAACGTTTACCTCAAAACTTATTGGTGTCTTTTCTCTAAATTTTTAGCAATATCCTGAATAGATAATCCTTTTTCTTTCAATAAAAATAACAAGTGAAATACCAGATCAGATGCTTCTCCAATCAATTCTTCTTCTGTTTCTGCAAGTGCTGCAATAACGGTCTCCACACCTTCTTCGCCTACTTTCTGCGCAATTTTGTTTAAGCCCTTACTGCGCATCTTATTGATATAAGAACCTTCAACAGGGTTTTCATAACGATCAGTGATGATATTTTCAAGCTCGAAAATAAAGTTCTGATTAAATTCCGTTTTAAAACAGCTACGGCTTCCGGTGTGGCAAGTTGGGCCAACAGCATCTGCCTTAATTAATATGGTATCGTTATCACAATCCTGATAAAGTTCTTTAACATAAAGGAAATTATTGCTGGTTTCACCTTTAGTCCAAAGGCGATTTTTGGTGCGAGAATAGAAGGTTACCTTTCCTTCGGCCTGTGTTTTCGCTAATGCTTCGGCATTCATGTAGCCCAGCATTAAAACTTCAAGCGTTTGATGATCCTGTATAATTACAGGAATTAAACCACCTGTTTTATCCCAATCAAGGGATGATGTATTAATATTCATTTTATGTCTTTATTTCGCAAAGTTGGCCATGACTAAAAACTGCCGACTCCAAACTTATTTATATTCTAACCGGAATATGATTTCTTTTTAATTCTTGCTTCAAATCTGGTATCAAAATCTCTCCATAATGAAATACCGAAGCAGCAAGGGCCGCATCGACATTGGCTTTTTGGAAAACTTCCGTAAAATGCTCCATACTACCGGCACCACCAGAGGCAATGATTGGGATGTTGATCATTTCATTAATGCGTCCTAATAAACCACAATCGAAGCCTGCTTTTGTACCATCATGATCCATTGAGGTTAACAAAATTTCTCCTGCCCCTAAGTCTTCCGCCAGTTTAATCCAGTTTTCGGTTTCCAGTTCTGTAATTAAACGGCCACCGTTTAAATGTACCATGTTTCTTCCGTCAACAAATTTGGTATCCACTGCTAAGACCACAAACTGAACGCCGAAAGCTTTAGCCAGTTCTTCAATCAGTTTGGGGTTCCGCACGGCGGCAGAATTGACGCTGATTTTATCCGCGCCTGCATTTAGCAATGCTTCTGCATCGGCAAGTTCTGTAATTCCACCGCCAATGGTGAAAGGGATATTGAGCTGGCGCGCAACAGATTTAACCATCTCAATCATCGTTTTACGACGCTCATGCGTAGCGGTGATATCGAGAAAAACCAGTTCATCTGCACCTTGCTGGGCATATTGTGCAGCCAGTTCCACAGGGTCGCCGGCATCCCGTAGGTCAACGAAATTCACACCCTTTACTGTGCGACCGTCCTTTACGTCAAGACAAGGGATAATGCGTTTTGATAACATGTGCTATTGAGTTTCCGTCATTGCGAGACACGAAGCAATCTTCCCATAGATTGCTTCGTGCCTCGCAATGACGATTTTTGTTTAAATATTATCTTAGATTGAAGTCAACGCTTTCAAATTCCACTCTTTTATCTCTTCAACGGTAATTCTATCTTCGTAGATTGCCTTTCCAACCACCACGCTTCTAATTGGGTACTTGGCTAGATCCTGAATGTCTTCCATCGAACTTACACCGCCTGAAGCGATCAGTTTAATCATTGGGGAGTGCTCCAGCAGTTTTTTATAAAGTTCAATAGCTGCACCACCTAACTTTCCATCTTTGCTAATATCAGTGCATAAAAAACGGAAAAACCCTAAAGCAAGGCATTTATCTACGTAATCCATTAACTTAATTGGCGAACTTTCCATCCAGCCAGAGTACTTGATTACTTCATCCAACACATCTATTGCAATAACAATACGGTTTGCATAATCGTATTTTTTAGCGAAAGCTTCACTTAGTTGCTGTAAAAAGTCAGGATTAGTGATGGCCTGAGTACCTACAATAACCCGGTGAATTCCTGCATCAAGCAAATTGGTTACCTGCTCAATTGTACGGATGCCCCCACCATATTGCACTTTCATCTCCGTTTTTTTAATGATCTCAAAAAGTGACTTCTGGTTACTGAAATCACCTTTTGCACCATTTAGATCGATGATGTGGATGAAATCTGTCCCATTAGAACGGTATTTTTCAATCATCTCGGCGATAGAAACATCGTACTCAGTTTTCTGGTTGTAATCACCTTCACGGAGGCGAACTACTTTACCATCCAAAATATCAATAGCAGGAATAATGTACATTTTATAAGCTTAAGTTTGAAAAATTTTTTAATATCTGTTCGCCAGCTTTACCAGATTTTTCCGGATGAAACTGAACGCCATAAAAATTATCTTTTTGCACGGCTGCGGAGAACTTCAATCCGTAGTCGGCAGACGCGATGTCAAAAGTAGGGTTATATTCAATAAAGTACGAATGCACGAAGTAAAATTGTGTATTATCTTCAACACCCTCAAATAAAGGATTGTTTTGCGGACTCACCGCATTCCAACCCATATGTGGTATTTTGATATTCAATAACTTATCGAATTTTTTAGTCTTCACCGGAACGATGGATAATAGCTCTGCATCACCTTCTTCAGAATGCTCTGTAATTAACTGCATCCCTACACAAATGCCCAACACTGGTTTCTTTAATGCTTTGATTGCAGAAACTAATCCGGTATTTTTCAGTTTCAGCATTGCCGCCCCGGCGTGGCCAACCCCCGGGATGATGATGTGGCTATATTGTTCCAGATCAGTTTCTGTATTTACCATTCCGTATGATACGTCCAGACGTGCTAAAGCTGCAGTAAGAGAAAAAATATTGCCAGCGCCGTAATTTATAATTCCAATCATGTTAGTATCAAGTATTTAGTGTCAGGTATCAAGACAAGATGCTTATTTTTCTAAGATTAAAAAACAAAGAACAAGGACTGTTAGTCGATGATCTTTGCTCATTTATCCTTGTTCATTACAAAAGTCCCTTTGTACTTGGCAATACCATTTTCTCCGCATCTCGCTTAATGGCCATTTTAATGGCTTTCGCAAATGCTTTAAATATTGCTTCAATTTTATGGTGTTCGTTATCGCCCTCGGCTTTTACGTTTAAATTGCATTTAGCAGCGTCGCTGAAAGATTTAAAGAAGTGATAAAACATTTCAGTTGGCATATCGCCTACTTTTTCACGTTTAAACTCAGCATCCCAAACAATCCAGTTTCTACCTCCAAAATCAATAGCTACCTGGGCTAAACAATCATCCATAGGCAGGCAGAAGCCATAACGTTCAATTCCCAGCTTGTTTCCAAGGCCTTTTGCGAAAGCTTCGCCGAGTGCGATACCCGTGTCTTCAATGGTATGGTGCTCATCAATGTGCAGGTCGCCTTTTGCAATCACTTCCAAATCAACACTGCCATGCCTGGCGATCTGATCCAGCATGTGATCGAAAAAATTTAATCCTGTTTCAATTTTGGCTTTTCCCGTTCCGTCTAAATCCAGGTTAATGGTAATATCTGTTTCGTTGGTTTTACGAATGTGGTTAATTTTTCTGCTTCCGGCTTTCAGCAAGTTATAAATATCTTCCCACTTCTGCGTTTCCAGTATAATAATATCTAGCAAGGTTTCATGCTTATCCAATGCTTCGGTAGAACCAAGTGCATCGTTTTGGCGAAGGAAGATTGCCTTCGCACCTAAATTCTTCGCCAATACCACATCGTTTAAACGATCGCCGATCACATATGAATTTTTCAGGTCATAATCGCCGGTTAAATATTTTGTAAGCAAGCCCGTGCCTGGTTTACGGGTAGGGGCATTATCTTTTGCGAAAGTTCTGTCGATGATAATTTCGCTAAACTTTACACCTTCGCCTTCAAAAGTATCTAACATGAAATTATGAATCGGCCAAAAATTCTCTTCAGGATTTGAGGGTGTTCCTAATCCATCCTGATTCGTTACCATCACCAATTCATAATCCATTTCACTGGCAATTTTTGAAAGGTAATAAAGTGACCGGGGGTAGAACTTTAATTTGGCAAAACTGTCTACCTGTTCGTCGTCTGGCTCAATATTTAATGTGCCGTCACGATCGATAAATAATACTTTTTTCATTATAGATTTCTTAGCACATTTAACAATTTATCATTCTCTTCTTTTGTACCTACAGTGATACGTAAACAACCTTCACATAAGGTCACTTTAGAACGGTCTCTAACAATGATTCCCTGGTTAACCAAAGTGTCATAAATCTGGATTGCGTTAGTAACTTCAACCAAGATAAAATTTGCATCAGAAGGATAAACTTTTGTAACGATTTTAAGGTCGTTTAATACATCAGATAAACGCTGTCTTTCTGCAACAGATTCTTTGATCCAATTGTTCACTTGTGTAATATTTTTTACGGCCTCAAAAGCTAAATCTTGTGTCGCCTGATTGATGTTGTAAGGTGGCTTAATTTTGTTCAAAACATCGATCACTTTTGTAGAAGAAAATGCCATCCCCAAACGCAAAGCTGCGAGTCCCCAAGCCTTGGAAAAAGTTTGCAAAATAACCAGGTTTCCGTATTCTGTTAATTCCTGAATAAAGGTCTTTTGTTTTGCATAATTTATGTACGCTTCATCGATTACAACAATACCTTTGAAGTTGGCTAAAATGGTTTCGATATCGGTTCTGTTAATTGAATTTCCTGTCGGATTATTCGGCGAACAAATGAAAATTATTTTAGTGTTTTTATCAATTGTTTCTGCAATCTTTTCTAAATCTAACTGGAAGTTTGGAAGCAGATTTACCTTGCGAATTTCTACGTCATTAATGTTTGCAGAAACTTCATACATTCCATAAGTTGGAGGCAAAATAATTACATTGTCTTTCCCTGGATTGCAGAAGGCACGATACAACAAATCGATGGCTTCATCACTACCATTTCCCAAAAAAGTATTTTCAATGGGCACTCCTTTAATTTTGCTGATCGCATCTTTCAGATCCAGTTGTAATGGATCAGGGTAGCGGTTGTAATTAGCGGGTAGGGGAGAGCCATAGCTGTTCTCATTGGCATCCAAGAATATTGATGCCTGACCTTTAAACTCATCTCTAGCGGTAGAATAGGGTTTAAGGTTTCTTATATTTTCTCTTACTAATTCGTTAATGTCCATGTTAATGTTTTTATGATAAAGGAATAAGGAGCAAAGATAAAAGACGGGATACCTAAAAATTTAATGCTTAATCTATACTCTTTACTTTTTGTTCCTTGCTCTTTAATCTTTGTTCCTTGCTCTTTATTCCTTACTCTTTGTTCCTTATTCCTTACTCTTCAATCTAATACTTACTGCATTTTTATGTGCATCTAGTCCTTCCGCAGCTGCCAGCGTTTCTACTATAGGGCCTATGTTAGCTAAACCAGTTGTTGAGAGGTGCTGAAAAGTAATTTTTTTAATGAATGCATCTAATGAAACCCCCGAATAAGCCTTTGCAAAGCCACTGGTAGGTAAAGTATGGTTCGTTCCTGAAGCATAATCACCTACACTTTCTGGAGTAAGATTCCCTAAGAAGACTGATCCGGCATTGATTATCAATGGAATAAGATTTTCAAAGTGTTCTGTAGCCATAATGAGGTGTTCAGGGGCATATTCGTTAGAATAATCCATTGCCTGGCTTAGATTATCCACCAAAATAGCATAAGAATTTTCGACAGCTTTTGCCGCAATATCTCTTCTGGGAAGGATATTGATCTGACTTTCAATTTCTTTTAATGTTTCAGCTATGATCTGATTTGATGTAGAAACTAAAATTGCCTGACTATCAATTCCATGTTCGGCCTGCGCAAGGAGATCTGCAGCAATAAATGACGGATTGGCAGTTTCATCAGCGATTACTAAAACCTCTGATGGACCTGCTGGCATATCAATAGCAACTTTATTTTGCACCATTGTTTTGGCTATCGTTACGTACCTGTTGCCTGGCCCGAAGATCTTATAAACCTGCGGGATTGTTTCCGTACCGAAGGCCATTGCGGCAACGGCTTGGGCACCTCCGGCCAGGTAAATTCTATCTATTCCGAGAAGGGTAGCACAGTAAGCAAGATAGCAATTTGTTTTACCATCTGCTTGTGGTGGCGAACAAACTACGATCTCTTTACATCCTGCAATAGTTGCAGGAGTGGCAAGCATTAAAAAGGTACTTGGAAGCACTGCGGTACCGCCAGGGATATATAAGCCAACTTTTTCAATTGCTCTTGCTTCACGCCAGCAGACTACGCCTGGCATAGTTTCTATTTTGTCCTCAACTTTAGCTTGCGACTGGTGAAATTTCAGGATGTTTTGATGTGCAATATCAATTGCTTTTTTTGCTTCAGCCGGAATAGTTGATGCAATGGTTTTCAATTCTTCGGCATCTAAAAACAACTTGGTTAAGTCAACTTTATCGAATGCCTTTGCGAAATTTAACAGCGCTTTATCACCGTTATTTTTTACCGTTTCGATGATGTCCGTAACGCGTTCTTCTATCAATTTATCGTCTTCAATCTGTCTCGAACAAAGCGATTTAATTTTTTGATTAGATAAATCCTGGTAGTTATAGATTTTCAATTGATTATAATTTATAATTAACTATTAGTTAATGTGTTTTTATGTAGTTTTGATCTATTTTCAGGTGATAATTTTTTCAATTGGCATTACTAAAATACCTTCGGCACCTGCAGCTTTCAGGCTGTTAATTTTATCCCAAAAATCTTCTTCGGCAATTACAGAATGAACGGCAACCCAATCCGGTTCGAACAATGGAACAACGGTTGGACTCTTCACACCAGGCAACAGATCAACAACTTTTTGAAGGTTATCTTTTGATACATTTAGTACCACATATTTATTAGATTTCGCACTCAGCACGGAACGGATTCTTTGGAGCAATTCTGCAACTTCCGGATTGTCGGCGATGGATTTATTACCAATCAAAATGGCTTCAGATTTCATCACATCTGCAAAAGGTTTTAGTCCATTACTCTTCAATGTTCCGCCTGTAGAAACGATATCAAAAATGGCGTCGCTTAAGCCTAAGCCCGGACCAATTTCTACCGAACCAGAGATGGTTCTTACATCAGATTTAATTCCTTTTTCTTCCAGGAATTTTTCGAGAATAACCGGGTAAGAAGTAGCAATTGCTTTCCCATTTAGTTCTTCCAGATTTTGGATATCACTTGTAGCCTGAACTGCAATTTTAAGGGTGCATTTTCCAAAGCCAAGTTTTTGTAAATAGCTTACCTCTGCTTTGGTTTCTACAATTACGTTCTCACCTACGATACCCAGATCGGCAATACCATCTTGTACATATTCGGGAATGTCATCATCGCGAAGGAAAAGGATCTCTAATGGAAAGTTTGTAACAGTTGAAATGAGTGAACTTTTGTAATTTTCGAAGGAAAGGCCACAGTTTTTTAATATTTCAACGGATTTTTCGTTTAACCTACCCGATTTCTGGATAGCAATTTTAAGTGTTTTCAAAGTATTGAATATAGAGTGAACAAGAAAGTATTTTACGGAAAAAAAGTTTTGAAGTACAAAACAAACATATCATATCGCCTAACGGCGATGGTGCAAATGTAAGTGATGGTTCAAAGTTAAGTTCATAAATATATTTCTGCCAATATCAATGCTTTAGCTGACTAGCGTTGGCAAATATAGTGTTTGAAACCGTAAATCAAAAAATAATGGCACTTAATTTGCAACTTAAATTCTATTAGATAATTAAATCTATTTTGCCCTAAAAAATACGTGTTGAAAAATTTACGCTTTCTTATTATTCCCTTTATTATATGTGTTTCGGCTTGTAACTGGTTTAAATCACCACCTGAAATTGGAAAAGTACTCTCAGAGCACTTTAAAAACAAGATTTACAAAGATTTCGATACTGTTGCTTATGATAGTATTTTCGTTAAAACACTAGATAGCCTCTCCAAAGGTTTTATCAATCCTAAAACAGTCAAGGCTTTTTACGAGCAAAACCACCGGGAACCCCGATTGGTTACTAAATTCTACGTTAACGGTGAATTGGATTCACTTACTTCCTATTTAGAGAATAGTAAAGTTCATGGTTTTAATCCCGAGATATTTAAAGTCGCACAGATTAAATCATTATTAAAAGACCTTTCTGACAATCAATTTAAGAAAGTGGAAGACACTTATCCTGTTATTGCCCAGCTGGAAGTGCTTTCTGCAAATGCTTATTTAAACTATAATAACTTCCTGAAATACGGTGTAGTGAATCCCAGAAATATCTTCTCAAGGTATTATATTAAAGTTAAGCGTCCTGATAGTGCAGGAATGATCAGGTTGCTGGCATCCGAAAATATTCTGGATACTTTAAAGGCTGCTCAACCTACATCTGAACAATACAAAGGCTTGCAACGCGCTTATCTAAATGCCAATACAGAAAGTGAAAAGCGAATTTTGCTTTTAAACATGGAGCGTTTCCGCTGGAAAATGCCTGAAACCGGAACGAATTACGTTCAGGTAAATATCCCCGATTTTAAACTGACCTGGTTTGATAAAGCAGATACTGTTATCAGCATGAAGGTTTGTGTAGGCGGGAAGCGTGAAAACGGTTATGAAGATAAGCTGAAAGCCTTTGCAAAATCAGGCAATTTAGATGATAAACCGAAGAACCACGAGACGCCATTATTGTTCAGTAAAATTAACTCTATTCAGGCCAATCCGGTATGGAATATTCCAGTAAGTATTGCGCAAAGTGAGATCTATTGGATGGCTCGAAAAGACCCTTATTATTTGTCGAATAGTAACATCAAAGTTTACTATAAAGATAAGCTAATCGGCGAGCCGGATACGATCAATTGGAACCGGTATTCCAGAGATAAACTACCCTTCAAATTTAAGCAGGGATCTGGTAATGGAAATGCGCTTGGAAAGTTCAAATTTATCTTCGACAATGGCTCCAGTATTTACCTTCATGATACGAATAATAAGAACGGTTTTAACCTCACCAACCGGGCAATTAGTCACGGTTGTGTACGTGTAGAAAAGCCCTTAGAATTTGCCGAAAAACTAGTAGGTGATACTTATACTTATGATAAGTTAAGAGCCGAAGTTGATCTTCCTCCAATTGACAGTGCACACGTGAAATGGTATAAGAAAAGATTGGCTGCAAAGGCCGATACTACAAAGGCATTTCAGTTAAAACCAGCTTGGTTTGGTCCAAAAAAAGCGGTGCCTTTATTGATTACTTATTTTACAGCCTGGTCACAAAATGATCATATCGAGTATCGCCCCGATGTTTACCAGATGGATGAAAAACTTTGGGTGGCGATGAAGAAGTTTAGGTAGATTGTATTGACGTAGATTGTTTCATAGTATAGTTGGTAACTTTCATCAGATAAATCAAGCGAACTCCTGTCCTGATATTTAAATTTTAGGAGGTCTAATCGCGCATTAGATTTAAGAGAAAGAAATTTCTTAGCTTTGTGTTGTTCTTACACAAATTAAGAAATGATCAATCAAAATATTAAAATCGCTGTTGATGCCATTGTTTTTGGCTATGAGAAGGGAACACTTTATGTACTGGTGGTGAAGCAGCGTTTTGGTAAACTGGCCGATCGATGGGTTTTACCTGGTGGTTTTATCAAAGATGACGAACCGTTACTGGCTGCTGTAGAGCGAGAGCTTAAAGAAGAAGCAGGAATAATGGTTAATTACCTCGAACAGTTGGGTACTTTTGGAGATGACATCAATCGGGATGATCGGTTCAGGGTGGTTTCTGTAGCTTACTTTGCTTTGGTAAATCCTCAGAACTTTATTTTAAAAGCAGATACAGATGCAAAGGATGCGAAATGGTTTCCTTTAAATCAACTACCACAATTGGGATACGATCATAATGAAATGGTTAAGCTGGCACATCTGCGCTTAAAAAGTAAATTAACTTATCAGCCTATAGGGTTCGACCTTTTAGATCAGGAATTTTTATTCTCAGATCTGGAAAACTTGTATTGTTCCATTCTCGAAAGGGATATTGATCGAAGAAACTTCAGAAAAAAAATTCTCAGCTTCGGAATTGTAAAAGAAACTGGCAAATTAGTTAAAATAGGGGCTAGTGGCAGACCAGGTAAGCTTTTTGTTTTTGATAAGCCAAAATACAACCAGCTTTTGAAAGAGAATTTTCAGTTCGATATTAGGTTTGCGTAAAATAAACACAAATTATTTTTTGTTATTTGAAAATGATTTCTATATTTGTGTAAATAATACGCAAATATATGTTGAATTTAGATCCGAGTTTCACTCCGCTAGGCGAAAACAACTCAATAGTACACCAGTCCTTTTTGTTCGCAGGTGGCGAACCGCACATCAAAATTTCTGATAAATTCAATCAGAACGAACCAGTTACCATTACGCAAAGAATAAATTCTTTCAACGATTTAGGGTTAATCTGTATCACTGTAGATGCCTTGAAGCGAATGGGTGTGAAGGAAATTCACCTTTATATTCCTTATTTCCCTGCAGCCAGACAGGATCGGGTAATGATTCCCGGTGAACCCCTTTCTGTAAAAGTGTATGCAGATATTATTAATGCATTAGCGTTGGCAAGTGTTACTGTTTTTGATCCACATAGTGAAGTAACCCCTGCATTGCTTAATAATTGTATCACCATTTCCAATCACGAATTTATTAAAAAAGTGATAGAGGAGATTGGAACTGATGTAAAGTTAATTTCGCCTGATGGTGGTGCTTTGAAGAAAATCTATAAAGTTTCTGAGTTTCTAGGCGGTGCCGAGGTGGTAGAATGTTCAAAAAGCAGGGATGTTAAAACAGGGCGGCTTTCTGGTTTTAAAGTGTATACAGACGACCTTAATGGTGCTGATTGTTTAATCGTAGATGACATTTGTGATGGCGGTGGAACATTTAATGGTTTAGCTGAAGCACTTCAGGCAAAAAATGCAGGCAAACTTTATCTGGCCATTAGTCATGGTATTTTTAGCAAAGGCTTTGATGACTTAAGCAAATACTTTGAACAAATTTTTACTACAGATTCGATTAAACAGGTGGAACATCATGGCGTAACGCAAATCAAACTCCAGGCTATTCTGTAATTTGAAATTTAATATCACGGTTCAATCCTAATTTACAGTTTTTAAACCCCCGGTTTGCAAGCACTCCTTCGAAAGGAGGGAATTATGATCGCCAGTCTTTCCTTAAGGGAATACCCCAAGGGCGTGGTGGTTAAAAACTAAAAAATAAGATGTTTAAAGGGTATTCTAATACATTTATTAATCGAATCACAGCTTATACTTACCAAATCAATATCAAATGAAAAGCAAGATTATTCACAGCGGGCTATTTGGTTTAGCCATTGGAGACGCACTCGGTGTACCGGTTGAGTTTCAGTCAAGAGCCTCTTTGAAACAAAATCCGGTTAAAAAGATGCAGGGTTTCGGTACCCATCACCAGCCGGAAGGTACTTGGAGTGATGATAGTTCACTTACCTTTTGTTTGGCTGAAAGTCTTTGCAATGGTTATGATCTGAGAGATATTGCTAAAAAGTTTCTGAAATGGTACCATGCCGATAACTGGACACCACATGGTAAAGTATTCGATATTGGTATTGCAACGAGTAAAGCCATTAATGAAATTGCCAATGGAACAGATCCGGTTTTGTGTGGCGGTAATCGCGAAACAGATAATGGAAATGGCTCTTTAATGCGGATTTTACCAATGGTATTTTATCTCCGCCATGAGGCTGATCTTCAAACCATCTATGAGCGCATTAAACAGGTGTCTGCTATTACTCATGCACATTTCCGCTCCGTATTTGCCTGCTTTATTTACGTGGTTTATGGCTTGCAATTGTTAAAAGGTTGCGATAAAAAAATGGCTTACCAAAACATGCAGGTTATGGTGAATCGATTTATTGCAAAAAATGCTTTTGAACCCACAGAAATCGATTTATTTAAACGGATTTTAGACAGCGATATTTCAACAGTTCCTGAAGCCGAAATCTTTTCTTCTGGTTATGTATTGCACAGCCTGGAAGCAAGCTTCTGGTGTATTCTTACCACAGAAACTTATCAAGATGCAGTTATAAATGCCGTTAACCTTGGCGAAGACACGGATACCACTGCCGCCATAACTGGTGGCCTTGCGGGCCTGATCTATGGCTTTGAAGGTATTCCGGCACAGTGGATAAATGTATTAGTAAAGCGAACAGAAATTGAAAAACTTTGCAACGAGCTGGAAACGAAGCTGATTAAGAGCCCGAAGTATACGGTTTCAACCATTAAAGAAACGGATGAATTCTTTTTCTTTTGGGAACACCAGGCATCGAATGGTGGAACGCTCACCAAATCCTGTTTAACCCAATGGTGGGCTGCTCCTTTTGTAGTCGATCAAATTGAATATAAAACCGCTGAACATTGGATGATGAGCAAAAAGGCAGAACTGTTTAATGATCAAAGTACATTAACTAAAATTTTAGCGGCTACCTCGCCAGAAGAAGTTAAAAATTTGGGCAGGCAAGTAAGTAATTATGATGATGTGATCTGGGCTGAAAATAGATATGAAATTGTAAGAGAAGGCAATTTTCATAAATTTAGCCAGCATAAAGTGCTAGGTGATTATTTAATCAATACGGGGAAGAGGATTTTGGCAGAGGCGAGTCCGGTGGATAAGATTTGGGGTATCGGCCTGGCGGAAGAAAATCCTGATGCGAAATATGTTGACCTATGGAAGGGATTAAATCTGCTAGGTTTCGCATTAATGGAGGTTCGAGACCAAATACAGCTTAGTTAATAAACCCTTCCAAAACTAAAAGAAAGTTTGATTAAGCAATCAGGCGTAGACGATACAGAAAAAGTAAATATGAACAGAACATTGGTAATAGGAGATATTCATGGAGGCCTGAAAGCATTGATTCAATTATTTGAACGTGCTGAAGTATCAACGAATGACCAATTGATTTTCTTAGGTGATTATGTAGACGGCTGGAGTGAATCAGCTCAGGTAATTGATTACCTCATTCAGTTGGATCAAACACATTCGTGTATTTTTATCAAAGGCAATCATGATGCGTGGTGTATAGACTGGCTTTCGGAGGGGATCATTGATGAGGTTTGGTTTGCTCACGGTGGAAAATCGACTATAGCCAGCTATCAACAGCGATCGGATGCAGGAAAGCAAGCACATCTTGAGTTTTTTAACAAAATGAAAGACTACCATATTGATGAAGAAAATAATCTTTTCATTCATGCCGGATTTTCCTCTATGCATGGTCCGGAAAAAGAACGTTATTCTTCCAATTATTCATGGGATAGAACACTTTGGGAAATGGCATTAACGGTAGACAATAAAATTGATCAGGACTCGCCACTTTACCCGAAACGATTACGCCTTTATCGTGAAATATACATTGGACATACACCAACACTTTATTATGGTGTGGATATTCCCATGCAAGGAAGCAACGTCTGGAATATAGATACCGGCGCTGCTTTTACCGGCAAGCTCAGCTGCCTTGATCTTCAAACGAAAAACTTCTGGCAAAGTGATGCATTGCCGGATCTTTATCCAAATGAAAGAGGGCGAAATAAAAATTAACCAATTTAACAGAAACCATAAAAATAGAATATCATGAACCCATTATTATTAACAGACGGATACAAAGTAGATCACCGCAGGCAATACCCTGACGATACTACACTGGTTTATTCAAACTGGACACCCAGAAAAAGCAGGCTGGATCAAGTAAGCCACGTTGTTCTTTTTGGTTTACAATATTTTATCAAGAAATATATAATCGAAGATTTTAATCAAAATTTCTTCAATCAACCTAAAGAAGAAATCCTGAAAAAATACTCGAGAAGAATTAACAATTATCTTGGTGAAAACTTAGTTGGAACACAGCACATAGCTGATTTGCACGATCTGGGTTATATCCCAATGGTTTTTAAATCTTTGCCAGAAGGTGCTGAGGTGCCACTTCGGGTGCCGATGTTTACCATGTATAACACTTTGCCAGAATTCTTTTGGCTCACCAATTATTTTGAAACCTTGTTATCTGCTGTGGTTTGGTTGCCCTGTAACTCAGCCACTATTGCCAAACAATATCGGGCAATTATGGATAAATATGCTGCGGAAACATCATCAGTGCCAGAATTTGTAGATTGGCAGGGACACGATTTCTCCATGCGCGGAATGGGCGGGATCGAAGCAGCAGTAACCTCGGCCGCTGGCCACTTGCTAAGTTTTACCGGAACAGATACTATTCCGGCGATCGATTTTCTGGAAGAATATTATAATGCAAATTCAGATTTGGAGTTAATTGGCGGTTCCGTGGCAGCTACGGAACACTCAGTGATGTGTATGGGCACGAATACAGGTGAATTGGAAACCTTTAAAAGATTAATTCTGGAAGTTTATCCAAAAGGCATTGTATCCATCGTATCCGATACCTGGGATTTATGGAAAGTACTCACTGTTTACTTACCAGCTTTGAAAGATGATATTATAGCACGGGAAGGAAAAGTAGTGATCAGGCCAGATTCCGGAGATCCGGTTGATATCATCTGTGGGAATCCAAATGGTAAAGATGATAATGAGAAAAAAGGTGTAATTGAATTACTTTGGGATGTTTTCGGCGGAAAAACTAACGATAAAGGTTATAAGGAATTGGTTCCGCAAATTGGCGCTATTTATGGCGATAGCATTACAACAGAACGTGCTACCCTCATTTGCGAACGTTTAAAAGCTAAAGGTTTTGCCTCTACCAATGTCGTTTTTGGCATTGGTTCTTTCACTTATCAGTACAATACCCGCGATACTTTTGGTTTTGCAATGAAAGCTACCTATGGTGAAGTAGCTGGCGTTGGACGAGAAATTTTTAAAGACCCGATTACAGATGATGGTACTAAAAAATCTGCAAAAGGTTTATTGCAGATTTTCAAAAACGCTGCGGGCGAATATGAATTAAAAGATCAGTGTACCTGGGAAGAAGAAGCGCAAGGCGAGCTAAAAGAAGTTTTTAGAGATGGTAATTTATTGATCGATTATTCTCTCGCTGAAATTAGAGAAAGGCTAAAGAATAGTTAACTTCGCGAAGTTTTTAACCGACCAGCATCAGTGTTGGTCGGTTACTGTATGAACGATATGTTAAAAAATGCAAGAAAATCCAACCTTTAACCATCAGGCTGATATTGTAAATAGTGCCGTGAGGTTTATTAACTCATGGTTTAAACAGTCAAAATCAATAACAGGAGAATTGAGCGACTTCTTCATTTTACCAGGCGGTAAGGTGATTGGAAAGGATGTGATTATCGCCAGATTAAAAGGCATCTTTGGACAAGCTGACGAATACGTGGGTGGAAGATATGATATTATCGATGTGCATTTTGAGTTATTAAGCGAAGGAAAAGGAATGGGATTTGTAGAGGGAGTTGTTGGCTTTAGGTCAATGTTAAAGAAGCAGTCCAAAATAGTTAGTGGTCCTTTCAAACTATATTTCGCATTGCAAAATGGCCAATGGAAAATTGTAAACATCGAGTTTCCGGGTTTTGCCTATTGAAATTATTTGAAGTAACATTGATAAAATAAATAGGGAATTTGATACCCGCTTACATAATTTTTCTATCTTTGGTTTTTAATGAATTTCCTTTATCCGGGCTTTCTTTTCGCACTATTATCGGTTGCAATTCCGGTCATCATTCATTTATTCAATTTTCGAAAATTTAAAAAGGTTTATTTCTCCAATGTTCAGTTCTTAAAAGAAGTAGAACAGCAAAGTTCATCAAGGGAAAAGCTTAAAAATTTACTCATTCTTTTCTCGAGGATTTTAGCCATCGTTTTCTTGGTACTTGCTTTTGCACAGCCATATATCCCGGCAGGCAAACAAAAAAATAGTTTGTTAAACAATGTGGTCAGTATTTATATCGACAATTCTTACAGTATGGAAGCCGTTAATAAAGATGGCAGCCTATTGGATGAAGCGAAGCGAAATGCAAAAGAACTGATTAAAGGCTTTGGGATAAATGATCGGTTCCAATTACTTACTAATGATTTTGAAGGAAAACATCAACGCTTATTGAACAAAGAAGAATTTCTTAAGGCACTCGATGACGTTGAAATTTCTGCCACTTCCAGAAATCTTCAGCAGATTTTAAACAGGCAGGGAAACGTACTCAGTGGACCAGCTAATAAGTATAGCTTCGTGTTATCAGACTTTCAGAAAAACATCTCTTCAGCTAAGAAACTGAATACAAACCCTGATATCCAGTATTCTTTTCTAAAATTAAATGCCACCGCGCTGGCCAATATAGCGGTAGATAGTGTGTGGATGTTATCGCCAAATCACCAACCGGGTGCCAACGAAAGACTGGTGGTTCAACTTCGAAATTATTCGCAGGAAGCAGCAAAAAATATTTCGTTAAAATTAACAGTTAACAATCAGCAGAAAGGTTTGGGCGCAGTTTCCATTCCAGCAGAAAAGACTGTCCGCGATACATTGAATTTTTCTGGTTTAACAGCAGGCTGGCAAAAGGGTGTGATCAGTATTAAAGATTTTCCGGTTACTTTTGATGATACATTATCCTTCAGTTTTCAGGTTGATCAAAGTCTGCCTGTTCTCAGTATTAATGGCGCCATGGCAGGAAACTACATTAAAACGCTTTTTGCGGCCGATGGCTATTATAAGCTTACTGAAAATGCAGAACAGAATGTTAATTATAACGGGTTTTCAAATTACAGACTGATTGTAATTAATGGACTGAAAAACCCATCAACAGGTTTAGCACAGCAGTTAAAAACCTATTTAAATGCTGGAGGTTCAGTGGTGATATTTCCAGATCTGGATGCAGATATTAAGGTCTACAATTCCTTTTTAACAGCCTTATCACTGCCTGCTATTCAAAATTTAAATAAGGAAGAAACGAAGGTTGACCAGATCGACCTTCAACATCCAATTTTTAAAACGGTTTTCGAAAATATTCCAAAAAATCTGGATTTACCAGCAGTTAGCAGATATTTCTCTTTTGTTGAAAGCAATGGAGCCAATAAAGAAAATATTTTATCACTACCCGGTAGAAAACTTTTCTTCTCAAAATATGGTATAGGCAATGGCTCGGTATTTTTATCTGCAACAGGTTTAAATACAACCGATGGAAACCTAGCTCGTCACCCGGTTTTTGTACCATTAATGTATCGTTTGGCATTAAGTGCCGGCGCAGAAAGTTCACTTTATTATAATCTTGGAAGTGAAAATGTTTTATCAGGAAAGAAGCTCACCCTCGGCAAAAACCAAACTTTAAAGCTAACTGCCAATAACTTCGAAACTATTCCTGAAATTCGTCAGGCAGATGGAAAAACATTAATTTACATTGCCGATCAAGTTAAAAATGCAGGTTTCTATAGCCTTACGCTAGCGGATTCTACATTAGCGGTTTACGCATTTAATAGCAGCAGAACAGAATCTGATATGCATTACCTCAGCAAAACCGAGCTGAGTAATTTAGCAGGAAAAAGTAATTTAAAGATTTTTGATACCGAGCAAAATGCTGTAAAACTCACTGCTGGCGCAGATAAAATCGGACAAACGTTATGGAAACTTTGCTTAGTTTTGTCGCTGATTTTTATCGCAGCAGAAATTCTCCTTATCCGATTTTTTAACAACAATAAAAAAACAATATGAATCTCCTGGTTAAAAATGTAATCATTGCCGATCCGCAAAGCAGTTTCAACAAGCAAGAATGTGATGTTAGGGTAGTTGATGGTCTAATTCAAAACATAGGTAAATTAACACCAAAACCTGAAGAAAGCGTTTTTGAAGCGGCAGGTGCTTTTCTTAGTCCTGGTTTTTTTGATTTGAACTGTGTGGCTGGCGATCCGGGCTTCGAAACGAAGGAAGATATTCAAACGCTTACCGAAGCTGCAAAGGCTGGTGGCTTTACTGGTGTGGCCTTATTGCCACAGGCAAATCCTGTTGTGCAATCAAAATCGCAGGTAGAATATATTATCAATAAAGCTAAAAATAACCTGGTTGATGTTTTGCCGATAGGTGCAATTAGCCAGAACCGCGAAGCCAAGGAACTGGCAGAATTATTTGATATGCAACAGGCTGGTGCCGTTGCTTTTTCTGATGGAGATAAAGCATTGCAAGATGACGGCTTTATGAGCCGAGCATTGCAATATGCAAAAGGCTTTGATGCCTTATTAATGGTTTATCCTGAAAATAAATCCATCGCCGGGAAATCTCAGATTAATGAAAGTAAGAACTCCGTGTTGTTGGGCATGAAAGGTTTGCCGGCTTTGGCCGAAGAAATGCATATTGCCAGAGATATTTTTCTCGCCACCTATAATGAAACAAAAATCCACATCAGCAATATTTCCACAGCGGGTTCGGTCGCTTTAATTCGGAAAGCAAAGAAGGATGGTGTTCAGGTTTCTTGTGATGTAACGGCACATCACCTGGTTTTTACGGAAGAACTGCTCGCCGATTTTGATAGTAATTATAAGGTGAAACCACCATTACGTGGCAAAGCGGATGTGAAAGCACTTATTGCTGGCTTAAAAGACGGAACGATAGATGCGATCACTTCGCAGCATCGTCCGGAGGAAATAGAATTTAAAAATGTCGAATTTGAAATCGCTCATTACGGAATCATCGCTTTGCAAACCGTTCTTCCTTTGTTGCTGAGAGCTGGTTTGGATATAGGTTTAATCGCAGAGAAATTAGCTATAAATCCACGTAAATTACTAAATTTAGCCATTCCGGTTATCGCAGAAGGGGAGAAGGCAAACTTTACCATTATAAACCCAACAGAAAAATGGCTTTACAATGCGAAGACTAATTTTTCTAAATCTGCTAATAGTCCGCTTTTGGGCACAGAGCTTACCGGAAAAGTGATTTTGGTATACAATAATAATCATTTTTTTGAGGGTTGAAAGCTAAAAGACTAAAGCTGAAAGGTTAAAGCTAAGATTAATAGAAAAAGGTAAAGCAATTTTCCAGGGCTTGATACTTAATACTAAATACTTGATACTAACAATATGGATAATAGGGTAAAAAAAGCGCTGGTCGCATCATTAAATAAATACGCTGAAGTTGCGGCGATTAATGTTGAAGGTTTCGAAACGGAATTATTGGCAGCATTCGAACTGGATACTAATTTTTTAGATAAAGTGACAGCATTTGATGCCGTTTTCGATTCACATCCGAAATTTGAAGAATTACGTGAAGTGTTTTTCGATTTACTGATGGTAAACTTCTTTAGTAGTGATGTTCAGAAACTGGAAGAAGATTATCTGGAGACTGATGAATGGGCAAAAATTGAGGAAGAAACAATCGACCGGGGAACAGAGTTACTAAACCTTTTACTTTATATCAAAGAATGTAAAGACGAGGATATTGATCCTGAATTGGGCGATTTCTTAAAAGAGTTCTTGTTGGTAGAGGATGATGAGTTTCAGGATGAATTTGAGATCTATGAAGAGATGATCAGCAATCAGCAATTGGCTGAAGGCAGTGTGGAAGAAATTTGCAAAACTGCGCCAACCTTAAATATCAGTGAAGAAATGCAGGATTTGTTTGTTCCTTTTATGGTGTTTTTCCTTGATGTAGAAGGTAGCGCCACTACAATTAAAGAAATAATTCAATTTAGCAGTAACAAATCGTTCGATTCTGCGACTTATATATTAATTACAACAATTAATAGCTAAACTAAACATTCTTTATTATGGACAAAAGTGCTCAAATTTCCCAGTTATCCCTTAAGTATGGTTTCATATTAGCCGCTGTATCAGTGGTGATATCCTTAACCATGCATTTCATCAATCCGGTTTTGGTTTATACCAATGTAATGGCCTCAATTGGTATTTTCGTTGTGTTTATTGCCCTTTTGGTCGTTTCAGGTATCAATATCCGTAAGGAAATCGGTGGGTTCTGGACGTTTGGAGAAGCTTTTAAAGCCTTTTTAATTATCTCTTTAATTTTGGCAATTACGGCTACGCTTTATAATTTCATATTAATGAAGTTTATTGATCCGGATCTTCCGGCAAAAGCAGCAGCAGCGATTGAAGATGCGCAAAGAGCGATGATGGCTAAATTTGGCCTTGGTAATGATGAAATTGATGAGGCGATGGCTAAAGCAGGTAATATGCAGGAGAAATTGGAGCCAAGTTTCAAAAATACCTTCACTAGTTTTGGTGTTTCCATTGCTTCTTATGGTGTAATCTCATTAATCCTGGCTGCGATCTTAAAAAAGAAACCACCAGTTGTTTTTAATACTTTCCCAACAGAAGCTTAATTCACTTATAATATTTGGAACGTGCAGGTTTTATCATTTAATTTGATGAAATTTGCACGTTTTCAATAATACGTCATTGCGAATGAAGCGTAGGGATGAGCAGAGCGTGCGGCAATCTTAAGTTAATAGATTGCTTCGTAATACCTCCCCGCAATGATGAAAAGGCCCAATAAATGGATATATCAGTTGTAGTACCCTTGTTTAATGAAGATGAATCTTTGCCAGAGTTAACCGCATGGATTGATAAAGTAATGACAGACCATCAATTCAGCTACGAAATTGTGCTGGTTGATGATGGAAGTACAGATAAGTCCTGGGAAGTAATAGAAGCATTAAGGTTACAGAACCCGGCAATAAAAGGGATAAAATTCAGAAGAAATTATGGTAAATCTGCTGCGTTAAACGTAGGCTTTGAGGCTACACAGGGCGATGTTATCATCACCATGGATGCCGATTTACAAGATAGTCCGGATGAAATTCCGGAACTCTACCGCAGAATAAAGGAAGAAAAACTCGACCTGATCTCCGGCTGGAAAAAGAAAAGATACGATCCCATTACTAAAACTATTCCTACCAAGTTATTTAATGCTGCCACCCGTAAAATGAGTGGAATAGAATTGAATGATTTTAACTGTGGTTTAAAAGCTTACAGAAGCGACGTTATTAAAACCATCGAAGTTTATGGGGAAATGCACCGCTACATTCCCGTGATTGCGAAATGGGCTGGTTTCAGTAAGATTGCAGAACAGGTAGTAGAACATAGAGCAAGAAAATACGGTACCACTAAATTTGGTTTCAGCAGATTTATCAACGGATTTTTAGACTTACTTTCTATTTTCTTTGTTGGTAAGTTTGGTAAACGACCAATGCACTTCTTCGGTTCGTTAGGTGTGTTGAGTTTCTTCCTCGGGATTATCATGTCGCTTTATACCTTAATTGAAAAGCAATACTTAATCTGGAATGGTTTAGCTTATCGTGATGTAACGCAGCAACCACTCTTCTATTTGTCATTAGTGGCTATTGTAGTGGGCTCGCAAATGTTTCTGGCTGGGTTTATCGCCGAATTGTTATCCAGAAATGCACCAGAAAGAAATCAATACTTAATCGAAAAAGAACTTAAATAAGCTTAAAGACTAAAGCTTAAAGCAAAAAGCGCTTTGGTCTTTAGTTTTTCCGCTTTCAGCTCCAAGAAATGTTTTTCTCCATCATCATTCCGCTTTATAATCGTCCGCAAGAAATTGATGAGCTTTTGTATACCTTAACCAAGCAAACTTATACCAGGTTTGAGGTTTTGGTAATCGAAGATGGTTCTGTTCAGGATGCGAAGGCCATTGTGGCTTCTTATGCTGACCGCCTGGATGTTAAATATTATTTTAAAGAGAATGCCGGACAAGGTTTTGCGCGTAATTATGCCTTTGAAAGGGCCTCTGGTGATTATTTCATTATATTCGACTCTGATATTCTGGTGCCTGCTGATTATCTCGAAATTGTAAGTAATTACCTTCAGGCACATCAGCTGGATGCCTATGGCGGGCCGGATGCAGCGCATGAAAGTTTTACACCAGTTCAAAAGGCGATTAGCTACGCCATGACTTCTCCTTTCACAACGGGGGGAATCCGTGGGAATAAAAAACACGTCGGTCAGTTTCATCCAAGAAGTTTCAATATGGGTGTTTCAAGGAGGGCCTGGGAAAAAGTAGGCGGTTTCATTCTAACGAGGCTTGGCGAAGATATAGAATACAGTATTCGGATTCATGAAAATGGATTTAAGATCGGATTAATTCCAGAGGCAAAGGTTTACCATAAAAGGAGAACCAGTTTTAGTCAGTTTTACAAGCAGCTACACTTCTTCGGCAGGGCAAGGATTAACATTTACAAACATTTTCCAAAAGAATTGAAGCTGGTTCATTTCTTCCCGGCAATTGCCACAGTGGGGATGATTGGAACATTCCTAATGAATTTTATCTATCCGCCTTTGGCTTATATGTTAGATTTCCTGGTGCTATTGTATTTTATGTTGATATTTTTTCACTCCTGGTCTGTAAATAAATCGTTAAAAGTTGCATTTTTGAGCATTATATCTTCGTTCATCCAATTAACGGCCTACGGTTTAGGTTTTATACAGGATTTATTTAAAAGAGTGCTTTTTTCAAGGGAATAGAAATAATGGGGAATAGGAAATAGAGAGGATAAAGAAATGGTAAATAGGGGGTGAGCAGCGAAACATCGAACAGCATGAACGAAAACAGAATAACTAAAGAACTGGAAAACTAAAATGATCAACTACCTAAAAGAAAGTACATTTGCAGTTAATGATGTCATCCGTAAGGCATGGAGCATTATGACGAAACATTATTTTTCGATTGCTACACTGTGCTTCCTCATGTTTATCACAGCGAGTGCATCCAGTCTGATGGCTTTTTTTATTAAAGATGTAAGCCGCGTTTTAAGTTTTTTTATGGTGATTATTTTCACCATGCTGTATTTTACACTCAATCTTTCGTTGTTTAAATATATTTTTCATCTTATTGATAATGAGGATGAAGATGTGACCATTGTTGGTACATTACCCACAAGACAACAGATCATTAGATTTTTAATTGCTACGCTTTATTTTATTGGCTGTATCTTATTTATTGGCCTTATTTTGTTCCCGGTGTTATATGTGCTTGATCCGGTGTTGAGGTATCTGGTTCAGATAGGTTGGGTAGAAAGTTTTCAAGCCACGGGGGTTATTATTACGCAGATTGCAGTGGGAATTGGTATTCTTGCCTTATTTATTACCTGGTTAAGGATTTCATTTTTCCCCTTTTTTATTATTGATAAAAACGTTCCCCCTTTCGAATCCATTAAACTGAGTTTGGCCATTACTAAAGGAAATTTCACTAAAATTTTGTTGTTGTTACTGGTTTTGGGTGGTGGATATTTGATCTATTTATTATTTAATTTTTTACATTGGCCGTTTGTAGCTTTTGTTGTCAATATTTTGAGTTCGTTTATTATTGTTCCATTATCCAGCGTAGCCTTAACAGTAGCTTATCGTAAAATTGCAAGTGAATATAAGGGCGATGAACATCCTGATATTTTGCATAACATCGTATAACTTATGGCAGTTTCAGTAGATAAAATTTTAAGCAATTTAAATAATTTTACAGATTTGGGAAGAAAAAGGGCTTTAGAACTTAGCAATCCTTACTATTATCATTTTATACAAGCATTTTCAAGATATGCGTTTAGAAATGATAGACTAAGTGAGGCTGCATTTAACATTATTAGTTTAAATGTAGATTTTCCTAATTAATACTTTAAAATTCAACTATAACTATGGGATTCAAGGCAGCATTAAGTAAACCCTTTGCCGCATTTGCAGTTTGGCAAATCAACAAATGGAAAAAAAATGCCGTTGCTTCCCAAAATAAAATACTTAAAAATCTGATTGATCAGGCAAAAAACACTGCTTTTGGAAAAGATCATCGGTTTGCTGAAATTACCAATTATAGTGATTTCAAGAAGAATGTTCCGGTTCAGGATTATGAAGGACTTAAACCTTACGTAGATCGGGTGGTTAACGGTGAGGCTGATGTATTGTGGAAAGGCAAACCACTTTACTTTGCTAAAACATCTGGCACCACCTCTGGTGTAAAATACATTCCACTTTCTAAAGAATCAATGCCAGAGCATATCAAAGCCGCCCGAAATGCTATTTTAACTTATATCAACGAAACCGGGAAGGCTGATTTTGTAAATGGGAAAATGATTTTCTTACAGGGAAGCCCGGTTTTGAGTGTTAAAAACGGCATTAATGTAGGTCGTTTATCTGGTATTGTTGCACATCACGTACCGGCATATTTGCAGAAAAATCGTTTGCCCTCTTATGAAACTAACATCATTGAGGATTGGGAGCAAAAAGTGGATGCAATAGTTAGCGAAACCATCCACGAAGACATGACCCTGATTTCTGGAATTCCACCCTGGGTACAAATGTATTTCGACAAGCTTTCTGAAAAAACAAATGGAAAGAAGGTTGGCGAGATCTTCAAAAATTTCAGCTTGTTTATTTATGGCGGTGTCAATTTTGAACCTTACCGGGCGAAGATTGAACAAAGCATCGGCAGGAAAATCGATTCCATTGAAACCTATCCGGCATCTGAGGGGTTTATCGCCTACCAGGATGCTCAGCAAGATAAAGGCTTATTATTATTGGCTGATGCAGGTATCTTTTACGAGTTCATTCCTGCAGATGAATATTATAATGAAAACCCAACCAGATTAGCACTCGGGGAAGTTGAATTGGATGTTAACTATGCATTGATTTTAAATACCAATGCAGGTTTATGGGGCTATAGTATTGGTGATACCATTAAATTTGTTTCCAAAGATCCCTATAAAATTGTGGTAACCGGGCGCATTAAACACTTTATCTCCGCATTTGGGGAGCATGTGATTGGTGAAGAAGTGGAGCAGGCTTTGTTAAGTATTGCAAATGACGAAAAAGTAGAAATTACGGAGTTTACGGTTGCACCACAGGTAAATCCAGAAGTGAATCAGCTCCCTTATCATGAATGGTTTGTGGAGTTCTCCTCTGCGCCGAATGATTTGGCTGCTTTCAGTAAAAGGGTAGATGAAGCTTTGCAAAAGAAAAATATTTATTACTTTGATTTAATAGAAGGGAACATCCTTCAGCCATTAATTATACGTACGTTGCAAAAGGATGCTTTTGTAAATTACATGAAAAGTGAAGGGAAATTGGGTGGACAGAATAAAGTACCCAGGCTAAGTAATGACAGGAAGCTGGTAGATGGGTTGGAGAAATATATTGTTTAATCTCCATCGTCATTGCGCGGAGGTAAGACGCGGCAATCTCATTTGAGCTTTCGTCCTGGCCGGACGGGCCGTTTTCTTTTTGATGTCAAAAAGAACCAAAAACACCGGCTGAAAATTTTTGTTTTGAAGTTTCTGCCTGGGCTTAATTTGTGCATGCCCAAAAATTTGTTAGGCCGAAATTAGGTAGAACGGGGAAACATTACTTAGGCCAAGTTAAGTGGAAATGCCACATTAAAATTTATGTTGTTCAGAAAAACAACTAGAAAAAAAAGAAGATTTGAAAAACATAACCATATTAGGTTCTACAGGAAGCATCGGTACGCAGGCACTCGAAGTGGTTCGGGATAACCCATCGATTTTTAAGGTCTCTGTATTATCTGCATTAAAAAATTCAGCATTACTGGTTCAGCAGGCGATCGCCTTTAAGCCTGATATAGTGGTCATTTGCGATGAAAGTCAATATTTATATGTTAAAGATCAATTGTCGTCTTTTAACATACAGGTTTTAGCCGGCGAAGAAGCTTTGACTGAAGTGGCCGCCTACCCCAAAAGCGATATTGTATTAACTGCATTGATGGGTTCGGTAGGACTAAAGCCTACAATAGCAGCAATTAAAGCCGGGAAAAACATTGCGCTGGCAAATAAAGAAACTTTAGTAGTTGCGGGTGAATACATTACTGCGTTGGCTGCCGAGCACCAGGTGAAAATTCTTCCTGTTGATTCGGAGCATTCGGCAATCTTTCAATGTTTGGTGGGTGAGGCGCAAAATGCAATTGAGAAAATTTACCTTACTGCATCCGGCGGGCCATTCCTTGGTAAAGGAAAAGATTTTCTTTCCACTGTAAAAAAAGAACAGGCCTTAAAACATCCCAATTGGGTAATGGGTGCTAAAATTACCATCGATTCTGCAAGTTTAATGAATAAGGGGCTTGAAGTTATTGAGGCAAAGTGGTTGTTCAATCTTGATGTAGACCAAATCGATGTGATTGTACATCCGCAGTCGATTATTCATTCGATTGTGCAATTTACGGATGGATCTATGAAAGCGCAAATGGGGGTTCCGGATATGAAACTACCTATTCAGTATGCCATAAATTATCCCGACAGGCTAAAAAACAATTTTAAGCGTTTTAACTTTCTGGATTATCCGAATTTCAGTTTTCAGAAGGCTGATCTGGAAACTTTCAGAAATCTGGACCTGGCTTTTAAAGCGCTAAGAAAGGGAGGAAATATGCCTTGTATCTTAAATGCGGCGAATGAGATTGTAGTGGAAGCATTTTTGGAAGATAAAATCGGTTTCCTTCAAATGAGTGAAGTTATTGAACTATGCATGGCGGAAATTAACTTCATTGAAAAACCACAATTGACCGATTATTTAGAAACTGACAAACATAGCCGTATCTTAGCCGGCGAATTAGTAACAAAAAGTAAAATTTAACATCTAAAATAAAATATTTAGCATAGCATATGAATGGATTGATTATGGCGGGGCAGCTGCTGCTCGGATTGTCTTTATTGGTAATATTACACGAATTAGGGCATTTTCTGGCAGCCAGGGCATTTGGTATTAAAGTAGAAAAGTTTTATTTATTTTTTGATGCCTGGGGTTTTAAACTCTTTAGTTTCAAAAAAGGAGATGTAGAATATGGTGTGGGATGGTTACCACTTGGTGGTTACGTAAAAATTGCCGGAATGATTGATGAGAGTATGGATACTGAGCAAATGGCTCAACCTGCTCAGCCTTGGGAATTTCGCTCAAAACCTGCATGGCAACGTTTAATTGTAATGCTTGGTGGTATTATTGTTAATGTTATAGTAGGTATTTTCATCTTTTGGATGCTTACTTATAATGTTGGTAAAAGCTATACCGTTAACGGAAAATTAACCGATGGTATTTCGGTGGGTACCCTGGGTAAAGAAATTGGGTTAAAAAATGGAGATAGAATCCTCGCGATTAATGGGAATAAATTAATTCGTTTTGAGGATGCTATTTCGAGCAAGGTATTATTTGACGGGGCACAATTAACCATTTTAAGAGGGAGCCAGACTTTATATGTCTCCGTTCCGGATACGATTCTAAATAAGTTATCAAAGAACGATAAGGAGAATTTTATTAGTCCGCGTTACCGGATGGCCAGTGTGGCCACAGTGCTTGCGCCAGATGAAAAAGCAGATCAGCAATCATTCCTGGATCGGGTTTTCGGGCGTAAATTCGTGAAACCAGTTTATCCGGCGTATTCGGCAGGCATTAAAGTTGGTGATAGTATTTTGGCTGTAAATGGAAAGCCGATAACTTTCTTTGATCAGTTTAAGGAGGAGGTTTCTGCTAACAAAAACAAGCAAATTTCCATTCAGGCTTTGCGTAAAGGCAAGCCAGTTAATTTTAATTTAAAAGTGGGACCAGAAGGCACCATTGGTATTGCACCTAATTTTATCTTTCCTGAAACGGCTCACGTGGATTATGGTTTCGCAGAATCTTTGCCGGTAGGAGCAGGGATGGCCTGGAGTACATTCGTAGATAATGCAAAGGGAATTGGTAAAATGATTACCGGTAAATTGAGTGCGCGGAATATCAGTAGTCCGATTGGGATTGCAAAAGTTTACGGAAGTACTTTTGACTGGGTAAAATTCTGGACTTTAACCGGTCTGATTTCGATGGCATTGGCTTTTATGAACTTATTGCCGATTCCTGGCTTAGATGGAGGGCATGTAGTGTTTTTATTAATCGAGATGGTGCAACGGAAGCCAGTGAGTGAGAAAGTGTTGGAGAAGGCTCAAATTGTAGGCTTCGTAATCTTAATTTGTTTAATGGTGTTTGCTTTTGGTAATGATATTTTAAAATCTTTCGGTAAGTAAAATCTAATTTATATTATTGCCGCAGCTGCGCAGATTTGAACAATCGATCTGAACGGCTGCGGCTTTTTAATTTAATACCCACTATGAGCGAAGCACCAACACAACCAGATTATTTTGAGTTTTACGAATTGCCTGTTCAATTTAATCCGGATCAAGATATTGTAAAAGCCAAATTTTACGCTTTTAGTAAAAAGTTTCATCCTGATTTTTATGCGAATGAAAGTGAAGACAAACAGCAGGAAGTGCTGGAGTTATCTACCTTAAACAATAAGGCCTATCAAACTTTAAGTAATGCGAAAAAGCGGTTGAAGTATGTTCTGGAACTTAAAGGCATTGTTGCAACAGACGAAGGCTATCAACTGCCTCAGTCTTTTTTAATGGAGATGATGGATGTGAATGAAGCTTTAATGGATTTGGAGTTTGAGCCTGATGCATCGAAACTCGATGTGGTTAAAAAAGATATCGCACTTATTGAAAAGCAGCTGGAAGATCATTTAGGTAGTTTATTGAGCCAGTTTGATGAGCAGCCAGAAGGATCGGACAACCTGCTTCCGCAAATCAAGGATGTTTACTACCGACAAAAATACATTACCAGAATCAGATCGCGTTTGGCTGAATAGCCGGATCCGATTTTCATTACTTTCTTGTTATCTTAATGCGGGATAGGGTTTCTACATCGCCAAATTTTATACTGCTTCTGTTAACTGTGCCTGTGGGCAAAGCCAGGTTATACTGCAGGCGTATGCGGGGCATTGGTACTCCTGCCGTAAGGCAAGGGGCGACTTGATGCAGACTGAAGGTGGACTTGACGTGGAGAAAAGGTGGTTTTAACGTCTCGTTGCAGAATGATTTATTCCAGGTAGATTTAAGTTAATAAAAATTTTTCTTTATTTTATCACTTGTTATGGTTTTGATTTGCTTTCTGTTGGTTGGCCGCTCAATCACATTAAATTGTCAAATCATTTTTTGTTTTCGTTGAAGACCCGGCTTTCCCTTATTTTCGAAAAAAAACGGATTCATGAGTTCACTATCGATCTTTCGTAAAGTTGCTGTTGCTGAGGGGATTTCCTACCTAATGTTGTTATTTGTTGCCATGCCTTTAAAATATTGGGCTGATCTGCCATTGTATGTAAAATATACCGGATGGGCACATGGTTTATTGTTTGTGCTTTACGGGGCAACTTTAATTATGGCCTGGCAAGAGCAAAAGTGGAAATTTGGTAAAGCGGCTTTAATTTTTCTAGCCTCGTTATTGCCATTTGCACCATTTATAGTAGATAGAAAGTTAAAAGACGAAAGACCTGAAATTGTAAATGGCAGTTTGTAAGGAGGTTATGGTGTATTTGAAATGAAAGTGAAAATATTTTTGTGATTTACGCTTTCATTTTCTACATTTGCATCCCGTCCAACACATGCCCGGATGGCGGAATTGGTAGACGCGCTGGTCTCAAACACCTGTGGGAAACCGTGCCGGTTCGACTCCGGCTCCGGGTACATTTTTTTCTTAGGGATCCCCAAACGGGATCCCTTTTGATTTTACAATCAAATTACATTTTGGCAATCTTCTACACCTTAGCATTGTGTATCTCAAGAATGCTTCAGTCTTAACGTAAGCTATTATCATTATTCCACCGTTTTTTGATAGAAAACGAGATGAGTATTTGAGAATAAAGGATCACCGTTGTTTACTAGATTAATTCCGATAACGATGATTCTATAAAAGTTATTGATGACGTCAAAAGGGTGTACTAGTATCATCTGTTAAATGAAGTATGCTCATTTACATACTCAATAAAGTTTCGCTCTGAAGTCACGAATACACTTGTTTTCGCGAACTCTGCATTTCCATTATAAAGTTTGACACTTTTTTCCCCGGCATTTAACCTTACTAGCTGACCTGCCGTAATTCCCAAAGGTATATAGCCATAAAACTCGCCATAGCCCTTTTCTAATCTGTAGGGATAAAGCCATTTCGGGTCTGAGATATTAAAGTTTCCCTTGTTTGATGTGATCACTGTAAATTTGATTACACCATAAGCGCGATCTGTCGATCTGTTATAGGAAATAATACGTCCGGTGAAACAGATATTATTCTTTTCTAAAACAGTCTCAGCGGGTTTTTTTTCATCTTGATCTCCGTAATATTGCCAGACTGTGATCAGACATACAAACAGAACCAAGAAAAACATCTTTTTAAATCCCATTTTTTTACATTTACTTAATTTGTCAACAAATATATCGCAGCTGCAGAGGTTTGATGTGCATTCATGTTACTATGCATTATTCACGTTGGGTCATACTGCATTAACAAAAGATGCTTTAACAGTGAAATACTGTCATCAAGTAAAGGTGACAAAATTTATATTAATATTTTAAACTGTTGAAGGATACTCTTCCTAATAAGTGCAGATTAAGATGCGGGTCAAATTTCTTCACCTGAATATTAATCGATATATTATTAATGAAGCAATTTATCTCTATATAGTTCATGCTGATGTATAAGATTTCAATTAAACGCAAGTTCAAGTAATCGCTTATCATTATTCCTTCCTATTTTTGTAACTATACAACAAGTATCTCGTTATTCGACCGTCATTTGGTAGCGTTCCGTTTATTGAGAATTATCCGCTTGCCGCTCCTTTGATCTCAGTAATAATTCATTCTTTGATAAACCAATAGCTTGTCGACTCTTTCTTGATTTCTAAGTTCTAGGTTTTAGTTTTGGTGTGATGCTTTTCTTAAACTTTGTCAAGCATTAAAGTAAAGCTGTTTTGCAAAAGGCAGGCAACTTAAATAGTATGTGTTAAAATACCATACGAAATAGCAACAATGAAGGCGCCAATAGTACTAAACATAGCATAGATTAAGGCATACTTGGTATCTTGTCTTTCATATTTTAAATCATTTTGGTTCACTTGGAAACAGTTAGTGCAGTTAAAATAATAGTATTATTAATATTTAATTTGTTGGAAAGATCTAACGCTATCCAACTTACATAAATAGCCCCAGAACAAAATGTTTTGTATATTTAACTAAATCGTTATTGATGAACATAATAAAAATATTCGAAAGTAAATAAACTGAAAATAGTTTAGCTTATTTTACAATTGTGGGCAAGCGTGCGGTAAGGAATAAACCGACTATAGATAGCATACTTTTAATGAAAATTAGACATGAGTATTTTCAAAAATTTATTTAGGCACTCAACAAATACTAACCCTAAATATTCAGGAGGGCCTAGGCCTAGGCATGAACTAAATGTAGAAGGCGACTTTTATGTAGAAAAGGATTCTTGTATCCTGTGTGGTGCGCCTGAAGTAGAGGCAATAGGCTTAATGGCGAATTCTGACGGAGGTTGTTATTTTATTAGACAGCCTGAGACAGAAGAAGAAATCGAACAAGCAATAAATGCTATTGCTGTCTCTTGTGTTTCCGCCGTTAGGTATGGCGGAACAGACCAAAAAATAATTAAAAAACTTTATTCTTTAAATTTAGAGTTGGAGTGTGATTATAAATTGATAGTTTAATTCAAAATGTATAATACGCAGCCTATAACAGCAGGTTTAAGGGATGCCCTATCATAATGCTTTTACTTCCCTTCTAGCAAATTAAACACGTTTGTACTTGTAGGTGAGAGAACCTATACTTCGGTCACAGCTAAAAGTTGCAAGATCGTAGTCTCACATTAATAAAAACTTCTCACTATTCCCTCCATATTTGGTAATACGAAGCCAATGCACCATTATTCCACCGTTAAATGATTATATCTCCAGTTATGCTTTATTGATTTGAAGATTGCTTCCGATAGGACCACCCGTATAAGTATCGGTATGTGCTTTGTGACTGATAGACTTTCGCTTGTAAGGACGTAGCTCTAGCCCTTTATTGTGCAATACAATTTTAAAATGTGCTCTACAGATATCGAGTTTAAACTGCATCTTGCATATTTAAACGTTTAGCCAATTAAGCCAGCAAGTACCCCAAAGATTAATTAATGGATGATATTCTTACAATAGCACTTATTTTACTTGCCTTCCTCGGACTACCGATAGGATTTGCTTGTTTACTCTACTTTGTTCCTAAAAAACTTGGCCATCCTAAGATCGGGAAATATTTAGCTTTTACATTTGGATTGATTGTTTTGGTGGGTATCCTGTGGACTGTGTTTCAAGACCAGCTTTTCACACCCGCAAACGCAAAAGATCTTTTAAAAGAACAACAAATAGTCTTAAAGGATGAATTTAACATACAAGATAACCGATCAAGCTCTGCAATCGGCGACTATTATCACACTTTTACATTAGGAATATCTAACCGTGACAAACAACGATTAATAGCAAAAATTAAAAGCGCACACGACTTTAAGCGCAACACGAACGAAAATGAAAGTCTGCTTTATTCACGTCAAAACCGCTATCTGGGCCCGAAGGTCGTTCAAAATTTTGAAACCGAAGATTCGTACGTTAGAGAATACTTTCAACCAAGTGGGAAAAGAGGCTATGCACCTACTTTTAGAAGAATATCTGTAAGCAAAATAGAGAACAAGCTAACATTTGAAGACATTGATGAATAAGTAAGCGCTTTTAACAGCATAGATATAAGAGCTAAATTACTTCTAAAAAATTTGATTGGAATAAACTTAACTACTAGAAACCTAAGACATCATCAAGCCGAAAAACATTAATTAGTCCCTATATCACAATTCCCTCGTTATTTTATGAGTTTCAGGGAGATTGGACTTAGTAATTTTATAGTTTGCAAAGCCGCTTACTTTTATCCTGCTGACCTCGGCCTTTTTCCTAGATTTTCATAAACTCATTCCATTAATCAAATGAAATATTTAGTTTTTGATAATGAGTTTTTGATAATTTGAATTACCAAAAGCTTGGGCAATAAATTACTATCAATTAGAAAGTCAAGTTTTTCGGTTCAAAGTTTCCCGGTAAAGTTTTTTGGAGAAATAATTACTAAAATTTTTGGATCAATTATATGAATCCTTTCAATTTTAAATCGTCCACTATTTGTTCAATAAGCAATAAAAAGGCTTTTAAATATTGAAAGTAGTCCCGCTGATCGGTACAGATCCCTCTCTAAATCATCTAGAGAGGGATTTTTGTTTTTTGCCTATTTTGCAATATTCCTGTATTGCGTGGAAACAAAGATTGTGGTTCGATCTCCGGCGGGGGAGACCCAGACGGACTAAGGTCGAAACATTGGACTATGCGTTTTAGCAGCTCCCCTTTAGGTTCTGATTTTTTATCCGTCAGGTTTGTCCAGAAAATGGTATGCAGGATATACGATGAGAGGTGATAGAATAGCTTTCTAGTTCAATAGTCTATCGTTTCAATGTTGTTTTCATTCAAAGACTTTTTAATCATCAGCAAATCCTTGTTCGCTCCTTTAACGGCTCCGCCAAGATGAAAAGTATAGTGCAGGTTTAACGTTTCTTCGTCCATGTAGGGCTCAGGAAAATTTTGCTTATATGGCCCTGCCAAATGGATACAATTGCCATTGGCATCTACCAGTTTATCCATTCCATTTTCCGTAAGAATGTTACTAAAAACAGCATTGACAGGTAGTAAACTCGCCTCGCCTAAGATGGCAGAGGTCTTTAAAACTCATTTCTTTTCATCACAAAAATGTTTTAAGTATTATTCCGATTATAGCTGATGCTAATATGAGATGTGGTTCTTTTAGTTTTTTGATGTAGATCAAAGCAAGCATACTAAATATAGCGATTAAGACCGTAGGAATATCTACAATTGCCCGCATTGCAATAATAATTACCGCCCCAACCAGCGCACCAATAACTACCGCTGTAATGCCGTCTACAAATGCTTTGATACTGGTGTTCTTTGCGATCTTTTTAAATGAAGGAGCAAGTGCAACGGTAAAAATATAACATGGTAAAAAAGTGGCAAAAGCCGCTACACAGGCTCCGGGAAAACCAGCCACAAGGTAGCCGATAAAGGCGACAGTAATCACAACAGGCCCCGGAGTGATCATCGCAACGGCTACAGAATCCAGAAATTCATGTTCTGTAAGCCAGCCAAATTCCTGAACTACCCCACCATGCAAAAAAGGGACAATGGCAAGACCACTGCCAAATACAAATGCACCTGCCTTTAAAAAGAACCATCCAATTTCCTGCAAAGTCTTTCCATCATAATACCAAAAGCCAATTCCAAGTGAAATTATAGAGGGTGCGGTTGTCGGGCGTTTGATCCATTTTGGTGGTGACTTAACAACTATATAGATCAGGCCACAGCCCGCAAAAAGCAAAATATTCTCTTTTTCAGTTAGAACCGTAACCACAATTCCAGCCAGATAAAAAATCCACAGGAGCCATTTGGATTTGATTGCCTCAAGATTAAGGCTACTCACGGATTTAATAGTCAACTTATACGCACTAATAGCAATAATACCGATCACAGCGGCACTTACGCCGTAAAATACAGCCTGTATTCCCGGCAAACCACTATAAAGTTTATAAGCCATGCCCAATAGGACGACCATAATAAAGGAAGGGAGCACAAAAGCAAGTCCGGTTAAAGTAGCACCTATGATTCCGTAGTGGACAAAACCTACATAAATACCCAGCTGGGCTGCCAATGGCCCAGGTGCCAGTTGTGCCAGAGCAAGCCCTTCTTTATATTCCTCTTCCGTAATCCATTTCTTATTTTCTACTAAATCCCGGTACATATATCCTACAAGTGCAACAGGGCCACCAAATCCCCAGGTGCCCAACTTTAAGAAATAGGTGGTCATATCGCTTAGTTTGTAACTGGCTTTTTCTTTCATAGTAAAAGGTTTAAAAGGAGACTCCAAACTGGAAACCAATTCCAAATGAAGAGGGAAGATCGTTTCCAAACCGGGCAGGTAATGGAACAGCAATAAAATAGCTGCTGCCAGTATTTTTTTTAACCACCTTATTAAAAACAGGCGTTATCCCGTAACGTCCCGATGTCTCAAAAGCCGCACGGCCAGCAAAAGTGAAACCATTACCAAGTGCAACAAGTACACCGGGATGGAACAACACATTGTTTACTTTGCTTCCGGCCCCTGTTGCTTTTACAAAGGGTACAATTTCGCTGCTGAAGCCTATTTTTGCACTTTTCCAAATGTTGATGCCGATGGGCATTCCGACGATATAACTGTCTTTAAAATTGGTATGCGTACCCTCGGAGCTAAAAGTTACGATAGGATGGACAATGCCCACATATCCGGCAAGCTTTGGGTAAGTTTGTGGTGCCTGCCCGAAGGTATTAAAGGCAATAAAGGCTGTCAGAAATAATATTAGCCCTATAAATTTGTGTAACGGTGTTTGCATAGCACAAGACTACAACATCCATTTGCAGTAAAATAGAACGGAACTTACTCTTGGTACAGAATTTACCTGCCTAATAGCTTTTTCCTGAAATTAGCAGGTGTTGACCCGGTTTCCTGTTTAAAAATGCGTGTAAAATGGCTTTGATCAGAAAATCCTGTCAGATATGCAATTTCAGAAAAGGAATAATCAGTGGTTTCAATGAACACAATCGCTTTGTCTATTCTAAGTTTTCGGATATACTCACCGAATGACAGGTTATCAAAATATTTAGAAAACTCTCTGGAAACATAAGAAGGATTTACATTTAATTCCTGAGAAATCCCAGTCAGGCTCATCGCAAGGTTAGTGTCAATCTGATCCTGTATAATGGTTTTCAATTCAGTTGCCCATGCAGGTACTTTGCCAGTATTTTCTTTTTTCAGAAACTTCTGGTAAACATCAACCAATAATTGTTCAACAGGGCTTTCCGTGTGTTTTTCATTTTGAAGGTGTTTTGCCCATGTATAAAGTGCATCGTAAATAACTGTTCCTGCCTTTAAGAGCTCTAAGTCATCTTTAATGTTATACGCCATTCCGGCAGCAATCGCCCAAAGACCAGAGGCTTGACTGGCAAGATTATGACGGTCTGTATCTGCACCTCTTACGATTGGTGCCATCGCCTGTAACGCAGGATCATTCAGTTTATACTTTTTTAGGATTGCATCAAAAGTACATCGTCCATTTTGATGGGTAAGTTCAACACCCAAAACGTCAAATGGAATTGCATCCAGTTCTTTCGCTTTTTCAAGAACCTGATCGAATGGGACGTAAAAAAACACGGCATCTTTATCTATGAATTTCTTAATAAGCCAGGGACAAGCAATGCGGTCTATTTTTGGTCTTTCACGGGTAATCCAATTCATCTTTATCTTTAACAATTGATCAAACTTATGATTATTTCTTGATCCATTAATCAGCCATAAATATTTAGTTAATAAATATGCTGCCATTACAAATCCATTGGGGGAAGAACATTGAAGTGAGTGATTATCTGAGTTTGCGCATAGAAAAATATCTTTGGTTATCATTTCTATAATCACATTTGTTTTCTTATGCGTTTTAAAGCGGTATATGGGCTATTTTAAGTAGATCTTCTATAGATTGGTTCGACCTTAATACGTCCGGGGGTACAGATCCCTCTCTAAATCATCTAGAGAGGGATTTTTGGTTCTTGCTTATTTTCTAATATGCATATACTGCCGGGAAATGCTGATTTTGGTTCTATCACAAAGGCTTTTAATACGAAACAGGGCTATTTATGAGGCGGTGATTAATTTCTATAATAGGTAGGCGTAGTGTGAGCTTGTTTCCGAAAAAAGTGGTTAAAATGAGATACGTCTTTAAATCCTAGGTTGTAAGCGATTTCAGATACACTCCACGTAGTATGTTTCAGTAAAATGATAGATTCCTTTAAAATCCGTTCAAACAAAATTGTACTTGTAGACTTACCAGTCCTCTCTTTTAAGATTCTATTTAAATAATTGACATGAACATTAAGGGCATCAGCAAAATGACTCGCTGTGCGCAGGTGTTTGTGACTAGCGGTGTCCACAGGAAACTGTCGATCCAACAATTCGTTAAACACATTGTGCAATCGCTCTTTTGAAGAGCGCGCGTGATGCCTTTCTGTAGCCATCTGCAAGGTGTTTGCATAATGCATTAATTCGTTGAGGTAATTCCTGATTAGGTCATCCTTTAATGAATAATCAGAACGTTGCTGTTGTTCAATTTTTGAGAAGATTGCCTTTACTTCCTTTTCCTGATTTTCATCAAGCAGAAAAAGCGGCTTGGATTCATTATTAAATAAAGGACTATGCCTTATTCCCTTATTAAAGTAAGTATCATAATAGAGTTCAGTAAAGATCATATAGCCGGCATTTTCTTCTTCCTTTATCTGCTCTATCGTATAGGGAATCCAGGGATTAAAAAAGGAGAGCGTACAGCCAGAGACTTTTATACTCTCATCCCCATAATGAACAATATACTCACCACGCAATAGGCTCACCTTAAAGTAATCTCTTCTTCTGTAAGTAATCGGTGTTCCAGATAAGCAATCGGAAGAACTAAACAAACGGAAAGGCTTGTGCGGTGTTTGTTCTTGGTTGGACAGCAGTCTTAAGGTTTCAAAGTCTTCTAGCTTTTCGCTTTTATAGATCAAGTTATTTTTCTTATCCTGTTTCATTTTAACGCCGATGTTTTGGAGCGTTAAAGCTGCTTAAGATTTCCAAGCAGCCTTAAAAACATAAAATTACAAAAAATTATGCTCCAGTTGCCTGGTTCACCATTAATAAAGCCTCTTCTGGCGAGCGAAGATATGTTTGGTAGATCTCCTCGGAAAGTCCGGGGCGAATCTCATATTCATGATTTTCTATCCCTATGATCAAACGCTCAATAACGGAGCTGGCCGATACCTTAAGATCAGATTGAACGGCCTTCGAAAAAGGAGAATCGACCAGTGGCGCCATCAGTTCATACAGCTTAATTGAAGATTTTTTTCTTTGCAGCACCAACCTCAATCCTAAAATGTAATTGTGCAAAGCCGCCTTTGTTGCACTATAAGTTGGATGAGATAGATCTGGTGCAAATGCCACTCCTGAAGTGGTTATAATAAATGCGGCATCTTCTTTAAGCTCAAGTAGCGGTGCTAAGCGATGCGTTAAATAGACAGCTGGGTGAAAATTAGTCAACATTTCATTCATACTTGCCTCATATGCCTGGCTATTGTCAAGCAATGCATAATTTTTAGCCACACCTGCGTTCAGAAAAACAACATTTAGATCTCGAAAGTTTAGCTTGATGTTCTCTACCAAAGAATGTAATTGGTCCGCTTGTGAAAGATCACAAGCAATATAATAGGCATTTTTTAATTTTGTAGCTTCTTCCTTTAATCTTGCTTCGTTACGTGCAACCATCACCACCCGGCTGCCCTGTGCCGAAAACCATTTTGCAGCCTCGAGCCCCATTCCGGTGCCTGCGCCAGTGATAAGTACAGTGCTTTCTTTGAAATTCATATCTATTTTTTTGTGTTTAAATATTCTGGAATAAATCGTTCACGCATATAATCTACGTAGGCTTGATCGTTACCATCCTGCATCTTACCTAAATAAAGTTCTGTATCCTGACCTGCCTGATATCTCAACTGATCAGTTTCATCAGTTGCTGCAGTAAAAATGGTTTCTGCTATCTCTTCGGGCTGGGAAGCCATTGTATCATATTTAGCCCAATTTCCTAAACCAATATTTACAAATTGCTCGTATTCAGGTATTTCTCCGCCCGTGACTACTGCTCCACCAACAAATTTTGTCACAGTTGATCCTGGCTCTACAATTTTTGTTCTTATTCCAAAGGGAATCAGTTCATAGGAAATGGCTTCGGTTAACCCTTCGAGTGAAAACTTTGTTGCATGGTAGATGCTGCAGGTTGGAAAGGTAACTCTTCCGCCTTGCGAAGTAATGTTGATTATTGTTCCTGACCGTTGTGTTCTGAAGTAGGGAAGAATGGCTCTCAAAACACGCATGGGACCAAAAACATTAGTGTCAAATATTTTATTCACCTGATCTTCTGTCGCCTGTTCAAATACGCCAAATATTGCAGCTCCAGCGTTGTTTACTACGGCATCAATTTTTCCGTATTTATCGATACCAGCAACTATAGCATTGGCAATAGATGCTGATTTCTGAACGTCCAAAGCAACAACAAGAACATTATCCAATTGGTTTAACGCTGTTTCCTTTTCTGGTGCACGCATCGTAGCGATTACATTCCAACCTTCGTTGTTAAATTTTAGCACCGCGGCTCTTCCTATTCCTGAAGATGTACCGGTAATTAATACTGTTTTCATTTTAATGATTTAAATTTTGAAGAATAATATTATTCAGTTCGTTTTTTAACAGACCTGCTGCTGCAGCCGCATAGCCTTTTGTTGCTACAAGTTCAGCATGGTTTTGTAAATCCTTTTCAGATGCCCATTTTTCAATGATGTAATAGGTAAAAGGAATATTGTTTGCAGTAAACACTTCGTAAGCGATATACCCGGATTCCTCCAGAGTTTCCTCTATAAGTTTCTGGAAAATATCTTCTAATTTAGCTGCAGAGCGCATGTCCTTTGCTTGAAATTTGGTGATTATTGTAACCATAATTATACTTGTTGATTATTATGGCACAAAGGTATCATGGTATTGAATGCAAGAATTGTTCAATAAAAACTAAGGATTGTCTGATTCAAACTTTAATAGATGATTAAGTCAAATGTATGCGAAGTATAGAACGCAAACTGTTTCTAGCCTAATAGTCCTCGTAGCTTAAAGCTAAAGATGTGTAATTTCATCCAAGACAGATGATAGAGATCAGTTGGTATGGAAAACAATATGTTTGTGCTTTCGAAGGATTGATATTTAAATGAATAATCATTATTTCTTAGTTTAATGAAAATCTAAATTGGAGAATTCAAAAAGAGAGCTCAAGCATATAAAATCCTAGCTGATGTTTTTACAATTCTTATAAACTCATTTCATCAATCATTTGTACGCTTTAGACAGGTATTAGCGTGATTTTAAGAAGATCATCTTTAAATTTCTGCGGCTTCATTAAGGCCTTTGCTGTTTCCCTCACAAATTGGACTTGATGGGTAAAGAAGCTTAGGCCTTTTAATACCGTTTCGTTAGCGTCATGCAACTTGTTACCTGCTAGATTATCATTCGTATGCTCTGTGCAACGATAATATAAGTAATAGCTTTTGCGGCCTTTGGTATATCCAGCGGTCATTCTCTTTCCACACCAGCATTCGATAATTCCCCTCCATGGAAAATCTTCGGTCGGTTGCACTCGCATTTTTCTCTTGCTATTCTTCAACATCTTCTGCGCTAGCCAATATTCCGCATCTGAGATTATTGGTAAATGAATAGATTTAAAACTCCAGAACCCTCAGCTATATGATAATTTGTTATAGGAATAGTTGAAATATCTTATTATTGATACGGCTAGCCAATAAATTTAGTGAAAGAAACTTGAATTCAACATCCGATATAATACACAAAAGTGGTTTAACTGCTGCGGAATTTTTCCAAAGTTCATTCATTACGGTTTTCGCGATTTGTATAGTAAATGGATAAACCGGTATAAATTGACTCCGTCTCACCAGCAATAGATTTTTTGTAGGTTTTTGATTGGCTGCATATTTGTAAACTGGCGAGAAGGGGCCAGATGGATTGCTAAAGTAAATAACCAGCCGAGTAATCTTTTATAAGTTGATATTGGCAGACTTTTGCTGAAGTTCATATACGATATTTCGAATTTCAACAATGTGAAGACCAATACAGCATGGCATAAAACAGATGCTAATAAAGCCACTAATAACACTCGCGTGTCATGGCCAACATCTGCGAACATCCAGAGCATGCATTTAAAAAAAAACAGCGACAAAGCTTTGCACATCAATAGCATCAATGGCTGTTCATTCAGTAAATAAAATAATGGCCAGCTGAAAAATGGCCTTTTAACTTTAATATATGGATTGATTTGGTGTCTTTCTTCCTTTAAAAAACCAAACGTTACTGATCGATAAGAAAGGAATGATAAGCCAATTGCCAGCGCAACTAAGACGGCCAAAATAAAAATCAGGCTAAGAAAAAAGCGGTTATAAACACTTATCCCAATCAAAGCAAGAACATATATAATTATGGGTAAAAGAATTACGCAATATAAAGCCAGCCATAATTTTAACTGGGGGCTCTTGTACAGGGTGCCTACTTCGTTAATAAATTTATACTGAGCTAAGGCTAGTTTTTGCTTGATAAAGTAATGAACTTTAACACAATATAATACCCAGGAAACAAATACTATTGCAAGTCCGACTGGAGATGAAAGCCCGGCCAATAATAAAGATTTATGGTAACTGATTAATTGTGAGGGTTCAACAACTCCAAACAGAACATAAAATCCCATGAGGAAAAAGCCCGCATGCTGCTGATAGAACTCTTTCGCTAAACTGTTTATTAATAACCTCAACATTAAAGTTGAATAATTTGTTTATTAATGATTTGATATACATTATCTACTTTTAATTGATCATTGCTAACTTCCTGATGTGAGGAAATAAGAAAACTTTTTCCTTGTGAGGCTTTCTCTGTAATCAGGTTATTAAGCTTATCTGCTGATAGAATATCAATTGTGATTAGCGGTTCATCTAAAATGAATAAGTCAGCATCACCGACAAGTGCACAAATCAATGAAAGTTTTTTTAGCATGCCGCTGGAATAACTTCCTACTACATTGTCGAGGAAAGGTGTAATTTCGAAATGGTCAGCAAGATCTTTAGCTTGTTTTCTATCCGCCTTTCGGGTTTCGGTATAAAAATCAATCAGTTCTTTTCCTTTAATAAATAAGGGGTATTGTGGCTCAGCTTCAGCAAAACTAATTTTAGAGCGGAATTTTACCGGTTCTTTTCTTAAGTTCACTCCATTCAATTGCACTTCACCTATAAAAGGTATTTGCCCAGATATGATTCGGAATAAGGTTGACTTGCCAGTGCCATTTCCTCCTTTTAACCAGTAAATTCCCTTATTGACATTCCACTCACTGAAGTTTAGTACCTCATGACTACCGTATTTTTTGTTGATGTTAGTTAGGGTAAGCAAATTAGATTTTAGGTTATGATCAACTAAAGCCTCATTTGTTACTTAATTTTTATGAAAACTGGAATAAAGTCAATAGAACTATTCTCATTATTCCCGCCTTTGAAAAGACGGTCCTGGATGATTTGACCATAATTAAAGCTTTACGACAAAAAGAGAAAATTCAAACGGGCCTGTGCTAAATCTTGTATCTCCATTATCACACCTTTTTTTGATAAATAAGAACTTAACACATTAGGTTTGATTCGCATATCATCACTTTTAACGACAGTAAACTACAATTGAGCTAATGATCTGTCTCGGTATTGCCATTTGGGTATCAAAAAACCACATTTATAATAAACTGATCAGTTTATTATTACCTTTGTACCAATGGGAAGAAATAAGGAATTTGATTATGATCAAAAATTGGATGTTGCAATGAATCTCTTTTGGGCGCAGGGCTACCATAGCACTTCTATAAGTGATTTGGAAAATCATATGGGAGTTAATCGAAGTAGTATTTATCCTACTTACGGAGATAAAAAGGCTTTGCTTATGAAGTGCTTGGATAAATATTTAAAACTTAAAGTATCAGAATACAAGAATATTCTCAATGGCAGCCAATCAAATGCTGTCGAAAATTTGAAAAGGATTTTACGATTGGCAATAGATCAAAGTATCAGCGAAGGCAGGACATGTTTAGCTGTTAAAATTGCCTTTGAAATTTCTCCAACTGACGAAGAGATTATAGGTTTATTATCCCAAAATGAAAAAATCATTGAAAAAATCTATTTTCAAATCTTAAAGAGTGGACAAGAGGCAGGGGTTATAAAAAATAACCTAGACATAGAAGTAACAGCTGCTTTTTTTTCATGTTCCTCTGGTGCATTATTAAAAAAATATGCGCTGAATAAAAATCGAAAAGAAGTTTATGATATGATAGAAATCCTCATACAAATGGTTAAAGCCTGATTACAGGATACATTGTTAACTTCTTTAAGAAAGTAATTATGAGCATAACCTTCTCAAAAACAAAGTTAAAAAAGCATTATTAAACAAATAAAATTTTTTATCCATTTTTAAACCGATCAGTTTATTATGAATTTAATTACGAAAAAAAAGATAGCTTACATGGGTTGCCTCGGCGTTATCGGTATCATAAGTACCGAGTTTGGTATCATTGGTATTTTACCCCAAATTGCTGAACATTACGATATAAATATTGGAACAGCCGGTTATCTCTTAAGCGGATTTGCATTAGCAATCGCTATCACTGGGCCTTTCATGGTGTTAGTTGCATCTAAATTTGACAAAAAGAAAGTAATGATGTACGCTTTAGCATTATTTTTAATTTCTAACTTTTTATCAAGTTTCAGTCCGCCATTCTGGTTATTAATGATACTTAGAATACTGCCAACAATTTTGCATCCGGCATTTTTCTCCATGGCAATTGCTGCTGCAACAAAAGATACTGATCAGAAAACACAGATGCAATTAACTAGTATAATAATTGGAGGTATAGCGCTTGCACAGGTGACTATTATTCCCCTTACAACATTTATAGCCAGTATTTACATGTGGCAGCTGAGCTATGTTATTCAAGGCACTGTAATCCTTGTCACATTATTGGTTATTTTCAAATACTTGCCATCCATGCCGAACAAAGAAGTGAAGTCATTCAAAAATCAATTGAGCATACTCGTACGACCAACGTTTATTGCGGGTACAGCATTAAACCTATTATTAATAACGGCTTGGTTTTGTTCGTATAGCTATTTTGCCGACTACCTTTCAAAAGCAAAAGGTTTAAATACACAACAAATAAGCTACATGCTACTTTTATTTGGGGTTATGGGGGTAGTTTCAAACTTTGTAGCAGGTCGTTTATTAGGAAAACACATGGCGTGGACTACCTTCTTTTTCATTATAGGTACATTTCTATTGCCGTTTGCATTTGAATATATTAGTGGTTCAATAAGCAGTATTGCATTGGTAGTGGGATTTTGGGGAATTATGTATGGTCCTTGCTTTCTGATAGGTGTTGGTTATATGGTATCTGCGGCTCCTGATGCTAAAGAATTTGCAAATAGTCTGCAAACCTCTTTTGGGAATCTGGGTGTATCTTTAGGTACCGCTACAGGAGGATTGTTCATTAATCATTACGGTATACAAATCACTCCTTGGGTGGGGGTTGGTTTTGGTGTGCTTGCTATTATCGTGATCTTTTGGCGAGCCTATTTAGATAGAGCTATCAAAAACAGCAATCAAAATAAAATGACTAATCTTGATGTCTCTACATATCATTAAGCCGTCCTAAAGAAAAGATTAACTATGACTTTGTGATCAGGTCAGGCTTTTACTGGTTTTCTCTTAATAATTATTAGTATTCCCTCGTTTACCAGCAATAGATTTTTTGTAAGTTTTTGATTGGCTGTAACTTTGTAAGTTAGCGAGAAGGGGCCAGATGGATTGCTATTTCCAAGCATGGTTAACAAGTTGCTCAAACAAAAGGACCTTTCTATGGTTTAGATTGGGAATATCCATAATCACACCCATGACAAACCTGTACCAATCCCCGATTTTTCTGTTGGCTTCTGTCGTCATGGTTATGCTCTTTATGGCTCCGACTTTTGCACAGTCAAAAACCGCTATGAATAGGAAGGCCTACTCGGACTATAAAAAGGCATATGCGGGACTAAATGGCGTGTACCAAAAGATTCTGAAAGGCTATTTAGTGGAAACTACTTTTATTAAAAAATTCAGGAATGCACAGCGGCTCCGGATCCAGCTTCGTGATGCAGAGCAGGTTTCGAAATACCCCAACAGCGGAACCTATGGTTTGGTGTCACTCATATGCGAATCGATATACCTGGAAACGCTGACCAGAGACCGGATTAAATTTTTAAACGTATGGGTTACCGCAATCGAAGAAGGTGAAATTTGCCTGGGCTCGGTCAGCATAAAATCATAGCACATTCCGGTCTTTCAATGATGCATTAATCAATCCTATCAATTCCTTATACTTTTACCTAACACCAATAATAATGACTTTTTCTCAGCTCTTAAAACGATTCTTTTGTCTAATCTTATTGATCAGTATATTCACATGCTGTAAGAAAAAGGAAGATCAACCCCAACCCGAAATAGATGTGCCGACCGTGGTTACAGGAAAGCTATACGGATCGCCTTTTACGGCAAAAGTGACACTGGAGCGTTTTACAAAATTTGGTATGAACAACTACCGCCCCGAAGACCTGTTCAGTATATACCTGGCAGGAGATGGATCTAAAAACTGTAGCTCACCATTGAGTGATTTTTCGATACGCCTGACGGTGCCCAAAAAGATAGGTACTTTTTCGGGCAATGATACCTATATCCTGGTTAATGATCCGGGCGACCCAAGCGGTCAGAATGGTGCATTATTCTCTTCAGAACAAACCATTATCACCATCAGTTCCATCACAGGGGATAAGGTGAGCGGCCGAGTTAATGTGAAATGGCCGGAACAGAATATTGATTTTAAAGGGAACTTTGAGGCTCCCTTTTGCAAATAGGATCAGAGAATTTTACTTTCAAATAGCCCTTTTTAGATGAATTTACCTTCGATCAGGTTAGTTATTCAATATACCAATAATTTATGAAGCATATACTCAGATCATCCTTTCTGGGGGGACTATTATTAATCTCGCTCACTTCTATGGCCCAGAAGCGTTTCACGCCCGAATGGAGCAAGGGGATTGTGTGGTACCAAATTTTTCCAGAACGGTTCAACAATGGCGATCCTGCAAATGACCCCAAGGCTGAAGACCAGGACGGTGCTTACCCATTTGACACCACATCCCCTTTTCAAATTCATCCCTGGACGAGCGACTGGTATGAGTTGCAGCCTTACGAGCAGCGAAATGGTAAGGATCTTTACTACAACCTGCAACGTCGCCGTTATGGCGGGGATTTAAAAGGCGTTATCGATAAACTGGATTACATCAAGTCTTTAGGGGTTGACGCTATTTATATGACGCCTGTTTTTTGGTCTCCATCCTCTCATAAATATGACGCGTTGTGTTACCACCACGTTGATCCCACTTTTGGGCCCGACCCTAAAGGCGATATAGCCTTAATGGAAAAGGAAAATCCGCTTGATGTAAAAACCTGGGTATGGACAAAGGCCGATCTTTTAGCCTTGAGGCTGATTAAAGAGGTTCATGCCCGCAATATGCGCATCATTTTTGATGGTGTTTTTAACCACATGGGTGTAAAAAGTTTTGCCTTCCGCGACGTGGAGAATAATCAGCAGGCTTCGCCATACGCTGATTGGTTTTCTGTGAAAAGCTGGAACGATGCTGCCAAGGGCACTACTTTTGATTATAACGGATGGTTTGGCGTTAAGACATTGCCAGAATTTAGGGAAGATGATTATGGTATCGTGGCTGGCCCCAAACAATATATTTTTAATGCCACTAAACGCTGGATGAACCCCATGGATAAAGGCATTAAAGACGGAATTGATGGATGGCGCCTGGATGTGGCATATGATGTGGGGCATCCCTTTTGGAAAGACTGGAGAAAATGGGTACGCAACATCAACCCAACCGCTTACCTGACTGCAGAGTTGGTGTATCCTATCGATCAAACAAGGCCCTACCTACAGGGTGATGAGTTTGATGCGACCATGAACTACAATTTTGCTTTTATTATGCACGATTTTTTTATCCAGGACAAAACCGGGTCTTCCGTAACGGCGTTCGATGCCCGTTTGAGAGAACTACGTGAGGCGTTTGGAAATGATGTTGCGCTAAATATGCAGAATCTGATGAATAGCCATGACGCTACACGACTGGCAAGCGCGGTTGCAAATCCTGATGGCATGAAATTCGGCGATTGGGGAAATTATTTTAACTGGAGCCAGAAGAGCAATAACAAGAATTATAACGCGCGCAAGCCTACTGCCAGTCAGATACAGACACAAAAACTGGTTGCTGCTTTTCAGATGCTATATTTGGGCTCACCTATGATTTTTTATGGAGATGAGGCAGGAATTTGGGGCGGCAATGATCCTGATTGCCGCAAGCCCATGATTTGGGAAGGCAAAAAATACGATCCTGAAACCTATAATCCGAACCAGACCAAGCATGAGGCTGACCATGTTGAATTCAATAAGGAGCTATTTGACTGGTACCAAAAGTTTATGGGGTTGCGCAAAAGGTATAAATCCTTGCAACTTGGAGACTATACTACAATTGAAAAAAATGATCTGCAAAGGTTCTACGTTTTTAGCCGTAAATATAATAGAGAGGAAGTACTTGTGCTTGTAAATCGGTCAGATAAGCCTATACAATATAAAAATGCAATATTGGAGGAAAGCAGGTATAGGGACGTTTTTTCAAAAAAAGTGCTTAAATCCGTAACTGTTGCGCCTATGGATCTCGTGGTGCTCTCTAAATAAATCTTTCAGGATAAATAAAGAGGTTCACATTTGAACTTGTTAGGGGAGTGTAAGCTTTTTTGGAACAGCTGGCATAAATCCTAAATACATCACTAAGTTGAAAGGAGTGGGGCTTTGCTATTCGGTCAATGCTTTCGTTTCATCAGTGCTTCAATTGATTGAAGGAGCAATTTGTTAACAGCCGTTGATTTCGGCTTGAAGCCTGATTCTGAGGCCTAATTTAATTTATTGATTACGTAATCAGGGATAATCTGGAAAAGGATGATTTAATTTAAATCTTCGTTTTTTTTTAGACAAAATCTAAACTCTACGATTCTCAGCTTATCAAAAACGACCATAGATAATAATTATCTACCCCTTCCATAAAACATAATGTGAGGAGCCAATAAATAGCCAATTGTCTGCTTTTAATGTAGTTATTAATCTTAATTTAAACCTTTATTTAACGGGTGACGAGTGTCTAAAGATTTTTAACATCTTATCCAAGGCATCATCGGAATGCATTAAATTACCATTATCAAGCGATTGTTTGGCTGCCTTTGCTGCTCTATACCGCATACTTTTTTCATAATCAGCAATGGCTTCTTGTAATGTTGGGTATTGATCAGACGATAGACATTCGCTTAATTCCAATGCATCAAACATAGAAGTGTTTGCACCTTCCCCTGCAAAGGGTGGCATGACGTGTGCCGCATCGCCAAGCAGGGTTAAATTGGGCAGCGGTTCCCAGTTTTGATCTAAAGGCATACAATAAATTCGACGCGGAACAGCTGGCATTATTGCATTATCAAAGAGTTCATGCCAGATACTGCTCCAGTCGGCATATTCTTTTTTAAACCAGTTCAATAATTGCGTCCTATCAGAAAAATCCAAACCACTATATTTCGCCCAATTTTCATCAGGCTTAAAGCTTGCATAAAAACAAAGGTCGCCATTGCCTTTCTGACCTCCTAGTATATTCCTTCCGTTTCCATAGGCCATTATTTTGCCGCCATTCATCAGTTCATAAATGTGAGGTGTTGCTTTTTTTGCATTTTCAATATTTATTTCAACCATGGTAACGCCGGAATAAAAAGCCTTGATTTCCGTAAGGTATGGGCGGATTTTTGAATTCGCACCATCTGCTGCAATCACAAGGTCTGCGTAAACAGATGAACCATTTTTAAAATGCATTAGCCATCCTTCATTTTCCTTTTCCATCGAAATAAATTGACTGTCCCAGACAACTGTTTCCTGTTGCAAAGCGCCTAACAATACTTTTCTTAATGCACCACGGCCTATTTCAAGACGAGGCGGCTCACCGCCAAGTTCTTCATTTGATTTGTTTTCATGGTCGCTGAAAAAAACTTCAGCTTGTGCATTAACAATAACCTTTTTATCCGCACCTTGAATAACATGTTTCTTATACTCCTCTACCAATTTTGCGCTACGTAGCGCTGCCCATCCAGATTCTTCGTGCATATCAAGTGGCGATCCCTGCACCCTGGCATATTCATTAATATCACGTTCATATACCTGTACGTTTACACCTTTAAGCTGCAAAAGCCTTGCTAAGGTTAAGCCTCCAGGACCTCCACCAACAATGGCAACCTTTTTATTTTGAAGTAACATCGTTCGATTTTTTAATTATAATTCAAAATTGCCGACTATCTTAGAGATAAAATAATTGCATTGGACTTAAAAATAGCTCTATAAGACTTTTATGGGAGAAATAAAACGCGAAACGGAACCGAATGTCCTGAAAAGTTTCGCCTATTCACTAGGGACGGAATTAAAAAACGGGAGGTTAGACATACCCGGAAAATTTGGAACTGGTTATTGTGCAGGATTTATTTTTAATGCGCATATCCGAATGCTTATCCTCAATTATGAACTTAATGAAGAGCTGGTTATTGAGAATCCGGACATCAATGTTACTGCAAAAACAATACTTTTCAAGTTTCAAAATATTTTCCCTGGGGCCGAAGTATTACTTTCAGGGAACAAGGCTAGCACAACACCTACTGTTCTAATTGCAACGACTAGCTTTAGCACAGCGGTTGTAATTCCGATACATACCAATACCGCCACCATCAATATAGAAGTGGATGCAGATTATTTAAAAGGACTTTTTAATCCGTCAAAAGAATCGCTGGTTTTACATGGACTGTTACAGAACACGCGGCCCTTACTGTTCGAACAAATGATTTATCCATTTTTGTACAAAGTTGTGGATGAAATTTTGTCTGAATCTGTAGAAGAAACGTTCAAGTTATTTTTTTTAAGGGTAAAGGCTGAAGAACTGGTATGCAGATTACTAATGGAACTTGAAAAGCGGGAGTCGAAGCAGTTGTATGGTTTAAATAGTCGTGATATCGGGGCCTTATACAAAGCTAAAAGTCAAATGTTCGCGCATCTTGACACTCCTCCCGTTCTTAAAGAACTGGCTGCCTATGCTGGTATGAGCCCAACCAAGTTTAAACGTTTATTTAAACAAATCTTCGGAAAAAGTAACTTTGCTTATTATCAGGATTTCAGAATGAAGGAAGCTGCCGTTTTATTGAAACAGCAAAAGCTATCGGTTGCAGATGTAGGTTATAAGCTCGGCTTTACTAATCTGAGTCACTTCTCAAAAGTCTTTGAAGCACATGTGGGGCTGAAGCCAAAACAATATAGTAAGTCTTAAGAAAGGACAGATAAAAAATATCATTGTTTCAAAATTAACTATCTTTCTAAGATCTTCCTTTAAAAAGACGGTCTGGGCTAATCTAACTTTAATTAAAGCTTCACGGCAAAAAGAGAAAACTCGGGTTTATGCTACAAATCTTGTATACTCCTTATTCCACGGTTTTTTGATAAAGCGGTTCCAGGAAGTTTGTTAACATTTTTAAAAGATTTGGCTTATTATCTTCAACTGTCATTTAGCTTATGCAAATCAAGGAAATAATGCATCGTATAGTCACAACATTCAGGATTTCGATAGCAAATGTACTGGAAACTTAAAAATGGGTAATCGTTTGGTACTTAAACATCAATAAGCTTGCGAATTCTAATACTTAGCATATATGTCACAAAAAATCAGTTCAATCATATTAATAAGCTTAGTTTCATGCCTCCTAGCCTGCAATTCCGAGAGTCATAAAACATCTATAGAGCTACCGCCTAGGCTAATCCAGACAGATACGAATAACGAAACGCAGTTTATAGCAATAATAAAAAATTCAGCAACAAAAAAGACCATTCAGTTGACCAAAAATGACTTAGCAATAATTGATCAACAAATAAAAGTTGCAGTTAGCGACTACAACATCGAAAGGGAACGGTATCTCAAAAAAATTAGATTGGAAGACCCAACAACGACGATAAAACGAGAAGACTTCTTTATCGACCTAAAAAATTATAAGCGCCAGTATGTAGCACACATAAACGTAAAAAAACAAAAGGAGGTTTGGGTAAACTGCTTTTGTAGCCATGAAGGCAATGATGAATGGAAATCCAAAATCATAGAAGTGAGAGACGGTGGTAAATGTTATTTTAATCTAAAAATTATTATTGTGCAAAAAAGCTATTACGAATTCATGGTTAATGGTATAGCCTAACAACCCTTTTATGATAGAATTAATATTTCGATCAATTAAGTATGCTGCTACCATGTTTGTTTTTCTATCATTGTTCCCTGATTTGTTGATAAGTTTCAGGAGGTAGGGCTTAAGAATATTACAGTAACCAAAATTGCCTACTATTGTCCTAATGTACTCCGCTTTTTTCCTTCTTATAGTAAACTCATTTCATTAATCAAATTTAATTTTTAGTTTTTGATAATGAGTAAATGATAAAATGTAAAGGCAAATTAAAAGTTCGTTTAGTAAAACATTTTTTGTCCTTGCCGTAATTGAAACATTGATTTACAGTTGAAAGAACAATATACAATAGGGGATAGATACTTTTATTTCTGGATCTTGTTTCTATTTGCGATACCTGACATTAATTTATAGCTGAAAAATCGCAGGGCTGTATACCTTCGCCTTGCTAAATAAAGTTGACAGCGTTTTCTAATTTAGAATAGCGTAATTTGTTTTTCCAAATTTATGCCAAATGAACAATCATCTTCGTCATAATCTATTTGAGCCAAACGGCAGTTTTTTTTATTTAATTTAGATTTTTCCATTGAAGAAGGCGTTGAAACTACGAAAAAGATATATTGTATTATTGGTATTTATGGCCCTGTTCATTTATAATACCTACTTTCCTTCTTGGCTAATAACAGGCTCTTATACGAGTAGGGTAGATAACTCATTTGCAATAGCCGGAATAAAAAACAATGAAAATTTACTCATTAATAGTGATGGTACTTACAACAGTGATGCTTGGAGTAAAGGAACTTGGAAACTCCAACATGATTTTTGGGGGACAAGAATTATTTTCCACTCTAATAATGAAGGTTCCAGCATGTACTTTTATCGGAGCATGTTTTTTAGTAAACCACGAATAGTAATCTTTAGAGATTTGAACTCCGAGTTTCGTAAAGATGAATAACTAAAGGCAATAAAAAGCAAAGGATAGACTATCTCGGATACTAAATGTTGGTTTTTTGATACAAATCACTGTTTGTCTGGGGAATTTCAGCATTTCTTTAGTAGAACAAATACAATAGTCTAGATATTATTAGGAGAATGTAATAGGTTGAAGTTATCTTGTTTGATACTTATCAGATGACAAAAATTATTAGCTTAATCAAACTTATTTTTTCGTTTTAATATTTGCTCCCGCTCTTCTGAAAAGTAACTATAAAGACTTCTGATGAAAAAGGTGATCAAGAAAAAAATTACAAACATGATTGCCATTAGTACCCAATTTATTTCTTTTTTTGATTCAAATAAATTAAATATTAAAAAGCAAAGTGTTGCTATAATGAGTGACTGTTTAAAATTCTGAATAGTAAATTTCTTTTTCATAAATCTATCTTCCAAGTAACCATAAACAATAATCTATTCAGAAGATTTGCATGTGCACATAAAGTATAGTTTAAATATAGGATTTAATAAAATAAAAAAAAATCCTATATATATACTATAAATTTAGTTTCTGGCGATTTAGCTCGAAAATGTATTTTGTTGAGAATCAAAAATTTATCGTCAGATAAGAATTTACCTTTCTTTCGTAAACCTTTGTACTATATACCCTTTTTTGTTCATTTGTGTAAAATTAGTCATTTCTAAAAAGTTAATTCGATAGTTGAATATTTGATATTTTATGGTAGATTTAATTGAAATAACTAATAAAGATTCAATTTACTGTAAGGAATATTTATTAGTTACAACCTAAATTTAACTCTCTTAATAATGACGAACTCATTTAATTCTAATGTCGACTTAAAAATGCTATTAATAAGATTTTCGCCTGTTACGCTTTACTTTATCATGGTTTTATTTTTTGAGTCTTTCATCATCACGTTGCCAATTTTAGCGCCCTTTGTTTTAAGTTTGGCTCAACTTGCTAGGGCAAAGTATAGATTAACTGATACGGGTCATCTAATTGTTACTTTCGGCTTTTCTAAGTCAACAATCGACATTCAAAACATAACGAGCATTGTTTTTAAGAATAGCGTTTCTTTCGGAGAGTGGTTTCATACCTATGCCAACTCAACAAATGGTTTATTAGTAAGCTATGATGGTAATAAAGAAATAATCATTTCACCCAATGCCAAGGAAGAGTTTTTGACAGAAATTGAGAAATCAAACAAAGAATTTAAGCATGCGGGATTACGCTTCTAAGACGGGTTTTATTTAAGTTGCAGTGACGTGGTTTATTGACATGTTCAGCTTTAAAAAGCATAATTATTTTTAACCAGATTGTAGTCATGGCCCAAACATGGTGATATAAATGTCTTGTTTTTGTGATAAGAATTTTTTGAATTGCCAAGGTTTGACAAAAATGATAACCGCTGAAATAAAATTTAGAAATGAACGAATATTAAGTTCGTTTTTTATGAGACAATTCTTTAACTTTCTCTAGGTATTTGAATTGGTTTGTTCAATGACTTGATAATCCAGGGAAATACCTAATTTAGAAAAAATAAATCTCTTGATAAAACTAACGCCCATCAGGTTCGAAGGTAAATTAAAAGGAGGCTCAACTAAGCCCTGGAATGTTATTTGTATTAATGAGCATTCAAAGGAAATTGAAGAAATTGCCTGTGTTGTAAAACTTTTTACTCCCAGTAATATATCTCAGAGTTGTCACATTGCTAAAGAATTCATTTGTAGCGAGCTTGCCCGTGAGTTTGATTTAGATTGCCCTGAAAGTTATCTGATTGATATAAACGCGGCGGATTTTCGCTCAACACTAAATAAAACCGAGCTGGCTGACCTCGATACAAAGTATAAAGGCATCACTTTCTGCAGTAAGCTCGTAAATGCTAGTTTGGTGAATGACGAGCTAAAAAAAACTAGTTTTAATATATGGGATTGTGCCACCTTATTTGCTTTTGATTGTTTGATAATGAATGCGGACAGAGGCGGGCACCATAATAAGGCAAATTTGCTCATGGATGATGATGGGTTTATTCTCATTGATCATGAACTATGCCTTCACTTTTTAGATGGAGAGAGTTCCGCTGCGTTTGATAAAATTCTTGAAGACTTTAATCGCGGACGTTGGCAATCGATTTACCTTAAACATCTATTTTATCCTTTGTTAAAAAACTATAGAGGGACAAAGAAGAAACTGTTTGATACATTCAAGGAATATCTTGATAGACTGGAAATTAACAGGATTGAACAATTAATTGAAGAACTAAAAACACACGGAGTAAACGCGGGAGAGAGTACTCGATTAATTCAGTACCTTTATGCCCTAAAACAAAATAGCCACAAATATTGTCAAATAATGTTAAGTTTGGTATCATGACAAAAGGAATCTTCACATATGCACTATTGCAGTACCATCATTCTCAGATTTTGGGAGAGGTACTCAATATTGGACTGATTGCATATTTTCCTCATGAACAAAGGCTTGAGTTTATTTATCCTGAAAAATTAATACGTTTAAAATATGCTTATCCAAACGTTCCCGAAAAAACAATAAAATCTTATTTTAGATACTTTAAGGAAAGAATAGATAACTTAAATTTAAATCCTGACTTGTTTTTGGAAAAAGATCTGGAAATCGGGCTGCATAAGTTTTTAGAGAAAGAATTCCTTGCGCCAGATGCCTCTGCTTTGCAATTTGGGAATTTTAGAACCTCGGTGCTGTATACTCCTGATATTGTGAAAATAACCGATCAACTATATAACCTATATTTTTCTGTTTTTCAGGTTCAGGGTAGCAATCAAAAGCGTGTTGATGAATCTGTGCTGCTTAGAAGGTATAAGAAATATCTGGGTGATTTTCTAAACGAGGGGACGCTAAGCACGGCAAAAAACGTATTTCTTGATTATGCGATTGAGCCGCAGTCTAATGCACCTGTAAAATTTGATATTGCCTGGAAATCTGACACAGATTTACACCTGGTAAAGCCGGTAAGCTTTGATTTATTGCGCCCAGAGTCTATTCAACGGAAGGCTTGGCAATATTTTGGTCAATTTGAGGACCTCGAAGATTTCGCAACTAGGAACGATTACTTATTTGACGTAATTCTGGCTAAACCTAAGAGCAATAAACTATCTAAATCCTATGATAATGCGATTCGCCTGCTCGGAAAACCTAAAAGGGTTAACTTAATTGAGCTAGACAACTTACAATCATATTCGCAGCAGACTATAGAATCCTCTCTATTTTAGGTTCTTGATCTCAAGTCGAACGTTTTTAATAGTTATTAATTCTTAAATATTTTTTAGTTCATCGTTCTCAATAACTTTCATTTATCATTCTTAATAGAAAGATTTACAATATTATCAAGCACATTGGCATTTCCATTATCTATAATATCTAACTCCTCAGGTGTGAATGCGCTATGAGGCCAGACAAAATTATGTTTCTTGTATTCTTTCATATAATTGATCAACCCTTCCTGTAGCTATTGAGGCACCTAAAATCTTAACAAAATATTTATAAAGTTTATTACGATCGTCTTCGATAAACCGCTTTTGTTGGCTCTGCTCCTCAATTTCAAAATTCCACCTGTTCGCCGGTGAAAATCCTCGGTAGGGCGGCCCTCCAGCAATCTTAAATACGTTAATCAAAGTTGTAACACAAAAGTGAGATACGACTCTTTTGTCATCAACACTTTTTGGCTAACTTTGGCGGATTGAAAAAGCGCATTACTTTTACTATTTTGGTACTGTATTTATTCTCCACTACGGAGTTTAGGGAAATACTTAAGCTTCCCGTGCTGTTTCAACATTTCAGTGAGCATAAGCAGCTTGACCAGAATTTAAGTTTTTTTGGTTTCGTTTATGATCATTATAATTCTGTACCGCATACCGACAATGATCAGGAGAGAGATGATCAGCTACCATTCAAAACGATTGATATGAGTAGTTTTTTAACGCCTGCAATTCCTGTTTCGCATCTTAATACTTTCGAAAAGGCTGTTCGGATAATCATCAGAAATGATGCATTCCATTACACGGAAGGTCATGTTCCAAGTGCGGATAGTGGCAAAATCTGGCAACCTCCCAAAAGCATTTCCTTCATCAACGTTTAGGACATGCCCTCTTTTTGTGGTCATTCCTTTTTTAAATTGAGAAAGATCATATTCATTTTTTATGCTTGATAAAATCATTGGGTTTTCTGTAAAGAATAAACTCATCGTGGCGTTGTTTACCATCGCCTTAATTATATACGGAGTTTTTGAACTCTTTAATTTACCGGTAGATGCTGTGCCTGATATTACCAATAATCAGGTACAGATCATTACCGTAGCGCCTTCTTACGGCGCAACTGATATTGAACGATTGGTCACCTTTCCTGTAGAACAGGCCAGCAGCAATATTGCCGGGATAAAGGAAATAAGAAGTTATAGCCGTTTCGGTTTATCGCTCGTTACACTGGTATTCAATGATGATGTAGATGTTTACTGGGCCAGGCAGCAGGTTTCCGAACGCCTGATTGTGGTGCAGGAATCCATCCCAGATGGGATTGGAAAGCCAGAAATGGGCCCAATATCCACCGGGCTGGGCGAAATCTATCAATATGTGGTCAGGCCCGAAAAAGGTTATGAGGGGAAGTATGATATAACTGAACTTCGCACCATTCAGGACTGGATAGTTCGCCGTCAGCTGCTGGGTGTAAAAGGCGTTGCCGAGGTGAGCAGTTTTGGCGGTAAACTGAAACAATATCAGGTCGCCATCAGCCCGGGCAAGTTGCAGTCGCATGGAATTACCATTGCTGATATTTTTGATGCGCTGGAAAATAATAACCAAAATACGGGCGGGGCCTATATCGAGAAGCAATCTACTGTGCTTTACATCAGGAGTGAGGGATTGATTGGCAACAAGGAGGATATTGGGAATGTGGTAATCAGGACCAACAAGGGTGCTGCGCCTTTACTAATCAGAGACGTTGCAGAAGTAGTGATTGGTTCTGCAACCAGATACGGAGCGCTAACTTATAACGACCAGGGTGAAGTTTCTGGCGCCATTGTGATGATGTTAAAAGGAGCCAATAGTAATGTGGTAATTAAAAGTATCAAAGAAAAGATTGCCGAAATTCAGAAAACCCTGCCCAAAGGCGTAGTGATTGAACCTTTCCTGGATCGCACCGATATGGTAACCAATGCGATCAGTACCGTACAGACCAATTTATTGGAAGGTGCGCTGATTGTGGTTTTCGTGCTCGTGCTTTTTTTGGGGAATTTCAGGGCTGGTTTGCTGGTGGCCTCTGTGATTCCTCTATCGATGTTGTTTGCCGTTATTATGATGAACCTCTTTGGGGTGAGTGGCAACCTGATGAGTTTAGGCGCACTGGATTTCGGTTTGATTGTGGATGGAGCCGTCATCATCGTTGAGGCGGTCATGCATCAGCTTAGCCACAACAAAAGGTTTGCAGGACTAACCTTGCTTTCTCAACAGGAAATGGACAAGGAAGTAAAAAGCGCCTCTTCAAAAATGATGAACAGTGCGGTTTTCGGACAGATTATCATCCTGATCGTTTACCTGCCCATTTTTGCCTTACAGGGTATTGAAGGGAAGATGTTTAAACCGATGGCGCAAACAGTGGCCTTTGCCCTGCTTGGTGCATTTATCCTCTCATTAACTTACATCCCGATGTTGAGCAGTATTTTCCTGAGCAAAAAGATCAAAACCAGGCAGAATTTTTCAGATCGGATAATGGCTAAAATCGAATATCGATATCAATCCTTGCTGACAAGGGCATTGCGCATCCCGAAGATCATCATCGGGTTCGTTGTTTTTCTATTTGTGGTTGCTGTTATTCTGCTGAGCAGGATGGGAGGAGAATTTATTCCATCAATCGAGGAAGGTGATTACGCAGTTGAAACGAGGGTGCTTACGGGCAGTAGCTTAAACACCACAATGGAAAATGTACAAAAGGTTGCAGGTATTTTAAAATCCAGGTTTCCCGAAGTGATTAATGTAGTGGCCAAAATAGGAAGCAGTGAAGTGCCTACCGAGCCATTGCCAATGGATATGGGCGATATGATCATCAATCTAAAACCCAAATCGGAATGGACAACAGCCAAATCTTTCGATGAACTCTCTGAAAAGATGGGAGCGGCGGCAGCTGAAGTTCCAGGTGTAACCACCAGTTTTCAGTTCCCGGTGCAGATGCGATTTAATGAACTCATGACTGGCGCCAGGCAGGATGTGGTGTGTAAGATTTTTGGAGAAAACCTGGATACGCTGGGGATTTTTGGCAAGCAGTTGGGCAACCTGGTCAAAACTGTAGATGGTGCCACTGAATTGTATGTGGAGCAGATTACGGGTACACCGCAGATCGTGATTAAATACAACCGGGCAGCTATCGCACAGCATGGTCTTAATATCTCGGAAATCAATAGAAATATTAATGCAGCGTTTGCCGGACAGAGTACAGGGCTGGTATTTGAGGGAGAAAAGCGCTTTGATTTAGTGGTGAGGTTGCAGCACGATCAGCGGAAAGATATTCAGGATGTTCAGAATTTACTGATCCCGACACCTGCCGGGATACAGATTCCTTTAAACCAGGTTGCATCAGTAACACTGGTTGATAGTCCAAGCCAGATTCAGCGTGAAGATACGCGGCGAAGATTATTGGTTGGTTTTAATGTGAATGGCAGAGATGTGGAAAGTATTGTAGAAGAACTTCAGGAGAAAGTAGCGGCGCAAATTAAGTTGCCTGCTGGCTACACCATTAGCTTTGGCGGCTCATTTGAAAACCTCAATGAGGCCAAATCACGTTTATCTGTTGCGGTACCGGTTTCATTGGTTCTGATATTTTTACTCTTGTATTTTGCTTTCAATTCAATCAAATATGGATTGCTAATTTATACTGCCATTCCACTTTCGGCAATTGGTGGTATTTTTCTGCTCTCCATTCGAGGGCTGCCATTCAGCATCAGTGCCGGCGTTGGCTTCATCGCACTTTTTGGTATTGCCGTACTCAACGGAATCGTATTAGTGGCAGAATTTAACCGGATCAAAAATTCCGGAGAAACCGATTTAAGAAAAATTGTAACCAACGGAACGGTAACCCGTTTAAGGCCGGTACTGATGACCGCTTTCGTGGCCTCACTTGGTTTCTTGCCTATGGCGCTAAGTAATGGTGCAGGTGCATCCGTCCAAAGACCTTTGGCTACAGTAGTGATTGGTGGTTTAATGATTGCCACCCTACTTACTTTATTTGTACTGCCTATTCTTTATGTTGCCCTTGAAAAAGGCATTAAGGCTAAAGTTGCAAAACCAGTTATCGCCTCGATTTTAGTGTTGACGGCTTTTCAGCCAGCCAGCGCTCAACGAAGAATTTCCGTTGAAGAAGCTGTTGAAACAGCCGTGGCGAATAATTTATTGATCAAAAACCGTCAATTGAGGGCAGAACAAGCCAAGCTGCTCATTAAAACAGGAAGTAATCTTCCTAAAACTGTTATTGGGGCGGAGTACGGCAATTTCAATAGTCCGCTTACCGATGATAAGTTCAGCCTCTCTCAAACTTTGAGCTTACCAACTGTATACAAAAGGCAAACCAGGCAGCTGAGCGAAGAGTGGAAGGCTATTTTGATGGAGGTCGATGTGAAAGAAGCAGAAATTAAAAAAATCACGAGGTCTGTATTTTATGAGCTGCTGGTAATTGATGGGAAGGAGAAGCTGTTGAAAAGAATGGACTCGGCCTATACCGCATTTCTAAGGGTTGCTACACTGCGCCTTAAAGCCGGGGAAACCAATATGCTCGAAAAGGCATCAGCCGAGAATCAGTTGTCGCAATTAAAAATTCAGGAGAAAAACCTTGTTAATGAAAAAGAATTACGATTACGTGAACTGATGCTTTTAATGAATACCAATGAAAAACCTGTGCCCATCTCAGATAAGTTAAAACTGGATGTAATGCCAGCTGACAGTTCAACACTCGCCTCCCATCCTGATTTGATTTGGCAAAGGCAGCAGGAACAGGTTGCTGCAGCATCAATCAAAGCAGAAAGTGCAAAGCTCTTGCCTGATATTTCTCTCGCATACAACAATATGAGCCTGCAGGATGGAATCCGATATAACCGGGGGAATAGGTTTCAATCCGTTCAGCTGGGCATAGAAATCCCAGTGTTTGCAGGTGCCCAGCGGGCGAGGATAAAATCTGCCAGAACGCAACAGCTGATCGCTAAAAATGATACGGATTACCGTAACAAACAATTGCATACAGAATTTGAAAGCGTATTTAGGCAGGTAGGTCAATATGTAGATGTAGTGGAAGAATATGAGAAAACTGCGTTAAAAAATGCAGTCGCCGTAACGCTAACTTTAGATAGACAGCTTAAAAACGGAGAGATCAACTATCTGGAATGGACCATCCTCAATCAACAATCTTTACAGGTGCAGCTCGATTATTTTGACGCGGTAAATAACCTGAACAACAGCATCATTAATTTAAATTATCTTCTATCAAAATAACAATGAATTTTAAGTTATATCAACAGTTCTTAGCCTCTGCAGCCTTTTCTGTATGCTTATTTGCCTGCAGTAGCAAGGAAGAAAAAGTAACGGAAGAACCTAAAAAAACAAATAGTGATCTGGTGTATCTGAATGCGAAAGAAGCTAAAAACATCAACCTGGAAGTTGGCGAAACGAAACTTCAGGATGTGAGCAGGGTGCTAAAATTAAGCGGACAAATAGATGTTCCACCTCAGAATCTGATTTCGGTAAGCATCCCTTTGGGCGGTTACTTAAAATCGACAGAAATGCTGCCGGGAACGAGGGTTCACAAAGGGCAGGTATTGGCGATAATGGAAGATCCTCAGTACATTCAACTTCAACAGGATTACCTGCGGGCAAGCAACAGACAAGCTTTTGCTATCAAAGAATATGAACGCCAACGGGAACTGAACAGTACCAAAGCCAGTAGCGACAAGGTGCTTGAACAGGCAGAAAGTGAGTTGAAAAACCTAAATGTGGAAACTAATGCTTTAGCCGCTAAACTCAGCATGATCGGAATCAATAGCAGGAAACTGACGGACAGAAATATTTCGCGTTCGATCAGAATTTATTCGCCTATTAATGGTTATGTAAGCAAGGTAAATATGAATATTGGTAAATATGTAACGCCATCAGATGTGATGTTTGAACTCATCAATCCTGAAGATATTCATTTAAACTTAACGGTTTACGAAAAAGATCTGGACAAGGTTTCCATCGGACAAAGGGTAATCTCCTATACCAATAATAATCCCGATAGGAAGTTTAGCTCCAGCATTATTTTGGTCAGCCATTCCCTAAACGAAAACAGAAGTGCCGAGGTACACTGTCACTTCGATCAGGAAGATAAAAGCCTAACGCCTGGTATGTACATGAATGCTGAGATTCAGTTGAATGCCAAAAGAGAGAAAGTGCTACCAAATGATGCTATCGTTAATTTTGAAAATAAGGACTATGTATTTATCAAAGAAAACGATTCCAGCTTCCGCATGACTACTTTGCAAAAAGGGGTGTCGGAAAATAATCAAACTGTGGTTGGAAGCAGTTTAGATGGGAAGAAGATCGTTTTACGTGGTGCATATTCTTTATTGATGAAGTTAAAAAATACTGCAGAGTAAAGCAGAAGAAGGTACTCTGGTGAAGTTTTATATTTAAATCATCACTATACTAGATAAGTACTATTCAAATTTTATTCAACTGAGATAAAAAAATTGAATAGTACTTACACTTTTCCAGATGAGGTAAAAAATGATGGTTAACCGAAAAGTTTCATTTTTTGATGACTGCTAATAACTGTACATCCAGATGGTGTTGATATTTGTAAATCAATGATACCAACTTTTAACATTATCTTTTTTCCTGCTGATAAAGTTTATTTTGATAGAGAAATGAAGCCAGTTGATAATAAGAGATCGTTTCATTTGTTAACTTTTCATCATTGGGAACTTTTGTAGACTCACCTGTTTTGAAATCCGGACGAAACGTATTTACTTTTTTATTGGGATCAAGTACCACCAGTTTGCCATCTCGTATGTAGCCAAGGCTTTGATAAGTGCTGATGAATGCCCGCTGTTCTACATCTTCCATTTTAAAAACATCATGGCCAAAAAACTTACTTTGATACCTGAAGCTGAGATAACCTAAAATAGTAGGGCCAATATCCAGCTGCGCGGTAAGTTTATCAAATTTTGATGGCGCAATATGGCCAGGCGCATAAAAAATCATAGGAATATGGTACTTGTCTACCGGCAGTTCTACCTTGCCTGCACTGGAGGCACAATGATCTGCTACAATAACAAACAGCGTATTTAAAAACCAAGGCTTGTTTCTTGCCTCCCTTATGAATTTTCCAATCGCATAGTCTGTATATTTCACTGCACCTTCTCTACTGGTTTTAGAAGGAATATCTATTCTTCCTTCAGGATAGGTGTAGGGGCGATGATTGGAAACAGTCATGATTTGCGCAAAAAATGGTTTGCCATTTTGATAGTCTTTATCTAGTTCCCGTATCGAAAGTGTAAACAAATCTTCGTCTGCTACTCCCCATATATTAGAATAATGGATTTCAGAATCCTTCAAAGCGCTTCTATCAGTTACCTCATAGCCGTTATTGGAAAAGAATTCTGTCATATTATCAAAATATCCATACCCTCCGTAGATAAATCTTGAATGGTACCCTTTGGAACGAAAAACACTGCCAAGGGTAAAAAGGTTCCGGTTATCAGGGCGTTTTACGATAGATTGTCCCGGAGTTGGAGGTATGCATAGGGAAAGCGCTTCGAGTCCTCTTACCGTTCGGGTACCTGAAGCATATAGGTTAGTGAAAAGCATTCCTGCTTTTGCCAGCGTATCGAGTTCTGGTGTGATATGCTGATTATTACCAAAACTACCCAAAAATTCAGCACTCAAACTCTCCACGCTAATGAGCACCATATTCATTTTGTTTTCCCGCAGTTTATTATCTACCAACCTGGAAGTATAGCTATCTCTTTTAGTATCTGGTGCTTTACTCAAGATAAGATGTATAATAGATTCTACTTTTGATATGGGTAATGTTTTATAAAAAGTGTTGTAATCAAGCTGGTTATTCCAAAAAGCGAAACCAAAATCATACATGCCATTGCCGGAAAGCTCATTGACATACTGATTGCTACTAAGGTATTTCCATTTATGGCTTATTCCAAAATAGACCAGAACTGGCAGGGCCAACAGTAAAAGAGCGTATAAACTTCGTTTTTTGAAGCGCTGCTCAACATGATTTACCGGCCATATCAATTTTCGTAGCAGAAACAGCACTGCCACAACAAGCACAATCATGATCGATAGTATGGTGTTAATTGGATAGGATTGACGGATGTTCCCGATGACCTCGGTGGTGTATACAAGATAATCTACAGCTATAAAATTATACCTGACTGAAAACTCTTCCCAAAAAAACCATTCTGATACGGCATTAAATAGTAGTGAGAGTAAAACGATAAAAAAATAGGCAAATAGCAATATTTTGCTGGTTTTTTTACGATACCATCTGGCAGGGAAAAGCCATAGGTATACAACCAGTGGTACGCATGCGAATGAAGCAGCAGCCATATCGTATAGGAGGCCAATCATAAATATTTTTATAATATTTAAAAACGACCAGTCTATGTTGCGGGCAGAAAATAAGACAAGTGCAATTCTGGTTATTAAGGAAAAGCAGCATAGCAACACCAACGCGAGGAGAACAGGTGAGAACCTGTGGCTTAAAAATTTGGTTATTTTAGTCATTAATGAAACAGAGATTCATGAAGTTATTTGAATCATTTGCACGAATGTAGGCCCCAAATCTGTAGCAATTCTGTAGGCATATCTCTCAGGTGAGTTCATAATCCTGCCGATGTAGATTTGAGAATAAAATTAAACTGAAATGTAAGGGGTTGAAAGCAATTAAACAGGTTCATGTCACGTGAAAAATGCTCAAAGCCCATCTGGTTTTGAACGTCTGAAGTCACCCCCTAAAAACCATTCAATCACGTAAGCGTTACAGTAAAATCACCACACTGCCACCAACAATCATCAGGCCTCCGATTAAAGTTTTGGTTTCGATTGGTTCTTTTAGGATAAGAAAAGCAAGCCCCATTGCTATGGCAACACTAAGCTTATCAATCGGGGCAACTTTAGAAATATTTCCTGTTTCCAAGGCCTTAAAATAAAAAATCCAGGAAAGACCGGTTGCCACACCAGACAAACCAAGAAAAATAAGATTATTTTTACTTAAGGTTTTTAGCTCAGAAATTTCCCCGCTTGCCAGCACAATTCCCCATGCAATAAATAGAACAACCACCGTTCGTATTGCGGTAGCCAAATTTCCATTTACCCCTTTTATTCCAATTTTAGCAAGTATAGCGGTGGCTGCGGCAAAAAAGGCAGAAAGAATTGCATAGTATTTCCACATGATTTTTGTTTTTTAACCAGAATAAAAATACCACTCAAATCTGTAGACAAACTGAAGAATCACAAATAAAATGATGATAAATTAGATTGGTAATGTTTTAATTTAAAGTTGCACACGTGCTACAGATTTTCTTCAGATTTGAAACTTATTCTTGTCAGCATTAACATAAATTATGAAGAATGAAATTCTTTTGAGGAAAGTGGCTGTTTTTGTGAAGGAATGTCTTCAAAGTAGACTTTCGCTTCAGATGTATTTCCACAACTTCGGACATACTTTACTGGTCGTGAATGGAGTAAAGCGCATTGGTAAGGCAGAGGGGCTTAGCAAGGACGAACTTTTTATCCTGGAACTTGCCGCTTTTCTTCATGATGTAGGATATACCGAGAAATACTGGGGACACGAAGAGGAGAGCGCCAGAATTGCAGCAGAATTTTTAGGCGCAAATGGATTAGCCCTGGAAAAAATAGCGCTTGTTAAAAAGTGTATTGTCGCAACGAAATTTCCACAACATCCTGTAAGTAAATTAGAGCAGGTGATTTGCGATGCTGATTTCTACCACTTTTCCCTCCCTGACTATCAGGATTACGCAGGCCGGCTGAAAACGGAATGGGAAACAAATCTCAATCTTTTTTATACCGATGTTGAATGGGATGAATTAAATTTGAAGATGTTATCAGCCCATGTATATTTTACTGATTACGGTGAAAATATACTTCAGCAAAAAAAAGCGCTTAATATTGCAAAACTTAAAAGCCGCTTTGAATAACTGACTTGTATTATCTATCCGTTTTAAATATAAAATGTAAATTAAAAAAATGAAAATACTGATTGTTGAAGATGAGCATGCCTTGTACGAAAGCATCTTTGCTTATTTTACCGGAGAGGGGAACATATGTGAACATGCTCCAGATTTCGATACGGCCAGTGAAAAGATTGAACTTTATAGTTATGATTGTATCCTTTTAGATCTCGGTTTACCGGGGGGCGAAGGGCTGGAACTCTTATCCAAATTGAAGAAATCTAATAAAAAGGATGGTGTACTGATTATCTCTGCCAGGCATTCTCTGGATGACAGGCTTTCAGGACTTGATATCGGAGCAGATGATTATTTAGTTAAGCCTTTTCATCTTTCAGAATTGAAGGCAAGGGTGAGTGCGATTGTACGCAGGAAAAATTTTGATGGAGATAATGTTATTACTTTCCATGAGATTAGGGTAGACGTATCTGCAATGAAGGTTACTTTGAATGATAAGACCCTTACCCTGACCAGAAAAGAGTTTGATCTGCTCGTTTATTTCTTATCCAATAAAAATAAAGTTGTGACAAAAAATGCAATGGCAGAACATCTTTGGGGCGATGAAATGGATTTGTCTGATGATTTCGATTTTATTTATACCCATGTAAAAAATCTGAAAAAGAAACTGGCAGAAACAGGTGCAAAGGATTATATCAAATCTGTTTATGGCATCGGTTATAAATTTACAGATGCATGAAGTTATCTACCCGCTACAACAGGGTTAATATCCTGACCTCTTCCATTATCCTGGTGATCACCGGAATAATTTATTATTTCTTTATCCACCTGATCCTCACCAATAAACTGGATAAGGATTTAGTCGTAGAGGAAAATGAGATCAGGCAATACACCAGGACTTATCAAAAGCTGCCCCTTCCGGCAAGTTACCTCGATCAGCAGGTTTCCTATCGCGAATTGCCCGCAGATGCCAACAATATCCGGGAATTTAGCAATACGACCTACTTAAACCCAATTGAAAACGAGCAGGAGCCAGGAAGAAGTCTGGTGACGACTCTTCGGCTAAAAGGCCAGAACATTCAGGTTACCATTACAAAATCAAGGGTAGAGTCTGAAGATTTAGTAAGGGTAATCCTGCTAATCACACTAGGAGTGACGCTGATTTTACTCGTCTCCCTAATCATCATTAACCGTTTTGTAATGAGCAGGCTCTGGATGCCCTTTTATAACACATTGAAAAGAATGAAAGCTTTTGAAGTGACCAAAATGGAATCACTAAATAGCGATACGACAAAAATAGATGAATTTATTGAGCTTAACCAATCGGTAAATGCCATGGCCGACCGCGTGAAGAAGGATTACAGGGAGCTCAAGAGTTTCACAGATAATGCTTCACACGAAATGATGACCCCTCTGACGGTAATTAATTCTAAACTTGATTCGCTTTTGCAGACCGAACCCTTTACCGCCCAGCAAGGCACACTGCTGGAAGATATCTATCAGGCAACGGGTAGGCTTTCTCGGCTGCATCAATCCCTTCTGCTACTGGCTAAAATCGAAAATAACTTAATTACCGATGCACAGGAAATCGATTTAAAAGTTTTGATAGAATCCAAAGTAAGGCAGTTTCATGAACTTTTTGAAAGAGATAGCTTGATTGTTCAAACTAAACTGAGCAATAAAACAGTCAACATGAGCCGGTATCTTGCAGATATTTTATTAAATAATCTCTTTAGTAATGCGGTAAGACATAATCAACGCGGTGGAAAGATTTTGATCGAGCTCACTGAAACTACACTCATCATTTCTAACACAGGAAAGGATTTTAGCGGGAAAGACAGGCTCTTCGACAGGTTCTCAAAATCAAACGAATCTGAAGGCATGGGACTTGGTCTGGCCATTACCAAACAAGTCTGTAACCTATATGGCTATCGGATCAATTACCAGCAAATTAACGAATTACATATTTTTTCCGTTTTTTTTAATCCTGCATCATAACTTCAGAATTCCTACATAATTGGCTTATAGTTTTGATGAAAAATAAAAACTATGAAAAAGATTTTTGGAATTTTTTTATGGATGGGCGTTATGGTCACCGTTACATTCGCACAGAAAGTTGCAGCGGCAAAAGTACCGGCTGCAGTGAAAACTGCTTTTGCAAAAAATCACCCTGGCGTTAAGGTAAATTGGGAGAAAGAAAAAGAAAATTACGAAGCTGGCTTTAGTGTAAGTGGCAAAGAGACTTCAGAAGTTTATGCTGTATCTGGATCCTTAATAGAAACAGAAGTTTCTATCAAAACAAGTGAGTTTCCGGCAGCTGTAATGGCTAAGCTAAAAGGTATGAAAATTACCGAGGCTGCCAAAATTACCAAAGCTGACGGTACTGTCAATTATGAGGCCGAAGTAAAGGGAAAAGACTTATTGTTTGATGCAAACGGTAAACCTGTAAAATTTTAGTATGGCTAAGTACTTTTATATCATGTTGCTGTCTGTTACGGTAACATGCTCTTCATTTGCCCAAAATGTAGATTCGTTAAAAAATACGGCCAATTCAGATTCCCTGAGAAGATGGTATTCCGGTAATCCTATTCCAAAAAAGCAATTTAAAATAACCTCGTTCATCGCCCCGGCTGTTCTGGTGGGTTATGGTTTCGCAGCAGTTTATGATCATGGTGCCTTAAAACAGCTTGATTTGAGTACAAAAGCAGAATTACAGGAAGACCATCCTTTGTTTGCAGCCCATGTTGATGATTATTTACAGTTTGCCCCGGCGGCGGCTGTTTATGCGCTTAATCTTTCAGGTATAAAAGGCAAACATAACCTGTTTGATGCCTCGATGCTTTATGTAACTTCTGCAGCGATTATGGGGGTATCCACTCATTTTGTTAAACAGGGCGTTGGCAGGATGAGGCCCAATAATAATGGAGAAAATTCATTTCCTTCGGGCCATACTGCATCCGCTTTTATGGCTGCTGAATTTTTACACCAGGAATATAAGGATGTTAACCCCTGGATTGGTTATGCAGGATATTTTGTAGCCACAGCCACCGGAACGTTAAGAATGTACAACAATAAACACTGGTTTAGTGATGTTGTTGCTGGTGCCGGATTCGGGATTGCCTCTACCAAGATTGCCTATTTGGTTTACCCTTACATGAAACAAATATTCAATAAAAAGAAAGACAGCAAGTTTACTTTGATGCCATATTACCAGCCCGGAGCATCAGGCCTAATGCTTTCCGGAAGATTTTAATTTATAAGCAACTCCACTTAAAGAGGCCATATGTAATGCCTAGCTAAGCCTTTAGCAGAATTGCAAATATTTTAAATGGCGGAATAAATTTAGCACATGAGAACGAAATTCAAATATTTTTCCATTGTTGTACTTTGTAGCGCTTCACTTTTCGTGCAAGCGCAGGAGCCAGCAAAAAATCTTGATTTTTTTCTTAACCAGGCAAAAATCTCCAGTCCCGTACTTAAGGATCTGGAAAACCAGCGTAAATCGGCAGGTATCGACAGCCTTATTGTTAAGGCTACGGGAAAGCCTCAAATTACCGGAACTTCAAGTGGATTGTATGCACCGATTATTCGTGGTTATGGTTATGATGAGGTGATCACGAACGGGCAATCGTTAGATGCTTTGCTCAACGTGAATTACGATTTACTGAATAAGAAACGTATCAACAACCAATTGCAGGGAGTAAAATTGCAAAGCGATTCCATCAGGTACGCGAGCCAGCTGTCTACCTTCGATTTAAATCGTTCCATTGCCGACCAGTATATTTTAGCTTTTGCCAGTCAAGACCAGGTTGATTTTAACATTGAGGTTGTTAATTTACTTAAAAAGGAAGAAGCTTTGCTTAAAACTTTAACCAGGAGTAATATTTACAAACAATCTGAATATTTAACGTTTTTGGTTACCCTGCAACAGCAGGAATTAGGCTTACAACAAGCTGCTTTGCAGTATAAAAATGATTTGGCAATCCTAAATTATTTATCCGGAATTACCGATACCACATCGGTTCGTTTAGAGGAGCCGAAACTTAAATCAGATAAGCTTTTCTCAGAAACGAGTTTTTTCAAAAGGAAATTTGAATTGGATAGTTTGAAGAATGAAAATCAAAGAAATTCCATTATATTAAATTATCAACCCAAACTTGGCGTATATGCCAATGGCGGTTATAACTCATCGTTAGTGCTCCCGCCATATAAAAATTTTGGAAGCAGCGTAGGGTTTACATTTTCTGTTCCGATTTACGATGGTCGACAGAAAAAAATGCAGTTTAACAAACTGAATCTGGCCTCAGAAACCATATCGAATTACAGGGAATTTTTTGTTCGGCAACAAAGTCAACAACTCAACTTAATCCGTCAGCAAATTGACCAAACTGATAAGCTTTTCGTGAAAATTAACGACCAAATCAGGCTTAGTAAAGGTTTAATAGATGTGGATAGCAAACTGATGCATACCGGAGATTTACGTGTGGCTGATTTTGTAATCGCCATTAACAATTACATGTCTGCACAAAACCTGCTCAAACAAACCACCATTAACCGATTGAAACTGATTAATCAATACAATTATTGGAACCGATAATGAATAAATATTTAAAATTGATTTATGGCAGCATGGCTGTTGCAAGCATATTTTCTTCTTGTAGCAGTTCTGCACCTGAAGCTACAGCAGATACACCATCCCCGGTTATACCCGTACAGATTACGCATGTGGGAGATAGTTCTCTTGCTGAATATGTGGAGCTTTCTGCAACGTCTGCTTATTTAGAAAAGAGTTTTGTAAAGGCAAATATCAATGGTTATATCGAAAAAGCAAACGCACAAACCGGCCAAAAAGTAGGCAGCGGGCAAAATCTTTTTACACTGATTACCAAAGAAGCAAGATCGATTGGAAATGCCATCAATAAGCTCGACCCTGGTTTTAAGTTTTCTGGTATTTCTACTATTAGGGCAGAACAAGGCGGAATTATCGTTCAGGTTAATCACCAAAAAGGCGATTATGTGCAGGATGGTGAGGCTTTGGCAACCATCAGCAATCGCAATAGCTTAGTGTTTTTGTTAGATCTGCCTTACGAACTTAACCAAATCATCAGGCAAAACGGAAACCTGAATATATTGTTGCCCGACGGAACTTCGTTAGCGGGTGCGGTTTCAGGGACAATGCCTGCCGTAGATTCATTGGCGCAAACCCAGCGATATATTATAAAAGTTCCATCTGGAAAAGATATCCCCGAAGGATTAATTGCAAAGGTGAGATTAAGCAAGCTTACCCATCCAAATGCACAGGTGTTACCCAGATCTGCGGTATTGGCCAACGAAACGGAAGATGAATTTTGGGTAATGAAACTCATTAACGATTCTACAGCGGTAAAAGTAAATGTGAAGAAAGGCATCGACAACAGCAATACAACGGAGGTCTTGAGCCCTAAATTTTCCAAAATGGATAGAATTATAACATCCGGTAACTATGGAATTGCCGATACAGCAAAAGTTAGAATTCAGAAATAGCCATGAAGAACTTTTTTATTTCTCATCGAAACCCTATTCTGGCCGTTCTCGTCATCATTCTAATTGGAGGAGTTTATTCTTTTCAGCAGCTGAAAACCGGGCTTTTCCCTGAAATCACCTTTCCGAAGATTAAAATTATTGCCGATGCTGAGCTGCAACCAGTTGATAAGATGGTGGTAACGGTAACACGTCCGCTGGAAAATGCGGTAAAGCAAGTGCCAAATCTACAATTGGTAAGGAGTACCACCAGTCGTGGAAGTTGCGAGCTTTCGGCATTTATGAATCCAGGCGCAGACATCAATTTAAGTCAGCAACAAATCGAATCGCAGATTGCCAAAATCAGTGCAACATTGCCAGTGGGGGTAAACATTTCGGTTGAGAAAATGAACCCCTCCATTTTACCTGTTAGCGGCTATAGTTTGGAGAGCAATAATTATTCGCCGGCAGCACTAAAAAAGATTGCTACCTATACCGTGAAACCTTTTCTTTCGCAAGTTTCCGGTGTGTCTGAAATTCGGGTAATCGGTGGGAAAAGTAAAGAGTTTTGGCTTGAGCTTGATGTGGCTAAAATGCAAACGCTTGGTATATCGCCAGATCAAATTAGCGCTGTCCTTTCACAAACCAATTTTATAAAATCAAACGGTTACTTAGCCGACCATAATTATTTATACCTTTCGGTTACCGATGCAACGGTAAAAACCAAAACTGACCTCGAAGACCTCGTGCTCACCAGAAAGGGAAACCGTACCATAAAAATTGGCGATATTGCCAAGGTTAGCATACAACAAAGTGTAGAATATACGCGAATAAATGCAAATGGTAAAGACGGAATTCTGATTGCCGTTATTAAACAGCCTAACGCCAACCTTGTTGACCTTTCGAGCCAAATGGCCACAAAGGTTAGCCAGCTTGCAACCATACTTCCTGCGGGAATTACCATCAAACCCTATTATGTACAAGCCGATTTTGTAAACGAATCGGTCAGAAGTGTTCGCGATAGTTTATGGATAGGATTAGTATTGGCGATCATTGTCGCCATTATTTTCCTGCGTTCGCTCAAAGCCAGCGCAACGATATTAATTACCATTCCGGTAACGCTGTGCTTAACGGTAATTGTACTTTATTTTATCGGTTACTCCTTAAATATCATGACTTTGGGTGCGATTGCAGCGGCGATCGGATTGATTATTGATGATGCCATTGTGGTGGTAGAACAAATCCACCGTACCCACGAGGAGCATCCTGATGAACCCACTGTTCCTTTACTTGGAAGAGCGATTCATTATCTTTTTCCTGCGATGTTGGGATCATCAATTAGTACCATTGTGATTTTTGTGCCTTTTGTACTGATGACAGGGGTTGCAGGATCTTATTTTCAGGTAATGACCAACACGATGATTATCACCCTGGTTTGCTCATTTTTTGTAACCTGGATTGGCTTACCCGTAATTTATCTGTTGCTCACAAAAGATTCACATAATAATGCATCAGGCAAGCAAGCTGTTGTACATGAAGTTAAGCCACAAAACTGGGTACGTTATTTCATTCAGCGACCATACATCAGTTTTGTTTTTATATTGATCTTAATTGCTTCCATTGCAATCGTTTTTCCTCGTTTACAAACAGGATTTTTACCCGAAATGGATGAGGGGAGTATTGTTTTGGATTATGCATCGCCTCCGGGAACATCACTTGAAGAAACCGACAGGATGTTAAAGGAAGTGGAGAAAGAAATTGTTAAAATTCCTAGTGTTCAGGCTTATTCGAGAAGAACGGGTACGCAAATGGGGTTTTTCATTACCGAGCCCAACACAGGTGATTACCTCATTCAACTTAAGCCAAACAGAACAAAAAGTACCGATGAAGTGATTTCTGAAATCAGAACGCACATCGAACGTACACAACCTGCATTAGTGGTCGATTTTGGCCAGGTGATAGGCGATATGCTCGGCGATTTAATGAGTTCTACTCAGCCAATTGAGATTAAAATTTTTGGTAACGACCAGCAAAAATTACAAGGATTATCAAAGCAGGTAGCAGATTTGGTTTCCAAGGTAAGCGGAACGGCCGATGTGTTTGATGGGATTGTACTGTCCGGGCCAACTGTGAATGTTCAACCAAATTTTGCCATGCTTGCTCAATATGGGGTAACGCCAGCATCGTTTCAGTTACAGTTGCAAACCGCCATGCAGGGTAATGTTATCGGCGATTTGTATGATAAACAACAGCTTTCGCCCATCCGTATGGTTTATCCTGGCAGTAGAAAATTTAGTATTGCTGATATCTCGAAGATGAAGATTTTTCTCCCCGGTGGAACTGCTATTCCCATTCAGAATTTGGCTAAAATTGAGCTTAAATCTGGTAGTGCAGAAGTGAAAAGGGAAAATTTGCAAACCATTGGTGCCATTACCGCCAGATTAGATAACCGCGATTTGGGAAGTGTGATGACAGCTATTCAATCAACCATCAAATCAAAAGTAAACCTGCCTTCGGGCTATCACATTGAATACGGTGGTGCCTACAAAGAACAACAACAGTCTTTTTCGGAGTTGTTGACCATCCTTATTGCTTCAAGTTTATTGGTTTTTAGCGTGATTTTATTCCTTTTCAAGGATTTTAAAATTGCATTTCTGATACTTCTGATTTCTGTTTTGGGAATCTCAGGCAGTTATGTGGCGCTTTTTATAACAGCTACTCCACTAAATGTGGGAAGCTATACGGGATTAATTATGATTGTGGGGATTATCGGAGAAAATGCAATTTTCACTTTCTTACAGTTCAAGGAGTCGTTGAATGATAAAGAGATAGATGATGCGATGACTTTCGCCATTTCCACTCGCCTAAGACCTAAATTAATGACCGCACTTGGGGCAATTATTGCGCTGATGCCGTTAGCATTAGGCATTGGAGCCGGGGCGCAACTTCATCAACCATTGGCAATTGCTGTAATTGGAGGATTTATTGTGGCCTTACCATTGCTTTTGGTTGTACTGCCAAGCCTTATCCGTAAAATTTATTCAAACCAAAATCGCTTATAGAAGAAAATAGGTCTGATTGCTGCCGGGACAGCATTTCTGATCGCAAGATGAATGACTTAAGTCGTCTCATTTAGTAAAAATCATTCACAAATATTTAACAAATTTTAATTCAAAACTTCAGGATGTCTTCAGATTTAGTCTATAGTTTTGTTACAGGCGCTTGCTTTTTTTTAACTCATTCATTAATTGATAGCCAAAGCATGCGGAACGTTAAAGCCTTTTTACAGATAGCATTTTTACGCAGATTTTCTACTTTAAAAGTTTATTCCTAAAAATCATGAAACTACTTTTTATTACGCTAATCACCTTGTTTACAGTTCCAGTATCATGGATGGGAGACTTTACCGAAGCCCAGAAACAAGCTAAAGCCACACACAAGCAGATCCTGATCAATTTTTCAGGTTCAGACTGGTGCGGTCCATGCATCCGCCTGCGGAAAGAAATACTTGAATCTGAAACCTTTGAGCAGTATGCAGCGGCCAATCTTTTACTGGTCAGGGCCGATTTTCCAAGGCAGAAGAAAAATCAGCTTCCAAAAGAACAGGTCAAACTCAATGAATCATTGGCTGAGGTGTATAACAAGAATGGTAAGTTTCCCTTTACCGTTCTGGTTGATGAAAATGGAAAGGTGCTTAAAAGCTGGGAGGGGTTTCCTGATGTAAGTCCGCAGGCTTTCGTTTCAGAAATCGACAAACTAAACAAATAATTCACAAATGGCTAAACCTGTTTCCGTAAACCGGATGCTAAAACTCATGGGAAACCGGTTCGAGTTTACTGTGATTGCTGCGAACGAGCAGGAGGGTAATGTAGCTATAAATACTGCTATAGCGGAGGTGCAAAGGATAGAAAACCTGCTCACCACATTCAGCGATCTCAGCCAAACAAGCCTGATCAACGCACATGCCGGGCTAAGTCCGGTAAAAGTAGAGGAAGAAGTAATCAATCTGATCGAGCGATCTATCAGGGTATCAGAAATCACTGATGGTGCTTTCGATATTACTTACGGATCGATAGATAAAAGGCTGTGGAACTTTGATCCGGATATGACCAGTCTTCCTGATGAGGCAACCGCCCTGAAATCTGTTGGACTCATCGATTACCGAAACGTGATCTTGAATAAGGAGAAATCGACTGTATTTTTAAAAAATAACGGCATGCGTATCGGTTTTGGTGGAATTGGGAAAGGCTACGCAGCCGATAAGGCAAAGTTGGTGCTGCAGAAACTGGGCATTAAAAGTGGAATTGTAAATGCAGCCGGCGACCTGATTACCTGGGGCACGCAAGCCAGCGGCCACCCATGGACGGTTGGTATTGCTGATCCGGAACAAACCGATAGACCCTTCTCTGCACTAAAAATCAGTGATATGGCAATTGCCACTTCGGGCAGTTATGAAAAATTTGCGACGATTAATGGCAAACGTTATTCGCATACTATCGATCCCAAAACCGGACTTCCGGTAAGCGGCGTAAAAAGCGTGAGTATCATCTGCCGAAGTGCCGAGCTTGCTGATGCCCTGGCTACACCGGTTGTGGTAATGGGCGTAAAAATAGGGTTGGAGCTGATAAACCAGATTAAACAAGTAGCCTGTGTTGTTATCGACGATAATGATCGGGTGTATACCTCAGATAATATTAATGTGATATAAGTATGAAAATTTCAAGAACATTTTTCCTTTCGATGGTTACCGCAATTTCGCTGGGCAGTTTGCTTGGTGCATGCAGCAGCGTAAAGCCTTATCAGAAAAGTAAAGTTAACGATGCCGACATGATTCTTTCGGCCCGAAAGGTCCAGAAATTTGAACAGAGTTTTCAGCTTTACCGCGAGGGTGCTTCAGGTGCCAATGGGGGCAAAAGCGGTGGTGGTTGTGGCTGTAACTAATTTTAGGCTCAGAAAATGAAAAAAATATATCTCCATGTGCTTTTGATGTACTTCGGTATATTAAGCACTTATGCGCAGACCAGGCCTGAGCCTGCCAAAGCAGACAGCAGTAAATACCAGTCGAGAAAACTTAAAATTGATGAAATTAACCTGGTTTCGGCATATTATCATCAAGATGGAAACAACTCTGCAGTAACAGGTGGAATCGGTACCGAGAAACTGAGCGATTTTGCCAATACCATAGATTTGCAGATGTCTAAGTTTAACAAAAAAGGTAAGAAAAACACTTTTATTTTTGAGCTTGGTGTAGATCATTACACTTCTGCCTCTTCTGATAAAATCGATCCGAGTACCATTTCTTCAGCATCTTCTGCAGATACCCGTATCTATCCCTCTTTAAACTGGACACAGTCTAATGAAGAAACAGGTAATTCCTTTGGTTTCACAGGATCTTATTCAACAGAATTCGATTACCAGTCAATGGGAGCAGCCTTTAATTTAACCCGTTTATCAAAAGATAAAAATACCCAGTTTGATTTTAAACTCCAGGCATTTCTGGATCAGTGGACAGTCATCCTGCCTATAGAACTCCGAACCGGAAATACCGGAAGGGGCGGCGAAGCATATGATACCGCACCAAGGAATTCCTTTAGTGCATCTTTCTCCTTAGCCCAGGTGATTAACCAGAAATTCCAGGCTTCGCTGATTTTGGAACCTTCTTACCAGAAAGGCTTGCTTGCCACAAAATACCAGCGCAATTACTTTACAGATGGATCTCTTCGCTCAGAAACTTTACCAGATAAGCGTTACAAGCTGCCTATAGGATTGCGTATGGCCTACTTTTTGGATGACCGGTTTGTGATCCGCACTTTTTACCGTTATTATATGGATAACTGGGGAATAAAGGCGCACACTGCAGAGCTTGAAATACCGGTTAAGATCAATTCATTTTTCTCTATAAGCCCATTTTACAGGTATAATAACCAGGTGGGGACTAAATATTTTGCGCCTTATGGTCATCATCTTTCGTCACAGCAGTACTTCACCAGTGATTATGATCTGTCTACACTTACCAGCGATTTTTATGGTGCAGGTATTCGGTTTGCACCTCCAAAAGGTGTTTTCGGATGGCAAAGATTAAATATGCTTGAGTTAAGGTATGGGCATTATTCGCGCTCCACAAGTTTAGTATCCAATATTGTGTCTCTGAATTTAAAATTTAAATAGAAAAGCTTATCTGAATTGGCCTTTTTCCAGTAGAGAAATGGTACTAAGCTGAACTTTGTTTAGTCTTTCCTGAAGTTCCAGGGCTTTGTTCTTTTCATTGAGCAAAGCCCTCAAACGGTCAACTTCTTCTACTAATTGTTTTTTTTCATGTGATTCAATGCTGGAGAAAATCTTTCCACTTTCATAGTAGGTGAAAAAATTGTAGTTCAAGATTTCGCAGATGCGAACAAGTGTGAGTATATCTATCGTTGCACTGTTCATTAGCTCTTGCGCTTTGGATTTGCTGATCTCTAGCGCATCTGAAAGAACAGAAACAGAAATGTTTCTCTGTTTCATCTCTTTCCAGATCATTAGGCCTATATGAATACTCATTACTATTTTAATGTATTTAAGGAATGAAATTACACAAAGGTTGAGAAATGTTTATTCTTTTTCTAGTAATGATATTTAGTCTAAATATCATATCAGTGCCGCAGCCACATGTTTTTTATTTTTGCGCTTCATCTAAAAAATTTACAAATCCGTCTAGCGGTTTCCCCAGGGCGTTACTATTTGTTGGACTATTTAAAAAAACGCTTTATCATAACTGTTTTTAGAATAATTACGCGACTATCAATTAAAATGTCAGGTTTTTTGGTTCAAAGTTTCCGATGGAGGTTTTTCTGAAGAGATTATGTTTAAAATTTTAGACTCAATTTTAAATCATCTGCTATGGGTTCAATAAGTAATAAAAAACTTTTTAAGGATTGAAAGTATTTCTACGGATCGGTACTAATCCCGCTCTAAATCACTCAGAGAGGGGTTTATTTAATTTTATACAACATTATTATTTTGGACATCTAATTTGGAACCGCCAAACATCAGATTTTGTAAGTGTTTGTATCCTGCTGATGCTAAAATTTTTTTAAGGAGGTTGTATTTAATTTTTAACCTTGTAACTTGTATGCACTTAACTGAAATGCCTGCCATATGAAAGATCTGGGACTCGGTTTTACGCTTGTAGATAGGAGCATTTATCTGTATGATTCGGAAAAATTTACCAGCCTCAAAAAGACAATCGATTACGATTCATTTGAGATGGTCGAAGCTTTTGAGGACAAGACTTTTTACTTCAGGGATAAAAATAGGGTGTATGTCACCAGCTATATGTGCAATGCTTCTGTTATTGAGGGAGCAAAGCCTGAAACATTTAAAGTTATAAATGCCGAAGATGGCATTGGTTATGACGGGAACCATTATTATTGGTACGACACGTGCCTGCCATATGATTACAGCAAGGCAGAAAAATATAATGAGTATTATCTGCGGGCAGGTGATAAAGTTTATTTTCTTAAAGATATTGTGGAAGGAGCTGATACAAAGACCTTCAGCATTATCTGGCAGAATGTTGCCCGGGACAGGAAAAACCTGTTTTTCAGGGGCAGGAATGTGCCTGACGTGGATGTTGACACTTTTAAGAAAGTGCCTGGCTGTTTTGATGCTGATCATCTTGACCAAAGCCACACTTATTATGCAGCCGACCGAAACAATGTTTATTTTGTGAATACCATAGGCAAAGCCCTGAAGAGGCTGACCGGTGTAAAGCCTTCGGACTTTTCGGTAAAGATTGTCGATAACAGGCTCTACGGGATAACCAGTAAGGACATTTACTTTTTTGGCATTAAAAAGAAAGGCTTAGAGCTAGGATAGAGCGGGCATTCTTTGAATCAAATTATTGAATAACTAATATAAAACTTAGGCCATGAAATTCTGATTTACAATAAAAGTATTGTTTTTTGAGATTAAATAGACTAACGATTTATGAATAACATCACCGAAAGCTTTAAGACAATTCTTGTCAAGCAGAAGGATTAAAATTACCATTTCCCTAACATACTTAGAAAATCTGCAAGCCTTCAAGAAATAGCTAAAACAGAAAACACTTTGGGCTTAAATTTTAATGACGAGTTGAAAGAACTGTATTTGTTTGCAGACGGAACGAATATTGATAGCGTAACCCCTTCAGGCCTTACAGGGCTGATACCTATACACAACTTCCTATCATTGGAAGATGCGGTTATCTATTATAATCAAAGCATGGAGTTTGAAGAGAGTTTCCGGAATTGGACAAAAAACTTTCAGCCTGCCAAACAATTGTTTCCATTTTTAGAGGATGGGGCGGGTAATTGCTATTGGGTTGATCTAAATGAAAAGACGTCAAACTATGGAAAAATATTCTGGACGAATACGTTTGGTACCGATCCTGATTATACTTATGACTCTTTGACAAATATGTTTGAAGTTATTGCTAAAGCATATATTACGAACATTATATTCTTGGATAGTGATGGTTATCTGGATTGTGACTTCAAAGCGTTTGATAAGCTTTCTGAGGAAAAGTAATCAAAAATAGTCATTTCGGATTATTTCTTTGACATTAAACTAGCAAGGCGCTAATCATATATTAGCGCCTTTTAAACCAAAGTGTTTAGCTATTTTATAGCATTCGATCTTTTTCATCAATGGCCAGATCATTGATGCTTGCGAACCGTTTCTCCATTAGTCCGTATTTATCAAATTCCCAAAGTTCATTACCAAAACTGCGGAACCATTGCCCTTGATGGTCATGCCATTCATATTCAAAGCGAACTGCTATGCGGTTGTCAGTAAATGCCCAAAGTTCTTTTTTAAGCTTGTAGTCGAGTTCTTTCTCCCATTTAGTTGCTAAAAATACTTTGACTTCTTCGCGTCCCGAGATAAATTCCGACCTATTGCGCCATTCTGTATTAAGGGTATAAGCCATACATACCACTTCAGGATTGTGGCTATTCCACGCTTGCTCTGCAAGCATAACTTTCTTCACCGCAGAATCATAGCTAAACGGTGGTACTGGGTTTTTTATTTCCATTACTTTATTTGATTTATTTGTTATTTGTGAAAGTCCGTATTACACTCGAAAATCTTATTTTGGAAGGGTGGAGAGAAACTTCAGTATTTCATTTCCGATCTCCTGTGCATGGGTTTCTAACGCAAAGTGGCCAGTATCATAAAATTTTACTATTGCGTTAGGAATATCTTTTTTATAGGCCTCAGCTCCGGCTGGAAGAAAAAATGGATCTTTATTTCCCCATACCGCAAGCAATTTTGGTTTATTGGTTCTAAAATACTTTTGAAACGATGGATACAACTCCACATTTGTTTTATAGTCTTTCAACAGGTCAAGCTGAATTTCTGCTGATGCTGGCCTATCTAAAAAATGCTGGTCCAAAATGTAAGCTTCGGGGGCTATAAGGGATGAATCGGTAACACCAGTAAAATACTGGAATGCTGTTCCTTCCTTGCTATAAAAAGACCTCAGCGCATCTCTGTTTTCCTGGGTGTCATTTTCCCAATATTTCTGAATTGGATTCCAACCCGTACTCAATCCTTCTACATAGGCATTGCCATTCTGCGAAATAATCCCCGTAATTTTCTCTGGATTTGCAAGTGCCAGACGAAATCCGGTCGGTGCACCATAATCGAATACATAAATTGCAAACCTTTTTAAACCTAATTCATCTACAAAACCCTGCATTGTTTTAGCCAGATTTTCAAAAGTATAGGTATAAGTTTTACGATCTGGTAAATCAGTATATCCAAAGCCAGGAAGATCAGGAGCTATAACGCGGTATTTTTTGTTTAAAATCGGTATCAGATTGCGGAACATGTGTGATGATGTCGGATAACCATGCAATAATAATATGGTGGGTGCTCCGGCTGGGCCAGATTCTCTATAAAATACGCTGAGTCCGTTTACATTTACCTTGCGGTGATGAACAACCCCAACTTCTAAAGCCGGAATTGTTTTAACTGTGCTTGATTGTGCCATAATTTCTGTTCTCCCTAATAAGCCAGTCAGCATGACCGTGAAGGCTATTTTTAGTTTTTTCAATTTTTTATTCAAAAGTAAACCTGATATTTAATCTTTCAAAATGATTTATAAAGATACTATGTATCTCAATTTAAGATTTATGAACACGAATGACCTTAACTTATTTGAAGCCGTTGCGCATTATGGCAGTTTTACAAAGGCTGCTGAAGCGATGTTCACAGTTCAATCCAATGTAACTACCCGTATAAAAAATTTGGAAGAGGAGTTTGGCGCACTGCTTTTTACCAGAAACAACCGCAAGGTCGAATTAACTCCAGAAGGTGAAAAACTTATTCGCTATACCAAGCAGTTCAACCATATTTTGGATGAGGCAAAAAGGTCGATTGGTAAAAGTGACATCGTAAAGGGCCAGATTAAAATTGGATTTTTAGAAACCATGATGACCCTGAAAGGGCCTGAACTTGTTAATGAACTTGCCGCTAAATTCCCTTTTGTTGACCTGGATTTTAGATCCGCGATGAGAGACAGCTTAATCAGTGATGTTTTGAATTATAAACTAGATGCAGCATTTATCCCTGCTCCACTTGACATTCCTGAGCTTGAACAAATTAAAATAAAGGAAGAACAGGTCGTAATTGTTGCGCCAGCGCATTGTAAAAACCTGGATATTCTTCTTAAAAAAAATCCGCTTAAAACAATAGTTTTCGATCAAGGCTGCGTATTCAGGGCTAAACTTGACTCTTGGCTTGTAAGCAAAGGCATTGCCCAATATCATAAAACAGTAATGAATTCCATTGAAGGCGTTGTTAATTTCATTGCATCTGGCATTGGGTTTAGTGTGATGCCAGAAGAAATCATAAGTACGTTTTATAGTAATAGAAATATAAAAACATTCCCCCTGCCAAAGGAGTTGGGCCTTATGACCACGATTTTGGTCTACAGAAAAGATGTGCCACTTTCCCCTGCTTTAGAAGCTTTTATCAGCATCAGTGGTGGAACAAAAATGGAGTAACGGATTCAATAGCGTGATTCTAGCTAGCTTTTTGTATTCTTTTACACTGATTAAATTAAATCTTATTCAGAGCAGGATCCATATTCAAAACGGATTCCAAGTTGAAAGACTAAAGTGGATTTCCTTCTTACGGCAGGTATTTACGGTAAATGGGCTGCATCTGAAATAATACCATTCCAGATCTAAAGTTGATAGGCGGCAATTTTAGCGGTGTCTTTATGTTATGGTGCGTGCACGCCATTCTCAAAACGCTATTCCTAATGGCAATGATCTGATTGATTTGCAAAATCTTTAAATCGTTATCTTTTGCCAAATCGCTGATCCTGCAGTCTGTCATACTCTTTAACGTAATCTGGGTTTTCAGTACCCATAATACGATCCCATATTCTAAAATATAACCCGTAATTACCTTTAAACTTACTATGGTGTAAATTATGGTGCACCGATGTATTCAGAACTTCAAATAACCAAGTGTGGCGGAACCATTCGGGCGTGATTTCATAACCCAGATGACCATAAACATTAATAATAAATGAAGCGATGGTAAACAACAAAACGCTAAGGGGATGCAAAGGCAAAATAAAAACGAGTACAAGTAATATTGCGCCTTCTGTAACAGCTTCAAGTAAATGAAAACTGTATGAAGTCCAGGGAGAGGGATTAGTGCTTTGATGATGTACAACATGGGTGAGCTTAAAGAGTTTTTTATGATGCAGTAAACGGTGCATCCAATAAAAGTACGTATCATGAAGAATCAGGCAAAACACCACACTTAATGCAAAGTACCATGCTGGATAGTCGCTAACCTGATCATAAATTCTGGTATAAGATCTGAGTGGCGTAAATAATAATGCCACAGCAATGATCGTGAAGATGAGGTTGCTTTGCAAGGAGTGCCATACCTCACGAAGGAAATCTTTTTTTACGGCCTGCTTTTGCTGGATTTTTGACCGATTTGCTTTTGCTGGCAGTAGCAGGTAGAATAAGATAAAGGGGATACCTGCCAGTACAAAATACCGAACGGTTGAAATACCGAATATCCTGACCACTTCTTCTATTATTTTTTCCATAATTGTTTAAAATTTATGATTCAAAAATAGAAGGTGAGCGATGACAAACTGCTTAACAAAAGTTAATTTATAGGCTTAACAAAGGATAATTAATGTTATGATTTTCCCTTAGTATGCATCCTTTTCCGGATTCGGCTTAAAGATACGGGAGTAATGCCGAGCATAGAAGCAATGTATTTATCAGGCACGCGATTGATCAGATCAAAGCGTTCGGCAAGAAGTTCCCGGTAGCGTTCTTCTGGAGATTGGGTTACAAAAGATTCCATAATTTTAAGTGAATCTGCCAGCATGCGCATGAGGAAGAAGTTGCGCAACGGTTCGTATTCCGGGTGGTTTTTTAAGATATCTTCTAATACATCATAATCGATCTGTAGCAGCGTAACAGGCTCCAGCGCCCTGTAAATAAAACGAGAGGGCTGCCGATGAATGATTGTATCATGTGATGCGATAAATTGCCCTTCACAGCGTAAGAATAGGGTGGCTTCATCACCATTATCTTTCACAATATAGGAACGTATAATGCCTTGTTCGATAAATGCAAGTTTACGGCTGGTATCACCTGTGCGAATATACGCCTCGCCGGCTTCCAGCAATACCCGGCTGGCCATATCAAATAGCGGCTGAGTGTCGGTAGGCATCACTCCGGCCAAATCAAATAGTAATTGTTGTAACATGTCTATGGAAGCGCTCATATAAAAATTGCTATTTGACCCTAACAAGGCAGGGCACAATTTAGAAATTACTTGCCATGCCTGCAAGAGTGTTACTTTCAATTTGCCAGATTTTTCGACTGGTAATCTCAGAATTAAAGTACATAGCAACATTCTAAAGCTGTAAAAAATAAGGCTGTTAAAGGCAACTAAGCACTCATCATCATTTCAATGGACGGTAAACCGCAGGCTATTGAAATATAATTGATTTATGGCAAAACTTAAAAATAACACTTTGGTCTCCGGCTCTTTTTAGTTTCGATATAATAACCTACAGAAATTTCGTGCGAACCGTAATCGTAATTACTCAGCTTATTCAGGCTATAATCATAACCATAACCAATACGCAGGTTAGACCGGATAAAGAATTCGCTGATAAAACCAGCTGCCGCCTTACTGTTCAGACCACGCTGCAGATTTTCTTTAGGGTAAAGTTTTACCGAGGTTCGATAAACTGCACCCAACCAGAAACGTTCTTTGATTAATAAAAACGCATTTAAATCTAATGAGGTTGGGCCATGTAAATCATCTTTAATTAAAAAGGTGGGTTTAAAAACAAAATCGTCATTTACAGGAAATGCCATGCCTGCAGCGAGGTAGAAATGGGGTTGAACTTTTACGTTAAGCGCATTGTAATCATTAAATATGGATAAGCTTTTAGCCAGGAGATTGTTGGCCGAAAACCCGATAAAAAACTTTTCGTTAGAATAATGTACACCAGCCCTTACACCAGGCATGGTTTGACTTACCACTCCATTAATAATGCGGTTATCTCCTTGTTCGATAGGATCTAACAAGTTACCGTTTAAGGAAGATTGGATTACGCCTACGCCTAAACCAAAGGCAAGGATATTGGTTTCGGTACGATCTAGTTTTATCCGGTAGGCAAAGTTTGCCGATGCGTTTAAACTATTTTGTGCGCCTATCTTATCTTTGGTAATCATTAGACCAATGCCTAAACTTTCATCATTAATGGCCTCATCTGCTGATAGGGAAAGGCTTTGTGGCGCACCCCGAACGCCTGTCCATTGTGTTCTTGCAAAAGCCTGGAGGTAAAGTTCTTCCTTATAACCCGCATAGGCAGGGTTAATGTACAGGCCATTAAATACATATTGGCCAAACTGGGCATCCTGCTGCGCCAAAAGCTTTCCAGCTGATGTAAGCATGATTAAAACAAAAAATATTCCTCTCAAAATGTTCATGTTTATATATTTTATCCTATTTACCGTATTACGGTTACATAACCTTTGTAGTCTTGCCATGCTGAAGTTCCGTTTCTTACTTTAATTATATAGAAATAGGTTCCGTCTGCCAGTCCCGGAGCAGTCCAATCGTTCAGGTAGTGATTGGATTGGTAAACCGTACTTCCCCAGCGGTTAATAATGGTTACTTCATTTGATTCAAAGGATTCTAGGTGCTGGATATAAAAAGTTTCGTTTTTGCCGTCCCCATTAGGCGTAAAAACATTTGGTATTCTTAAACCTGAAATCTCTTTTTGATCAGTTGATGTATTATTGGCGAGGTTCGGATCAAATTCCGTTGCCGTAACCACTGCCGTATTGCTCACCATACCTGGCTGTTTAGACCTTACTTTAACTACCAGTTCTGCAAACTTACCATTGGCCAGTAAAGGGATGTTCCAGGTAATGGTCTGATTTAGCTGATCGAAGGTGGCTAAGCCATCTGTGGGTTGCCCCAGGTTTTCAAAAGATAAGTTTTTTGGCAGCACATCTTTCATCACCAGTTGGGTAGCATCATCGGTACCATTATTTCGAACGTTGAGGTAATAGTCAAAAACCTGGTCAACCACTACTACCTTTGATTCGGATCGCTTGGTGATGGCGACATCTGCAACAGGCTGGCGTAGCATGGTTACTTCTATTTCATCAGATATCTCAGACATACACCCAAGCGTATTCCATGTGGCCACTCTATAAACCCCAGGCGTTGCGGTAATTAGTGACGGTCTGTTTTGCCCATTAACCAACACATTATCCTTATACCAGATATACGAAGATCCCCCTACCGAATTTGCGCGCAAAACCACCGACGATCCTGGTGTGATCGCAATCGTTTGCCGCCCTTCGGGAGCAGTCTGGCCCATAGCTGTTTGTATAAAAAACAACATTATAGCCAATGACAGAAAGGAGGATATCCTTCGCCTCATTTATACCTTATATTTCAGAAATGTAAACCTTCTCCTTAGAAAGTAACTGCTGTGGCAGTACCTGTAAGGGTTCCTGGTACAATGGTTGGTTTTGTTGGCTTAGGCGTAACTGTAATATCATGATCAGCAACTTGCGCACAATAGTTTTTGCCGCCAATTACATAACCTACTTTTAACCTGTGTTTTTTTGTTCCAACTGTAGCAGGCGCTGTTGGGGTATAATCTTTTGTTGTTATGCCAGGTATTGCAGTTTCTACATTTGCTCCATCCACTGTATACCATTGGTAGGCAAAGGCTTGAGTATTAGCATCTGGACTTGATACGTTGCCTATTTGAGCAAGCGGGCTTTCCAAACAGAAATTGGCAGGTGTGAAATCAACCAACAAAGGTTTAAGCACATAGACTGGTATTTCCTGTAATTCAGATTCGCAGGCACCCGCTGTGGTAGATTTAGAACTTAAATAATAATAGCCGGTATTTAAATCAGCTGCAGCGATTTTACCCGAAACTAAGGTGATACCTGTACTTGGCGTAGTGGTTTGAGTTGCACTGTACTTTACAATCCACTCTTCCCCTGTAGGAGCATTGGGTAAGGTGAGGTCTGATCCTTGACAGAATAAACTCACCCCAATAGTGGTTGGGAGTACCTGAGCAGATACCTTTGTGCATGCGCAGATGATTACGAAAATAACTGCGAAGATTGTTTTTGTAGTTGAATTGTTCATGGGGACTTTTTTTTTGTTTGATTAATATTGTGATGTAGTTTGTACCAGCACATGTGGCGCTGATGGTTTTGGATTTATTTTAATGTTGAAATTTAGCTGAGTACTGCAACCTGTAGCATTTTTAAGGGTAAGTATGCCTGCATGCATACCCACCGGGGCATTAACAGGAAGATTAAAAGGGATACTTCCTGCTGGTAAAGGCTGGTTGGTAATGGGCGCAAAACCTGCGGTTTTCCAGGTAATGCTATAGGTTACAGGGTTATTTAATTGGTTCGTATAACTTAATGATAAGGCGGTAAAGCCCTGGCAAATTTCGGGTTCGGCACCAAGCGTTAAATCTGGGAGGGCACTTACCGAAACGATAAAATCTGTTTTTTTCTCTTCGCAACCCTTTGCAGTAGCGGTTATGGTTGCGGTACCTGCAAATGTATTGTTCCAGGTTACTTTGCCGCTGGTGGCATCAATAACGCCCGCAGCTAAAGGCAATAGCATGTACACTATTTCTTTAGTGTTACTTGCTGTTGCCACGTAAGTATCTGTTCCGGCACCGATACAGCGCTTGTCGGTTAATCCGCCATTAAAAACAGGTGCTCCAACCTTTCCGTTCACCGTGATATTTCCGGTTATGGTTAATGCATTTCCGGCAGTACCCTTTACGGTATAAATTTTTGAAGGCCCTGCGGTGGTTGGTGTCCCGCTAATAGTTAATTTCCTTGCTGTACTATTGTAAACCCCCGTTATCCCATCTGGTAAACCGGAAACGTTAACATTGGTAGTGCCAGCAGGAATATCGAAAATAATATTATCCATCACTGTACCTACACAAATCACTCTATCTCCAGAACCCGTATTGGTCGTAACCGAACTCCGGTCATTATTGGTTACCTGATCAGGTTGGGCGCCCGTAATGGTAGCGGTATTTATATTCTGACCTGTTTTGACCACCTTCGCCGTAATCTTTAAGCTTATGCTGGCATTGCTTGCCAGATCGCCGATGGTCCATACACCCGAAACCGGATCATAACTTGTGCCTGTGGGTGCTGTGCTTGATACATAAGTAAACCCATTGGTTAGGAGATCTGTAACTGATACCCCAACGGCATTGCCATTGCCTAAATTTTCGGCCTTCAGGGTAAACTCCACATTGCTGTTTAACTCCGGATAGGTTAAGTTAACCGTTTTAGTAATGGAACGGTCGATATTACAAAGAGAAATGTTTAAGGGTAAAGAAGGGGCACTGATACCACATTCTAACTGTGTAGTTACACTGTAATTTCCAGATGATGTGGCCACATACGTATTATTAGTAGCCCCATTTATAAGTTCGCCGTTGAGATACCATTGGTACGGACCTGCATTTGCGCCAACTGTTAATGTTGCGGTAGTACAATCGGTTTGACTTGAAGTGGGCTGTTCTGCTTTTTCGGGGAAACGGGAAATAAAATTAGACATCGAAAACGAACTACTTTGCTGCACCATCGAAACCGTAAGCCGGCTTGCACTTGTGATTACAATCGTAGCCGGCATTCCAATATTAGTGTGGGTAAAGCTTACTAGAGATAAGCCTGTATTGCCCAATGGTTTACGAGTGGCTATGCCTGCTATCGTTTCTATGTCTTCATTATTGTGAGGTGGGGTTCCATTTGTAGTCAAAAAAATTCTATCCGTGCTACTGGTAATAATATAACCAAAGTAATTAAGGTCGGTATTTTGATTATAGGCCGTAAACTTTGCGGTTTCTACCTTTTTAGAACCGGAGCAACTGGATATCGGGACTAAAGTAGCTACATCTACTTCGCAACCTTCTCCACCAGAAGCCCCAGCTGTACCTGAAAAAACTTCAATATTTTTTGTTGCAGAAATCCACGTTGAAGAATATCGTCCGGTATTATTCACCGGATGATACGATCCGTTCAGATAACCGTGATTGAAAGTTTGTTTATCTCCTGCTTGCGCCAGAATGTATGTAGTTAATCCTTGCTGAATGCCATTTTGATCAAAATTGATCACCGTTATGCTGGTGTTGGCCTCGGTTGCAATTACTGTAGTTTGTTCTGCAGTCATATTCCCTTCACCTCTAACTACTACATACTCTTTTCCTAATGAGGCAATTGGTGGAATGGGATTGTATGCACCATCACCACAACCTCCCGGTACATCTAAATCTGCAGCGGTGTTCATTACCGCAGATTGCGACGATTCAACTAAAGTTCCGATAGGCGCATTAAACAGATAACTCTGGCCTATGTTTAATGTAGCTGTAGCCACACCACCTATTTTAACGATGGTGTTATTTTGGGTGGCCATAATGCTATAGATTGGTGGGTGTGATGAATTTGCTAAATTTCCATCGCGATAATAACCTACCCGAAAAGATGTTCCGATTGCTGCATCTCCGAAACTAAAGAGCGAAGCATTTCCTTTAATATCTGCATCACTACCGTCATCCCCTAAATTATCAGAGGCTACATTTCTTAAGTTCACTGAAATAGTTCCGGTAGCTTTTACTATTAGCCCTGCTCCGGTAAGTACTGTATTAAGTTTATGCGCTGGTACATTTTTAGGTAATCCGGTAAAACGTTTCACGTAAGGAGTACCCTGTGTGCAGGTAAAATTAAATAATACTGTACCGTCACTTTTGGATATCGTTCCGGTAACGGTTCCACTTTCTGATGCAATGACGATTTCGTTTGCCTTGCTCCAGTATTGCCAGGGCGCAGGGGCAATATAATGTAGCGCGTAACCAGGTGGAGATAAAAGTTTGCTGAAGTTTATGGTTTCTGAATGTGGAAAAACAGATAAATTTTTTACGTAGAAATTTGTTTTGCTTTCACAGCGCACAGCAGTAATATTTACCGCACAAAGCAATATTAATCCTAGTAAACAGTTAAATACAAATAGTAGTAAGGTTTTAATCATAAGCAAACCATTATAGAGCCCATAATGTGCCTAACATGGTTCTGAAATTTATTAAAGCGTGGAGCACATTTTAATAAACTTTACACAATCAAGTCAATAACCTTTTAATCAGTATTAATCTGTTAATGTAAACGGAAATGTATGGTTTTTTGGGGATCTTAGAAGCTAATGTAAAGAAAAATTTAGCAGTAAAATATACCATCAATATTAATTTTAAAGCACCTGAGGGTAGTTTAACGCTAAAATTATGCAAAATAAAATAGCCTGTATTTCTACAGATACGCGAATTAGAAAGAAATGATTTTAATTTGTTAGTTTCTTAATTTTTCACCTATTGTAAATTACTTTTAGTCAAGTTTTTATAAGGTTTGTTTGCTTTTTCTTAACAGCGAAGAAGGCCAGCAGGTCTTTTTTGTGAAAAAAATTTCCAAATCATTATTAATGATAAACTAAAACGGTAACATCAAGCTTTATCAGTCATAAATTTCTGGAAGTTAGTGGGGATAACCATCTGAAACAATTCCCTTGCAATCTGGCTTCCGTGGCAAATAGTTTCACTACTTAATTTCCGCCTACTCCGGCTTCCCTGGAAAATAGTTTCACCATTTAACTTCCTTGCACTCCGGCTTCCGTGGCAAATGGTTTCAACACTTAATTTCCGTGCTTTCCGGCTTCCGTGGCAAAAAAATTCACCATTTAATTTCCGTGTACTCCGGTTTCCGTGGCAAATAATTTCACCATTTAATTTCCGCGCACTCCGGCTTCCGTGGCAAATGGTTTCAACACTTAATTTTCGCGTATTCCAGCTTCCGTGGCAAATAATTTCACCATTTAATTTCCGTGTACTCCGGTTTCCCTGGTAAATAATTTCGTCATTTAATTTCCGTGCATTCCGGTTTCCGTGGCAAATAGTTCTACCTTTTAATTCCGTGCATTCCAGCTTCCGTGGCAAATAATTTCACCATTTAATTTCCGTGTACTCCGGTTTCCGTGGCAAATAGTTTCACCATTTAATTTCCGTGCTCTCCGGTTTCCGTGGCAACTAATTTCATCACTTAATTTCCGTGCACTTCGGCTTCCGTGGCAAAAAAATCCACCATTTAATTTCGGTGAACTCCGGCTTCCGTGGCAAATAATTTCACCATTTAATTTCCATGTACTCCGGTTTCCGTGGCAAATAGTTTGACCCTTTAATTTCCGTCTACCCTAGTTTCCGTGGCAAATAGTTTCATCATTTAATTTCCGTCAAACGGAATTCGTTTTAAATTAAACTCCTTCCGTTCAACGGATGTATAGTCTGACTGTTATCAATAATGCAACCTACAAATCGATTCTGGTATCAGGTTCTGGATTAAATTAAGCTCATCTTGATTTTTAATGACAGATTATATCGTATCAATTTATTTATTAACCAGTTTTAATGCACCTTCGCTATACCTTGCCCCGGTATCAGGAAACTGATTTAAAAGATTATCGATAGCTTTAAAATCATCTGCCGATAAGGTAACGTCTATCGCGCCAACATTCTCTTCCAGGTATTTTCTTTTTTTGGTTCCCGGGATTGGAATAATATCATCACCCTGGCCCAATACCCAGGCCAGCGCAAGTTGAGCCGGGCTAATTTCTTTGCTTTTTGCGATGTCGGCAAAGCCATGTACCAGTTTCATGTTGTTCTCGAAATATTTGCCTTCGAAACGGGGTAAGGTTCTCCTGAAATCTGTTTCGGCAAAGCTATCGGTTTGGCTGATGGCTGTGGTGACCAGGCCCCGGGCCAATGGGCTGTAGGGAATTAAACTGATCCCTAGTTCTCTAACGGTTGATAATATTTCACCTTCTACATCTCTTGTTAAAAGAGAATATTCGCTTTGCAGTGCCGCAATAGGATGAACGGCATGTGCTTTTCTGATAGAAGTTGGTGAAGCTTCGGAAAGGCCCAGATAGCGAACCTTACCTTCTTTAACCAACTCAGCCATTGCCCCGACCATATCTTCAACAGGTACATTCGGGTCTATTCTATGGGCATAGTAAAGATCTATAGTTTCTATTTTAAGCCTTTTTAAGCTTTTTTCTACTGCTGTTTTGATATAAGCCGGAGAACCATCAAAATAGGTGTTGACAGCATTGCTCGAACCTGCCTCATCATTTTTAAACCTGAAGCCAAATTTGGTTGCAATAAAAATCTTATCGCGGTTTGGAGCCAGAACTTTCGATATCAGCGCTTCATTATCTCCATTTGCATACATGTCTGCCGTATCCCAAAAGTTTATACCCAAATCCAATGCTTTGTGTAAGGTCGCAATTGACTCTGTATCATCTGTTGGACCATAAGCGAAACTCATGCCCATGCAACCTAAGCCTAATGAGGAAAGTTGCTCACCTGTTTTACCCAATTTTCTATATTTCATAATGTTTAAATTTTATTAGTCAAAATTTGTTGATAGCGTTATTTCTTTCCAGGTATCGATTTCGTCTTTTTCTTTTTTTCGCTGATCGATTACCAATTGATAAGCATCAGGACCAAGCAATAAATGCAGGGGAGGATTGGGGTTTCTTGATAATTTAAAGAGAATGGCCACCAGCTTCTCCGGATCTCCTTTTTGTTTGCCACTTAAGTTGGCTAATGTTTTCGCAACAGTTGCCGAATTATAGGATGCTAAAGTATTCTTTGCAAAGGCAATTGCACCTTCTTCCCATAAATTTGTTCTAAATTCTCCCGGTGCAACAACGGTTACTTTCACGCCAAAAGGTTTAATTTCTTCATGCAGGGATTCTGAAATGCCAATTATAGCAAACTTCCCGGCGCTATAACTTCCTGCATTTGGATAACCGACATAACCTGCGCTAGAAGAGATGTTAATGATGTAGCCTGATTGCTGTGCCCTTAAATAAGGCAGTGCTGCCCGAATCACATTAACTGTTCCGAACAGGTTGACATCTAAAGTTGCCCGAAATTCCTGATCGGTTAACTCCTCGATGCTCCCACCGAGAACATAACCCGCATTATTAACCACTACATCTAACTGTCCAAATTGATCAATCGCCTGCTTTACCGCACTTTTTACATTTTCATCATCTGTAAGATTAACTTTTAGGGCGAGAAAATCACTTTCATATCCCGTAACCTTACTTTTGAGGTCATCTGTATTTCTTGTGGTTGCAACCACGCGGTCGCCGTTAGCTAAAACCAGTTTAACCAGTGCAAGGCCTAAACCGGTTGAAGCACCTGTGATAAACCATACTTTTTGATTGCTCATGATCTATTTCCTTGTCTTTATTAAACAAAGTTACATTGCAATAGCCAGCAAAGGATTAAACTAATCTAACCAAAAGTTATAAAAATCAAACTATTCAGATCTAAAGGACTTTGGGGTAATCAGCGTATGCTTTTTGAAAAAATTGTTAAAATACGCCGGATATTCAAAGCCCAGGCAATTTGCTATTTCAGCTACATTCCAGTCCGTATGTTTGAGCAAAGCCTTAGCTTCTGCTATAATTCGCTCTGCAATGTGCAAGCCCGTTGTTTTTCCGGTAATCTGCTTTACCGCACGATTTAAATAATTTACATGTAGCGATAGTTTAAGGGCAAAATCATTTGGTGTTTTCAACGATAAATAATGTTGGGGCGTATCTATCGGGAACTGGCGCTCCAAAAGTTCAAGAAAAAGATTTGTAATTCGTGAACTTGCATTGGTATGTTTAAAATAATTTTTTGCAGGCTGCATTTTTAAAGCCTCATGAATTAAGAGATGGACGTACGACCTTAAGAGTTCTGTTTTATGCAGGTATTCGGTATCAATTTCCTGCATCATCGATTCGAAGATAGAATTTACTCTTTCCTGCTGTTTTTCATCCAGAAAAAATACGGGCTCGCTGCCTACTTTAAATAGTGGAGATGCTAAAACGCTGGTATGGTGACTTTCTGTATGAATAAAGCTCTCTGTAAATAAACAGAAATAACCACTCTGATTTTCTGAGGATGGCTCCCAGGAATACGGAATCATTGGATTAGAAAACATCAATGCCGGACGATCAACCTTCAAACCTTTGTTGGCATAATAAAGTGTTCCCTCGCCGATAATGAATGAGATTTTATAGAAGTCGCGACGATTGTAAGCAGTTACAGATGTGCCACAATTATAGTTGCGCTGTTGTACATTAAACTGTTTAGGTTTATAGGCTGGTGCTGATGAATAATCAGGTGCAAGACGTGTGTAAAACTCTTCTATCGTTTCTGTTTTCATAACTTAAAGTTATAAAAATCAAACGATATGTTTAATAGCTTTGTTTGCAAAAATAGCTGTCTCATAAATTCAAAACGTTATTCTGAGCGCTAGAAGTTTATTATCCTTATCAAGAACATAATAGCTATCAAAGTCGGTTTTTTATGCTTAAAGCAAAAGGTTGAAGTAAATTAATTTAGGGTAGTAAGTCATCTTATAGTTTTCTGAGTGAATTTCAGTTATTTGTTTATCTATTTTGATGTCAATTTGTTGATCAAGAGCCATTTGATTACAAAGGAATTCATTATTCAGTCGAACTGTTTTACTGATGTTTGGTTAATTGCGTATAAATTAATCCCTGTTTATGTCCTTTCAAAATTTATGAAGCCACCGAAAGGGCAATAATCAGCAAAATAAAATTTTACATCCGCCTAGTCAACAGCGAAATCTTTATGGGTTTCGTTTAAAGAATGCCAGGTTGGATTATGGTCAAAAATAAAAGTGGATTTAAAGTGAACAATTTCTAGTTTTTAATCATTGGGAATGATCGATTAATGAATCACATGAATTTTTAAAACTATTTGTTTTTCTTAAATTGGCGGGATGAACTCAAATGTATTAGATACCATCGGCAGTTTTTCCGATTGGGAAAATACACTATTTGAAAAGGAAATTAAGCTTCGCCGGATTGGTAAAAACGAAGTCCTGCTGGAAGAAGGAGAAATTGCATCCTCTGTTTTCTTCATCCTGGAAGGCTCACTTTTTCAACACACTAAAACAGATGAAAATGTCCAGAACATTATAGATCTTCATCTGGAAAATGAATGGGTGTTGAATCACAAAAGCTTTGTAAGCCAGCAGCCTGCCGATACTACCATTTCTACATTTACCAGTGCATATATTTTAGAACTTAGTCTTGAATCCATTCATCGCCTCATTGGGCATTCCCAATCATTTCTTAAGCTAAATAAGATCATGGAGCATGCCGTATCCAGAGTGGTGTTTTTTGATAAAAATTCCACACCGATAGATAAATATCTTTATATTTTAGAGAACAGACCTCAGTTAATTCAAGCTTTTCCATTAAAAATGATTGCGTCTTATTTGAAAATTACGCCAGAAACACTTAGCCGGGTTAGGGAAAAGATTATTCGGATGCCTGGTATTTCTTGATTGTAATCAACTACGCGTCTAAATCGGGTTCAATATCTTTGTTCCCTTACTAATCGTGAATAAAATATGGAATACAATGCACTTTCAATCCGGCCATTTATTGGTGCAAAGGATTTTGAACAATCCCGCGGTTTTTATAGAGACCTCGGGTTTACCGAAAGTAAGATATCGTTGAAGATGTCACTTTTTCATAAAGAAAAGGTAGGGTTTTACCTTCAGGATGCATTTGTGCAGGATTGGATCGACAATACGATGGTGTTTATTGAGGTCGAAAATTTAGATCATTTTTACCGTGATATACTCGCTTTAAATTTGTCAAATAAATATCCAAAAGTAAAACTACTTCCGATCCACGAAGCCCCTTGGGGAAGAGAATGCTTTCTGCATGATCCTTCTGGTATTCTTTGGCATTTCGGGGAATTTAAATAATAAGTTATGGATGATCTGGAAGTGGGTGAGTTTTGGAATGAAAATGCCGGGGTCTGGACTAAATTAGCAAAAATTGCACGTGATATTTAAAAGGATCAGCTCAATACTTCAATCTAACGGTTTAATAAGCTTAGTTTAGGTATTGGTTATGATTTGGCAGTCTGCGAAAGTCATTTAAGATAAAAAGATTAATTATCAGGATTTATGATTTCTTAAGTATATTTGGATATAAGCCGTCGTAGCACGAACCCATCCTTTACAGCCTAGCAGAAAATAAGACTGGTTTAAATCGATCACCTAAAAATAAAATCATGGCAGTATTTAATCCCTATTTACACTTTACCGGTAACACCGAAGAAGCCTTTACTTTTTACAAATCTGTATTTGGCGGAGAATTTGTGAAGATTGCGCGATATAGCGATCTCCCTCAGTCTGATGAACATCAGGTGCCAGATGCATTTCTTGATAAGATCATGCATATTGCGTTGCCGCTTGGACAGGGTAATTTTCTGTTCGGCTCGGATGCCATGTTGGAAAGTGCAGATAGAAAGTTTACTGCCGGTGATAATTTTCATATTGCTATTAGTGCTGAAAGTAAAGCGGAAGCAGACAAGTTATTTGCCGGACTCTCAACTGCAGGGAAAATTGAAATGCCTATTGCAGACAGTCCCTGGGGTTCTTATTTTGGTATGCTAGCTGATCAATTTGGCATTCAATGGACGATTGATTTTGATCCAAATGTGTGAATTGATCATGTAATTGCATTTGATGGGTAAATAGGGTAGTAGCACAACAGTTTAAACTTTTGTATTTGATTAGATGAGGTGTGTATCTGCCTCATGGTTGAGGTTAGTCTTTGTTCTGGCTACTTCTGCTGATCTTCGATTGACTTAAGATGAGCATCCGTATGGCGAAAACAACATGAAATCGAAGCTATAAAAACTGAGTGGCGAGGTCATTTGATGATTCATCATTCCGTCTTTCGTAACTCGCAGATTTTTTGTGGTTTAGCGCAAAGCAGAGTTTGTAGCTATATTAAGTTATAGGATATTTTGTCATCTGATTGTATAATGCCTCCTGCAATAAGAACCGGATCTGACTGGATTCCGTTTATTTATATGTTAGAATTAAATCAATGGGACGATTAAGATTCATCAATAAATGCATTAAACTAATTGCATTTATTTAGTTACGAACGAATATTCTGGATAGGATTTCGGTAAATGAAGCCTTGCATTTTTGCAGGGCTTCTTTTTTAAATGATTTTATGAAGTAATTATTTTTTGGAGATCCATAGATTTGGACTTTATGCTACCCCTCATAAACTGGGGTATCTTTTAAAAGTAACAGCATACTTTCTGGTAAATAAGGCCTTCCGCCTGTAGCTGGCACGAATGTTCCGGTGAATACACCTTTAGTCATTACTTTATTATTCAGTAAAATGGATTGTTTAAAATGAACCTTCGGTAGGCCTTTACTATCTCCATACAATGCGCAGGTTACCGTAAACTCATCGCCTCTTTTTAAGGATCTTAAAAATTGAATGCTGTAATTAGAAAGTACCATATGAATTCCTTTTCTTGCTTCTTCTTCAAAATCAAAACCAAGAACTTCTTTGATAAACGCGTGTCTGCAATATTCCATGTAAAAAGGATAGTATAATCCATCCATAATATTCTGAACATCAATATGCTCATTTTTTACTGTGTAGGTTTTTGTAAATTCCATTTTTTTGAAATATTTGTTTAAGTTGTAATTTTGCTATTTTTCTTTAAAACGTAAAGTGCTCTCCAAAAAGTCTTAGTAAATAAAACTAAATATTTATGTTGCTTAAGGTGCTTCTTGCTGTGAAAAGGATTTTCTCTAGAAATGGAGTCGTTATATTCATCATTTTGCAAATTTCAACATTGGAGTAGTGATCAATTGCATATAAGTTAAATATGAGACGTTGTATCAAAGGGAGCTTCTGTACGGCTGATAACAGGTGATGACTGGCTAAACTCCTTTCAAAAGCAAAATTATCAAACGAATCATAAAGCATTGATTTCTCTATGTTGCCTGCCATTTCATTTTTATAATAAGTTATTACGCTGTGGATCATAATCATTTGAAGATTTTCGGAAAATGTCTCTTTTGGTTTGGGTAATACAGAATTGGAGAAGAGTATATAAAAACCGTTATTCATTATTTTTACACTTTCAGTCCGATTGGTGGCATAACGGATGCATATTCCCATTGCGCTGCTATAGTATCGCTTATATATTTCCCTTTGGGCATTTCTGTCGCCAGTTTTGCAACGGGAAAGTAGCTCTTGCAAATCCTTTTCTTCTATTACTTTGATCATAATACTTTTGATTTGCTAGTTTTCTTTAGCGAAATATTCATCTTTTACGCTAAATGATAGTTTATTGCTAAATTTTACTTCTTTATTTTGATGCGCTAATTGAAATTGAAAGTTAAAGCGTAAATTTGAAGCGAACAAGAAGGTACTTTTTGGTTATTGAATTAATTCGAGGTAACTAATGCTGATTATGAGGGGTTTATGGTAGAAAATAATTCAGAAAATTTTGGAGGTCAATGTCCTGTTCGCAGTTTACTTGATAGAATAGGGGATAAATGGCCTATACTGGTCATTTCCCTTTTGGGTGAATTCGGAACTCAACGCTTTAGCGAATTGAGTCAGAAAATTGGCACCATTTCTCAGAAAATGTTAACCATCACGTTAAAACACCTGGAAGCCGATGGTTTGGTTACGCGAAAAATGTATCCTCAGATTCCACCTCGTGTAGAATATACGCTTACAGAACTGGGAGAAAGTCTTTTACCAATAATAAAATCTTTGGTTGATTGGGCAACAATCCACATTCCTGATGTTGAAGAATCTCGGGAGCGGTATAAAAATAAAGGGATTAGTAAGTAATCTATCTGGCTATTGTGTTTGTTTGATAAAACTATGATCTTGCAGCAACACTGCATAATTAAATTCCTTGTGTTTTTTAAATATGCCAATCATATGTAATTGACCATAGTTTTGTTGTATTCCGGGTTACCATAAATTTATTTTATACTAGGTATGTAGATTTATCCAGCGGTAAATATTAGAAGTTGAGGCTTTTTTTAATACACATTTATCAGTATTGTGACTGTTAAAATTTTCTTTTAATTTATTGCTTAATTAACCCTTCTTTTAAATTTATCTATAGGCTCCATTGAAAATCATCATCCTGATGGTGTTAACTTTAACACTATTTCATACCGTACCACCCAGCATTAAAGCTAAAACGTCTGTCTCTACCTGTTATGGCTATAATCCATGTACGGCCTGTTCAAATTGTAGCAAGTGTAAAAATTGTGGTGCTGGTGGTAGCTGCGGTGTATGTGCTGTGAATAGTGTGAGAAAAATTAATACTTTTTCAGGCAATGGTACAACGAAAACAAAAACGGCTAATTATGTAGGTCGATGTAAAGCGATTACAAAAAAAGGAAGCCAATGCAAGCGAAGTGGAAATGGAGCAGGATACTGCTGGCAACACGGGAAATGATAACCAATGCAGCCTCGTTTATCTCCTTGGTTGTAAGATAAATAACGTAGCTTTCGTTTCTGGATTTGAGACAAAAAACCATCTTTACAACGTACGCAGGAAAATCATCAAAATAGGCAAGTCTTTATGGCGTGTCTATTTGTTATAAGGACTTTGCAATTAATAATCTAGTATCATGGCCTCACTATTTTGTAAAATAGGTACTGTTAAAGCTGTTCTGTTTAAGCTTCAGTATTTTCTTTCTATAGATGCGGAGCCTGACGTGTATTATTAAAGGCATATCCTTTACGTGAGTCATATTAAATATCAAAGTATTTGATCTCTTCAGTGTATTTAAATTGGCTTGTTTTTAAAATTTTGTTTGTCAATCAATAAAAACTAAATTTCTCTTTCTTGCAGATATCAACGTATCTAGCGCTGATTGAAAAGTAAAAACCTTAATTATCTATTTTATTTTATAAATCATTCATTACCATATAATTAGTATTGCTAATACTAGTTTTGAAATTTCCGGTATAAACAAATTTGGAATATTACAGTTTAAATGTTACATTCGTGTATTATAATTAGGTATTAATAAGAGTCTTGCGATCACCGTTCTGAAGCCGTTAACGCAAGTCAGCAGATTAATACCCACAGCTTAATTGTATGTGCTATATTTGCGCTTCAAAATAGTTGTGGGCTCTGCTGTAATTCCATGTTAACATAAGGCTTCAGAAACTTTTTAGTGATCATGGTTTGAAGAGCCCACAGTTATTCATTCCCTCAAGACTCATATTCAAACAATATGAGTATGAACCCAAAAGTAAATCAAGTGTATTCAATCCCTTCGCTTAATCCCAAAGCGGCACTTCTTTTTGCGTTCGTATCTCTTTCAAAACATTCTATTTATGCCACCCATCCCAAAAAATGTCCATTTAACGATTTGTTTGCCTTGAAGCCAAAGATCCTGTTTAGTTTGGAGGGCAATTCCTGTGCTGCTTTTACTTCTAGTTTAGAGGTATAATAGAGGTTTAGGCAGCCAGGTTTTGTTTTTAATTATTATTAGGCACTAGACGCAGAGAGAAATTAATTAGATTCCATGTACTGCTGTGTTTCCGAAGCAACTTTTACTAGGAAATATTTAGTATGATGCGTAAATATTTTTTTGCCACGGAAGCACTAAACGCACGGAAAAGGCATTTAGGTTCCGTGTACTTCTGAGTTTCCGTGGCAACCTTTACTTTGATATGTTCAACATGATGCCTAATTTTTTTGCCATGGAAGCACTAAACGCACGGAATAGGTAGGTCAAATTCCGTGTATTTCTGTGTTTCCGTGGCAACTTTTACTATGAAATATTTAGCATGATGCTTAATTTTTTTGCCGGGGAAGCACTAAACGCAGAGAAAAAGTAATTAAATTCCGTGTACTTCTGTGTTTCCGCGGCAACTTTTACTATGAAATGGTTAGCATGGAGCGTAAATATTTTTTGCCGGGGAAGCACTAAACGCAGAGAAAAAGTAATTAAATTCCGTGTAACTCTGTGTTTCCGTGGCAACTTTTACTGTGAAATGGTTAGTATGACGCATAAACATTTTTTGCCACGGAAGCACTAAACGCACGGAAAAGGTGATTTAGATTCCTTGTATTGCTGTGTTTCCGTGGCAACTTTTACTGTGAAATGGTTAGCATGGAGCATAAAATATTATTGCCACGGAAGCACTAAACGCACGGAAAAGGTAATTTAGGTTCCGTGTACTTCTGTGTTTCCGTGGCAACTTTTACTGTGATATATTCAGCATGGTGCATAGAATATTTTTGCCACGGAAGCACTAAACGCACGGAAAAGGTAGGTCAGATCCCGTGTATTTCTGTGTTTCCGTGGCAACTTTAGCATGGAGCGTAAACATTTTTTTTGCCACGGAAGCACTAAACGCACGGAAAAGGTGATTTAGGTTCCGTGTAACTCTGTGTTTCCGTGGCAAGTTTATTCTGAAATGTTAGCATGATGTATAAAAAGGTATTTGCCACGGAAGCACTAAACGCATTTAGATACAAACGATACCTGCCATTGGTAATTTGATTCAGGATCGTCTTTACTAAAGATTTCTTCGATAAGTTTTCTAGCTAGCGGTATAGGCAGGGTAAGTATTGTGGCTTTTTCTTTTTTGACATTTACCAAAACACAAAATTTTCGTTCAATTTTCCTTTACGGTTTCCCGTAAGGAAAGCCTGCGGCTGCGCTATACTTTTGATTTATAATTAACACAACAAACATATTATCCGCAAAGCAGATGGAATTAAAATTAAAGTTGGAGCAATTACACCAACGGGTGAACGGCTTAAAAGACCAGATAAATACAGAAGAAGCCACTAAGAATGCATTCGTGATGCCTTTTATCCAAATTTTAGGCTACGACATATTTAATCCTACGGAAGTAATTCCAGAACACATTTGCGATATTGGTACTAAAAAAGGAGAAAAAATCGACTACGTCATCAAGAAAAATGGCGAGCCCATTCTGATCTTCGAATGCAAGCATTGGAAGGAAAAAGCCGACGCACATAATTCACAACTCCATCGCTACTACCATGTTTCTAAAGCAAGGTTTGGCGTCTTAACCAATGGTACCATCTATAATTTTTACATGGATTTGGAAAAACCCAATATAATGGATGAGAAGCCTTTTTTTACCATTGATATTGAGGATCTTAAAGATAGTTCCATTAAAATTCTGGAAGGATTTACAAAAACAGAATATAGCCTCGAAAGTATTTTAGATTCTGCAGAAAGCCTGAAATATATTAAGGCTATTAGGAAAGAGTTTGAAAATGAAATCGAACACCCATCTGATGAATTTGTAAAATTATTGGTAAACAGATTCTTCGATAAGCCACTCACGGCAAGCAGAATGGTCACTTTTAAGGAGTATGCTAAAAAAGCACTTGTACTTTCCAAAAATGAGTCCATCAGTTCCATGTTAAAGTCTGCATTGAGCATTAATGAAACCATCGATAAAACGGAAGAAGCCAAAGTAAAGCCAATTAATGAAACGGCTGATAATAAAATCGTTACCACGGAAGAGGAAATCGAAGCTTTTCAAATTGTTAAGGCAATTCTTCGGGAACGCATTCCATCTTCCAGAATCGCCGCCAGAGATACCCAATCTTATTTTGGTGTATTGCTTGATGATAACAACAGAAAGCCAATTTGCAGGTTTCACTTTAATACAGCCAATAAATATCTCGAAACTTTTGCTAACGGTAAAGATGCCGGAGAGAAATTCCTAATTGCTTCTCCGGATGAAATTTACCAGTACAGGGGGCAACTGCACCAAACGCTCGATCAGTATCAATAGAGGCGTGCTTTAAACCTATAATCCTGGCGATAAAGGCAAATCTGTTCGTTCTATGTACCAGTTATTAGCTTTAATCCTTTAAGCAGCAAGAGCATACTATAAATTTTATTTCAAAGAGATATCAAATCGCTTATGAAAATGCATGATCAATTAACAATAACATATTCTTTTATGGTACACATTTATTAAGAAAATGAAAACAAAAGGTTCTCAATTTTGGGCTATTGGAGCATTGCTCATAGCCTTATTATCCCTTACTTTCTTTACGGGCTGCCGCGATAAAGATTCAGACGGTGATGGCGTGCTTGATGAAAAAGACAACTGTAAGGATGTAAAAGGCCCTAAGCCTGAAGGTTGCCCATTGCCACCAAAAATTGGACAGGTTAACCTCTATCTCGAAACCTCTGCAAGTATGGGTGGATATTTTGCAGGATCTGCAGAATTTAAGCAAATTGTTTCTGATCTAGCGGTGAAGATTGATAAGGAGATCTCTCCCGTGAAGATCCACTTCATCTCAGACAGCATCAGAACTTACCCATTTGAAGCGACGAAATTTAGCAGTGATATTGCAACCACTAAAATTGCTCTCAGTAATAGTTCAGAGCTGCATCACATCTTTAATGATATTGCTAAAGCCACAAAAGATGGCGATATCTCCATCTTCGTTTCCGATTGTATCTTATCTTTTCCAAATGCAGCGGTAAAAGCCAATGCAGAAGTGAATAGGCAAGCGGCATCAGGGACACTAAAAAATAATGTTTATGCAACATTCATTGATTTAAAGGGCCGAAAACAGGCAGCCAGTTTATATGCCTTTAGTTCTTCCTTTTTTGGAAAATATTATGACTATCAGAATGTTAAAACTTTAGTTAAAGGTACAGTAAGACCTTTCTATGTGTGGGTAATTGCTAAAAATAACGTTTTGCCCGTGTTTGATGCCAAACTCGCCAATATTCCAAATTTTAAGCCTGAGCAGGAAATTCATTTTGGATTGCTTGATCAAAAAATTAGTAACTATCATATCCTAACCCAGTTGGGCATGAAAGGTGACTATAAACTGATTAAGGCAGGAAAAGTAAGTGATTCGGGAATAGAAGATGTAGAATTAGAAAAAAATCAGACCATCGAATTTTCTGCTGTGGTAGATTTAAATTCCCTGCCACCATATGCTAAAAAGTTAAGTTACCTCCAAGAGCATTTAAAAGTCGAAGCCATTGGCTGTAGCGCCAATGTTGATATTTCGGAGCGTTTGCCCGTTGTTACGTTAAAAAGCAAAAATCAAATCGCTCATTATGAAAGGGCAAGTCACGTGATAAAAGTAAATATCACACAGCTTCGTCTAGATCAGGCAACGCTTAATCTGCGTGTACCCTTAATATATGATTCCTGGTACCAGGCCTGGTCAACCATGAACGATAAGGACGTTAAAAAATTAGGAAAAAAAACATTTGCTTTCGAACACCTAGTCAATGGCGTAATGGAGGCATACAATAACGAAGGTAAAAACCTTGTTGATCTAAAATTTCAAATTAACAAATAACAGCAATGATTTTAACTATTTTCTCAGGGCTTTATGAGCTCATTGCGGGTGCCAACCCTGCAGTTCCAGAATATGATGAAGAAGTTTACCAAACCGTTGGGCAGATTACATTAATAGTAGTTTCAGCCGTGGTTCTTCTCTTTTATTTATGCTTAGGCCGATGGAAACCTATTTTTCACAAATTCGGGCACTGGATATTTACACTCCTCTTGACTATGTGTACAGCCTTTGCAATTGCCTACGTTTCTGCTAGAGATATTATTGGCGAAATAGACAGCTACATGTATCGCTTTTGTTTAATGAACGCAGTATTCGCTGCAATTATATTCATCATACTATCTGTAGTCATTAAGCCAATGTCTGTTTTTTCCAAAAGAACTCCCTTTTAATTTTTAGATATGATAAGAAACACATTTATATTCGGAATAGGTGGTACAGGTGCAAGGGTAGTACGGGCACTCACCATGCTTTTAGCTGCAGGTTCCAAACTAAACGATACGAATAAGGTAATCCCGGTGATTATAGACGTAGACGCGAAGAATGCAGATACCACCAGAACGCTTAAAGCACTTGAAGCCTATAAGTTGATTCGTAAAACAGCTTATTCACCACAACGCAGTGCTGATGGATCAGACCTTTCCAACGGCTTTTTCAATACCAATTTAAATACATTAAGTTCATTACAAGCGGAAGGGGCAGAGAAAATTAACGATTCCTTTCAGTTGAAATTTGATAACCTGGAAACTTCGTTTATTAAATATGTTGATCCTAATGAAGAACTGGTGAGTGATGTAACCATGGATATGCTGCGGGCACTCTATGATGATACCCCATCTGATCATCCACGTTATGAAAATACAGAACTTAACCTCCGCCTTGATGAAGGCTTTAAAGGAAATCCAAATATTGGATGTGTGGTTTTTAATGGGTTATCCTCCCTTAAAGAATATCAGTTTGTGGCAAAAAGCATCAATCCTCAGGATCGGATATTTATCGTCAGCTCCATCTTTGGAGGTACAGGATCTTCAGGTTTCCCCCAACTGATTAAGTTAATTAAGGGTGATGATCGGCTTCGGAATATTAAACTAGGTGCCCTAACCGTAATGCCTTATTATAAAATTGAAGCGAAGAAAAAGGCTGGTGGCGATGGGAAAATCAGTTCAGAAAGCTTTGATGCCAAAACAGAGGCCGCCTTAAGTTATTATGCCAAGCACATGGCGGGGCAACTTAATGCACTATACCATGTATGGGATAAGCCAACCAAACAATATGAATATCATGCAGGTGGAGATCAACAGCTAGATCCGGCACATTTGGTAGAGATGATCGGGGCAACGGCTATTATTGATTTCATCAACAAACCAGATGAAACACTTGCACTGAATGGTGTAACCAAATATTTCGATTATGGTATTATTCAGGATAGTGCTACTGTGGATTTCAGGCATTTCTATAATTGGTCTGGCCAACAGGTAATGAAGCCTTTGGCACATTTTGCCTATGCCATGAAAATTTATCTGGATAGTATCCCTCAACTGCAAGGTGAGGTATTTTATAAAGATTTGTTGAAAGATCATATTCATACCGATTTATTTTATCAAACCCTTTCTTCCTTTTTAGGTACCCATTTTAAGGGATGGCTGAACGAAATGGCATTAAACGAACGCAGTTTTCAACCTGTACAACTTGATGAAACATTGAATGGATTTATAACTGGGAAGCCAATTCCAATTAAAAAGATTCTGGGTATTGTGCGTGATGGAGGTTTAAGTCAATCATTCATTAGCGAAAAAATGGGAAAAATGGAAGATGAGCTTAGAAAAACCATCCCTGACCCTGAAAAAGAACGAAGATTTTTACAATTACTAAACCAAATCGCAGCAGAATGCTATAGTGTTTTAGGTGCCTTACCAACCATGACTGAATAAAAAGGATATGCCATATACATTTAGAAAATACAGCGGCTATAATGCCAACGAAATTAAATGCTGGTCGCCAACCGGGTTGATCAGAGTAGATAATTTTGAAATAAGCGATACACAGTCTAAACGCGGTGCATCCAAAATCGGAACTTCAATTCCATCGCCCATGGCCAGGATGGAACTTTTTGATACGGCCTTTCAAATGGTTTCATCAGACAGCCAGAGGAATGGGCTAGATGGTTCTTCTGTATATCACCAATTGGTTTCAGATTGTTTGGACATGATTCAATTGCTATTTAATACCAATTCATCTGATATTGGCACGGGCAAAAAAATATGGTTTAAAGAATGGCGGGTGCAGGAAAGCTTAAACCGCCTAAAAAGTAAACCTACAGATCATCCTCACCAGCTATTAGGTAAAGCCTTTTCACTAATATTTGATGCGCAAGCTACACCCTCTGGCTTTTCCGGAACGGAAAGCATTTACCTCATCTATTACGAAAACAGGTTAATGGGTGGAACTTCTCCGCTAACCTTATTTTTTACCTCGCCCAACTGGGATCGTTACATTGCCGATAAACAAATTGCCAATGTACCGAAGGGGAGTGATGGCGTTCCATTCTTTGGAGATAAACACCGTGCACTTTTTGAACGCGACCGTTCTTTTGTAGAATACCTTTATAAATTATTATTGAGTAACCCGGCAGGATTTGCCCATTGTGTTGGCCTCAGACAATACATTAACAAAACCATTGAACGCTATTTTCCTGATTTTACACATCAATTTGCAGATTGGGGCCCAAATGGAACAAAAAAACTGGGAGATGAATATTCTCCATTTAAAACTGATATCGGGTCTAAACTGCTCAAAGTAAACGAGATTTTCTTCTACCATCAAAGTGAAGAAGTAAAACGCAGAAAAATTAAAAACGTAAGCGATTTCGTGATCCAGGCTTCTAACCAAAAATATGCCTTGCAACGAGATAAAGATGGAAACCAGATCCATGTAGAAGCACCACTGGTATTGGTAGAAGGCATGAACTTTCCTGGCGATTACATGGAAGAGCATGCTGCCTGGGATGCAACAACCAGAATTAATTATTTCCTCCAGCAACATACCCCGCTATTTGAACGCAGATTGCCCCAAGGTGATTCACTTACCGTTACTTATCCATTCCTGACCACAGGAGATTTTCTGGAGGACTATTTAATGGAAATGCCTTTTAAGATTAACCGGAATAAGTTTTTTACTGGCGTTGGGGGCGATTTTAAATTTCTGCTACCTGTTAAAAAGGAATATTTTAATTTCTTCGATTTTGAAGATTTGAAACGTAATCTGGAGATTAAAGCAAGCCCCGGCCAGGTTGTAGTCACCTTAAAAGTACCGATTAAAAACAAGAAAGGCGTTAGGGAAATTACTTTTACCAAAACCTATTCAGAAAATCAGATTAAAATGTGCAAGGCTGATATTGGGATCTTTCCTTTTTACAAGATCAGCGAAAAAGATCCAGCATATAACTACCTGAATGACTTTACCATACTCCTGGCAGAAAAAAATGATGAACTTCAACTAGAATCTTTAAATTTCTACAACTATGATCATCTGGTATGCGCTGATAATAGTCAGCCAGAGCACCTGAAAGCCACCGTTATTGAACGCACTACAGCTGCGGATATAGATGGAGCTGCATTAACAGAATCGAGGTTTTATAAGTTAAAAGAATCTTTTGATTACATGGAGCTGCGATACCAGGATAATGGGCTTGATGTTACTGGAATTGTTATTCCAAACTTTGAAGGAAGAGTATTTAATAAACTTAACCTAAATAAAGCCATTACTTTTGCGATTGATTTTGGCACCTCCAATACGCACATCGCATTCAAAGAAAAGAGTTCACCACTACCTCTACCTTTTGAAATTGATGAGGCCGATCAACAAATGGTCATGCTCAATGAGCCTTTGGCATCTGCAGATTTAGGGAATAGATTTGATCATTTTGGACAACTTACGGCACTCCAACTAACAGTGAATAGAGAGTTCATGCCGAGAGTGATCAAATCAAAAGGACATTCTACCGTTTCTTTCCCTTTTAAAACAGCTACCTGCGAAGTTTCTACATTCAATAATATGGATAAACAAGCTGCAGCGCTTTTCGGGCACATCAACATTGGATTTAATATTGAGCGGGAAGAAAACACAAACAATAGTGCTGTATATACCACCAATTTAAAGTGGCTACTGGAAAACAACATTGAGGTAAGTAAAATGATTGCGAATAAAGCCAGGGTAACGCTGTTTTTGAAGCAACTTATGCTACATATCCGAACAAAAGCCATTCTAAATTTCTGCAAACCCGAACAGCTTGATGTGCTTTGGTCTATTCCATCTTCAATGGATCGTAAAACCCGTACCGAACTCACCAAAATTATACAAGAAGCCTACCTGTCTGTGTTTCCAAATGCCGATCAGAAAAAGATTGATACGATAAATGAGCCCATAAAAGAATCTGTTGCGCCATATTTCTTTCTCACTAAAAATGGTAGTGGCATCCAGGACGGCGCAAATGTAGTGAACGTAGATATTGGTGGAGGCACAACAGATATCATGATGTTTATGGAGTCTACCGCTAAGCGATATGATAAGTATCTGGCCAGCTCTTTTCGCTTTGCTGGAAATGATATTTGGGGAAGCGGCTACAAGGGAAACCTTAAGGATAATGGATTTATCCGCAATTATCAAACCTTTCAAAAAGAAAATAATATTGAAACCAAGGATAACAAATACCTGTTAAATGCGCAAAGAGATAACAATTTGAGTTCTGACGATCTGATTAGCTTGCTTTTTAGGTATGATAAAAGCTTTGGCTTCAGTGAATCCATCACCAATGGCAATCCGAATTTATCTATCGTGTTATATTTACATTATAGCGCAATTATCTACCACATTTGCCAGATTATTGAAACCAAAAAATACCCTTTGCCACAGTATTTATCCTTTACGGGTAAAGGTAGCCAATACCTTAAATTACTCTGTAATGGAAGTGAGAAGGAGCTTAACAATTTCACTAAATTGCTATTTGAAGCTTACAGCAGCCAGAGCATACCGGCTTCATTTCAGGTTCATGTAAACGAAGACCCTAAGGTAATTACAGCCAACGGTACAATAGAATACTTTGGCGCCGATCTTCAGGATCAGTTTTTAGAAATCTCAAGAGATGCAGATTTTTCTGTAACGGACAGTGACCCAAGAAAAAAATACCAGGAATTTGTACTGTCTGGAGATTTGCAAACAGGCAGTGCAGCTGGCATTGCTAACACCATCAGCGATACCCTTGAGTTGGATAATGCAGTCAATATTGGCGTATTGAAAAATGTAAATGAATTTATAGAACGCACGCTCGCCAATAAAAAGATTGTAGACTTCCTGAGCGATTTCAAAATTACAAATTCCAAAATAGTTTATAATGAGCTGAAATGGAATGGCGGTGTGTTTGATGGTGAAGGACTAGTTTACGATAGTTACAGGAAGATGCTTAAAGACCTGCACAAGCTGGATCATGAGCAACCGCTTCCTGAATCGCTGTTCTTCTATGCATTTAAAGATACCCTTTACCGTTTGTCTAAATCTATCACGCAATCCAATCCATCTTAACTTATGTATAAAAAAATAGTATTGCTCCTGGTCTTTTTGGTTGCTATTTCAATTCAAGGCCAAAGTCAGCCTCTTGCCCGTAGGGTAACCGAAGCAAAGATGAAAGTAATGGAAGCTTCACTGGCATTTCTAACATTGGATAGTGCCGACGGGAAACCTATAAAACAGCGTATCTGTGATTCCTGTAAAGATTATGCTTCATTAAAAAAGTTCGTCAGTATTAATAAAATTAGGGAGGGTAATAGTTTGATAAGCCTATGGAAATCATGGAAAATAGATACATTGGATGAAGCTAAAGCAAATACTGATTTATCTTTATTTGCATCTAAAGTAGATTCTTCCATAACTACTGGCAATCATGAAGAAAGGAAACAAATAAGAGGATATGAAGAATATCATGAACAAATTATTACTTTAAAGATTAAACCTAATGTAGCTTCTCAAAATTCTTCTACAGAAATTTCAACCGTCAACAGTTTAAAAAATGATTTTCAAGCTGATGCAGAAACGCCTTCTAAAAGCGGCTCTTGGTTTTATAGTGCGAACATGCTCTACGGAGCATTAGGTATAATCGTTCTTTTACTGGCCTTCATACTATTTAGAAACAATAATGATCAACAAAAAGGTGGTAAACTTTTAAAAGATCTTAAACGCATCAGGGAAGAAAGAGATCAGCTTCGGCATGAAATTGAAAACCTGAGAAATGCGCTAAATGAGGTCAAAGCTTTAAGAGAAGAAGATAAATTTGAGCTTGATAAGTTAAGAGAAGAATTGAGTTCAGCCACATTAAAACAAAAAGCAGAAGAAGAAGAAGAAGAAGCCAGTAATACGGTGGTTTGGGATAAACCAGAGGCACCACAAAAAATACAGGAAACATTTTACAGCCGTTATGCAGATCTGGTTGATGGTTTTTCTGCTTCAGAATTACTCACCAAGGAAGGTAATGATACCGTTTTCGAGATTACCATCCTCTCACCCAATAAGGCGAGTTTTAAAGTAAGCAGCAACCCGGCAGCACAGAAATATGCGTTAAGTAATGCTGATTATTTTCTAGAACCAACCTGCCATTATGATACACTGCCCTCTGGCACCATCATTAACGAATCACCAGGTTCATTAACCTTAATAGGCGGAAAGTGGGAAATTAAGGAACAGGCAAAAATCTCATTCAGATAAGTTAAAATGGAAGAACTTAGCGCATTTAAGAAGACCATCAGGAACCTATTAGTTGAAAAAATTGGCATCCTGTCTGATTCAGATCAAACCCATTTAAAAAAACAGGCACAAACGCTTGGTTTGGATAACCGTCAGTTCAGTTCTTTATTACAGGAAATTCATCTAAGTATCAACTGGGATGCTTTGAGGGATGAGCGACAAGGAAGGGATCGGGTGGTAAGGCCGATTCATATTTTTGGAATAGAAGTAATGAGCCTGGAAAAGCTGGGCGAAGTACTCTATAAAAATAGGGTTAAAGCCTTAAAATACCTGGAAGATGCAGTGTTTCTTAAAGAGAATGTAACCTACCTCAGTCATCAGAATGTTGACCTGGCCATGGAGATGATGGATCTCCATACCGGAGAGCGGAATAGCGAAAAACGTTTTCTCAAAATATGTTATCAGTTAAATGCAGAACTGCCATTTAAAGTAGGAGAGGAGTCTTTCTCTACTGTTAAGGAACTTCTGGATCGTGGTTGGATGGGCCACGACTTTTTTAGTGAGCTTTATAATAAATTTGCTGTCGGGCACCTGCAAATCTGGATCCATCGCCGCTTTAATGATCTCCTTACCATATTACCTGCGGGCGAGTCCTTTCAGGATTTTCTTTATTTTGTATATACAATTGAGCCGGATTATCCTTTTTATGTAGAAAACGAACTTTTCTTACAGCCAGGAGATTTAGTGACAAGGGCAAGAAGAGATGCCAGCTTTTGGTTACCACTTTTAGCTACTTTTGATCATGGTTTATTAGGCATATGGCTCGAAAGAAAAGGGATGGGTGAAATCATTTCTAAGTTTAAAAAGTACGCAACAGAACTCCGGGCAGTAGAAAAGAAAAGTGAAGACCTTTCCCGAAATCTGGTACAAAAACTGCTTGAAGTGTTGGCGCCAGAAATGGAAGTTCCTGATTTATCAGCTGCTGTAGAAGAACTTTCATTTATTAATATTCAGGATAAACCACTTTTTCACCCAATTGTCGTCCACCTACACAACAAAGGATTTGTACGTGCAAAAGTTGGTTTTGATCATGAGACTCGCGGAGTCTGGATTTCTCCCAATAGTTTGACTTTGTCTGATCTTGAAGGAAAGGATTCCGTTACATTCATTTTAAATGTAGATCCTTCAAAGCTGATCAAAGATCATTTATATACACTTTCGCTGAAAATCCAAACCGATTACCAATCCATCTATATTCCGGTTGCCCTTAAAACCGTGTTCCCAATGCGGGGATTTATGCTTTGCCTGTTAAGATACAGTGGTTTGGGTGCAATATTTCTATGCATCATTAGGTTGCTAACTGCGGCAGCCAATAGCGGGAATAGCTGGCTTAAACCACAGTTGGTTTGGAATAACATCAGTGCGCAGGTTCCCTCCAATCACCTGATTTATATCTTAATATTTATCATAGCCATTTTGGTTCCGTTACTGGCATGGCCGAGAATTAAAAAAATAGAGCAAATATGAAACCACCAGTAAGACCATTTATCGTACCTGAAAGTACAAAAGACAAACATGCATGGAAATATATAATCGCAGGTATGCTCTTACTTATTTTTCATAATTTCTTCGGTGCGCTAGCGTATAATGCCTTTGTATTGATTGATCATGCTTTTAGTCTGTTAGGTGCAAATTCTCCGGTATTTATATGGAGCCTTTTTGGATTGCTGATTGGCGCTGTGTTTGGAACGGTAGTGGCTACAAAAAAGTTCAAGCTTGATAAAAAGATAAGTCTTTTTGGAGGTATTCCTATAGCGATTTTAATTGTTGGACTTTTACTTGCATCCGGACCATATGGACAGATGAGCCAGAGAACAGAGGAACTTTTAGCTAAGGAAGAAAACAACAATCAGCTGGTAGATTCAAGTCAGTTGAGTGCTGATGCTAAAACTCAGATTCAACCTAAAAAACGATCACAGCTACTGAATAAGAAAGTTGAGTGGAAAGCTGAGCAAAATCTTCCAAAGCCTGAAAGCTGTGAGAAAAAATTGACTGGAGTTAGTGTTACGGTCAGATCAGATAGTGTGAGGCTTTTCTTCCGTACCACTCAAGAAAACGGTGGCGAATGGAGCCGTTGGGAATCTATATTTATTCCCCAGCCTGGTCAGTATGCGCTATCAGGATCTGGCGGCAAGGTGATTGCTAATGGAATCCAATATTTCTATGAGGCCAAACAAGTAGCCACAAGATCTTCCAGCGATCCTTTTAGCAGATCACTCTGCAATGGACCGCTCACCATTGATACTTATTAATTGAATTAAAAAAATGAATAAATAATAACTAAAAATATATGTCTAAATATATACTTCTCGCTTTTTTTTTAGCCTTATGTGCAGGTACATTACAAGCGCAAAACCAATGGAAGCCAAAGGGTACGCTCTATTCTGATAAAAATATCCATGTTGAAATCGAATACCTGCTATCTCTTGATGGCTGTACAGGTCAATCATCCTATTTCAGGTACAGGATAACCCGGATCAAACCCATAAGGGATTATTATATCAATTGGAGATTTGATTTTTTTAATTGCGATAATGAATTAAAAACCCAGATTAATAGCCTACATATCTTCAAAAAAACCAAAGCAGGCGTCATCACGCCAATAGAAAATTCTTTTACGTCTAAGAAAATGTCTAATTATTTTAATGAAGTAAGGGTAGCTGATGATTTACCAGATATCGGATCATACCAACCTAAGGCAGCATTTTCTATGGAGCCTATTGCGATTAATGGCAAAAAAGATATTCAAAGTGGGGACTCCACCATCTTAATCTTAAAAGGAGGGTACTTGAGGCCCGGTGCAAGTTGGATGTGGTATGATGGAGCGTGTGATGGAACGTTATTAGGCAAAGGCACAAGCATTAAACTTTCGCCTGACCGAACGACTACTGTATTTGTTCGTGCATCAGATACTAATCCTGCTTCCTGTATTTCTACGGAGATCAAGGTGAAACAAGGAAGCTTGGCAGCAAAAACCATTTTAGGGAGAAATATCATATGCGAAGGCGAACAAAATATTACTTTGAGTGTAAGTGGTGGCAAACTGTTTGGTCAGGCTAAATGGGTTTGGTATGTAGGCAGTTGCGTTGGAAATAAAATTGGTGAAGGATCATCCATAAATGTTTCGCCAGAAAGAACAACCACTTATTTTGTCCGTGCAGAAAATGGTAATGATCAAACCGTTTGTCAGTCTTTTCAAATCGTGGTTAACAATAAATCTAACATTCCTAATGGTATAGAAGGTACTCAAAGTATTAGCTATGGTGCTGAAAGTGTTTTAAAAATTGGGGGTGGCTACCTGGCACCCGGTGCGCAATGGGTTTGGTATAAGGGAAGCAAACCGGCCTTACAGCAAGTGGGGATAGGAGCAACACTTTCAACCGGACGATTATATGCAGATGAAGTTTTCTCTGTAAGGGCCGAAGGAGATTGTAACCAGACCGAATTTATTTCCAGGACAATCTCCGTAAGTAATAAGCCTTATCAAGACCCCATAAATAGATCTGGCAAAACAAGTTTTATTGTGAACGGCGGAGTTATTTTTACGGAACCTTCAAATGTGGGGAAAACAGATAACTATAAAATCACCATTGGTAGCGGAGGCCGAATAGGCTGGTTTGCAAGCATAAAGCTAACCAGCAAAAACAATACGACTGCAGCATTCCAAACCAATGATGTCAACTTAACGGATTATAATGTGACTGGTTATTACAGCTATAATGGTGAAATCGTTAATAAAAGATCGGCCTACACAGCAGGCATCTTTTTGGGTGGATATAAAGTTTCAGCTTATCTGGGCGGGGGCTATGGTACCAGGACATTATTGTGGGGAATTGATCAGTATCAATATGGCGATAATGGTTCTTATGACAAAAGTTACGCATCTCATACGGGCGAAAGTTATAAAGGAGCGGAGTTAGAGCTTGGACTAATGCTTCGCCTGGGGTTCTTTAACCTGATGGGTGGAGCAAGTAGTTTACAATTTAAGTATACAGATTTTAATATCGGGGTTGGATTCAATTTATAAATAATGAAAATACAAAATATAATATATGTTATCATCCTGGCTATTGGTTTAATGTCTGGCTGTGAAAAAGGAATGGTTGTACCTGTCGGGAAAAGTAGTATGATCACTGTTGCTAAACCAATTGCATCATCTGTTACGCAAGTAAGTGCCATGATCAATACAAATATTGATGGCGGTCAAAGTAACGATGTAATCGAAAAAGGAATCTGCTGGGGAACAACTATTAATCCAACCACTTCATCTTCCAATCGTGGTACGGGTGATGGAACGGGATCAATATCCGAAACAATTACCGGGCTAATACCAGGAACGAATTACTATTTGCGGGCTTATTTTCAAACCAGGTACGAGATTGTGTACAGTGAAAATATCCAGTTTAAAACTATTAATTATCAATTGGCGACAGTTGTAACCAATAGTGTTAGTAATGTTACGCTAACTGGGGCGCTAGGAAGTGGAAACATAGTTTCAGCTGGTGGCGGATTTGTAAGTACCCGTGGTTTATGTTGGAGTACCAGTACTTCTCCAACCATACTAAATAACAAAATTGCTTCAGGAAGTGGAACAGGTTTTTTTAATGGAGATATTTCCTCGCTCAACCCAGGAACAACCTACTATGTCAGAGCATATGCTACTAATCAGGCTGGAACGGCTTATGGCGAACAAATTATTTTCACTACCACTCCAGTAAAACTGGCTACAGTAAGTACGGTTTCCATAAATTCGATTAGCAGAAATGCTGCAAGTATTTCTGCAACAGTAACTGCAGATGGCGGCGGAGCAATTTCATCAAAAGGTTTATGTTATTCGGCAAGTACATCCTTACCCACAATTTTTTCTAACAGTTATACCAATAACGGTTCGGGAATAGGCGCTGCGGGCGGTACACTTATCGGATTAGCTAGTGGCACAACCTATTATGTTCGTGCCTATGCAATAAATTCGGCGGGTACATCCTATGGAACAGTTACTTCATTCAGAACAACTTTATAAACATAAGAAGGTTCACATATTCGCATAATTTACCAACGCTCTAAGCAAGCTGCCTGTAGAGTTGGTGATTTTTGAATTAAACTAGACTCAATTCTTCATTGTAAATTAATCCGTTGAATGGTTTGGTTAAATGGAAGCATCCTTCTCTGCAATTAATCTCCTGATGCGGCCGAATCTTTTTTCAAGCTTAACCGATTTTTCTTCAGGCAGCGGCACATTTATCAATTTACCACCGCGTAGCGTGGCACCAATTACAATGCCTCCGGAGATCAAAACGAAATTTTTAATAATGTATTGGCCCAGTAGCGTTGGAACAAGTAAAGAGTGATGAAATGTTTCATGCGGAAAGAAAACGAGTGGTAAAAAGGTGCCAGCCATTTGCATGTACAACAAGATTAAGGTAAGCCTAAGCCAGGCTTTGGTGATTAACCCAAGGCCAATTAAACATTCCCAAATAGCTAAAATAGGCATTGAAAAAGCGGGTTTAACTATGCCAAAGGTTAATTTTAAAATGGTACGACCAGCAATTTCTTCGGCAGAACTTAAACCCGGGAAAAACTTAAGTACACCAAACCAAACGAATATAATGCCAAGGCAAATGCGTAAAATATTCATGCCATTTCTTGCCTTCCAGGCAACAATTCTCTTCTCTGATATTCTTCCGATGCTGAACATAATGCCTGATTTAGGTATTTAAAGATATACGCAAATAAAGATGTGGTAGTTTAGTCCTGAAAGTTGTGATCAACCTTTAATGGCCTATAAAAAAAGCGCCTGGTATTTTAGTCATACCAGGCGCTTTTTTGTGTTTATAAAAATGCTGTTTTTATGGAATCAACTTCCCTTGGCGAAGTTGATCAAATAACTCAAAAAAGGTTTCTTCTGTATCTTGAAAAACGTTAAAACCTAATTTTCTGCTCTTTGCCATGTTGGTCATTACTTCAATAGGTCTACCTAGGTCAAGATCTGTGTGCCATGCACTGGCCAGTCTGTTTAGTGAGTTTTCCTGAAGTCTATATTTTTGTGCAATCTCTAACCAAAGATCAGTGTCATTTTCCATTTCTTTTTCCAGTGGATGAATTTCTCCTTCAAAACCAATGGCCTCCACCTCAAAATAATCCGCTATTTTATGCCATAACCTGCTCCAGCGGAAAACATCACCATTTACTACATTGAATGCTTCATTTTTCGCAGCTTCGGTAGTTGATGCCCAGATTAAATGTTCGGCAAGAATGCGTGCGTCAGTTACATCAGATAGGCCATTCCATTGTGCAGCAGAACCCGGCCAGGTAAATTTCCGCCCTGTCTCTTTGCAAATAGTGGCATAAGTAGCCAGCGTTGTACCCATGTTCATTGCGTTTCCAACAGTCTTTCCAATTACGGTATGTGGTCTGTGGATGCTCCAGCTATAACCATCCCGTGTTGCTGCAGCATAAACCTCGTCTTCCTGAGCATAATAGAAATTTTCAATATTCAATCGCGGATGTTCTTCTCTCAGAGGTGTTTCCGGTAGAAAACCTTTAGCTGCATAAGCCTCAAACGGACCTAAATAATGTTTTAATCCTGTAACCAATGCTACATGTTGTACCGATTTTTTTTCTGATAAAACATCCAGAATGTTGCGCACCATTAATCCGTTTACACGAATGTTTTCTGCTTCGGTATCATTCCGCATCCAGGTGGTAATATAAATATGGGTTGGCTTGATATCTTTCAGCGCAGTTTTAAGGCTATTAAGATCCAATAAATCTGCAGCAACGGGCTCCAGGTTTTCAATATTAGTATTTGGCTTGCGGGCAAGGCCGTAAGTTTTCCAACCGTTGGAAATGAGTTTTTCAGCTAGATTGCTTCCTGTGATGCCGCTTGCGCCGACTACTAGGGCTATGTTTTCCATTTAAGTAATTTTAAAAATTCATTAATTTTTAAGATCAATTCATCGTTTGATGAAAGTTCTTCAGTTACATACAAATTTATACTTACTCGCGTTTTTAAGTGTTGACCTGCATCAAATAATACACTTGATTTGCATCAAGAGTTTTTCTAAAGAACATAGGATTTTGTGCTGATGAAAATTATCTTTGTAATCATTATCCCACCTATGTTCGATATACTTTTTAGTCATATTCAGGAAAAAGTTTCGCTTACTACTACTGATAAAGCTACTATACCCAGTTTTTTCATTCCAAAGAAACTTAAAAGGCGGCAGTATCTTTTGGAAGAAGGTGAAGTTTGTAAATCCCTTGCCTTTGTAACTAAAGGTTTGCTAAGAACCTACAATGTTGATGGAAAAGGGAATGAACATATGAATGTTTTTGGATGGGAAGGATGGTGGATCTCAGATTTTAATAGTTTTTTATCAGAAGAGCCAGCATTGTTTAATATTGATGCCATAGAAGATTGCGAATTGCTTTTACTTTCTAAAGCAGATTACGAGGCACTCACATTAGCTGTGCCTGTAATGGATCGATATTTTCGAATTCTTTACCAAAATAGTATTGTTACTAAAGAACGCCGTTTGATGAGTTCAGTAACCCACACGGCCGAAGAAAAATATCTGGAATTGATAGAATCAAATGCGCAAATTTCAGAACGACTTTCTCAAAACCTCATTGCATCTTACCTGGGCATTGCCCCTGAAACACTCAGCCGAATTAAAAAAAATCTTTCTTCCAGAAGGTAAATGGTTACCTATGCCAGTAAAGGAGGAAAGTAAAAAAGATATCTCGTTAATTGAGATACCAGTTACTCTTTCATTAACTTACTTACATGGCTTTCATCGGTAAGACCAAACGCTGCTGCAATTTCCTTTAACCTAAATTTTCCGGTAGCCAGGCGTTGTTTAATTAATTGGTTTCGATAGGCCTTAATGTATTCGCGAAGGGTAGACCCGGTATTTTTTTTAAAATAAGGGCCGATGTAATCTTTTGTGAGTTTAAATTGCTCAGCCATTATTTCTGCCTTAAGTTTCTCTGGCTGGTAGATATTTTTATGAATATAACAAAACACAGCCTGAAGGTCTGCCTTTCGGTATGCTGTTGATTTGATTTCAGGCATATTTCGCTGTAAAATATGAGCAATGGAAAGGGCCTGCATCCAGATCAGTTGCTCATTCCTTAGCAAATCTTCTTTTAACGATATGATGACATCAAAAAGTATATTGATACTTAACTGATCCTGTTGGTCAAAAACAAAAGCAGATAAATGGGTCTCGCGGCTTTTTATCAGGTATTCTAAATGACGGATGCCCGAATGATCAGAATTTCCATCCTGATAAAGATACAGATCGATAAATTTCAGGTAGATAAAACGTGTTTTTTTCTCAATTACAAAGGAATGCGCCTCCTCAGGTCCGATTAGAAAAACTTCGCCACCCTTGTAACCTATCTCGACCGAATTGATAAAATGGTAGCCAGATCCATGCTTAATGTAAATTAATTCGTAATGGTTATGCTGATGAGTAGGGTGTACCCATTCGGCTACTTCAAAATCAGAAATTTTAAGGGGTTCGAACTGTTTGTAACGCTTAATCATAGATAAGTACAAACTTATCATAGATTGATACATAAAGTCAAATTATTTTTCAGCAGAACTTTGATTTGTCGCACAAGCCGACCTTAATTAAATAATTATTATATATGAAACAAGAAAATATGGCACTCGTGGTGGGTGCAAATGGTGTTATCGGCAGCAACCTCATTTCGCATCTGGAAAGTTTGGAAGATTGGAAAATTATCGGACTATCCCGGCGGGGAGGGAAAAGTAATGCTAAAACCACTTATCTGTCCGTAAATCTTTTAGATGCAGATGATTGTAAGGAAAGGCTAAAAGATCTAACAACCATCACCCATATCTTTTATGCAGCATATCAGCATCAGGATACTTGGTCAGAACTAGTTGCGCCAAACTTAGCCATGCTCAAAAATGTGGTAACCGTAATTGAAAATGTTGCAGATCATTTAAAGCATATTAGCTTAATGCAGGGATATAAGGTTTACGGGGCACATTTAGGCCCTTTTAAAACGCCAGCTAAAGAAACAGATGGTGGCCACATGCCACCCGAATTTAATGTAAATCAGCAATTATTTTTAGAAAAACAGCAAATTGGGAAAAGCTGGTCGTGGTCTGCCTTGCGTCCTTCGGTAGTGGGCGGTACGGCAATTGGCAATCCGATGAATTTAGTATTGGCCATAGCCGTTTATGCAACGATCTCGAAAACACTCGGGCTTCCGCTTCGCTTTCCTGGAAAACCAGGTGCATATGATAAGCTGATGGATATTACAGATGCCGGACTGCTGGCGAAAGCAACCGTGTGGGCGGCAACGGATCCGCTATGTGCTAATCAGGCTTTTAACATTACCAATGGTGACCTTTTCAGATGGAATGATTTATGGCCAAAAATTGCCCGTTATTTTGAAATGGAAGTAGCCCCGCCATTAAACATGCCACTGCAAACTGTTATGGCAGATAAAGCTGAACTATGGGAAACCATTCAGGAAAAAAATAACCTGGAAAAGCATGCTTATGATCAGGTTTCATCATGGGCATTTAGCGATTTTGTATTTTCATGGGATTATGATTTTTTCTCAGATGGAAACAAAGCAAGGATTCTTGGTTTTCATCAATTTATGGATACTGAACAAATGTTTTATAAACTATTTGATGAGTTAAGGGCAAAGAAAATAATTCCATGATCGGTATGGATAATCATCCTGCAACTTGAAGAATAAATCAGTTTCACTAAACTTTGAAGAAGAAGAATAGCTAAAAAAGGTTTCGAAAACAATCGCTTTCCAAAGCGGGTTAATTTAATATGGAGATTAAAAAACGAACAGTTGTAATTACTGGTGCTTCGAGCGGAGCTGGTAGGGCTATCGCGCTACAATTTGCCCGCAAGGGAGATCGGTTATTTCTCGCTTCGAGAAATTTATTGGTTTTAGAGGAAGTAGCCGACGAATGTAGAATCTTTGGGGCGGAAGTTAAATACCGTGAAATAGATGTAACTGATTATCATGCCATGCTAAATCTTGCAGCAGCTGCTGATGAATTTGGGGCTGGCATTGATGTTTGGGTGAATAATGCTGGCGTACTTGCCGTTGGAGCTTTTGATGAAACGCCAATGGAGGTTTCCGCACAAGTGCTAAAAACCAATTTACTTGGTTACATGCATGGTGCACATGCTGTGATGCCGTATTTTAAAAAACAGGGTAAGGGCATCCTGATTAATAATATATCTATTGGGGGTTTTTTAGCAGTGCCAATGGGTGCGGCCTATTCTGCCAGTAAATTTGGCCTAAGGGGTTTCGGCCAGGCATTGAAAGCAGAGCTTGCCGATTATCCAAACATTTTTGTATGTGATGCATTTCCCGCTTTCTTAGATAGCCCAGGAATCCAACATGCTGCTAATTATACCGGTAAACACCTCAAGCCAGCGCCTCCGGTTTATGATCCTGAGCGACTTGCCCTGGCCATTGTAGACTTAGCTGATCATCCTAAAAAAGAAAAAATGATGGGTAGTGTTTCTGTTTTACTCAGATTTTCTGCTGGTTTGTTTCCAACACTTACCCAACTTATTGCTGGTACGGTAATTAAAGGTTATTTAAAAAGAGCAGATCCGATTCCAACAACGAATGGAAATATTTTTACCCCTGTTGCCTATGGTAATGCCGTTCATGGGGGCTGGGGTATTCCAGGTAAACCGAAAGCACACCGAAAATATATTGCAGGCGTTGCCGCTTCTTTAGCGGTACTTGCATTGGTAAAAGTGTTTGGTAAGTAATTTAAACGGCAAATAAAAAGCGGCATTTCGAAATGAAATGTCGCTTCTATATCAATTTTCAAGTTTTGGATAAAAATTATTCTTCTGCAGCTTCAGCATTTATTGAACTTACTGCAATCTGAGTAAGGGCTACATCGGTTTCTTTTTCATTTTCCAACGTTTGATTAAGCAAATCTGCTACCTCTTGATGGCCCATGTTTTCTGCGAAAACCTTCAGCGTTCCGTAGGTTGCTATTTCATAATGTTCTACTTTTTGAGCTGCCAAAATTAATCCGGCATCGCGGATCATTGTTCCCTTATCCGTATCTGCAATAATGCCATCTGCCTCTTCTAAAAGTCCGGCCATTGCATCACATTTTTTGGCAGAAGCTTTCTCACCTAATAAGTCAAATACTTGTTCCAGCGTTTCAATATGCTGTTGCGTTTCTTGTGTATGTTTCTCAAATGCAGCAGCAAGTTCTTCGCTGGTTGCCGCTTTTTTCATTTTTGGAAGCGCCTTTACCAAATGTTTCTCTGCCCAATAAATATCCTTTAATTCATCAACAAAAAATTCATGAAATTCTGAATCTTCCATTTTGCCTGTTTTAGTAGTTGCGTTTTTACTTGTTGATGCTTTACTGGCTGGGGCTGTTTTACTTGTGGTTGCTTTTTTAGCAGTTGTTTTTGTCGTTGCCATAGTTTTTTATATAGTATGATGTGTGAATAGAACCCTGCCTGTTGGAATAAGGTTTTGGCTATTTTAATCTTATTTTAATTCCAGTACTTCATATAGGTATTAATTGTACACCAATAATTATTTACTATTTATTAAAGTAGTTGCTGGAACTGGCAGGCCCTCTTAAAAATGTTAAACTTTTAAATTCTAAACCTTGTTTTCTAAATACACAACTTAAAACAATTAAGAATGGAAACAAAAGAGGACTATAATCCAATTCCAGAACAGCGGAAAGGAAGCAAGATCGATGCGGTAGAAAGCCGTACTTTTGGAACAATAAGTGAGGCCGCAACGTTTTTCGCAATAGCTTGTAAGCGGTTATTAAGTATTAACAAATGGGGAGATTTATCTGGCTTATCAGATTTTCAGCTTTTCGATGAGCATGGTGTATCTGTACATAGAGAGGGTGCGCAAGGCGATTACATTAGAATTGATATTCCAGGTCCTGGCCCAACAGCCGGAGATGGTTTCGACTGGGTAAGAATTGAAGAAATTGTACAGGTAAATAATGGTGAAGAGGAGCTTGTATCCATTCGGGTTCGTCCAAGTGCAAAGCCTTTAGCTGAAGAAGATTCTCCTGCACACTTTCTACAGGCAGATGCTACATCAACCTTTATTGTGCGCCGCGAACAACGGGTGGTCAGCGCAGAAGAGCATGGCAGAAATGAACAGGCAAATACAGACACTGAAAGTCTTTTAGATAATGGGCGAAACCTACTGGTAGGAGGTGTCGCCAAACTAGGGTTGTCTTATCCACAATGGAAGCTTCTGGTAAAAGGAATAATGGCTTCTGAATAAAAAAAAGTGATATGTTGACTGAAATTTAAATGATTGAGCTCATTATCAATCATTTAAATTTGAAATTCAATTAAAAATGGTGTTTAAAAAGCTATTTATCGATATAATTTTTTAAATAACGTGATTTTATGTGTTAGTAACTCTTGATTTTAATAAAGATCGTAACATTTTTATTTTCGAGGGTTCTTTTTATACCTATTTATTTAAAACAGAATAATATGAAAAAGCTAAGTTTAATTGCGCTCAGCGTAATCGCCCTGTCGTTTACGGCATGTTCAGGAAAAAATGCAGATGGTTCGAGCACGGATAGTGATACTACCACCATGCAGACAGATACAACAATTACTAGTGACACTACTCAAATGGATAGCACCACTACTGCTACACCAATGTAGAATTCAAAGAGGAGGATAGAGGAAAGAGGTCGTATCTTAAATTTGAAATGTCATATTTGGTATGATGCACAAGGAGATATTTGCCACGGAAGCACTGAACGCACGGAAAAGGTAAGTTGGATTTTGTGTACTTCTGTGTTTCCGCGGCAACCTTTACTATCAAATGGCTAGCAT
>NZ_JAXCWE010000049.1:0-298 GCF_034045265.1 Pedobacter sp. CFBP9032 | reverse complement strand
TATAAGCCGCGGTGAAGCTTGTCGCGTCAACTGCACCAGGAGCCAGCGTTACTGGGCCACCTGTTACCGTCACTTTCGGATCCGTGATTTTAATATCACTTACCGTTACGTTACCGGTATTTTCTACCTTGAAGGTATAAGTAATCGTCTCACCTACTTCAGCCTTGCCGTTATTGTTCGCATCAGCGAATGTTCCTGTTTTAGTTAATCGGATGGCAGGGCTTGCTGGTAATGGCGTGATCGTACAAGTCGGACACGTTGGGGTCGCCGGGTTGTTCGGATCTGTAGGGTTACCGTT
>NZ_JAXCWE010000048.1:0-311 GCF_034045265.1 Pedobacter sp. CFBP9032 | reverse complement strand
GGTGTGTACAAGGCCCGGGAACGTATTCACCGCATCATGGCTGATATGCGATTACTAGCGATTCCAGCTTCATAGAGTCGAGTTGCAGACTCCAATCCGAACTGAGACCAGCTTTCGAGATTCGCATCCAGTCGCCTGGTAGCTGCCCTCTGTACTGGCCATTGTATTACGTGTGTGGCCCAAGGCGTAAGGGCCGTGATGATTTGACGTCATCCCCACCTTCCTCTCTACTTGCGTAGGCAGTCTCACTAGAGTCCCCAACTGAATGATGGCAACTAGTGACAGGGGTTGCGCTCGTTGCAGGACTTAAC
>NZ_JAXCWE010000047.1:0-316 GCF_034045265.1 Pedobacter sp. CFBP9032 | reverse complement strand
AATTTATTAATATTTACCGCTACCTGCTTGTTTTACAGTCTTTTTATCTGAAAACATTATTTACAATATTTCCGATTTCCATAAAATCATTATGATTTCCTACAGATCGCTTCTCAGAATTTATACTCTCGAATTCCGAAAAAGGGAAGATTAATAAGTAATTTTTATTACTCAAATGTTTATTAAGAAGCTCAGGAATAAATCGCATTTGCGGAATATAAGATTTCATTCCTCTTTTTGCCATTAAGATAATAAGGGCTTCATTGTCTTTAAGTTGGGTCGCTGTTTGCTCGCCGTCTTTCCATGTGTTCATAAT
>NZ_JAXCWE010000046.1:0-316 GCF_034045265.1 Pedobacter sp. CFBP9032 | reverse complement strand
ATCCTGAATCAAGTTCAGGAAGACGGTTCTTCGTTAGGTAATTGGCGAGACACCAACCATTAGTTTAAAAGGTAGTTCTTCATAAAAATTCTTCACGAAAGGGATTTCCAGAGGATGCAATAAAAGGATTCGTCATGCTGAATTTAGTTCAGCAACTATAAGGTTAAGATCCTGAATCAAGTTCAGGAAGACGATTCTTCGTTAGGTGGTTGGCGAGACAATAACCACTAGTTTAAAAAGTGATTCTTCATAAAAATTCTTCACGAAAGGGATTTCCAGAGGATGTAATAAAAGGATTCGTCATGCTGAATTTAGT
>NZ_JAXCWE010000045.1:0-318 GCF_034045265.1 Pedobacter sp. CFBP9032 | reverse complement strand
ATGCTGAGACAATTGAGAGTAGGTGATAACGAATACAAGCTTTCACCTAAAGAAAATGAACTTTTAAAATTGCTTTGTCTTCACAGAAACGACTTTATGCCTAGAGATTTAGCATTAAGAAAAATCTGGAAAAAGGAAAACTATTTTACAGCAAGAAGTATGGACGTTTATATTGCTAAACTTAGAAAGCTTCTGAAAGACGATGAAGGTTTAGAAATTATCAACGTACACGGTGAAGGTTTCAGACTTTTGGTTAAAAACTAAACGAACGTTAAATTCACGATATAAAATTTAAAATTAGCAAAACAATTCAAAATG
>NZ_JAXCWE010000044.1:0-327 GCF_034045265.1 Pedobacter sp. CFBP9032 | reverse complement strand
CAAAAAAAAAGTCTCATACAAATACTGTATGAGACTTTAAAAAAAAACTGGCGGCGACCTACTCTCCCGCTTTCGCAGTACCATCGGCGCTGGTGGGCTTAACTTCTGTGTTCGGAATGGGAACAGGTGAGCCCCACCGCTAAAACCACCCTAAAGGTTGTATATAAGGTTCAGGTTGTAGATTATAGGGATTAGGTAATAGCTTTAAACTGCTACCTTTTACCTTGTATCTATCATCCGATACCTGTTTTATCGATAAGAATATTCACAAAGAGAGAACCTTTAATTGCGCAATTAAGCATTCGCCAATTAGGCTATAAATCTACG
>NZ_JAXCWE010000043.1:0-328 GCF_034045265.1 Pedobacter sp. CFBP9032 | reverse complement strand
CAGAAGAGTTTGGTAATCAAAAGTCTGAATCTTATATAAATACAGAAGGTAAAATAATTCAGAAAGATGATTATTTCTACACTCTGCCATTATCAACAATTTTTAAATACAATACTATTGGAGAGTTGACTTCAGTGGAGGATTCTGAAGGAATAGTAACAAGTTATTCTTATAATCTTGCAGGAAGACGTATTCAGCAACGTCATCCGGATAAGGGTATTACAAGTTACGAATATGATCCTGCCGGAAATCTTAGGAGATTAACAACGGATAATTTATTAAATGACACCAGTATTAATACCCATTATATAGAATACAAATATGATTA
>NZ_JAXCWE010000042.1:0-334 GCF_034045265.1 Pedobacter sp. CFBP9032 | reverse complement strand
GGTCTCGAACCGTTTAATACTTTTTATCGTATCTGCCCCATGGCGTTTCTTCTTGTCTTAATCTTTATGTCAATGTAGATCATCGATCCCGATGATATCTTTTGTTTTTATTTTCTGTTGTCGTTTAGTTTCAGCTACAGGTGTTAACCTTATACCCTATACCTTTCAACCCTCAACCTTTAATGGTGGAGAATAACGGTTCCGATAGCTATCGGAACGAACCGTTGACCGGTCGCCATTCTTCATGGTGGAGAATAACGGAGTCGAACCGTTGACCTCCTGCGTGCAAGGCAGGCGCTCTAGCCAGCTGAGCTAATCCCCCAGAGTATCAAGT
>NZ_JAXCWE010000041.1:0-340 GCF_034045265.1 Pedobacter sp. CFBP9032 | reverse complement strand
ATCTTTTAAGTCGCTAGCTGCGAAGAATACTTTTTTCCAGCGTCCTTTCCCATCCGGGGAAAGGTGCCGATAGGCGGATAGGGGCTGTTTTTCCCGCTACGCTTGGCTTGCCTCGGCTGGCCGCCGAAGGGCTCTTACTTTTTTGCTTGATCAAAAAAGTAACAAAAAACTCAGGGCTTGGATCTGATGTCGGATAAATTCGTTAAAGCTTATTTCGGCAGCACAAACACCCGATGAAGAATCGGGAGAGAACGCGCTGCCTTGGGTTGTGGTGGTTTGAAAGTTTAGAGTCGAAGCTTTAAACGTTTTCTCCTTCCATCATTTCCCAGGCGGGATAGCA
>NZ_JAXCWE010000040.1:0-380 GCF_034045265.1 Pedobacter sp. CFBP9032 | reverse complement strand
CAAGCCTTGAGGTATTCATAAGTTGTGTATGTTTTTACAGGCATTCATGAGCGCGCAGAAAAGCTCGGTTTTGCCTCTTTTATATCAAGAATAAAGCCTTTCGGCGCAACCGAGGTGAAGCAGAAACAGCCCCTATCCGCATATTGCCCCCTTTCCCATCCTGGGAAAAGGGGGCAATAAGACTTTTCGCAGCTAGCGATTCAAAAAAATCAATAAAACATAGGTTCTGAATCAAGTTCAGAATGACGACCGCTTTAGCCCACCGTTCATGGAATGACGTAATAAAAAAAGGTTCGGTGTTACCTGGAGGCAGTAGGTTAAAACGCAGGGATTCTTCGTACCTCCGGATGACAATATCGCTATGGCCACCATGCGCTCCG
>NZ_JAXCWE010000004.1:0-466830 GCF_034045265.1 Pedobacter sp. CFBP9032 | reverse complement strand
TTTCTATCCCGATCTATATAACTGCAGATTTCTAGTCTGCTATTCAATGCAATAGTGCTAAAAAGCCGCTAGTAATTATAATAGGGAAAGCTCGTGTGAGGTTTATAAAGTTATATCACAAGGATTGAAAATCCGCAATTCAATCCAATAGTACTAAAAAAGCCGTTAGTAATTATAACAGGGAAAGATCGTGTGGGTTTATAAATTTATATCACACGGATTGAAAATCCGTAATTAGATCAGTCGGGATTATAAATCCCAACTAACTATCTCTAACCCTACGTTGGTCGGGATTTTTTATCCCGATCTACATAACTGCAGATTTCTAATCTGCTATCTAATCAAATAGTGCTAAAATCCGCTAGTAATTATAATAGGGCAACCTCGTGTGGGGTTGATAAAGTTATATCACACGGATAGAAAATCCGTAATTAGATCAGTCGGGATTATAAATCCCAATTAACTATCTCTAACTAAGTTGGTCGGGAGTTTCTATCCCGATCTACATAACTGCAGATTTCTAATCTGCTATCTAATCAAATAGTGCTAAAAGCTGCTAGTAATTATAACAGGGAAAGATCGTGTGGAACTTATAGATTTACATAACACGGATGGAAAATCCGTAATAGATCAGTCGGGATTATAAATCCCAATTAACTATCTCTAACTAAGTTGGTCGGGTTTTCTATCCCGATCTACATAACTGCAGATTTCTAATCTGCTATCAATCCAATAGTACTAAAAAGCCGCTAGTAATTATAATAGGGAAAGCTCGTGTGAAGTTTATAAAGTTATCTAACACGGATGGAAAATCCGTAATTAGATCAGTCGGGATTATATATCCCAACTAACTATCTCTAACCCTAAGTTGGTCGGGATTTTCTATCCCGATCTACATAACTGCAGATTTCTAATCTGCTATTCAATCCAATAGTACTAAAAAAAGCCATTGGTAATTATAATAGGGAAAGCTCGTGTGGGGTTTATAAAGTTATATAACACGGATGGAAAATCCGTAATTAGATCAGTCGGGATTATAAATCCCAATTAACTATCTCATATACCTAAGTTGGTCGGGATTTTTACCCTGATCTACATAACTGCAGACGTCTAATCTGCTATTCAATCCAATAGTGCTAAAAAAGCCATTAGTAATTATCACAGGAAAAGATCGTGTGGGGCTTATAGATTTATATAACACGGATTGAAAATCCGTAATTAGATCAGTCGGGATTATAAATCCCAACTAACTATCTCGTATACCTAAGTTGGTCGGGATTTTTTATCCCGATCTACATAACTGCAGATTTCTAATCTGCTATTCAATCAAATCATGCTAAAAAGCCGCTAGTAATTATAATAGGGAAAGGGTTTGTGGGATTTATAAATTTAATTAGGCTAGTCGGGATTATAAATCCCAACTAACCATCTCGAATCTTCTAACTGCCGATTTCAAATCTGCAGGCTTATCTTTTATTGAACCTGAACTTTTATTCGATCAACATTCCAGCCGTATACCTCAACCGCTAAATTATCTTGTGCGCCCGTATACTCTACTGTGATCTTTTTACTTTCCCCAGGAAGGATGCTCACATAATTATCATCATAGAAAGCAGGAAGAATGCGCTTCCCACTTTGTTTATCTACTAAAGCAATGCGATTAAAAAAGGCAACCGGGTTTCCATTTTTGTTGGTTAAGGTGACCTCAACTTTGTTGTTCGACTTTTTCGCAGCGGTGATTTCTAAAGGGGTAGTCTTCAATTTTTGTAGTCCACTGTATTCTCCATTTTTATCTGCCATCCAGTAGATATTTTCACTCAGGATCTGTTGCTTTTCATCTAAAATTCTAAGCGAAACGAATACCCCCTCCTTCTTGTCTAGTTTCTTTAAAAAATCATTCATCGGGAAAAACCTTCTAACAGAAGAACCGCCGATGCTATTGAACACCTGCGAATAGAAATAATCTTTTCCATCCATATCATATGCTTTTGCCTGCACCATTAAGTTGTTTCGACCAGCAAAGCCATTATTTACCACGGTTACCATGCTGTCGATAGGATTCATCATTACATGCAGTGGCTCGCTTCCCTTTCTTAAACCATATAAACAAGCATTAGGATCGAGATAGTAATCATACATCTGACCGCGAAGTGCTGTCCATGGATTCTGCGTTTTCCAGATAATAGAACCTGTATACCAATCCCACATTTTGTTAGAAAAACCTTCCATCAAAGCGCGGTACTGATTATAGTTAACCAGTTGGGCTTTCATAGCAAAGTCTTTCGCATTTTTTGCTTTACCATACGGATCGATGTATTGCTCATAGGCGATGTACTTATGGTAATCCCAAACAGAATCCGGCTTTTCTTTGAATTGTGGTGCAATCATATTTTTTGCCGGAATAAACCTTTCCAATGATTCATAATCACCTACACCAACGGATCCCACTTCAGAATTATAAGGAAACGTTTTAGTGCTCCAAAAGCTATTGGGGTCTTGAATTCCGTAAGGACCATCGCCATTACCACCAAGATCGTTGAAAGACATTTCATCACTGTTAGAGAAATCGAAAAACAGACGTGTACCATCCAATCGAGGTAAAATGTCTTTTTTAATCGGGTTTAAGATATCTTCCGGTGGCGTAATTTCATTTCCACCACACCAGAAAGCAAGTGATGCATGGTTTCTAATTAATTTTACCTGATCTTCGATCGCATCTAAAACCAATGGATGGTTATCAGGATAATTTCTTCTTGTCCACTGGTCTTCTTTCTTTAGAGGATCAACCCAGCGCCCATTGCAATCGCCGCTAAACCAGAAATCCTGGAAAACCAATAAACCATATTTATCGCAGGCATTATAAAACTCTGGTCGCTCTAAAATGGCACCGCCCCAAATTCGGATCAAATTCAGGTTCATGTCTTTATGGTACCTGATTTCGGCATCATAACGGGCATCACTAAAACGCAACATCGCATCAGAGATAATCCAGTTTCCACCTTTAATAAAAATCTTCTGACCATTTACATAGGCACCCATACTTTTCGTATGTTCGTTCCAGATGTTATCAATCTGTCTAATCCCCACCTTTAAATTTTCCTGATCATACACCTCATTAGCGGAGCGAAATTGAATTTTCAAATCATACAAATTTTGTTCACCATAACCACTTGGCCACCAAAGTTTTGGTTGCTCCAAAATCAGATCTGCAAAATTCACTTGAGTATTCTTCCCTGCAGGTAATGAAACAGACTTACTAACTGTTTTGCCTGCTACCTGGTATTGTAATACGCCAGTAACCACTTTATTGCCTGGATTTTCTACCTCTACAGATACTTTTATAGTTGCAGGTTTTTGCGCACCAGTTGGCATCCTTTTACCTGGAACTAATGTTACCACATGTGGATTTTTCACATTGATGGCTTTAGTTTTCTCGATGGTTACCTTATCCCAGATTCCCGTATTTCTGTCGCGGGTTGGTTGAATCCAATCCCACCCTGCGGTATACTGGGTAGTTAATCCTTTCGCAATGGTTCCATCTCCACCCTGGCCTCCATTTGGATTACCAGGAAAATCTGGTGGATAAACAATTACGGCTAACCTGTTTTTGCCTGTTGGCGACAAGAATTTTGTGATGTTATATTCCGCACGGATATGCATTCCCTCATGCGTTTTCGGATTTAACTTCTTCCCGTTCAGGTAAAACTCTGCTTTGTAGTTAATCCCGCGAAATTGTAACCATACCTGCTCATTGCCAATGGCTTTTTCTGTAAAATCTTTAACGAACCAATAAGTGTAATGATCATTCCCGGTATGGTATACATCAGGAATTTTTTCATTGTTCATGCCATAAAATGGATCAGGAACTTTTTTATTGTTTAACAACGTGGTTAAAACAGTTCCTGGAACAGTAGCCGGCATCCAGTTATTTAGTGAGAAGCCACTGTTAGATAGTTGTACGCCATCTGCTTTCACTTCTTTTATATTATTGCATACCCAGCCAGAATTTAGTTCGTAACGCTGTTGTGCAAATGAAGTTAGGTTTGCAAAGATCAAAAAGGATAGAAGTATTCTTCTCATATCATTTATAATGTTAAATATTTTTTGATGTCATCGGATAAATACTCATCCGATGACGATGACTTAGTTTACTTTCCTGAAACTGGTCGGTCACTCGCAGCTATGCCCCATCCCTTTGATGGCGTATTGCCCATGTAAATTCTAATGTTTCCACCATCTACAATGGTTTTATGCAGAATGAAAGATTTAGTGTAAGCCTGCCCATTTAATAAAATACGCTGAATGTATTTATTCTCTGCACTGTTACCAACTACGTTAATCGTAAAGGTCTTATTATTTGGCAAATTAATCGTTGCATTTTTAACTAATGGCGTACCGAAAACGTAAGCACCATTTGCCGGATTGACAGGGTAAAAGCCTAAAGAAGAAAAGATATACCAGGCACTCATTTGTCCAACATCTTCGTTTCCACATAAACCATCAGGTTGTGCCGAATAGAAATCTTTGTCGATTTTACGGATTAGATCTGCTGTTTTCCAAGGTTGACCAGCATAGGCATATAGGTATGGGATATGATGCCCTGGTTCGTTACCCTGAGCATAGTTACCGATTAAACCTGAAATATCAGGCGAACTGTTTTCACCTAAGGCTGCAGGAACAATAAATAACGAATCCAATTTGTTTACAAATGGTTTATCGCCACCAAATAAATTAATTAATCCTTCTACATCCTGAGGCACCAACCAGGTATATTGCCAGGCGTTTCCTTCTGTATAATCGTCTTCGCGATGTTTAGCGGCTACCGGACTAAATGGCGATCTCCATTTTCCATCCGCTAACTTACCTCTCATAAATTGAACATCACTGTCAAAGTATTCCCTGTAAAGACCTGCTCTTTTACTGAAGTAATTATAATCTTCCGTTTTACCTAAAGCTTTTGCAAACATGGCTATGCAATAATCATCAATCGCATACTCCAATGCTTTTGCAACGGATTCATTCACTTTGTCTGCTGGAATATACTTTAGCTTTTGAATGTAATCAATGCCATCTGTTTTCTGCATGGCAGACTGTTTAACAGCTTCAAATGCAAGATCTGCATCAAAACCACGATATCCTTTTAAATAGGCATCTACTACAACAGGTACTGCATGATAACCCACCATGGTATTGGTTTCATTACCCATTAAATGCCAAACTGGTAATTTTCCCTGTTCTTTATAAATGGCCAACATGGTGTTCACCACATCGCTCACTTTATCCTGGTGAAGAATAGTGTATAAAGGGTTCGCGGCACGGTAAGTATCCCAAAGGGAGAAGGTAGTCAGGTTATTAAAACTGGCATTTTTGTGTACCTTTTTATCTGTTCCTAAATAATCCTTATTTACATCATTAAATAAAGATGGCGCAGTCATGGTATGAAAAAGAGCCGTATAGAAAATCTTTTTAGTTGTTGCAGATGCATCTATGGCTACTTTAGCTAGTTCTTTTTCCCATTTGGCATCTGCTGCTTTAACGGTCGATGCGAAATCCCATCCAGGTAATTCTGTCTGCAAGTTTAACAGGGCATTATCAATGCTTACAGGAGAAATGGCTACTTTAATTTGTAATTTATTAGAATTGATTGATGCAAAATCAACTACGGCTTTCAATTTTTTAGCCTCCAACTGCATTCCTTTTTTTAACTGATCATCTTCATAGATAGCAAAGTTTTTAACCGGCTGAGATAATTTAATTACAAAATATAAACGCTGATCATTCGCCCAGCCTTTTGAATTCCTGTTTCCAACAATGGTTGTAGCATCAACCTGTTTAAATGAAGTATTTGTTACTTCATCCCAACCTATACCTTCAACCAAATCGATAATTAAATGAGGTTTAACGGCATTTTTAGGAAATGTATATTGATGAAAACCAACACGTTCAGTACTGGTTAATTCTGCTTTGATTTTATATTTATCAAGCAACACACTGTAATAACCGGCTTTTGCCACTTCATTTTTATGCGAGAATTTGGAAAGATATCCATTATCTTCATCGCCTTTTTTACCTTTCTGTAGCATAGTTTCTCCAGTGGCAGGCATAATGGAAATGTCGCCTAAATCCCCAATTCCGGTACCGCTTAAGTGGGTATGCGAAAAACCAGTAATCGTATTGCTCACATAATTGTATCCACTGCACCAGTCCCAACCTTCAAAAATGTTGTTTGGCCCTAATTGTACAGCACCAAAAGGTACATTGGCACCAACAAAGACATGCCCATGTTTTGCAGAACCTATAATAGGGTCTACGAATTGGGTTAGACTGTTTTTTTTCTGAGAAAAAACGTCATTGGTAAACAGAGCGGATGTTAATAATAGAATGGATGAGATTTTCCTGAATTGCATGTGCTTATAATTTCCTACAATAAATTTTAAAAGCCTAAAAGTAAAACGTTTTACGTAAATTTCAAGTATAAGTAACAAAGAATTAACAGCAAACCCTTAAAAAGTAATTTGCAACTATTTTTTAATCTCTAAAACAATTACCTGATCTGGCTCAGCAGCATTTAAAGCTGTTTTTATTTCCAGATGAGATTTTTTAAAGGTATAATTCACTTTACTTTTATCACCGAGTAAATAGGCTTTCCAGATTTTCTTTGCGGGAAAATCTTGTAACCCAAGTGTGGTTGTTTTTCCATCCAAAATGTGGATATAAATCTTTTGATCATTTTGCGTAACGCTGCCCCAGGCTTGTGGTTTTAAATATCCGCCCCGGGTACCATAAATGCTTTCACCATAAATTTTAAGCCAATCGCCTAAACCAGCCAAACGATCCTTAAATTCGGGCTGAATTTTACCATTGGGCATCGGACCGATGTTTAACAAAAGGTTTGAACCTAAACCCGCAGCCTTAACCAGCATATGTACAAGGTCTTTTTTCGATTTATAAAGCGTATCATTTAAATTATACCCCCACGAGTTTGAAATGGTTTCGCAGGTTTCTAAAGGTAGTTTATCCGAAGCCTGCTGAAAACTAAATCCCGACTTGTTTTCACCAGGGAGGTCACGTTCAAACATCTGAAAATCTTCACCTGCGAAAGGCATTAAATGATGGTTATTACCAATCATACATTGAGGCTGAAGCTGATGGATTAAGCCATAAATTTCTTCATATTTCCAATCAATTCGCGATGTCCTGTCGCTTGCTCCTTCAGGTGCGGTCTGATCCCAGTGACCATCAAACCAAATGCCTCCAATTTCGCCGTAATTGGTTAACAATTCGGTTAACTGGTTTTTCATAAAAGCAAGATAGCTGGCATAGTCGCCATTACCCTTTCTACCTGAATACTGACCCGTGCGGCCGGTTTCATGTGGGTAATCTTCCCTTCGCCAATCTAATAATGAATAATACAGGTATAACTTTATTCCCTGCCTGTGGCACTCATCCGCCATCATTTTGACTATATCTTTTTTATACGGCGTATTCATGATATTGAAATCCGAGTATTTAGTATCCCACATACTAAAACCATCATGGTGCCGCGTAATCAGCGTAATGTATTTCATACCCGCTGATTTTGCCATGGTTACCCATTGCTCAGCATTAAAATCGACCGGATTAAAAAAATTTTGAAGATTGGTATAATTTTGAACGGTAAGTTTCCTTTCATTCATTACCCATTCGCCACTGCCAGGTATACTAAAAGGCCCCCAATGAATAAACAAACCCAGGTGGGCATTACTAAACCAAACTCTTTGTTTTAGATTATCTGCTGTAGGGGTATAATTTTGGGCATTTGAAAAACAGCTTAGTACCAAACAAAATGCAGTTATTATTAATTTTTTCATTTGGAGACAATAGGTTTGGCTTAGGTTTAATCTACAGATGCGGTTTCCTTCATTGGTTTTCCAATCACTTTGTAATTTCCATCACCCTTCAGAATAGCTAACATTTGTGGCTGATTACCAAATAAGGATTTTGCTGCAATCAGCTCCTTATCATATTGAAAACTTTGCTCTATCCTGCCCTTTTCATGGAAATATCGGCTTACAATTTGGGTTTCCAATATTCTTTTAATTTCCGATTTATGTGTAGTTACATCTGTTTTTTTGGAGATGGTAAGCTTATATTTTAAATTTTCAAGATCGGCTTTTACTTCCGCAGATTTATTTTCTTTCTCTGCTTCGATACGCAAATCTGAAAGCAATCTTTCTGTCTTGCTCTGGTAAGTAAGATCTTTATCTGCCAGGCCATTTACAAAAGCAGTATAATCGGCGTCAGAAATTTGAAAAGCCTTCGCAGATTCGAGCTTGGGATTACTTTTTCTATACTGATTGGCATAGTTGAAAAACAGATTCTTATTAATCATCGAGATCGTAACCGGACTTAATTTATCGGCATTTACCACTACATCGGGATAAACACCGTTGCCACTGTAAACATTTCTACCAGCTTTGGTTTGAAACATCGCCATGGTAGAATCAGCAAATCTTTCTACCAGCCCATCGGCGTTGCGGTGTGCATAATCAAGCTTTTGGATACACCTGCCAGATGGCGTATAATATTTTGCAACAGTTACTTTCACCATGCTGTTGTAAGGCAAATTAAACGTTTGCTGCACCAATCCTTTCCCATAACTGCGCTGCCCTACCACTATCGCCCGATCCAGATCCTGCAAAGAACCGGCTACAATTTCTGACGCTGAAGCCGAATTTATATTCACCAGCACCACCAAAGGTACATTAACAGAAACCGGTGGAAACTGTGTTTTGTAAGCAATTGTTTTCTCGATATTTTTCCCTTTTTGGGTTACAATCAGCTGATCTTTGTTAACGAATAGATTTACAATTTTAACGGCTTCTTGTAGAATTCCACCACCATTATTCCGAAGGTCTAAAATAATTCCTTTTGGATTTTCCTTATTGATGTTTAGTAACGCATCTTTTACTTCCTGACCGGAATTTTCCAAGAATTTATCCAGCTTGATGTAGCCAATCCCATCTCCTACCATGCCTGAATAAGATACGTTTGGTTGTTTTATTTCTTCTCGAATGATTTTCTTCGTGAATTCTTTTCCTTCCCTCATCATCATCAGATCTACCGGAGTGCCTTTCGGTCCGCGCAGTAACTGACTGATCTGAGCTCTTTCTTTGCCCTTTACCTCGATGCCATTTATTTTTACAACCTGGTCTCCGGCTTTAACTTCTTCCTTAAAGGCAGGATAACCTTCGCTCACTTCATTAATGAAAAGTTTGCCATCAATAATAATGGTACTGGCACCTATTCCGCCATATTGTGTACTTACATATTTAAGCTTATAATCTTCAATTTCAGATTCAGGAACGTATTCTGTGTAGGGATCTAAACTTTCTAACATGGCATCAATGCCCGTTTTCATTAGTTGAGGCGCATTGGTATCATCAACATAATTGATATTAATTTCCTTGTAAAGGGAGGCGAAGATATCGAGGTTTTTGGATACCAGAAATAAATCTTCCTTGAAAGAAAAAGATAGTATAGCGATGCTAAATCCTGTGGCTAAAAGAGCATATTTCAAATTTTTCATCGGTTCAGCTATATTTAATGGTATTTACGAAATAAGATCATCGGCAAGATAAGCTTATCATGCTGCACACTATATTTCTGATATAGCATATTACATTTTATACGGATAGCATTTCTTAATCGTACAGGTGTAAATGTACAAAAAGAGATAAATATTAAAAAATACTTATTAAGGTATAGCCAAATAAAGCTTTACGAATAAAGAAGAGTGTTTTGAGCGCCTGGAAAACTAAAGTCTGTTGCCTTTGGTATCTGCTAGTGCTTTTTGGATGGTAAATTCGATATAGGTGCGGTCGCGTTTTACTAAACGCATTAAATCCAAGATTAATTCATCTTCTTTACCTGGGGTAAAATCCAATGGCTCATTGGCTAAGTCGCGGTATTTCCTTAAGAACTTTGTTTTTACTTTAAATGCGGTTTCAGCGGTAAGTTGAAAGTTAGCCATAGCAGATTTTATTTGATGCAAAAGTAAAAAATATTTGTTCACAATGGTATCTTTTTATCTGCTGATGGGAAAAAACAGAGATTTCACGAATGCTTTGCACGATAAATCTGTTAAAACGTCGTTATCTATCCAATTAGATAAACACACAAAATTAAATGCTAAGAAAATGAAAAAATTTATCCTCCCTATTGTTCTCCTAACCCTTGGTTGGGCAACAGCACAAGCACAAACCTTTAACCTGGGCGTTAAAGCAGGTGTAAACTTAGCCAAACTCAATGCTGATTTTGCGAGTGAAGAAAACCGTTTAGGTTACCAGGTTGGTGCCTGGGCACGGATTGGTGGTGCGAGTTTTTATGTACAGCCCGAAGCTTATATTGGTAGCAAAGGCAATAAATTTATCAGCTTTACCAATAACAACAATAATGAGGTGGCTGCAGAAGGTAAAGTAAGGTTCACCACCTTAGATGTTCCGGTGCTATTGGGAACGAAATTCGGCGCTAAAAATTTAAATTTCAGGGTAATGGCCGGACCGGTTATTTCCTTTATCCTGGATGAGAATTCGAGTTTTAGTTCTGCTTATCAACAGGCTACAGATTTCGACAACTATAAAAACCAGGCACTGGGCCTTCAGGCAGGTGCTGGTGTGGATGTTGGTGCAATTTCTGTCGATTTACGTTACGAAGCGGGTTTATCAAATATTAGTAAGAGTGAGAAATATAGCCAGAAACCTAACTTATTTCAGTTGAGTTTAGGGTTTAAGATATTGTAGAAAGAAGCTCAATGGAAAGATCAGGTTGAGCACCTTGTCTTTCCATTGAGATAGAATTAATAAAAAGAAGTGTAAGTACTGAGGCTAAATGGCGTAGTAGTAGAACCCGCTACGCCCCTTAGAATAAATGTATAAGCCTGGCCCTTTGTCAGTGTGGCGGTTAATTGCCCCGGCGAAACTGGCGTTACTGTACCCGCGTTATTAAACTGATAAATATTGGCTTGTCCTGGTAATGGAATTTCGATAAATGGTGATGCCGAGCCATAAGCGACGCCTGAAATAAGCACTTGCCCGGTACTTCTCTGAATCATATCGATTGCTGCAGGTCCGCCACTATATAGGTTTACCAACCTCACAAAAACTTTTGTAGTATCTAAAACTGGCCTCACTTCTTCTAACAAATAGGACGAAGTAATCTTCTTATCAGTTGTATTATAGGTACCAGTAGTAAATAAGGTATAGTATTTACCTGCGTTGGTATTGATATTTGCAGTTAAGACATTTAAGTCTTTATCTACCGTTGCTGATGAAACTATTTTTGCATCAATCTTATTGGCGCCAGGAGTTATCGGTAGATACTGCCCCGACAAGTTGGGAAAGATAGTATTATAGCCGAATCCAGTTTCTCCGCTAAGCGCATTATAAGCACCAGTAAATCTCGTATTATTTAAATAATAATTAATATTTGGACTTCCGGGTGTGACGTTAATGAACCTGAGAAAAGAGTAAGCAGGATCGCCGACTTCTATCTTTGTATAGGGTGTTGTTTCTACTAAATCATCTTTTTTGCATGCCGTAAATGCACTGATTACAGCAATTAATAAATAGCATATCTTTTTCATAATAATATTAAGTTAAGGTTGAGAAAACCACATTTTGTAAGTATGATAATCTGGTTGATCGGCTCCAATTACCTTCAAGGCTGCTACATTCCATAAATACTCTGAATTATATCTAGGACGATAACGTTGCGCCGGCTTGCCTCCGTTATCAGCATAAAATGCTGATGGAAAAATAAATACTCCAACATAAGGGTTATTGCCTTTTGCATCACCTGTATTATAATTGTACTTACGCAAATCGCTCCAAGTTTCTACAAAACCATATCCGTATAATGCCAAATATTTTTGCAACATAATGTCTCGCAGAGTTAACGCTGCTGGTGTTTGTTTTACCGCAGCACTTGCCAGGTAAGCCGTTTTTTGACTGGTAGTGATAGCTGTGCCAAGGCCACTTACGAAATCAATACTGGCATTAATTCCATTCAAGTAAGCGCTATGGGCTAATGATGGGTTTCCATTTCGAAATGCTGCTTCAGCTTTAATAAACTGCATTTCTGCATAGGTCATAATCGGGAATCCGACGTTATCTTTAAAAAGATATTTACCTGTTCCGGCCCCTGGATTTGCTGATGCCAGTACACCCCATGGGTTAGGAATTTGATTTCTTAAGGCCGCCGTTCCGGGATCGCCTATTCCAGGACTTGTACCCCTATACACACCATCGGCAGAAGGTGTAATCATTGTCGAGATCCGAGGATCTAAGATACTTCCCGGTACACCTGTAAAATAGGTTCCATCAAGTAAGCCAACAATCATTCTGGTTTGCCGATAGGATGCTAAATTTGCCCGTAGCGGACCAAAAAAATTACCATTGGCTGATGTAGATCCTATATTTGGTACAATAAAATTGTCAGCATTGCTTGATAAAGCTTTATCTACATACTCAATAACTTTAGTAGGATTATAGTTTGCTTTGTTAATCAGGTTGCTGGCATTTCTAGCTAATACACCATAATTAAATTTGATCCATTTGGAATTATCTCCGGCATAAATCAAATCTGAAGGGCTCATTTTTGCCGTACTTCCAGTTCCGTCGGTACGGGAGAAGTTTGCAATTGATTCATTAGCCAATCTAACAACTTCTGCATATACATCTTCCTGTTTGTCATAATCAAATACAAAACGATTCGGTTCATAGGCCTGTTTTAAAATAATTTCGCCATGAAAGTCGGTTGTAGTTTGCCAGCTCCAGGCCTTTAATGCCTGCGCTAAACCGATAAAATTGTATTCTTGTTTTGCCTGAGCATCTTCTATAATGAGATTTAGATTTGCACCTAGCCCATAATAATTGGTTCGCCAGATTTCTCCCATCGCATCGCTACCTGGAATCCAGCCGTGGTTTTCGCCAACATTAACAGCTCCTCCGAAATATTGAATTACCCCACCCAGGTATCTCGAGTCAAATTGAATGCCTCTTTCCATTTGCGCGAATAAAGGCGGAGTTAAGGTTTTGCTTTCAGGTGTTTGTGGTGTAGCCGGATCGATATTTACGTCCAGATACTTTTTGCAGCCTGCAGAAACAAACACTGCTAATACCGCGATTACTATATATATCTTTTTCATTTTTCTAACAATTAAAAACCAACTCTTAAACCAAAGTTATAGCCGCGTGGTTGCCCAAACGAGCCGAAGTCAATCCCTGTTCCTCCTAATCCGCCAGCGGCAGCGCTTAAACCATTAACCTGTGGGTCTACGCCTTTATAGTTCGTAATTAACAATAGATCAGTTCCAGTAAAAAACACACTGGCGCTTTTAAATACATTACTCTTCGCAAATACACTTTTAGGTAAATTATAAGATAGGGTGATATCCTTTAACCTGATCCAGTTCACGTCTTCTTGTAAGAAATCCCTGGTATTATAAAAAGTAGAATAATAAGATGTAGTGATGTATGGCGTCACGATGATATTATTTTTAGTTGGATTAGCACTATTTTCCAAACCATCTTTCAATACACCTGTAATTACACGTGGAACTTCACGATCTAAGGTAAGTTTAGACATCCCTCTTGAATACAAATAGAACTCTGTGGCATTGTAAATATCCCCACCTTTTCTCATATCAAGTAAAAAAGATAAGTTAAAGTTTTTATACGTAAAGCTATTAGTTAAGCCTATAGAAATATCTGGTGCTCTATCACCAATTGGTGTAAAGTTCGTTCCTTTAATGGGCATCCCATTTTGAGGATTAATCAAAACCTCCCCGGCATTATTCCTTAAATAGTCAATACCTGCAAATGCAGAAAGCGACTGACCAACAGTGTACTGTGCCCTTACATTATCATATAACCAGCTATCTGATACATAAAACACGTCCTGACCAGCTGGCAACTCTAAAATATTCCCACGATCTCTTGCAAAGTTTGCTGAAACATCCCAGCTAAAATTTGTTGTTTTAATCGGATTACCTTTCACCAATAATTCAAACCCACGCTTGCGAATTTTTCCACTATTGATGTAGCCTAGAATGGCACCTGTTGCATAACTTAATCTAGGTGCTGTAATTTGTTTATTGGAAACAGTATTGTAGTAAGAAAAATCGAATGATAAACGGTTATTAAACAACCCAACTTCCACTCCGCCCTCAGCCATGGTACTAAACTCAGCTTCCAGATCAGGGTTTCCAGCCGTTACATCGGTAGCGAAACCACCGCCTGTAGTTGTTTGCGCAACTAATTTAGTTCTGGTGACGTAAGCGTTTCTAGCATCTTTCCCAGATTGACCGTAAGAAGCTCTTAATTTACCGAATGATAACCAGGTTAGTTTTTTAAGGGGGGCAAGATCTGAAAACACAAAACTTAATGAACTTGCCGGATAAAAGAAACTGTAGTTTTTAATCGGTAAAGTAGAAGAAAAATCCTGTCTTCCAGTTAAGGTTAAATATAATAAATCATCATATCCTAACTCCGCAACCGCCAAAGCACCTACTTTTCTCTTTAACTCATCAGCATAGGCTACGCGTTGTGTTGTTGGATCAGTATTATTCATACTGTAGAAATTCTGCTGATAAAATCTTGTTCCGAACTGTGCATTGGTCTGATAAGAAGCATCAGTTAAATCTCCGCCGATACGGAATACCGGTTTAAACTTACCGAAGTCTTTCTTAATGGTAGCGATTAAGGTTGCATTATATAAACGTTCATTGGTATTATAGGTATTTATACCACCACCCAAATAGGTTGTGCCGACTTTATTGGCTTCGTAAGATTGAGGATGATAGGCAGATAAGCCCTGCCCGGCATTAATATCGGCACCACCTCTGGCTGTAATACTTAACCACTTTGTTGGCACATAATCCATTCCAAAGTTGGCAAGCATCCTGTTACTTTTTTCCCAGTTCGGATTTTTTTCAACCGCCCAGTATGGATTATCAAGCTCGAGACTTTGACTTCCGGTAATGGTTCTGCGATCTCCGGTAGCGGTTAAATAATTCCGCATATCATCAACTAATGGCCAGGTTAATGAACTTAACATGGGGCTACTTGCACCTTTATAAGTTTTGTTGGTTTTAGAATTAATGAAATTGATTGAACCATTCATTTTCAACTTATCACTAATGGTAGAAGTAACACTTAGCTTTCCATTTAAAGTATTGAAGTCTGTACCCGGAACAACGCCCGTTTGGTTGGTATAACCTAATGACGTTCTTACCGAAAGTTTTTCGCTCCCCCCTTCTATTGAGGCATTATGCTTTTGGGTAAAACCAGTCTTATAAAAATTGCCAACATTATCATAAACAGTTCTGTTGTCAGGAATTTTAGCCCCGAAGTAGGTTCTTGTCCGCACCTCATCATCAAAAAAACCGCCTGCACCACCACCATAAACAGATTGAACATCAGGAAATCTATAGGCAGTTTCTACGCGAAAAGAGTTATTATAAGTCACTCTAGAAGTTCCTGATTTAGCTTTTTTAGTGGTAATTACTACCGCTCCGGATGCACCCTGAGTACCATAAAGTGCCGCAGCTTCGGGGCCTTTTAAGATGGTAATCGTTTCAATCTCCTCTGGATTAATATCCATAGCACGGTTACCATAATCATTCTGGCGATTAAAAGTTCCTTGTCCAACCAAATTGTATTCGCTAAACGTACGGTTTGAAATGGGTAAACCATCAATTACGAATAACGGTTGATTATCTCCATCCAGCGAAACCCCACCACGGATAATCATGGTTGCTGAAGCACCTGGTGTACCATTTGTCGGCGTAATGGTTGCGCCTGCAACTCTACCTTGTAGTGCATTTAGAAAGTTATCACGCTGGGTTTGCGCAACCTCGCCGCCCTTAATCGTTTGTGTAGAATAACCTAAAGATCGGGTAGATCTTTCAATCCCTTGCGCAGTCACAATTATATCGTCGAGATTACTAGCATCGGAAGCGAGTACCACATTGATAGTTAAATTGTTAGCCACAGTCTTTTCCTGAGTTCTAAAACCCACATAAGTAAATTGCAACACATCAGTTTTTAGTGCCTTTACTGAATAATTTCCGTCGCCATTGGTTTGTGCAACGGTGGTGGTTCCCTTTACCCGGATGGAAACCCCGGGAATTGGCCCATCGGTGGATGATACCTTACCCGTAACGGTGATTTGTTGCGCGATGGCATGCGCCAGCAACAAAAAGGTACCAATAATAGTTAGTAGTAGTCTTTTTTTCATAAACTGCCCAGTTTAAGATGAAATGAAATGAGTTTAGTTGATTAATTGTTGTTTGCCTATATCTTCAAAACACGCACAATCACGCATTATTTACCAATATTTAGCTAATATCATAAATGTTTTTCACTTAAAAAACAAATAACAAAGATTTTATCATAACATTACCGATATATAATTGCAATAAAACGCAAAAACACGCAAAACAAATAAATCCTATATTTACCATTGAAAAACTAAACCCAGTATGCTCAAAAAAGAACGCCACGATTTTATTATGCGCCAGATTAATTTGCACAACCGCGTGCTGACTTCAGATCTGGTTCAATTGCTGAATGTCTCTGAAGATACCATTAGAAGAGACCTACAGGAACTGGTTGATGATGGATTGCTTTTTAAGGTTCATGGCGGTGCATTGTCTAAATCTTACCACAGTTCTTTCGATGACAGCACGGTTTATGCCCGGGATAGCAAAATCATCATTGCTAAAAAAGCAGTGAATCTGATTAAAGATGGCATGGTGGTGTTAACGGGTGGCGGTACAACTATTTTAGAGTTTGTTAAGCAACTTCCTCAAAATATTGAAGCCACTTTTTTTACCATTAGCCCTTTAGTTGCGGTAGAACTGGCAAAATACAATAACATTGAAGTGATTTTGATTGGTGGTTTGTTTTCCAAAAACTCTCAGGTTACTTATGGGGGACAGGTAATTACCCAACTTTCTGAACTTAAAGCTGATTTATGCCTCATGGGAACGAGTGCTATTCACCCTGAAGAAGGCTTAACCGATACCAACTGGGAGATTAATCAACTTAAAAAAGCAATGCTGGCAGCTGCCAAAAAAACAGCTGTTTTGTGTATTTCAGAAAAACTGGATATTGCACTCAGATTAAGGGTTTGCCATATCGAAAGTATCAGCTACCTGATTACTGAATTGGACGAAGACCACACATCGTTAGCAGGTTATCAATCTAAAAAGGTTAATATTTTATAGGAAGAGGGTTTTAAATAGAAAATAGAGCGAAGTTAAATCGGGTATTAATTTGCCACGGAAACTTGGAAAAAATAGAAAAATGCTAGCTATAAGTCATCGGATGAATATAGCCAAGGTGCTAAGTATTCATCCGATGACGGATACGGAAACATGGAAGACAAAGAAATAGGCTAGCTATAAGTCATCGGATGAATATAACTAAGGTGCTAGGTATTCATCCGATGACGGATACGGAAACTTGGAAGACACAGGAATAGGCTAGCTATAAGTCATCGGATGAATATAGCTAAGTTGCTAGGTATTCATCCAATGACGGATAATGTTAAAAAGCCGGATCTGCAGGTGTATTGGTATTATTATCTCTTTCTTGGAATGGATAAGGAAAAAAGTTCCGTTTCCGGTCTGCAACTGGCTGATTGAATCTTCGCATATCTTCAATTTTTAAACCTGAAGCATATAATTCAATTGAACGATTTTTATAAATCAAATCCAGCAATTGTTGTTGCGTATATGGGCCTGTTAACGCAGGCAAAGCAGCGGTGACTCCAAAAACATCAGTCGTTTTGGTAACCACTTTATTTAGTTCCATTAAAGCATTCTGAAAATCTGATTGACGGGCATAAGCTTCTGCTTTAATTAAAGTCATTTCTCCTGGTAAATAAATAGGGAAAGGTGTTGACGTTGCCGTGGCAAAACCAGCCATTCTAAGTGTTGCAGGGTTTCCAACCAACACCGTATAGAACGGGATTCTCCTGTCTGCAGCATCAGGAACATTCTTCCCGGTTAAACCTAAATTTGAATTTAACGGCTGAAAAACATTGTTTGAGGAGATGACAGTAAACAAAACATTAGGTGAAGTGGCATCAAAATTAAAAGCGGATGCCCGGGTTAAATCTACCGAATTTGCTTCTGTGAAGGCCAGCGCATAATTCCCTGAAAACAACGCATACCTTGCTTTTAGCGCATGGATGGTATTTACGATATTAATGGCTGGAACATTTGAGTTGAAACCTGTTGAAATCGGATTGGCTGCAATTGTTGTCAGTGCATTATCCAATACCGAAATGGCTTTTGCAAAACCAGCACTCCGGCTAATGAAGGCAACATTTTTACCTGTGCCATCCGGAATCCTTTCCCAATATTGAGATAAATTTCCAATAGCAAGTGCTTTAAAAATGCTCGAATAGGCAATCAGGCCAGATGCATAACCCTTATCACCAAGGTTATTCGCATTGGAAATCACTAAATCCGCATCGTAAATAATCTTGTTGGCACTCGTCCAAAGGTTAAATAAAATGGTATTGGTTCCGTCTACCGCGGCTCCACCTGTATTTAACTGCAACTCAGGAATATTTCCTGAATTCAGTAAAGAAAATTCATTCGTTACAAAGCCATTTGCGGCAACAGCATTAAACATCACGCTCGTTCTACTTAAAGTATAAACCCTTTGCAAACCAATTGCAACTGCTGTTAAACCTTGCTGAGTAGTTAAAGCAACATCTGTTTTTGCCCTGGAAGGATCCTGATATTCTTTTGTACAGGAAGATAAACAGACTGCCCAGGAAAGCGCAATGCAGGTTATATATTTTGAGGTGTTATATCTTAAAATTTTCATAAATTTTTCCTTTATCGATTAAAATTTAACTTGTAAACCTAAACTAAAGGTTCTTGGAATTGGCACCGAACCAAAGTCGATGTTCCGTAAAATGGTAGACTGACCACCTGAATTAACTTCAGGATCATATCCTTTGTAATTATCCCATGATACCAGGTTCCTTCCACTTAGCGTGATGGTTAAATCCCTCAGGTATTTCACCTTACCAACATTGTAACTTAAAGAAATTTCTCTCAATTTCACGAAAGATCCATCATCAATCCGCCATTCTTCTGTGGCATAAACGCCAGCAACATAACCTCTTGGTAATTGTCCGGTTTGTTCTGCTTCGGCCACTTTTCCATTACCCACACCCTGACGTGTTCTCCAGTCTGCGTTCCACACATCACCACCCTGTACTGCATCTAACTGTACGTGCAGATTAAACTTTTTATAGGTAAAATCATTTACAAAAGAAGCGGTATAATCTGGGTTCGGATTACCCAGCACCTTACGTAAAGTGGTTCCTGTAGGCAAGCCATTGGCCCCACGCTGTGGCGTAAATTCAGTTGCCGAAGTTTGAATTCCACGCTCTAGCTGAGGAATTCCGGCGGCGTTGGTTAACAAACTTCCATCCGCATTGCGGGCGAAAAAGGTTCCATAAAAAACGCCGATTGCTTCGCCATCAATAATGGCTACCGGCGCACCCGGATTGGTGGCAAATAACCTCAATCCACCTACATTTAGCGCCTGGTTTCTATTTCTGTTGAAAACCACAGTGGTGTTCCAGCTAAAATCTTTGGCTTTTAAAGGTGTCGCATTTAGCACCAACTCAATCCCTTTATTTCTTAAAGAGCCAATGTTATCTAAGAAACTCGAAAACCCGGTTGTTGGCGCGGTTACACTGGCAATTAGTAAATCGCTCACTTTTTTATTATACCAGTTAAACTGCAAGCCTAACCTGTTTTTAAAAAATGATAAATCGGTACCTAACTCCAATTCCCGCTGACGTTCTGGTTTCACATTTTCATTGGCCAGGGTTGCACTCGAAAACAACGATGCCCTACCCAAAAAGGATTGTGTACTGTAAGCATTTATTCGATCGTAGGCCCCGATACCCGTTAAATTACCTGATTCGCCATAAGCGGCCCTGATTTTAAAGGTATCCCACCAGGAAGAAACGCCCAGGTTTTTCCAGTAATCTGCAGATGATAACACATAACTTCCATTCCCTTTGAAATAAGTTTGCGTTCTGTTATCAGCTCCAAAAACCGTAGACTGATCTACCCGAACTGCCCCTGTTAAAAACAAATGATCTTTGTATTTAAACGTTTGCTGCAGGTAGCCTCCGCTTACCGATAGTTGCGTTCTGCCATCAACACTTGGTAATTGCGTTGCCGCAGCATTTACGGTTTCAATCAGCGGTGCTAAACCACGGCCGTTAACCAATTGGTAACGCGTTTGTTCGTATTGAAAAGAGTAACCCAACTGTGTGGTTGAAGCAATTTTATCTGAAATTTGCGATTGGTAAGTGGCGTTGATTTCATTATTAAACTGGAATGCATTGTTGCTGGCTGTACTGGCATAGCCATTCAATGTGCCATCTAGTGATGCGCCACCACCAAAAAAATCTGGATTTACGTTATAGGCATACGGCGGAATATAAGTGGAACCATTTGCACCAGAATTATCAACACCGAGTAAGAAGTTTAATGTCAGGTTTTTTACCGGGTAAAGTTTCAAATTAGCGCTGGAAATGATTCTGTTTGTTTCCTGGCGTTGTTTAATATCTTCAATTACGGAAACCGGATTAACTCTTCCACGCTCACCTACAGGCAATAAATTTCCATTGGCATCCCGGGCAAAAATATCATGAAAATTACCAATAATGGTGACCGAATTCATTGGAGAAAAGAATGAATTCCCATCTGGTTTTTCATTAGCCGCACTTCTGATGTAGTTCATCCCTACACTCAATGATGCCCAATCGGTAATTTTCTGGTCGATATTCGCACGGAGATTATATCGGGTAAAGTCAGTGTTCTTGATGATCCCCTGATTGGTGAAATAGCTGGCTGAAGTGTAAAACTTTGTATTATCCGTACCGCCACTGATGGAAACTGTGTTATCAGATCCATAGCCCGTTTGAAAAATATAATCCTGATAATTGTATCGGGTAACTGGTGTGGTATTGGTTAATAAGGCCGCTGTAGTAGCCGGAGGAGTGACAACGGTTTGAATTACATCCTGAGTAAATGAATTTACGGAACCTCCAAATTTAATCGGCGACTGGTTTACTTCAATTTGTTTCCGCAACTCGCTCACTGTTAAACTGGTGTTGAAAGTTACCTGCGCTTTGCCACTCGCCCCTCTTTTAGTAAAAATCTGAATAACACCAGAATTGGCACGAGAGCCATAAATAGCCGCAGCAGCTGCACCATTTAAAACTTCGATCCGATCGATATCTGCTGGATTTATATCCACCATTCTGTTTTGCCCGATGCTTCCAACCACGTTACCACCATCAAAATTGGCAGAAGTATTGGTTACCCTGGTGGTAGAATTGTTCACAATTACCCCATCAATGATATAAAGAGGCTCTGAAGAAGAGTTGACTGAACTAATTCCCCTTAATCTAACCGACATGCCGCCGGCCGGATCACCAGAATTTTGACTAATTTGTGCACCTGCCGTCTTTCCCTGCAAAGAAGATAATACGTTTCCACTCGGTGCCTTATTCAGGTCATCACCTTTTACCGTACTCACATAACTACCGAGTTCTTTTCTGGTTGTTCCGGCAGAAGTTCCGGTTACAATTACCTCATCAAGGCCTACTGCATCGCCGCTGAGTACTCCATTTAATTGCACCGTCGTATTGTCATTTAAAGCAAGCGGTTGTATGGCTGATTTATATCCTACAAACGAAAAAGAAAGCTGGTAACTTCCTGGTGCTAAATCTACCGAAAAAGTATAGGCGCCATTTCCATTTGTACTGGTGGCGAGATTTGTATTCTGGATTTTAACAACTACGCCAGGAATAGGTGTATTGTTGGCTGCATCTGTTACTTTTCCACTAATGGTGTGGCGTTTATTTTGAGCCTGCGTACTTTCTGTAAACAGGAGCAGGAGAAATGGGATCATCGAAATCATAAATAATTTCGACAACCATTTTAGGTAAGTTTTTTCCATAAAATTTGGTTTAGGGTTAAACAAAATTAATAAAATCACCTACAAAGCCAATTTTTATTCCAGGCAATTAGGTATGTGTAAAATATTTAGCTAAATATTTCTACTCAGGCAAACTGATTTTCCCCATACAAACGGAAGGAATACCTTTTCTTCCACCGAAGTCAATTGGCGCCCCACAAATACTTTCGTTCGCCAAAACGGCAAAGAGTACTGCTTCTTTCGCATCGGGATTAATCCCTAAATCTGCCGTGGTTGCAAATAGAGATTGCGGCAGTTCTTCTTTTAATAATTGTACCAGTAAAGGGTTGTGCATTCCGCCACCGCTCATAAAAACATGAGCCTGCGCCTCCTGACCAAAACATTTTTTAATGGCATCTGCAATTGTTTGCGCAGAAAAATGGCACAAAGTTGCCATCACATCTTCCAAAGCTATGTTTTCTGTAGCAGAAAGTTTTTGTGCTGCAAATAAGTAATTCAGATTAAATAGTTCTGGTCCTGTTGTTTTCGGAAAACCGGCATCGAAGAATTCATTCTTCAACAAAGCGTTTAACAGATGCTGATTTAGATTCCCAGATAAACCAACTGCCCCATCTTTATCATAAAACTGCTTAAAGTTTTGTTGCATAAACTGATCCATCAGTGTATTCCCCGGACCTACATCTGTAGAAAATATTTCATCAGCATTTAAATTGCCAGGTAAATAAGTAAAGTTGGCTATCCCGCCGATGTTTAACATTACCCGATCTTCCGCTTTTTTAGAAAAAATCAGGTAATCGCCATAAACGGCCAATGGCGCTCCCTCACCGCCCGCTGCTAAATGCTTCTGCCTGAAATCAGACAGTGTTATAATGCCTGTCTTTACCGCGATATGATCTCCATCACCAATCTGTAACGTTCCATTCGGATAATCTTCCATTTTATGCAATGATTTTGGCGCATGGAAAATCGTTTGTCCGTGGCTGGCAATAAAATCAATTTCTTCATTTTTATAGCCCCATTCTTTAAGCGCAGTATTAATTAGGGCTGCATGCGTATCGGCAATCAGTTCATTCATCAGGCAAACCAATTGCAAATCGACATCCTTTCTAGAGAATACGGCTTTTATTTTCTCCCGAAAATCGGCTGTAAAATCTGCGGTTTTAAATTCCAATACCCGGATATCCGTCTCTGCTCCATTCCCTTTTACTTTGCAAAGCGCAATGTCCAGGCCATCCATAGACGTTCCACTCATTAAACCAATAAGGAGGCGTTCTGCTTTATTTGCTTTTGAGTAGAGGTTTTGGATTTGCTGATTCATGCTGTGAAAACTATTTTACTAAAATGATTTACCGATTATTTCTGCGATTGGGTATTTTATTTCAAATACCGACAATAAAAGTAAATAACCTTTATTAGAAATTGAGCATAACTGCTATCTTTACTGCTCCGTACATTAAAAACCATACAAGAAAAATGGCTAGATTAAATTTACTGGAGGAGACACGTTTCGAGAAACTACCCGTAAGCGTGTTCGAAAATCCAAAAATTGCTTCGATTAATGTGGCGCACCGAATCGCCAACCTCATTAAATCTAAACAAGCAAGTAACACACCTGCAGTACTGGGCTTAGCAACAGGTGTTACCCCAATTGCAGTTTACGCCGAACTGGTGAGACTGCACAAAGAAGAGGGTTTAAGTTTTAAAAATGTGATTACTTTTAACCTGGATGAATACTATCCAATGGCGCCAACCGCGGCCCAGAGTTATGTCACGTTTATGAACGAAAATCTTTTCGATCACATTGATATCGATAAGCATAATGTTCATATTCCTGATGGAACCCTGGCACTTGAAGACATTCCGGCGTTCTGCCTGGATTATGAAAAGAAAATTGGCGATCTGGGTGGATTAGATATTCAGATTCTGGGTATTGGACGTACCGGCCACATTGGTTTTAACGAACCAGGATCGGCACCAAACTCAGGAACCCGATTGGTTACTTTGGATGATTTAACACGGAGAGATGCTGCCAGAGATTTCGGTGGAAAGACTTTCGTGCCAACCAAAGCCATTACCATGGGAATTGGCACTATTTTTAAAGCCAGAGAAATTATTTTAATGGCATGGAGCCGTAAAAAAGCTTCTATAATAAAAAAGGCTGTTGAAGGAGAAATCTCCGGAGATGTGCCGGCTACTTACCTGCAGTTATCTGATCATGTAGAATTTATTCTGGATGCTCCAGCTGCCTCAGAATTAACCCGTTTCGACACTCCATGGTTAGTTAAAGATTGTGTATGGACGGATTCATTAATCCGCAAAGCGGTAATCTGGCTGGCTAACACCTTGAAAAAACCAGTGTTGAAGTTAACGGAAGACGACTACAACAACAATGGAATGGCACAACTGGCCACCGAAAAAGGACCAGTTTACAATATCAATATTCATATTTTCAATAAACTTCAACACACGATTACCGGGTGGCCGGGTGGAAAACCGAATGCAGATGATTCTCAGCGTCCGGAACGTGCCGAACCAGCGAAAAAAAGGGTAATCATATTCTCACCACATCCTGATGATGATGTGATTTCGATGGGCGGAACATTTATTCGCCTTGTAGATCAAAAACACGATGTACACGTAGCCTACCAAACTTCGGGCAATACGGCTGTTTGGGATGATGATGCACTTCGTTTTGTAGAGTTTAATGTAGATTTTACAGAGAAAATGGGTATGGACAACACTCATTTGAAAGAACTTTATCAAAACATGAGAACCTTTATTCAGGATAAACAACCCAACCAGGTTGATACCCCTGAGATTCAAACGGTAAAAGGTTTAATTAGAAAGGGCGAAGCTATTGCTGGCGCACGTTATTGCGGTTTGGAAGATGATCATATTCACTTTCAGGCACTTCCTTTTTATGAAAGCGGAAAAAATCAAAAGAATCCGGTAACAGATGCCGATATCGATTTAACCATCGAATTATTGCAGAAAGTTAAGCCACAACAGGTTTTCGCCGCTGGCGATTTTGAAGATCCACATGGAACGCATATCGTTTGCTTTAACATCATTTTAGCAGCCTTAACCGAACTTCGTAAAACAGAAGATTGGGCAAAAGATTGCTGGTTATGGATGTATCGCGGTGCATGGCAGGAGTTTGAAACACACGAGATTGAAATGGCAGTTCCGATTTCTCCACAAGAATTGGAACGCAAGAAATATGCGATCTTCAAACACCAGAGTCAGAAAGACAGAGCGGTGTTCCCTGGAGATGATTCAAGAGAATTCTGGCAACGGGCCGAAGACCGGAATCGTGAAACAGCCAAAGCTTATGATGACCTTGGACTTGCAGAATACGAAGCTATGGAGGCTTTTGTAAGGTGGAAGTTTCAAGACTAGTTATACATATTCAATCCCCGCTTTCAAAAAAGGCGGGGATTTTTTTTTGGAGGCAAAAGTGATCCTGAGTTAGCGCGAGTGGATCACTTTTTGAAGGAAGGAGAAATACAATCGCTATGACCTCCTGGCAAGGCCAAACCATTGTTTCTTCGTTCTGCTCTTAGACCGGCATGGTCAATTTTTTGGGATAGCAATGTCCAAGCCTACTCACTAACTTTAACAGAAAAACGGCGTAGCCCTCATGAATACAACTAAAAATATAAGGACTATATGAATAATTGCGAGCCGGCAGTTTTGTTTCTTTTGCTGTCAAAAGAAAAGAAGCCCGTCCGGCTAGGACAAAATAGAATCCATTTAACCCGAAGCGTAAAAGACATTTTTTTTGTAGCATTATATATCAGTTGGTGTCATCACCTGCCGTAAAGTTTCCCGCTGCGCTGGCTTGCCTCGGCTAGCCGCCGATGGGCTATTTTCTTTTCCTTGATGAAAAGAAACAAAAATCAAGGCTTGGACCTGATGTCGGATAAACTCGTTAAAGCTTTTTTTCGGCAGCACAAGCACCCGATGAAGAATCGGGAGAGAACGCGCTGCCTTGGGTTGTAGTAGGTTGAAAGATTGTGGTTGAAGCTTTAACGTTTTCTCCTTCCATCATTTCCTAGGCCGGAGAGCATAGTGGCAATAGCGAGTGGGCCTTCTTTTTGAAAAAGGAGGAAGAGATACTATCGCTATGCCCACCTAGTAAGGCCAAACCACCGTTTCTTCGTTCTGCTCTTAGACCGGCATGGTCAATTTTTTAGGATGGCACTGACCAAGCCTACCCACTAACTTTAACAGAAAAATTGCGAGCCGGCAGTTTTGTTTCTTTTGCTGTCAAAAGAAAAAAGGCCTGTCCGGCCAGGACACGATAGATATTTTTTAACTTGAAGCGTAAAAGACATTTTTGTTGTAGCATTTATATATCAGTTGGTGTTATCACCTACCATAAACTTTTCCCGCTGCGCTGGCTTGCCTCGGCTAGCCGCCGAAGGGCTCTCTTCTTTTTCTTAACAAAAAGAAGCAAAAGTCAAGGCTTGGACCTGATGTCGGATAAATTCGTTAAAGCTTTATTTCGGCAGCACAAGCACCCGATGAAGGATCGGGAGAGGACGCGCTGCCTTGGGTTGTGGTGGGTTGAAAGATTGTGGTTGAAGCTTTAACGTTTTCTCCTTCCATCATTTCCTATGCCGGAGAGCAGGGTGGCATTAGAATGAGGATAAAGCAGGATGCAGACTTAGATTTGTAATAAGAATGGCGATCGCTATGGCCTCCTGGCAAGGCCAAACCACCGTTTCTTCGTTCTGCTCTAAGACCGGCATGGTCAATTTTTCGGGATGGCAATATCCAAGCCTACCCACTAACTTTAACAGAAAAATTGCGAGCCGGCAGTTTTGTTTCTTTTGCTGTCAAAAGAAAAGAGGCCCGTCCGGCCAGGACACGATAAAATCCTTTTAACACACAGCATAAAAGACATTTTTCTCTTTTCATCTTCTCCTAGGCCGGATAGCAAATTGGCAATAGCACGATGAGAATTAGGATGCGGACTTAGACTTACAACAAGAATGGCGATCGCTATCACTACCCAACAAGGCCAAACCATTGTTTCTTCGTTCTGCTCTTAGACCGGCATGGTCAATTTTTTGGGATAGCAATGTCCAAGCCTACTCACTAACTTTAACAGAAAAACGGCGTAGCCCTCATGAATACAACTAAAAATATAAAGACTATATGAATAATTGCGAGCCGGCAGTTTTGTTTCTTTTGCTGTCAAAAGAAAAAAGGCCCGTCCGGCCAGGACGCGATAAAATCCTTTTAACCCGAAGCGGAAAAGAGTTTTTATTGTACTATTCATCTATCTGCAGATGTCATCGCTTGCCGAACGCTTTTCCCAGCTACGCTGGCTTGCCTCGGCTAGCCGCCGATGGGCTTTCTTCTTTTTCTTAACAAAAAGAAGCAAAAGTCAAGGCTTGGACCTGATGTCGGATAAATTCGTTAAAGCTTTGCTTCGGCAGCACAAGCACCCGATGAAAAATCGGGAGAGGACGCGCTGCCTTGGGGTGTGGGGTATGGAAGATTGTGGCAGAAGCTTTAACGTTTTCTCCTTCCGTCATTCCCTAGGCCGGATAGCAGGGTGGCAATAGCACGATGAGAATTAGGATGCGGACTTAGATTTATAACAAGAATGACGATCGCTATGGCCTCCTGGAAAGGCCAAACCACCGTTTCTTCGTTCTGCTCTTAGACCGGCATGGTCAATTTTTTGGGATAGCACTGACCTAGCCTAGCTACTGACTTGAATAAAAAAATTGCGAGCCGGCAACTTTGCTTCTTTGGTTGCCCAAAGAAGAGAGCCCGTCCGGCCAGGACAAAATAGAATCCTTTTGACACAAAGCGTAAAGGACATTTTAGCTGTAGCATTTATCTATCAGCGGGTGTCATCACCTGCCGAAACATTTCCCCACTACTCTGGCTTGCCTCGGCTAGCCGCCGAAGGGCTATTTTCTTTTCCTTGATGAAAAGAAACAAAAATCAAGGCTTGGACCTGATGTCGGATAAACTCGTTAAAGCTTTATTTCGGCAGCACAAGCACCCGATGAAGGATCGGGAGAGGACGCGCTGCCTTGGGCTGTGGTGGGTTGAAAGATTGTGGCTGAAGCTTTAACGTTTTCTCCTTCCATCATTCCCTAGGCCGGATAGCAGGGTGGCAATAGCACGATGAGAATTAGGATGCGGACTTAGATTAATAACAAGAATGGCGGTCGCTATCACTACCCAACAAGGCCAAACCACTGTTTCTTCGTTCTGCTGTTAAACCGGCATGGTCAATTTTTCGGGATGGCAATGTCCAAGCCTACTCACTAACTTTAACAGAAAAACGGCGTAGCCCTCATGAATACAACTAAAAATATAAAGACTATATGAATAATTGCGAGCCGGCAACTTTGTTTCTTTTGCTGTCAAAAGAAAAAAGGACCGTCCGGCCAGGACAAAACAGAACCCCTTTAACTCGAAGCATAAAAGACATATTTCTCATTCCATCATTTCTTAGGCCGGAGAGCAGGGTGGCAATAGCACGACGAGAAAATAGGATGCAGACTTAGATTTACAACAAGAATGGCGATCGCTATAACTGCCAATTCATCAAAAAATAATATCATTTCCTTCATAATCCATCCACTTAAAATTTGCAGTTTTTACTGATTTTTCACCAGATGAAGTTGCATAAAGAGCAAATAACGAACCTACAAAACCTCCCGCTTCTTTCGTGCTCAGGAATTTGCCATCCGCATTCCCTAACAGCAACTTCCATTGTTTTGGAGAAGTTGCATAACGGAAATTATACTTATCCCGGTCGGCCTCAATTTGCAGATAAACTAACGCACTGTTTAGTTCAATTTGTTTCAACAATTCCATCTCCTTTTCATCTTTTATTCCTTTAAAAACTTGAAGCACCGACTTCCCACCAGCTTTAGACTTGCATAAATAATAGAAATGTGATTCATTCTGAAAAATTGTAATTCCAGCTTTTTCATTTTTACTTTTAGCATTAAAGATCAATGCAGTACTTGCTTTAGCTGTTAAGTGTTGCTGCCTTTTTCCGATAAAAGCCGGATGCCCTGTACCCATAATCGTTTCAGGCAAAAGTTTCATGGTTAATCCATTTGATTTATTTAACCGAAACCAGCTGGTATCCATTGTTCTTAAAAATAATAAAGCCGGATCCAATTGCTTTTCGAACTTAATCCGATAAGAAAAATTACCACTTTGCGGCCTTGCGTCAGCTTGCTTAATTTCTTCAAAACCAGCAGCATAACTAAATTTCAGCTCCTTGCTATCCGGATTAATGATTGGCCAGTCGTTTTCCCACTTAACAGGTGCAATAAAAGTCTCCCTGCCAGTATTGTAATAATCACCTTCATATGGCCGAACCGCTAAAAACACAGCATAACTTTTTCCATCCGGCCCTTCGATTAGTTCCGCATGTCCTGCCGAAGTGATTGGATTTTTTCTGTTCGGATCCAGATCTCTTTGCGTTAGAATAGGGTTTTGATCGAAGGGCACATAAGGTCCCGTTGCACTTTGGCTCCGCAAGATCACCTGCGAATGATTAACGGAGGTACCTCCTTCTGCCGCACACAAATAATACCAATTACCCCGCTTAAAAATATGCGGCCCTTCTATCCAAACCGGTTTTTTACTGATGTCTACACCACCGTTAACCAGTTGCACCTCATCACCCAGCACTTTTAAATTTACCGGATCAAATTCATATACCCTGATGGTACGATGACCACTATAAAGCGGCTTATTATCTGGTGCATCACTGTTGTAAACGATGTAGGCCTTGTTGCGGTCGAAAAATAGCGAAGGATCTATTCCTTTAACTTCGGGTAGCCAAACCGGATCGCTCCACGGCCCAGCCGGATTTTTGGCTGTTACCACAAAATTACCCTGATGATCAATTAACGTGCAGGTAACGTAATATAAGCCATTATGAAAATTAATCGAAGGTGCGAATAATCCACGCGTTACCCGATCGCCCAGAAAATTCATCTGTGTTGGTCGGTCGATAACATTACCAATTTGCTTCCAGTTTTTAAGGTCTTTACTATGAAAAACGGGAATTCCCGGAAAATAAGCAAAAGTAGAGTTGACGAGGTAATAGTCTGCACCCACTTTGGTTACACTCGGATCTGGATAAAATCCAGAAAGAATCGGATTGGTAAATTTTATTTGCGCTGCACTGTGAAGTGCCAATGCCATTAATATACAGAAAAATAGCTTTTTCATTTCAAGAAATTATATCTGGTTAAATAGCTGAAGATAGAAATAAAGAAATAAAATTGCAACCGATTGCATTAAGTATTTTTTCTTCCTATTTTAGTGCATCCATTTTGATGAAAATCAATTCTAACCATTAAAATATTATGAGAAAAACCCGCATATTAGTGCTCACGTTTTTAATTTTCCCTGCGTTAAGTTTGTTCGCTCAACCCTATTTAAAACAGCAAGGAACAACAAAACAGCTCTATGTACAAGATAAACCTTACCTTATTTTAGGCGGCGAATTAGGCAACTCAAGCTCATCCAACACCGAATACATGAAACCCATTTGGGGAAAAGTTAAAAGCCTCAATGCAAATACCATTTTGGCGCCGGTGTACTGGGAACTAATTGAGCCTGAAGAAGGAAAGTTTAATTTTGATTTGGTTAATGATTTAATTGTGAACGCCAGAAAAAACAATTTAAAATTGATTTTCTTGTGGTTCGGTGCCTGGAAAAACAGCATGTCTTGTTATGCCCCTGTTTGGGTAAAAACAGATCAGAAAAGATTTCCCAGAGCAACAGATAAAAACGGGATCGGGCAAGAGATATTAAGCCCATTTTCTAACAACAGTTTAAATGCAGACATTAAAGCTTTCCAGGGGCTTACCTCATTCATCAAGAAAATTGACAGTAAAGACCAGACTGTAATTATGATACAGGTGGAAAACGAAATTGGCATGTTGCCAGAGGCCAGAGACCATAGCGAATCGGCGAATCTGGCCTTTAAAAAACCAATTCCGGCACAATTATCGGATTATTTAAAAAATAACAAAAACAATTTAATCCCCGAGTTTAATGCCGTTTGGACGAAAAATGGTTCGAAAACTGTTGGTAACTGGGAAGAGGTATTTGGCAGGAGTCTAGCTACTGACGAGATTTTTATGGCTTGGCATTATGCTGATTTCATCAATAAATTAACTGCAGCTGGAAAAGCAAAATACAATTTACCCATGTATTTAAATGCTGCTTTGAACTATAAAAAAGAAGCTAAACCCGGAGAATATCCTAGCGCTGGCCCGCTACCCCATATTATGGATATTTGGAAAGCAGGCGCTCCAAGCATCGACATGCTTTCTCCAGATTTTTATAATCCAGATTTTAAATATTGGAACGATTTATATGTTCGTGGCGAAAACACATTATTTATCCCCGAAATTCGTTTTGAGCAAGGTGTGGGTGCAAAGGCTTTCTACGCCATCGGCCATTATGATTCGATGGGTTTTTCTCCATTTTCTATTGAGAACGGTGACGAAAAAATGAATGCTGACATTGGCTCTGCCTATAAGTTGCTGAACCAGTTAAGTCCGCTGATTTTAAAGCATCAAGGTAAAAAACCCATCAATGGCGTATTATTTGATAAAACCAATTCGAAGCAAGAAGTTCGTTTAGGTGACTACATTTTTTCATTCTCTCATGATTTAAATTTGGGTTGGTCGGGCAAGGCGAAAGATGAAAATTGGCCAATTACCGGAGGACTGATTATCCAGTTGGCTGCTGATGAATTTATCATTGCAGGAACAGGCATAGTAGCCACATTTAAACCTTTAAAAGATAAATTTAGAGCAGGCATTGCCCAAATAGATGAAGGTGTTTTTGAAAATGAAAAGTGGGTTCCAGGCCTGAGGTTAAATGGAGATCAAAGCCATCAGGGCAGACATTTAAGAATTCCTGAAGGCGAGTACAGTATTCAAAAAATCAAACTTTATTCTTATCAATAATGAAAAAGTGGTTTATATTTCCAATTATTCTTTTGTGTAATTCTCTTAGTTACGCACAAATTAAACTTCCAAAACTGATTAGTAATGGAATGGTATTGCAGCGTAATGATGCCACAAAAATTTGGGGTTGGGCTTCCCCAAATGAAGCGGTGTCTCTGCAATTTAAAGGCAAATGGTATTCTGGTAAAGCCGATACTACTGGGAGTTGGGCGATAAAACTACCGCCACAGAAGGCTGGCGGCCCATATCAAATGATTTTTTCTGCTAGCAATAAAATCATATTAAATGATATTCTATTTGGTGATGTTTTTTTATGTAGCGGACAATCGAACATGGAACTGCCTATGGGAAGATTAGCAGATCAATATCCGAATGAAATAGCGCACAGCAACAACCCTCACATCAGGCAATTTTTGGTGCCCGATGAATATGATTTCAAGGCGCAACGAAAAGATTTTTCAGCTGGATCCTGGCAATCTGCCAATCCTAAAAATGTGCTTGATTTCTCCGGTGTTGCTTACTTTTTTGCTTTGGAGATTCATAAAAAAAACAAAGTTCCCGTTGGAATTATCAATGCTGCTTTGGGCGGTTCTCCGGCACAATCCTGGATCAGTGAAAGCGCCATTAAAAACTTCCCTCCATTGGAAAAAGAGCTGCTAAAATTTAAAGATGATCAGCTCATTAAACAAATTGAATCTTCAGATCAGGCAACATCAAAAGCTTGGTATACCCAATTAAACGACGCCGATGAAGGATTGAAAAACAATTGGCGTAGCAATATTGATGATAACAATTGGACAGAAATGGAAATCCCTGGTTATTGGGCCAATGAGCCGATTGGAAAAGTAAATGGTGTAGTCTGGTTTAAAAGAGAGATTAATGTCCCCCAAAATATGGTGGGCAAACCAGCGAAACTGTTGCTTGGAAGAATCGTTGATGCCGATTCCGTATTTATTAATGGAGAATTTGTCGGCACCACGAGTTATCAATATCCACCAAGAAGGTATCTTTTTGATGGTGGCATTTTAAAAGCCGGAAAGAACACCATCACCGTCCGGGTTGTAAATAATTCAGGTAACGGTGGTTTTGTATTGGATAAAGATTATTTATTAACAGCTGGAAATGATACTGTTAAATTAAGCGGTAAGTGGAAATATAAGTTAGGTGTAGCATCAAAACCTTCGCCCTCACAAACTTTTGTGCGGTGGAAACCTGTTGGCTTGTATAATGCCATGATCGCACCTTTGCAAAACCTGAACATCAAAGCGGCGGTATGGTATCAGGGTGAATCAAACACCTATAATCCGAAAGAATATTATGCACTCATGAAAAGCTTGATTTCAGATTGGAGCGCAACATTTCATAACCAAAATCTTCCGTTTTTGTATGTCCAATTGCCAAATTTTATGGAGGCCACGAAGAACCCTACGGAAAGCAGTTGGGCTGAATTAAGGGAAAAACAACGCCAGTTATCATCAGAGAAAAACACAGCAATGGCCGTTGCAATTGATTTGGGAGAATGGAACGACATCCATCCTTTAAATAAGAAAGATGTTGGGGCAAGATTGGCCTTACAAGCTGCAAACCTTATTTATGGCGACAAGAAAACCGTACATGCTGGTCCAGATTTAAAAACAATAACGGCAGATAATGACAAACTCATTTTAACATTTAAAAATATTGGAAAAGGCCTTGTAGCAAAAGGGAATACAAAACTTAAATACTTTGCAATTGCCGGAGCTGACCAGAAATTTGTATGGGCTGATGCTGAAATTAAAGGAAATCAAGTAGTTGTTTCTAACAAAGGAATCAGCAAGCCATTATTTGTACGTTACGCCTGGGCCGATAATCCTGAAGGTGCCAATCTTTACAATAAAGACGGATTACCTGCTTCTCCATTTGAAGCAACCATTAAATAACCAAAAGAAAAGCCATTCCAGATCCCCGGAATGGCTTTTAACTAAAACCTATTTATTTCTACTGACCTTTCAGTCCTTGTGCAAAACCTGAAAAAGCAGGTTTCTTTCCATAAGTGGCATTAAATAAAAGTGGTGCATCATTTTTAGCTAAACTGGTGGTAATCCAACTATCTGTATCTGCAACACCCCAAACTGTTATTCCTCCGCGTTGCGCTTCTGGAACATATTTGAAATAAGCTTTTACCACATAATTGTACATCGCTGCCTGAAGATTTTGAAGTGCAATTGAGGCACCTACGTTACCCACCTTTTCTGAAGGGTTCAACCTGATGTCGAGCTCTGAAATTCTCACTTTTAATCCGGTTGCTGCCAGTTTCTGAAACATATCGTTAATCATATTGTATGATGTATTGATGTTGCAGTGCATTTGTGTACCCACACCTGTAATCCCAGTATTTGCAGCTTTTAATTCTTTAGCCATCGCTACAAAGGCATCCAGTTTGGCCGTGCTCGATTCTAAATTATAATCATTCATGTATAAATCTGCCGTAGCATCAGATGCTCTCGCATAAGTAAACGCTTTTGCAGCGTAATCTCTACCCAAATAACTTTGCCAAACAAATATATCCGTTCTTCCGGTTGCTGGTGTATTTGAATTATTTCTCAATTCCGCAGCATCACTAAACGGTTCGTTAATTACATCCCATGCCGTAATTTTACCCACATAGCGAGAAACCACCGTTTGAATATGTTTCTTCATGGCATTGTCTACAATTGTAGTTAAAGCACTCCCTGTTGGAGGCGCAACAATTGAAGCATCGGTAATGCTTACATCATCGATATAAAGCGTATTTTGAGTTCCCCCTAGATCGAAAGCCAATTGAATAGCGGTTACACCCACTGGAATTGCATAATCATAGGTCACTTTTGAATAAGCCGTGGTAACTGCTTTACCACCCTGATAATTTACTGAGCCAGCAGTAGCGCCTAAATATGGGCGGATTTCGAACTGAATATTTTGCGCTGTTGCTCCTTTCATGTAGTAAGAAATGGTATAGGTTTTTCCTGCTGTAACCGGAATTTGTGCTTTTGTAACTAACTGTGTGTTGTAGTTTTGTCCGCCAGCAGGCACGTTAACCTGAAGTGCTTTTGCACCAGCATTTACATTACTGCCGGTGCTTACAAATTGCCCGGCACCATTTAACACAGACCAACCATCTGCGGGTTCAGCGGTGGTGGCAACAGTAGTGGTTTCAAAACCTGGGTTTACCACCAGATTGGTGGGGCCAGCACCACTTCCTCCACCACCGATTAAACTATTGTAATAAGCTGCTCTTTGCTGCGAGTGCCAAACCAACGTGTGGCCGAAAACTTTAAGGCCAGCCGTTGTGGCTAGATTATAAAAATTATCCGCTCTGGTAAAATCGTAAGTTCCATCGGCTTTAACTACCGCATCGTTTTTGAGTTCGTTACCAAAAGTTATCCAACCTGCTTCGCGTTTCACAACAGCCCAATAACTGTTGTTTGTTGATGCAAGTTGATATTCTGCAGCCATCCCCAATGGGAAAGACACCAATGATTTCAATACAGCTGCGCTATCAGTGAATTGTACATCGGCCAAACTATCTGCTCCTTTATATATATCTTTCTTGCAAGAATACATCCCAACCGCTGTTAGTAACAGTAAGCCAGGTATAATTAATTTCTTTTTCATTTTAATTTCTTTAATTATCTGACTAATAGTAACCTGGATTTTGGTATTTGTTTCTATTCGAATCTCCACCTGGATCAACTACACTTTGTATTTGACTTTGAGGAATTGGACGCAGATTATGGAAGTCTTTCACATTCAGTGCGCCATCGGGATTATAAGCTTTTACACGTTCCACTAACTTTCTCCGAACAGCTAAATCTGCCCACCTCAATCCCTCTCCGCATAATTCTCTCGTACGTTCATCCAATATAAAATCCAGATTTATTTGAGCCACAGTAATGTCCATTGCAGCTCTTCTGGTTGCCAACTCACCTGTGGTAAACCAAGAGCGGTAAGCAGCTCTTTCTCTTAACGTATTAATTAATGGAACAGCATCTGCAGCACGTCCATCCTGAAACGCAGCTTCTGCAGCAATTAAATAAACTTCAGAAAGTTTGGCTACGATATATGGTCTGCCAGAAACGTCTTGAAAGTTATTACGTACACTGTCATCATACTTTTTCAAATTTGGATACAATTGGTTGGTTTTATTTTGGTTCGACCAAAATTCTGATGGACCTAAAACTTTATATTTTTTACCTAAAGCTTTAAGCTGTGCGGCCCTCGCATCAGTTGGAGCTAGATAAATTGCCGTATCACCAATGGCGAAACCTACACCAGCCAGCCTGGTTTTAAAGGTTTCCAGTTCTGCACCAGTACGCAATGTTGCTACTTTCCACATCGTTCTAAAGGTTGCATCGTAACGGCTATCATTTCCTTTATCAGCAAAAACCCTGTTGAAAACATTTGGCGTTGGCGCCAATTGTCTTAATGGGCGGCCATACTGCAACGGGCGATCATCAATTAGTGATACCCCACCCACAGTAACCGCATTTTGATAGTTACAGTTAAATAAATTATTGGATAAGTTTACTTTATCAGCGAAGTCGCTGCCTGGATTGGCCACTTCATTATTTACATTGTTTAACGCCAAACGCTCTACAGAATATAAAATTTCTCTGTTGTAATCGTTGCCTTGCTTATGAACCTGACTATAATCTTGAAGCAAATCAGTTCCGTATTTTGCTTTGTTATTGATTAACTCCATTGCTGTTTTATAAGCATTGGCAAAATCTGTAGATTCTTTAGCATCAGAATAACCACGGTATAAATAGATTTTGGATAACAAATGTAAGGCTGCTGATTGGGAAAGTTTAAATGCGTTTGATGGCCTAGTTACCGGTAGATTCTGACTCGCAAAAGTCAAATCGTTAATCATTGCCTGATAGTTCTTTTTCAAAACATCATTAAATGGAATACGGTTGAAGCCGTAATATGCTACATCAGTAAAAACCAAATCACCTGAACCTAAATCCAAAGGCACGGCACCAAATTGAATCACTAATAACATGTAGTAATGCGCTCTTAAGTAACGGGCTTCGGCCATAATTACATTTCTCGCTGCATCGCTCATCGTTACCTGCGGTGCAAACTGCAAAATTGCGTTACACAAGTTAATGTTCGAATAGTTTCTGTTCCATGGCGTTAAAATTGATCCATTGGTAGGCGGAATTTGATAAGTACCCAACTCAAGGGTTTGACCAGAGTTACCTTGATCGCCAAAAGTCCACTCGTCGGTACCCATGTTTGCTAATAATACCGCCCCAATAGGGCCATAATCATAACGCATACCTGCATAGACCGAATTGATGGCTGCCTGTAAACCTTCCGGGCTTTTGAAATAATCTGTTGTAAACGCAGTAAAAGGGCGTTCTTCCAATGCTTTCTTACATCCTCCAAACATTAGTATGGCTGAAAGCAGAATTGCTTGTATATAATATCTTGTTTTCATTTTTATTAATCTAGTAGTGAGGAGATTTAAAAGGTAACATTCAGGCCTGCCAGAAACGTTCTTGTAGGTGGTATTGCTGCGCCAATGGTTAAAGCTCTGTTCGATATATTTCCAGGATTGGATACCCCTTGATTACCGGTTCCGGTTGCTTCTGGATCCATACCACCTGCCTTAACATAAGGAGAATAAATAATGAATGGATTTTGGGCCGTTACGTAAACCTTAATTTTTTGAGCACCCAATTTCTTAGCGATATTGTTGCTGAGAGAGTATCCAAGATTGATACTTCTCATTTTTACAAAACTTGCATCGTAATAACCTAAAGTAGATCCTGCATCGCTGGTAAGGGCTGTTGTAATTTGCCCACCAGATACATTTGGCGAAGGGAAAACATTAGTTGGGTTGGTTGGTGTCCAGTAATCAACAGCCAACTGGTTTCTACGTCCATCGTTTATGGTTAAATACCCCGCCAATGGTTGGTGTATCTGACTAATTAATGTACCACCGAAACGGGCATAAACCACAAATGAAAAATCAAAACCTTTATAATTAAAACGGTTCGTGATACCTCCTTGAATTTTTGCTTGTGCATTTCCAATTACATGTTTATCATCAACCGTTAATTTGCCATCGCGATTGTAATCTTCCAATTTTAACTGTCCTGGCACAAAACCATATCTAGCGGCTTCAGTTGCTTCATCAGTTTGCCAGATACCTAGTTTATTATAATCAAAAATTGCAGTTAAAGGCTCACCAACAAATAGTTGTGCATTGGTTACCTGAGTGATATTTCCGTTTAAGGCTATTAGTTTATTTCTATTAAAATAGAAGTTTAAATCTGTTCCCCAAGAAAAACCACCATCAGTTTTAAAGTTTTGGCTCGATAAAGCAACCTCTAAACCCTTATTTTCTACATTACCAATATTGGTTAAATAATTCTCCGAAATTCCTGATGTTGGAGGAAGTGGAACACCGTATAATAACTTGTCTGTTTTTGCGGTATAATAATCAATACTACCTGTAATGCGATTGTTTAAAATTCCGAAATCCAAGCCAATATTTGTGGTACGGGTATATTCCCAATCTAGATTAGGGTCTACAATTCGAGAAACATAATAACCTATTTGTGATGACGGACCATAATTATAACGAACTCCGTTTGAAGCCACACCACCTAAAGTGCTGTAAGCTGGTACTGCCTGATTGGAAGTAATACCGAAGCCTGCACGAAGTTTTAAGTTAGAAATGACTTTCAAATCTTTCATAAAATCTTCGTTAGTAATGCTCCACCCTGCCGAAACTGCAGGATATTGTTTCCATTTATTGCCATTACCTAAGCGAGATGAACCATCTCTACGCCCGGTAACGGTAATCATGTATCTATCGTTGTAAACATAATTCGCTCTCAACATCATCGAAATTAAAGTGGCCGATGATTCACTTCCGCCTAACACGGCTACCGGACCAACTGATGACTGACCAAGATTATAAAATTGAACAAAATCTGCTGTGATTGAATCTTTACTAACAGATGTATTGTGATATTGCTCTCGCTCGAAACCGAACAATGCGGTTACCGAAACACGGTGTTTTTGAGCAAATGTTTTTTCATAGGTCAATAAGTTATCTAAAGAATATTTTGTTCCTGTGCCATTATTTACCGAGGCCGTATTTCCTAAACCCGGTCTGAAATAACTATTGGTTCCTCTAAATTGAGCACCTTCTTCCTGATTGAAATCCAAACCAGCATTTAACCTGTATTTAAGACCGTCCAAAATTTGAACTTCTCCGTAAATGCTATTAAAAGTTCGGAACCGACGAACACGATCTACCCATTGATTATTGTTGGTTAACAACATTAATGGATTATAAGTGGTATTTAAATCATCCAGGTTTCCGGCGGGCTTTATATTTACAGAGCCATCAGGATTGTAGGGCGAACTTAATGGACTTAATGAAAGCAGCGGGAATACATTCAAACCAAATTGCGAACCATTGGTAATGCTGTAGTTTGTAAGGTTATTAAATCCGATTTTTACAGCTTTTCCAACTTTAAAATCGCCTGTAGCTTTCATAGAAGCCCTGGTAAAATCTTGACTAGGCAATGCTGATGTTTGTTTGAAATAACCTCCACCAACCGAAAACTGGCTTTGTTCACTACCACCAGAAACACTTAAGTTGTTATCCGTCATGAAGCCATCTTTATACAACAAATCTTGCCAATCGGTATTTCTGCCCGTTGCAATGCCTTGTTTTTCGTCGGCCAAATAATCTTGATTAAAAATTGAATAATCGCGAAGCGCTCTATATTGATCAGCATCATACACATTGTATTTATTGGTGATTTTGCTTACACCATAATAAGTATTAAATGAAACCTTGGTATCGCCGGCAATGCCTCTTTTAGTGGTAATTAAAACTACCCCATTGGCACCACGAGAGCCGTAAATTGCGGTGGCAGAAGCATCTTTTAATACATCTAAACTGGCAATATCGTCAGGATTGATATCGTTTAATGTTCCGCCGTAAGGAATACCATCAACAACGAATAAAGGATCATTTGAAGCATTGATTGAGCGTTCTCCACGAATCCTGATTTGTGCACCTGCACCCGGACGTGTACCCACCGATTGTACCTCAACCCCAGCCATTCTTCCTTGTAATGCTTGTTGAATGTTAGCTACAGGCACTTCTTTGATGGCAGATCCACTCAAAGAAACCACAGAACCCGTTACATCTCTACGCTTTTGCGTACCGTAACCAATTACCACTACCTCATTAAGGTTTTTAGAATCTGGTGTAAGGGTGATATTATAAACGGAAACGCCACTTTTGATTTCAATTTCTTGTGATGGGTAGCCAATAAAAGAAACAATTAAAGCCCTTTCGTTTTCAGGCGCATTGATGGTAAAGCTTCCGTCGTCGCCAGTAACGGTCGATTTTCCAGAAATTTTCAGTTTAACGCCTGCACCGGGCAAAGGAAGATTTTTTTCATCCACTACCTTACCCTTTAAAATTTTTTGGGCGAAAAGCAATGTTGGTGTTAAGCCTAGTAAAAGGATTAGCATAACCGTACACTGCAAAAAGATTTTTTGTCTAGGTTTTCTCATAAAAGGTTTAATTTAATTAACAGTTGTTAGCTGCTGTGTTAAATAACCTCAAGCAACTTATCGCCGTGGTTAGGTACTGACGATGAGCACTTAAGTATATTTGGTTATGCTAAAAGTAGAAATAAAAAATGAAACTGCAACCGATTGCATAAAATATTTTTTTTAATTGATTTAATAATTTAATATTCACCAAAAATGGTGTATTTTTAGCTTGAACCGATTGCACAACCAAATAAGCCAAGATTACATAATATGAAAATGATTGAAACTATGCGCTGGTACGGACCAGATGACATTGTGAGTTTACAAGACATTAAACAAGCTGGCTGTAGCGGCGTAGTTACTGCACTTCACCATATTCCTGTTGGTGAGATATGGACTGTTGAAGAAATCAAAAAAAGAAAAACAGAAATTGAACTTACCGGAATGATTTGGAGTGTGGTAGAAAGTTTACCGGTACATGAAGACATTAAAAAACAGGCAGGCCAGTACGAAACGTGGACTAAGAATTATAGACTAAGCCTGGCCAACCTCGCCTCTTGCGGGTTGAAAGTAATTACCTATAATTTTATGCCTGTTTTAGACTGGATGCGTACCAACCTGAAATATGAAACTGAAACTGGTGCACTGGCATTAAGGTTCGAAAAATCGGCTTTCCTGGCCTTCGATTTATTTCTGCTGAAAAGACCAAATGCTGCAGACGACTACACAGCTGCCGAAATAGCAAAGGCAACAAGCTATTTTGAACTTTTAACAGATGAGGGAAAAAGGGAACTCATGGGCAACTGCCTACAAGGTTTGCCAGGTAGCAAAGATCATTTTACGCCAGCACAAGTTTTATCATTACTAGATGGCTTTAAAGGGATTACTGCTACTATTTTAAAACAAAACCTGGTGCTTTTTCTAAAAGAGATTACGCCTGTGGCTGATGAGCACGGGATGCAAATGGCGATCCACCCTGATGATCCTCCTTATGCGATTTTAGGCTTGCCAAGAATTATGAGTACCGAAGCTGATGCACAATATCTCATTAATCAGGTGCCTGCAAAATCAAATGGATTCTGTTTTTGCAGCGGTTCTTTCGGCGCCAGACCAGACAACGATTTACCAGGGATGATTCAAAGATTGGGTTCGAGAATTCACTTTTTGCATTTAAGAAGTACACAGCGAGACGATGAAGGCAATTTTTATGAGGCCAACCACTTGGCGGGCAATGCCAATATGTTTAATGTGGTTCGTGAAGCAGTCCGGTTAATGCATACTGAAAGCAGAGCCATCCCTATGCGACCAGATCATGGCCATCAAATGCTTGATGATTTAACAAAAAACCCTTACCCGGGCTATTCTGCTATTGGTAGATTAAAAGGACTTGCAGAAATCAGGGGTTTGGAGATGGGTATTAGAAAAAGTCTGTTTGAATAGAACCAATCAGGAAGGCAATTTAGCTGTAGATTGCCTTTCTACAACCGTTGGATCCAACACCACGTGTTCTGTATTTTGATAAGGGTCCTCCTGGTTAATCATCTTCAAAAACATTTTAGCACATTCTGTTCCCATTTGAGAGGCGTGCTGATCTATAGTTGAAAGGTTTGGCGTGATGTAGGCAGAAAAAGCCTCGTTTGCAAACCCTATTACCCCTACTTCTGGTGGAGTTTGATTAATTTCTTTCAGCTTTTTGATTACGCCGAGTGCCGTAAAGTCATCTCCTGCAACCACCGCATCTGGTTTGTTTTCACCTCGCATCAATTTTCCTGCACCGAACCTACCGTCTTTGATAGATAAACCACCAAAAACAATATGCTCATCCAGAACCGGTAGATTGTTAGCTGTCAAGGCAGCTTTATATCCCTTCAAACGATCATTAAAAATTTTGATCTGGTGGATGGTGGTTACAAAAGCAATCTTGCTATAACCCTGGTCAATTAAATGCTGAGTTGCCACATAACCTGCCTTAAAATCATCCAAGGTAATGGTTGGTACAGCCAGACTTTCGTCTACCCGATCGAAAAGAATTAATGGTTTATTCTGCTTTACAATTTCTTTGAAATGAGAAACATCCTTTGTTTCTAAAGACATGGAAGCCATAATGCCGTCAACCTGTGCTTCTAACAGCGTTTTTACACCATTTATTTCATTTTCAACGGATTCATTCGACTGATAAATAATTACCCGATACCCACTGTCTTTCAAGCCATCTTCGATGCAATGAATAATTGAAGCAAAAAAATGCGCCTGCACGCTTGGAACAATCACGCCAATAATATGTGTTTTGCCCGATTTTAAAGCAGAAGCCAATTTATTAGGACTATAATTTAACTTTTCGGCAGTTTCGATAACAGCTTTCCGCGTCGTTTCACTGATTGCAGGGAAACCACTTAAGGCCCTGGAAACAGTTGAAACGGTGATGTTCAGCGCTTTAGCAATATCGTATATGGTTGTTTTTTTATTCAATGTTTATTGGTAATGAGAATCGAAGCTTGTTATTCAGTTATTCAACCGATTGTTCGGGCAATTTAAGCATTAAACCTTAATGATGATATTCTTTTTATACATGAAATACAGGAGTACGTAAAATCCAAGCACATAAGAAATCGCCCAGATCAGCGATGCATTAACGGGTGAAAAGAAGGGCGTATAAAAGGTATTATAGAGCTTTTCCAGCAACGGCGATTTTGTTCCGTCGGCATTATTAATCTTAATGAAGTTTAAAACGCGTGGCATCAGCCCCGCCAGAAAGAAAACAGTAATGGCGTTTACGCCGTAAACCACAAATGGTATGGTGAATTTTTTATAACCCTGAACATCTATCAGCCAATAACAAAGTGCCAGGCCAATGGAAGCCAACCCGCCTGCATACAAAACATAAGAACTGGTCCACAGGGCCTTATTGATAGGAAACTGCAAATCCCAGAGTAAACCTAAAATTACCGCAGCTACTCCGGCTGTAAATAACCAAGCCACTTTTGTAGGTTGGTCTACCTCTTTTTTTCGCATCCAAATGCCTGCCAAAACACCAAATAAACATGTCCCAATGGCTGGCAAGGTACTTAAAACGCCTTCAGGATCCCAGGTTTTTGCCGAGGCCCAGGTATGTGATTCGGTTAAAATTAAACGATCTATCCAGGCGGCTAAGTTTGTTTCTTTTTCCAGATTGGCATAACCAATCCCTGGAACAGGTACAAATGTCATTAGAGCCCAATAAACGGCTAGAATAATCACCAGTATTTTAAAAATGGTTTTAGTCGAAAATTTTAGAAAAACGATACTACTGATAATAAATACGATTCCAATTCTCTGTAGCACTCCCAGCAACCGCACCGTTTGTAAGGCTTCTAATAAACTTTTTCCATCGATAATAACGGCCATTAGTTTTCCAAAAATGGCCAGGAAAAAACCCAAAAAATACAGTATTATACCCCGTTTGATGGCTTTAACAATGGTTTTGCCATGCGTTGATGGATTGGCTTTGCTAGTGCTCATGGCAAATGCTATGGAAACACCGACAATCCACAAAAAAAATGGAAATATTAAATCTGTTGGTGTACAGCCATTCCATTCAGCATGCTCCAATGGTGCGTAAATATGGCCCCAACTGCCTGGATTGTTAACCAATATCATTGCTGCTACGGTTAATCCTCTAAAAAAATCGAGAGAAAGCAATCGTTGTTTGGGTGCTATCATGTTTGCCGGGTTAAAGGAAACTAATTTAAAGCTTTGTTTTAAGAATGAGAAATAAAAAAGGCTGCAAAGTGTGGGCTTTGAGCGTAAAGGTTAACCACAGCACACACAGCGGTTAAGGCACCGAGAAAGCTAAGATTTTTCTCACCCTAACCGCTGTCTAATTCTCAGTGATCTCAGTAGTTATTTTCCTGATAGAAAAATTATTTCTTCATTGGCTCAACTAAAGCAATTGTCCCATCAGCGTTATGCTTCAGTTCGGTAACCTTCACGTTTCTTAAGTGTGTTTTACCCGAAAGCTGGGTATCATGGTAAAAAATATACCATTTGCCCTTTACTTCGATAATAGAATGGTGGGTTGTCCAGCCTTCAACAGGGTTCATAAAAGTTCCCTGGTATTTGAACGGGCCGTAAGGGGTATCGCCAATTGCCGAAGCAAGGAAATGGGTATCACCTGTAGAATAAGTGAAGTAATATTTTCCATTGAATTTATGCATCCAGGCACCTTCAAAAAAACGCCTGTCATGATCCTTCGTCAATAATGGTTTACCATTTTCGTCCAGAATTACCACGTCTTTAACTGCACCATCAAAAGCAAGCATATTCTTGCTCATTTTAGCTACTTTGGCCGTTAATGCAGGCTCATTTTCTTTTTGAGAATCCGTTTTTGATCCATTCGCATCATATTTCCCATTGTTCCAACGCTGTAACTGACCGCCCCAGATTCCACCGTAATATAGGTACGTAGCGCCATCATCATCTGCAAAAACAGCTGGATCAATGCTGAAACTTCCCTCTATTGGTTTCGGCTCTGCCTTGAATGGACCAATAGGCGTTTTAGCCGTGGCCACACCTATGCGGAAAACATCTTGTTTATCTTTTACAGGGAAATACAGATAGTAAATTTCATTTTTGAAAGCCGCATCAGGTGCCCAAAGTTGCCGCCCGGCCCAGGGAATATCTTTTACACTTAAAGCCACGCCATTGTCGGTTACTTTTCCATTAACGCTATCCATACTTAAAATATGATAATCTCTCATGTCAAAATGATCACCATTGTCATTTTCAGGCGTTCCAGCCTCAATATCATGTGATGGATAGATATAAATCTTCCCGTTAAAAACATGTGCTGATGGATCTGCCGTGTAAATTTCACTGATTAGCGGCTGCGATAAATATTTTGATTTTTTACTGGTATCTGCCGTTTCAACTTTGGTGGCCTGACTATTTTGTTGACAAGCGCTGGTGGCTGCAATTGCCATAATCGCCATTAAACCAGTTAATTTTTTAAAGTTTTTCATCATATTTTCGATTATCATTGGTTCAAGTTATTTGGTTTCACTCACGAAAGTTTCTGGTGGACCTAAAAAACTAGGTTGCAAGCCACCAAGATCCAACACTAATTTTTGCAATACTACGGCCGGACTTACCATCCAATACTTAAGGGTATGTTTGCCTATAGTTTCCAACTGAAGTGGTGTTTGAAAAATCTTAATGCTATTGGCAACTGATTTCCGCCATGCGGCTTCTGATTTGTAATCTGAGCTAATATTTACGATGATTGGTTTTTGATCATCAATGGAGACCGCAAATTTTAACCCGTCGCTATTGGTAAAATCAATTGTTGGCGAGATATACGTATTCAAACTATAAATCCCGGTAGTGTCAACATAAATATCGTACTCCAGGTGGGGCGTATTGGCATCTGGATTTTGAACCGGCGAAGTGACCGGAACAGGAATCACGCCGCCGAGCGTTTTCCCGTAATTAGGCAGTGTTTTCCAAAATATTGGTCGATTGTTAACGGCCCTGCTATAGTTCGGTGCCTCCATAGAAATATAGCCATTCTGCGCTATAAAACCCGCTACACCCTGTTGATTATATTTCGAATGGTTTAAGCGAAAAGGAACTTGTATTTTAGAGCCGTCACTGCCAGATACGGTGAAAATACTTTGTGTTTTACCTTTTGGTGCTTTCGCCCAATCTACGCTAACCCAGATTCGTGTCTCATCTTCTATTGCTCCATTCTTCTTCGAAAAACTCAAATAAGACGGCGCTTGAATAGTGAAAGTATATTCACCTTCAGACCGGCGGAATAAATCTACATAATGTGCTTTATTTCCATAATATTCAAATACGGGCAGGGTGCTGTTCACTCGTTGTTTATCAACCCAAAAAGAGGCATTTCCTTCTATCGCCAAACCAATTTTTCCTTTTACAGCATTTTCATTCATGGCTAGGCTCACCGTTTTCGGCATTGAATTTTTTTCCGGCTGTTGCCAGTAGGTATAGCCGATGTGTGTTTGATCCATCATGTGATCCCATTTGCCACCTGCCATTGTTTTGTTATAATATTTAGTTATTTCTTCATCACGCTGATACAATTGAGCCACTTTTTCAGCCATCGCTCCTGTTGCCAGCCTGCCTTGTTTTGCATATAACTTATTTTTAGCCACATGGTAATACAGATCATATAGATTGGCACTGGCTTCTACAGGGTGCATCACCACTTGGTAAAAAGCGTCTTTCTGATCAGCAGGACTCTGTTCAAATATGAATTTCGCATCCTGTTCCAATTTTCGATAATCCGCTACAACAGTTTCAAACTCATTGTAATTGGTTAAGCTATAAATACTATCCGTAAGCAATTCTGGTTTAATGCGCCCATTGTATTTGGCGTACTGATCCAGGATTGTACCAATTGAACTGTCAAAGGTTTCTCCAAATTGTTTTTCAGACCAATCAATTGCATATTGTTTCAACTTCTCGGCAGGGATGGCATCGGGCGCCCAGGCGTAATCCAGAAAAAAGGAAATCGGAAATTCCATCGGCTTCAAATCACCCACATTAACAATCCAGATTTGGTTGGCATTGTACGCATAAGCGAGGTTCATTTGCTCCCAAATTTTTTGAATTGGATTGGTGTTAATCCACTTGTAATTTCTGGGATCGCCTACATAATCGAAGTGATAATAAATACCATACCCTCCTTTTCTCGGTGCCTCATTCAGCTTAGGAAGTTTTCGGATGTTGCCCCAGTTATCATCACAAAGCAGTAAAGTTATATCATCCGGCACCCGCATCCCTTTATCATAATAAGCTTGTACTTCTTTGTAAAGCGCCCAAAGCTGCGGGGTTTCTGCTGCTGGCTTTTTAGTTACCTGCTCAATAATTTCCCGCTGATCGTTAACAATTTTCTCCAGTAAAGCTGTGGCTGTTCCTTCCGTCATTGGCTCATCACCATCGCCCCGCATCCCTACGGTTATAATCTGCTCTTTATCGGCAACGCGTTTCAAACCACTTTCCCAGAACTCCCTTAACTGTTGCGGGTTCTGATCATAATTCCATTTGCCACCTTTATATCTTTTCCACTCATCGTGCGCCCTGCTTAAAGGCTCATGGTGTGAGGTACCAATTACCACACCATATTCATCAGCCAAAACCGGATTCATTTTATCATCGTCATTAAATGCACTTCCCCACATGGCTGGCCATAAATAGTTTCCTTTTAACCGAAGAATCAACTCGAAAACTTTCCCATAAAACTTACTATTAAAGCCCCCGAATTCCTTTCTGCTCCATCCTGAAAGTGCTGGTGCCTCATCATTTAAAAAAATACCCCGATATTTTACCGCCGGCGAAGCAATTACATGCCGGCCAGAAACAGCAAATAAAGCATTGCTTTTTTTAACAGGAACATCTGCCCAATAATACCAGGGCGAAACCCCGATCTGCCCCGACAATTCGTACACGCCATAAATGGTTCCCCGCTTATCGCTGCCTGCAATTACCAGTGCCGAATCAATTCCTGGCAGGGGATTTTTCACCACCTCAATTAAAGTACTTTCCCAGTTGCCAGCAATACCAGCCACGTTAATTTTATTTTCCTTAATTAACTGATCGATCACCGTACTCTTCCCAATGGTGCCAATGATGATGGCCGTCCGTGCGGTTTTATCAGTTAAAAAAGCCGGCTTTGTTCCGGTAACTTTTTCCAGGTCTGTTTGAAGATCAGTGGCAGCCCGTAATACACCTGGCCATTCATTTCCACTCACCAGAATAGAGGAAACTGTGCCTTTATCTGCCACAACGAAGCTGCCCTTCACAAAGCTTTTTATAATGAATGGATCAGTGCCGGCAGCCTGACTGAGGGTTTTGAAGCCAAATAATAAAATAAGGAGGATCAATTTCTTCATATTATTGATTTTTAAAGTTGATCACTTCCCAATAAGCCTTCTTAGGTTGCAGGTTACGATCAAAAAGCAACGGGTAATTTTTTCTTCCCATTACCGGAAATTCATTTAACCAGGAATAACGGTCGGAAATATTCCAGAAAGTGACATTGGTTATGACGTTTTTATATTCGCGAAATACTTTAAAAACCATGGCATATTTAGCCACTTGCCGGTTTTCCAACTCCGCGGTAAATACATCAGACTCATCTGGCCTTTTCATCCGCTTGCTTATTTCCCAGGGATAAATGGAGAGGTCTAATTCAGTGATCTGAATTTTTAATCCTAAGGATGAATATCGTTCAATTGCACTCCGAAGCGCACTTTCATCAGGCTCTTGTAAAGACCAATGCGCTTGAAACCCAACTCCGTCAACAGGTACCCCCTTATCTTTTAAGCTTTTTAAAAGTCTGTAAATCTGTTCCCGTTTTTCAGGACGTTCGGTATTGTAATCGTTGTAATAGAGCTTAGCTACGGGATCTGCAGCATGTGCGTACTCAAAAGCTTTGGCAATGAAATCTTCACCACAGATCTGGTACCATTTAGAATCTCTAAGAAAGTGATTAGGATTATCGTCAATGGCTTCGTTAACTACATCCCATGCATAGATTTTACCTTTGTAACGGTTTACCACTCTTGTAATGTGCGTCTTTAAACGTTGGAGCAATACGGTTTTAGTCACCGCTTTTCCGTCAGCACCTTTAAAAATCCAATCGGGGGTTTGCTCGTGCCAGCATAAATTGTGTCCACGAACTTTAATGCCATTTTTTACAGCAAAGCTGATAATCGAATCGGCATCTTTCCAATAGAAAACGCCTTCTTTCGGTTGAATAGCGGCCATCTTCATGGCATTTTCTGCAGTGATACTATTAAATTGAGTTTTGATGAGTTGCGCCTCATCGCCATGTAAGTTTCTCAAGGCTACCGCAACGCCAATAGGAAAATATTTTTTGTAGGCATCTTTTAACCCCTGCTGATGAGAAGACTTCGCCCTTTGTGCTTGCGCATTTATGGTGATCAGTAAAAGAAAACAAATCGATAACGATCTGGATAATTTTGGAAAATTAGTAGCCCGGCTCATTTATATTTGGTTAGTAAAAGTAGAAGTTTCTTATTCCTTCAACCTGCTTTCTTTTGTTCAATCAAACCCAAGGACTTACCTAAGCCTATTATCCTTTATCTTTCTTAAAATTCAACTTGAAGAAGATTTGATAAGACTAAAGTATAACTAATTTTCATAAATTGCAATCGGTTGCATAAATATTGTAAATTTATTTTCATTAACTGGAGTTCGATTAATAATATACTTTACAATACCATTTGAACGATTTATTGTTGTTTTTAACCATCCTGCACTTTGGGTACCCTGCTGAATGACTACCGTGTGGACATGTCTTGCGAGAGTGATTTTCTATACACTTTGCTGACCAACTTTAATAAAGCACAGGCCTTACCGAAGAGCGCCGTCAATCCCAGGGGCCGGGGAAATCAAAAAAAAGTTTCACAATAGTACAAACAGCACTACCGAACCTTAAACGCATTGGTTTTGTGTTCATCAATATAAATTCGAAGCTTAATTGAATTTTGAACACAAAACGAAGTGACCCCTGTTTTTTTGATGTGTGTGGGGTGGCGTGAAAGGCCACTAGCTGGATTGACAAAGCGCTTTGGGTACTTTGGCGCTCCAAAGTACCATGCCCCCGCGGCAAAGAGCGGAAAAGAAAATCTTAAAATTAAATGTCTTAAAACAAAAAAATCCTGCTTTTAAAAAGCAGGATTCACATCAAAGCATTTAAATTATTCTTTCGCCAATGGCACTTCAACACCGATAGGTCCACTTGGCTCACTTTCATTTTTGAGCCGATCTAGAGCGGTAACCAGGTAACTGTATCGTTTACCACTTTCTATGCTGGTATCAATAAAGGAAACATAATCTTCAAAGCTAATTTTCAGAATATTTTTAGGATCTAAAACAGAGATCTTCTCTCCTTCTGCAAAGCGATAAATTACATAACCAGAAGCAGTTTCTCCGTCGCTGGCCTTTAATGGCTTCTCCCACTTCAGGTGTACACCATCTTTTAAAGCATCAGCTGATAGTTGTTGTGGTTGATTAGGCGCAACCTCGTCTAACCAGGGCATTTGTGGTGGTAAAGCCGGGTACTTGTACAAATCATTTTTTAATGAATCGGCTAAAGACCTCGCCACCGTACTTAAAGACTTCGAACTAAAATATACGCTGCCCTGAATCCTGCTATTTTCTCTAATGTATCTGATTTGATTCGGAACTTCTGAAGGATTTCGCCAGGCCACTTCAGCCCTTGAGTTTACTAAGTAGGCACCCTGACCAATATATACGTGTCTGCCATAACTATTATTACTCCACCAATCTACCAGTGTACCAAACCGCGCCACTCTTCTGGTAAAAGTGAAATAAATTTGAGGGTTAATATAATCTACCCAGCCTTCTCTTACCCATTTGCGGCTATCTGCAAAAAGTTCTGCATAATTGGATAAACCACTGGTAGCTGATCCTTCCGGATCTTCATTTTTATTGCGCCAGATACCGAATGGACTAACCCCGAACTTCACCCACTTTTTATAATGATGAATGCTGTCATCAAGCTGTTTAATCAGCTTATCAACGTTGTTTCTTCTCCAATCTCTGATATCTGTAAAATCCTCTTTGTATTTATTAAAGGTATTGGAGTCATTTATGGTCTGACCTTCAATTTTATATGGATAAAAATAATCGTCAAAGTGAATGCCGTCTACATCGTATTCTTTTACCACATCCAGAATTACCTGTACAATATATTCCCTTACATCAGGAATTCCCGGATCGAACTGCTTTTTACCACCGTAGATAAAAAACCATTCAGGGTGTTTTTTAAACGCATGGTTATCACTAAAAACGGTGCTGCTGCTCATACTGGCCCGGTAAGGATTAAACCAGGCGTGTAATTCCATCCCTCTAAAATGCGCTTCTTTAATTGCAAAAGTTAACGGATCATAACCTGGTGCCGGGGCTAAACCCTGGCGCCCCATTAACCACTGGCTCCATGGCTCGCGAGATTTAGCATAAAAAGCATCACCGGCAGGCCTAACCTGTAAAATAATGGCATTCATTCCTTGCGCTTTATGCCGTTCAAGAATGCCAATCAGTTCCTGTTTTTGTTGGTCTACACTTAAACCTGGCCTGGATGGCCAGTCGATATTTGTTACTGTTGCCACCCAAACGCCCCTAAACTCTCTTTTTGGTGCAATTTTTGATGGAGGTTGTGCATTTAATATATATGGTAGTATAGTTACAATTAAAAGTGCGTATAGAAAGTTTTTAAGCATTATTCTGTCTTATTTTTTATTCAGGATGATTTCTTTTTGTATGTTATACAAATGAATGTTAGCAATTAAACGATTTTTTTTAAAATCTCTTATAATTTTTTTTAATAATTCTAATTTGCGTTTTGCTAAATTAATTGTACCCCACCATTATCAATTGGAGAACAAAAGTATATTAATTTAAGAAGATACAGCATTATTTAAGAATGGAACCACAAAAGATTAATAAGGGCGATAGAAATAAGATATACTTCCTGATCATAGTTATTGCCGCACTTGTTGGTACAAATGCTTATTTATTTTTTAAAGACCGCCAGCAAAGTAAAAAGTTTGTAACAGTAAGCACAGAAAAAGATAAACTCCGCTTAGAAGTAGAAAAAATAGAAGTAGAGCTGGATAAAGTAAATGCCCTGAACCTTGATCTAAACGAAAAACTAGTTGAAGAACAAAAACTTGCCCGCGAGAAAATTGAAGCGCTTAAAGTAGCCTTAGAAAAGGGAGAAATTACTCAGGAGGAGCTGGATAAGGCAAATACCCAAATAAGCGAACTCAAAGTTTTTGTCAAGAATTACAACGACCAGATCGTTCAGTTACAAAGAGATAATATCTTCCTAAAGAATAGTCGGGATAGCCTGGAAAATACCCTCAGAAACATGAGCAGTAAGGCATCAAGCCTTGAAAATGAAAATGCTAACCTTAATGCCAAAGTAAAAACAGCATCTGCATTGAAACTCCAAAATGCAGACATCGTAGCTTTCAGAACAAAATCCAGCGGCAAAAAAGTATTGGTAACCAAATCTTCAACTGCAGAAAAACTTAGTGTTCGTTTTAATATCGTTCCAAACGAACTTGCTGCAAAAGGCCACCATAACATCTACCTTAGGGTATTTGATCCGGCAGGCAATCTGCTCGCAGATGATGAAGACCGTTTCGAGGCTGAGGGACAAGAAATGCAATTCAGCCACTCCATTTATATTGATTACAATAATGATAACAGTTCTTACGTAATTGACTGGCGAAACCCAAAAGCATTTATGAAAGGGATTTACACTGTAATTTTATATACAAACGGAAATACCTTAGGCAAGGCACAGGTAGAGTTAAAATAATAAAGCACCTGTTTATTAAGCCAACGGAAAGGTAAGGTAAAAAGTAGTACCAACATTTGGCACGGAAGTGAAACTAACTTCACCACCTGCATTTTCTACCGCTTGTTTTACAAATGCCAAACCTAAACCTGTACCAGAGGTTTTTGTAGTAAAGTTCGGAACAAAAATCCTATCGTGTAATGCCTGCGGAATTCCCTTTCCATTATCTTTCACTTCTATAAAAGCATGTGTTTTATCGTTATACAAAACAATGGTAATACAGCAATGATCATTACCTTCTATAGCCTCAATGGCATTTTTAAACAAATTATTAAAGGTCCTTAATAACTGATCCTGATCCGCGAGAATATTAATTTTCTGACTTGATTTATCGAGCAGATCTATTTCTACGTTGTCTGTATTTTTATATACCTCTCTCGCCCTTCCCAAAACAGGCAATATTTCGATTTTCTCTAAATTAGTATCCGGCATTTTTGCAAAATTCGAGAATTCGGAGGCAATTTTAGAAAGGCTATCTATCTGTTCAATGAAAGACTTACTGAACTTGTTAAATTTAACTTCAAAGTTCGGGTCATTTTCTTTCCATGATTTATCAAGCAGCTGAACGCCTAATTTTAATGGCGTAAGTGGGTTTTTAATTTCATGTGCCACCTGTTTGGCCATTTCGCGCCAGGCACTCTCCCTTTCAGAACGGGCAAGTTTAACCGCACTGGCTTCCAGCGCTGCAATCATACTATTATATTCTTTAATGAGTGAGCCAATTTCATCATGCCTCCGCCATACAATGGGTTCATTACGTTGCCCAATCCTGGCCCGGCTAATGCTTTCCTGGATAAACGTTAAAGGACTGGTAATCTGATTGGCCAGGAATACAGCTAATACACCAACAGCCACAAAAACAAGGGCATAAATATTAATCAGATTACTTACAAAAAGTGCAATCTTATCAGAATACTCTTCTTCGTTAGAATAGTTGGGCAAACCGATATAAGCAATGGTTTCATTTTGGGCGTTGCGAATGGGTGCATAAGCCGCAGCATAGGTAAGGTTACCGATTTTTTCCTCCGGATTAATGTATTCAGACCGTTTCAATTGTGTAAGGTAAGTATAGGCTAGCGGCCCCATTTTACGCCCGATTACTTTATAACTATACAACTTTGGATAGGTTGTCATAAGTAAATCTCCCTGAATATCATAGAGATTTAAATCTGCATTGTTGATATCTGCAAAGTTGTTAAAATCAGCCAGGGCATTCTCATCATCTTTAATTCCACCACTAAAAACCTGTTTTTCAAAATTTTGCTGCACCTTCCTGATTTTATCCTTAATAGCGTCATTTTGCTGGCTTCTATACTCATTATCCATATAATAATAAGTTACCCAGCCCACAATTAATAAAGTAGCCACTACAGATAACACAATAGACACCTGAATCCGGGTTTTATATAAAATCTTATTGGCGTTAATCATGAGTGATCGATTAATGCTAAACCAGCCTACGCGTTCATCATCCAGGTTTTTAATTAACCAGACCAATCCATAAAGCACCAAAGAGAAAATAATAAATACCAGAAAGAAAAATGATAAGGCTGCGAGGCGCTCTACATAATCAACTTTTTCTTTGCTGATGATAACCATCTTACTATCAGATGGCTTATAAATTAAATGGCTATACGCAGATAGTTTATCGCCGGTAGTTACAAAATCATCTCTCTTCCCTTTAAAATCCTTACCATCTAATGGATAGGTATAATTTCCTGATTGGTTAAGCAATCGATTATTGTTGTATAGCGCAATAGAATAACCCCTAAAATCTTCATCTCTGATTAACTTTTGGTCGCCGAGTAAATCTGGCAACCTGTTGTTGTAATTATAAGGTTTAGAACGAAGTTCGATAACCAGTGTACCCAGCAAAGAACCCCCATCCAATACCGAAATTATTCCAAAATAATCCTGGTAACCGAAAGTATTATTCACCTGATAAAAATAGTTCCCCCCGTTTATTTTAACCGAACCAGATTCTACCAGGTTTTTATATTTTGAAAATGGCTGGCTCCTGATATTATCTGCACTGGTACCATCCTTTTTATAGGGATAAATTTGATAATCATATCTGGATAGGTAGCCATCCATATAGTTTTTGATATGATTTTTTAATACCGGATAATTCGTTTCTATTCCCTGCTTAAAATAACGAACTAAAAACTGATCGTTCAATAACTGCGATTCCAGCACACCCAATGAGATTATCGCATTCGGATCTTCTGACGACTGTACCTTCCTGGCTAAGGGCTCGCGTAAACTCCGCTCTTTAATATCCTTATACTTGATGTATTTGATGGAGGTATTAAACGCAAGGCAAAAGAATACGAGGGCAAATAAACCTACCGAAAATCTTTTCTCCTGAATATAAACACCTCTTGCTATGATAAATAGTATCAGTGCAAATACGATAAAAAAGGCTGTAAAATCTGTTGCCAGCTTATACACAAACAAGGCAGCAAAACCGGTTAAGAAGATCACCAATCGTTCTTTATTGGTTACTTTAAGTGGCAGGCTTATGGTTGCCACAATAACAGTAAGCAAGTATATTTGAAACCAAACCAGGCATAAAATTACAATACTTACCCAACTGGATCCGCTTAGTTTTAGAATATTAATAATTTCAAAATTGATTTTTGAATTATAGATGAGTCCAAAAAAAAGTTCATCACTAAAATAAGCGATAAGGCTTATGAACACCAATAACAAGCCGTGAATAAGGATACTGAGCAATTTATTTTTTTTAATCCATTCAGGGAATTGATATTGCTCCTTGTGGTTATAAACAAATAATAAAAACCAGGTTAAAGCAAATACGTTAAGTAGAAAATCGCCAAGAGATGGCATCATAAAACTATCGCCATAAATCCGCGGATCGAAGAGCGGTAGCGAAAAGTGATGGTTAAACCAGCCAAAATATAAATCAGAAAGCCGGAATACGGCAAAAAAAGCCAGTAATAGAAAAGTGCCGGAAACAATATATCCTTTTCTTGCCACCAATGAACTCAGCGAGTTGAAAAACATGCATATACAGAGCATGCCCCCTATAAATAACCACAGTTGTATAGCAGAATAGTAATCGGAAGTATAGCCTGGTTTTACTTTTAACCCAAAGAGAAATTTATCATCAAGGCTTTTTATCGTGTAAACATCCTTATCAGTAAAAGAGGCTAATGTTAATAATTTAGATTTAGAAAGAAAGGGATCTAAATCATTTTTAAAATACTGTGTTTCTTTGAATGGATATTGAGATTGAATGGTAATTAAAAACACCAAACTAAAATTGCCTTCGGTGTGCTTGGTTACTTCGTACCAGGCATTATAAAAAAATAAAACAGATTTTCCTTCTCTTACCGTGGTGATATCAATATCAGTAACTTTATAAGTACTCCAGAACTTGAGTTGGTTATTTTGAAATGTTAGCAGATTAATGCCTTTATCGTTTCTGAAGGTCGTTAAAAATTCGATCGCATTATTTGGATTTTCATGCAGGTGTTTTGCTTTTTCTACCTGCTTATTATCCGATAGAAAATCCTGAACAATTCTCTCTTTGATCAGGAGATTGTTTTGAACTTCTCTCGCATCTCTTTCCAGAAGCTCAGATTTGGTGGTAAACTTGCTTAATGAGATAGAAGTTGTAATCAGGCAACAAGCCAATACAAACAGCAGAAATCTAATTTTTACACCAAAGCTCAACGTCATTAATTTTGATAAAGGTAAATATAGACAAAAACAGCGCCATAAACCGTTTGTTTATGGCGCTGCAAATTATAAAATTTTAATAGAATATCAGGCTAGTGTAGCACTGCTGGTTTGCACTTCCCTGCTCACTTTTTTAACCAATCCTTGTAATACATTACCGGGCCCAACTTCAACAAATTCGGTAGCCTGATCTGCCAACATATTGGTAACGGTTTGTGTCCAACGTACCGCTCCAGTTAACTGCTTAATTAAGTTTTCCTTAATTTCTGCCGGGTCGGTATAAGGTTTTGCATCAACATTCTGGTATACCGGGCAAATTGGAGCAGCAATATTGGTTGCCTCAATAGCCTCCTGCAACTCAATTTTAGCAGGCTCCATTAAAGGAGAGTGGAAGGCACCACCAACATTTAATTTCAAAGCCCTTTTCGCTCCTGCTTCAGTTAATTTCGTGCAAGCCAAATCAATTCCTTCTATGCTACCAGAAATAACCAACTGGCCAGGGCAATTGTAATTCGCCGGAACAACAACAGCATCAATTTCTGCACAAATGTTTTCTACTACATCATCAGCTAAACCTAAAATAGCCGCCATGGTAGAAGGTTGTGCTTCACAGGCTTTCTGCATGGCATTTGCCCGTGCAATTACCAGCTTAAATCCATCTTCAAATGAGAGCGCATTCGCGGCAACCAATGCAGAAAACTCGCCTAAAGAATGACCAGCAACCATATCTGGTTTAAACCCATCACCCAAAACCTTCGCTAAAATAACAGAATGCAAGAAGATTGCAGGCTGTGTTACATTGGTTTGCTTAAGTTCTTCATCCGTTCCGCTAAACATAATATCACTAATGCGGAAACCGATAATTTCATTTGCTTTTTCAAATAATTCTGCAGCTTTCGGGTGCTCATAAAGATCCTTACCCATACCTACAAATTGTGCTCCCTGACCGGGAAAAATATATGCTTTCATTATAATTAGTTTGGCGTATCGCGTTTGGCACTTAGCGTTTTTGATCTATTGCCCTATCTTGATACTTATTACTTTCTACTAAATACTATTTTACCTGAAATTTCTTATTTCTACTTGATACTAAATACTCGATACCAATTAGTCCAAACTCGCTGTAATTAATCTTAAAAATTCTGCCCTTGTTTTATCATTACTTAAAAATGTACCTGTAAAAGCTGAAGTAGTGGTAACAGAATTTTGCTTTTGAACCCCACGCATAGACATACACAAGTGTTTGCATTCCATTACTACAGCTACACCCATTGGGTTCAGCGTATTTTGAATACAATCTCTAATCTCATTGGTTAAGCGTTCCTGTACCTGTAAACGGCGGGCAAAAGCATCAACTATTCGCGGAATTTTGCTTAAGCCAACAATATGTCCGTTAGGGATATACGCAATATGTGCCTTTCCAAAAAAAGGCAACATGTGGTGTTCGCACATCGAGTAAACCTCGATATCTTTAACCACCACCATTTGGCTGTAATCTTCTTTAAACATCGCCGATTTTAAAATCTCAGCCGGGTTTAAATCATAACCATGGGTTAAGTATTGCAAGGCTTTAGCTACGCGTTCTGGTGTTTTCACTAAACCTTCACGTTCAGGATCTTCACCCAACTGAGTTAAAACATCTTTATAGTGGGTGGCTATAGCCTCAATTTTGCTATCGTTATAACGATCTATTTTTACATAGCCATCTATCGATTCGTCTTTTAATACATCTTTAGTGCTCATTAATATAGGTTTTTAACCAAAGTATTCAACAAAGTTATTTTCGGTTTCATAGATTTTTACGCAATGCAAAATCGCACCACTTTCAGCAATCGGAGCCAGTAACTGATTCCAAACTTCGATGGCTAAATTTTCTGTTGAGGCCAGTTTGCCTTTCATAAAGTCGACATCCAGATTTAAGTTTTTATGATCAACTTTGTCTACCACGTAGGTATTCATCACGTCTTTCAACCACTTCAAATCTACCAGAAAGCCTGTTTCAGGATTAACTTCCCCTTTTACAGTAACATATAACCAATAATTATGGCCATGCCAGTTTGGATTAGCACACTTTCCATAAACTTCATTATTTTTATCATCATCCCAATCCGGTCTAGCCAACTTGTGGGCCGCATTAAATGATGCTTTTCTTGTTATATAAATCATTACTATTGAATAAACAACAAATATACTGATTAAGCTTAAAGGCTAAACATCAAAGCAGAAAGAAACCAGCGTTTAATGAAAACAATCTGTTAAATTTACCTTATGAAAACTTTACTTGTTGCCGCTACTAAGGCCGAACTATCTCTTTTTTATCAGCATTTTAGCCTGCCAGAAAAAGATTTTGTAGAAAGCAAGTATTTTGATGTGCTAATTACCGGAGTGGGCATGGTGGCTACAGCCTTTGCTTTAGGACAACATTTAGCCAACCAATATCAGTTGGTTCTGAATCTGGGAATTGCGGGGTCATTTGACAGAAACATAGAATTAGGTGCCTTGGTAAATATTACGGAAGATATTTTTGCAGAACTTGGGGCAGAAAACGAAGATGAATTTTTAAGCATTACGGAGTTAGGTTTTGGAGAGAATCGCTATCTGAATAAAACGCAGTTAACTATTAACCTGCCTATGGTTCGTGCCGTTACGGTTAATCGGGTAAGTGGCAATGAAAAAAGCATTCAAAATCAAATTAACCGATTCAACCCTTCAGTTGAAAGTATGGAAGGCGCAGCTGTTTTCTATGCTTGTAAGCAAGCAAATATCGACTGCATTCAAATTCGCAGCATTTCTAATTATGTGGAGCCCAGAAACAAAGATAACTGGAAAATCGGCCTGGCCATTAAAAACCTGAACGACTGGGCAATTGCCTTTATTGCAGAAATGAACTGATTATGACGTTTTAGTTTATCGCAAGCCTTAATTTTGATATTATGAAACTTACACTCGGTTTTTCACCATGCCCTAACGATACGTTTATATTTGATGCGCTCATTCACCATAAGATAGACACCGACGGATTAACATTTGAGGTTACTTATGACGACGTTGAAACCTTAAATCAGAAGGCGATGAAAGGCCAGCTTGATATTACCAAGTTAAGTTTTCATGCCTTTGCCTATGCAGTAAGTCAATACGCACTTCTGGATGCCGGCAGCGCCTTAGGTTTTGGTGTTGGCCCCTTGTTAATCAGCCATAAGTATGATCAGGAAACATTAGCCGAAAAAATAAAAAGTGATCCTGCCAGCATTCGTGTCGGGATTCCGGGAAAATATACCACTGCCAACTTTTTATTAAGCATTGCTTATCCGGAACTTCAGCATAAACAAGAATTGGTTTTTTCAGAAATTGAAACCGCTTTGTTGGAAGATCAGATTGACCTTGGCTTAATTATACATGAAAACAGGTTTACTTATCAGGATAAAGGCTTAACCAAGATTGTAGATCTTGGCGATTACTGGGAAAAACTAACAGGTTGTGCCATTCCTTTGGGTGGAATCGTGATCAATAGGAATTTAGATCGCGAGGTGCAATTAAAAGTAAACCGGTTAATCCGCGAATCGGTTGAATATGCATTTGCTCATCCAAAATCTAGTATCGGATTTATCCGCGAACATGCGCAAGCCATGGATGAGGCCGTGATGTACAAACACATTGAACTTTACGTAAACAAATACAGCATCAACTTAGGTGCCGAAGGCAGAAATGCGGTAGATACTTTATTTAAGCTTGCACAGGAAAGAAGTATTATCCCTGCTATCCAAGAGAACCTTTATATTTAAAATGGTTGAAAATTGGAAGGCTTAAATGTTGGAAAGTTGATTTTGGCGCCAAGAACATTTCAACGTTTCAACACCAGCAAACACTTTGTTTAAAGGGGTTGAGAGTCGGAAGGCTTAAATGCTGGGAAGTTATTTTCGTCGCCTAAAACATTTCAACTTTACAACATCCCAACGTTTGAACGTTCTACCTAACTCACCAACAACTTATACCCTTTGCCATGAACGTTAATAATCTCTACGTTCGCATCTCCTTTTAAATATTTACGTAGTTTACTTAAAAATACATCCATACTTCTACCGTTGAAATAATTATCATCGTGCCAGATGCTTAACAGCGCCTCTTCCCGGGTTAAAACCGTATTCTTTTTCAGGCAAAGCAGGCGTAATAATTCTGCTTCCTTAGTAGAAAGCTTTTGTTGCTGATCGTGGTGGGTGATGATTTGTGTGGTGTAATCAAAATGATAACTGCCGATGGCGAATTGTGTTTCAACGGCTTCTTCGGCATTGCTATCTTTACTGGCTACGCGTTTAAACATCGCGTTAATTCTAAGCAACAGTTCTTCAATGCGAAAAGGTTTAGTAATATAATCATCACCACCTAAATCATACGCAGCAGATTTATCTTCAAGCATGGTTTTAGCCGTTGCAAATATAATCGGAACATGGGAATTCACCTTTCTAATGTCTTTACCCAAAGTAAAGCCATCTTTCTTAGGCATCATTACATCAAAGATACAAAGGTCGAAATTCTGCTTGTTAAAAGCTTTTAAACCCTCTTCCCCATCGCTACACAAAACAACATCAAATTTGCCTTTTAATTGCAAATAATCTTGTAACAATAAACCTAAATTCGGATCGTCCTCTACCAGAAGTATTTTTTTCATGTTTTTGATTTTATTCACAGGTGTAGTATGTGCTACACCAGATGTTTGATTCTGAATGTATATAGTGGTTTAATTATAATCAGTTTTAATTTACGCCACTATACTAGGCAAAGTTTGCGGGCTAAAAATCAGTGTATCAACCCATGCTAATGAGGTGCCGATTACCCTGATTTATAAAGGTAAAGATATTTCGAACGTTGTTCCTTTATCTTTTTCACTATTTACTTTAATTGTACCGTTTAACTTCTTAATAATATCCTGAACGTAATTTAACCCTAAGCCAAAGCCTTTTACATCATGTAAATTCCCGGTTGGAACGCGATAAAACTGGTCGAAAACTCTTTTCGATTGTTCTTTTGTCATTCCTATTCCCTGATCAGAAATTTCGATAATCAGATGTTTACTGGTGTTCCGTGTAGCAATCGTAATTACCGGCACATCTGCACTGTATTTATTAGCGTTATCTATCAGGTTATAAAGCACATTCGAAAGATGTAATTCATCACCATAAACAACAGCATTTGTAGCATTTGTATGAAGATTAATAATGGCATTTCGCTTTTGTAATTGAAGCTCCATACTGTCTAGAACGATAATGATGAGGTCATTCATATCGACTTCAGTATTCTCCATTTTAAGTTCGCCTTTTTCCAATCTGGCAATACTTAAAACCCGTTCTATATGACTTCCTAACCGCACATTTTCATCATAAATAATGTTGGCCAGCCTGCTCAACCTGTTTTTATCTTCGGTAACCTCAGGGTCTTTTAGGGCCTCACTGGCAATCATAATGGTGGCCACCGGGGTTTTAAACTCATGCGTCATGTTGTTGATGAAATCTGTTTTCATCTCCGATATTTTCTTCTGCTTCAGAATGGCATAAAGCGTGTAAGAAAAAATAAAAACCAACACCAAAAGTAAACCTACTGATGATGCCAACGTTGCACTCAGGTTTGATACAATGGCAGAGTTTTTATTGGGGAAACTTACGATCAATGTTCCCGGATCCCGGAACAAATCATTTCCAAAGAGCGGAGTTTTATACGTGTTTTCTGGCAGGAATTCCTGCTTACCATTCGAAGCCTCTACATATAAAATCGAATCTTTTTTGGCCAGCGAAATTTTATAAGAAGGCTTCTGGTTAATATTGTGGGTAAGTAATTCTTCTTTAAGCAAAGTACCCAGCACCTCAAAATTTATCCGTTTATATAATGGAACATTCACTTCCTGCAACTCTTTAGAAACATCTTCTACCACACTTAAGCGAGTATAAGAAAAGGTATCTTTTCCAAGAGAAGCAATTTTAAGTTCCAATTTCTTCCGTGCAATTTCATCCTGACGTTTAAATTTTCTATTTAAGTCTTCCGAAATTTTAGGCAAACCGACCAGTAGTGGATTTCCTGTTAACGGATCGGATACCAAATACCTGATCGTATCTGGAAGGTTCTGGGGTGTTCTGAAATTAAAGGTTTTTGCATTTGGCGAAACTAATTTCGTTCTCATGCTGTACCCTTTCAGGTTCAGGCTGTTCAAATCCACAATCGCATCCATCTCTACATCCAGGCGGGTACCGCTGATGGATGGCTTAGGTGTAGAAAGGGATTTAAAATCACTTTCAGAAATCAGATTTGTTTTCCGGTAAGATACCCTGATAATACTATCTTGCTGATTTAAGTAATTTTCAATCTGGCTTTCATGCTCCGCTTGTCTTAACTCGGATTCTTGCGCAAATTGTTGCCTTAGATCTTTAACATCCAATGCCCGTTGCCTGGAATCCTGAAGCATTCTAAGCTTGTTTTCAGCATCTTTCTTATTCAGGTGATCAGCTACGTTTAAACGTTCGATCTTTTTTACTACGTTGGCTAAGGTTTGATTTACCTGTTGATCAAAAAGTTGAGATTTTAGGTAATAAGCTTCCCTGATGTAATACAACTGCATTACAAAAACACCAAGCAAAGCCACCGTCATTAATACGGTTATAAACCAAAAACTTCTTTTTTTCATTAACCTGGGATTGCCTTACCTCTTAAAAAAGATAAATAAAGCGTCTTTTAAATTAATCAGATACCAAAAATACTGATTCAGTAATGGAGAAGAATGTTTTTAACATATTTTAACAACGGGTATTGCGTTGTAAATGAAGATATAAACGATACAGCGGCAAAAAAAAATGCCAGGGCAAAAGCCCCGGCATGGTTCAAAATTTATTCTAATCTTCGTATAAACAAATAGCAATATTCTTTAAAGGAAAATATAGTATCATTATTTTTCTTTTGGTGGTGGGCTCAGTTTTACATTTTTATCCGATATTATTTGTCCATTCCTAAATTTTTGTTTTCCTATAAACTTCTTATTGTACCATACATAATCGAATAAATGGTCTTGTACATCAGAATACCTATCTAAATCGCGGGGGTTTTTCTTTAAATTGATTAAATTCGTTTTAGAAGATTCTTTATATAGCTGCAAAATGTACTGATTATCTTGTTTACCATTACCTATTGCATAAGCTAAACTATCAATCATTTTTTCAATCCGAACCGAAGAACTATAATTTTGGATAATATAAATAGAGGCAGAAACTTTTGGTTCTGACTTACTTAGTTCTTCATGTTTAATATCCTGGTAAAAGATGAGTTTTGGGGGTTTTACACTACGGCAGCTTAACAAAAGCATGGTGATAATTAAAAAGCTAATATTTTTCATATCTTAAAGATTTATTATAACTGTTTGCCTTGCTATAACTTTAGTTATAAAAGGTTTGTAGCTTTTTCGATGTTGTAGAACCCACCAAGATTGGAAGCCATCATGAATAATAGACAGCAAGAATAAAAAAAGTTACGCAAAAAAAAATGCCGGGGCAGAAGCCCCGGCATGGTTCAAAATTGTTTGCTTTAAAAAAGATTCTTTATTTAGAAAGGCAAATCATCATCTTCACCTGGTGCATTGCTAACATCAACCGGAGCGGCATAAGCTGGGGCTGCTGCGGATGGAGCGCCTGCTGCAACAGCATTGATTCTCCAAATTACCAAACTGTTGAAATATGATGTTTTACCCGTTTTATCTGTCCATGGGCGACCGCGTAAATTAAAGAAAACCTCAACCTCATCACCCGCTTTAAATGTATCTAATAATGCAGTTTTATCTTGTAAAGCCTCAAAACGGATATATTCTGGGTACGTTGGATTTTCTGCGTATTCTACTATTAAATCACGTTTTTTAAACGTTTCACTCACTTGCTGCGTTGCACCTACTTCGTGTACTTTTCCTTTAATTTCCATAACTAATACTAATATTGTACGTATAAAAGCCAAATCTCTATAATTTTATTGATAACTTCGCATATATTATGATGCAAGTTTTCCACAATAAAAGCAGGGTTATTATCACCTGCAACAAACGCCTTTCTCCGTATTTACAAGATGAGGTTACGGCTTTAGGTTACACTATAGAAAGAGCCTTTCAAACTGGTGTTGAACTGAATATCACCCTTACAGAGTGTATTAAGCTGAATTTGAACTTGCGTTGTGCCAGTCAGATTTTATATTCGATTAAAAGTTTTAAGGCCATTACGCCCGATGATTTATATAACGAGATTGCAGCAATTGAATGGGAAGAACTGATCGATTTTGCTGGTTATTTCTCCGTAACATCAAATGTTGACAATCCAAACATCACTACGCCGCTTTTTGCCAACCTGAAAGTAAAAGATGCGATTGTAGACCGAATGAAAGAGAAGAAGGGGATTCGTCCAAATTCTGGCTCAGATGCAAATAAAGCAGTAGTCCATTTATATTGGAAAGATGCCGATGCCGATGTTTTTATGGATACCTCTGGCGAAACGCTTGCCAAACACGGTTATCGTAAAATACCAGGAAAAGCACCGATGCTGGAGGCACTTGCATCCGGCGTAATCTATGCTACCAAATGGGATCGCAAATCACCTTTTATTAACCCCATGTGTGGTTCTGGAACCTTAGCCATCGAAGCAGCGTTAATTGCAACTAACCGTGCACCTGGTTTATACAGAATGAACTATGCTTTCATGCATATTTTAGGATATGAAGAAGAAGCCTTTTTTGCCGAGAGAAGAATTTTAAAAGACCAGGTAATTAAAAACACTGATCTTAAAATTATCGCTTCCGATCTTTCTGAAGATGCGGTAGAAGTAACCCGAAGAAATGCAAAAACTGCTGGCGTAGATACGCTAATTGAATTTGAAGTTTGTGATTTTGAACTTACGCCCGTTCCTGAAGAAGGGCAAGGCACCGTAGTCTTCAACCCGGAATATGGAGAGCGATTGGGTGTTCACAGCAAACTTGAGCAAACGTATAAACGCATGGGCGATTATATGAAAACAAAATGCAAAGGTTACTCGGGCTATATTTTTACCGGAAACCCAGACCTTGCTAAAAAGATAGGTTTAAAGGCCTCGCGTAAGCTGGAATTTTACAATGGAAAACTAGATTGTCGCTTACTTGAATACGAATTGTATGATGGCTCCCGCCGCGCACCATTGGTTGAACAAGAAACTGTTTCTTAAATCATCGATCCAATCGACCAAGCCTGAATTTTTAGTATCTATGAAATAAGATACTGGAAAATTCAGGTTTTATTATTTCATGAAACGCAAGGCAGTGATCAAGCTTCCTGCCAAAGCAATCCTTCCTCAACCAGCCTTAAACGTTAATCTATAGATTCATACCCTTATTAGAATGAATAATACCTAAATTAATGCCTATTTCATTTTGTCAAAATCCTATCAATTCGATTAAAAACCTCCGGAAATTATTGATCTGAAAGATTTCTAAAATATTGATTTTCAAAAACAAAACGGAATACATTAAACTTTTAGGTTATGTGTTTGTTTAATCGATACCATCGGTTACTCACGTTATTGATTCCTTATAGTGCTAAAAACTTCCATTTCGAAAAACTATAGGAATAAAAGACTCGTATATATTAAAAAATTATAAAAATTATCCCTTTTTATGGAAGATGTATTAGCTTTGAAGACGAAAAACGTTGCCGGGAACATTAGAAAAATTAGAGAATACAGAGATTATACTCAAGATTATCTAGCGGCAAAATTAAAAATTTCGCAGAATGCCTATAGTAAAATTGAACTTGGCTATAGTAAACTTACAATTGATCGTTTATTTCAGGTTTCTGAAATTTTAGAAGTCGAGGTTACGCATTTGTTAACCTTAAATCCTAACGATTTAATAAAAATCATATCTGACGACGAGCAGAGGGCAGCAGCGGTGAGTTAATAACTTCCGCTGTTGATATCATTTTTTTATCCTTGCACCTATTTCCAATATCTTTGTTGCAAATACTAATTATGCAAGATTCTATCCTAAAAACCATCACTTTCGTTAAACAAACGCTAAAAGATGCCGAAGCCGGCCACGATTGGTTTCACATTGAACGTGTCTTAAAAACGGCTATAAACATCAACAAAGAAGAACACGGCAACGAACTAGTTGTTGCTTTCGCAGCGCTATTGCACGACATTGCTGATCCAAAATTTAATAATGGAGATGAAGAATTAGGCCCCAATATGGCTGCATCTTTCTTGCAGTCTATTGCTATCGAGGCAGAGATCGTAGAACACGTTAAACTTATTATTCAGCACATGTCTTTCAAAAACAGTTTTGATGGCAATAGCTTTACATCGAAAGAAATGCAAATTGTTCAGGATGCAGATCGTTTAGATGCCATTGGCGCTATAGGAATTGCGAGAGCCTTTACCTATGGTGGTTTTAAAAACAGGGTTTTATATGATCCGGCAATTAAAGCTGAAGAACACCTCTCGAAAGAAAGTTATAAAAACACCACGGCACCAACCATTAATCATTTCTATGAAAAGTTGCTGTTGCTGAAAGACATGATGAATACTCACGCCGGAAAGAAAATAGCGGAGAAAAGGCACCAGTTTATGCTGGATTACCTGGATCAGTTTTACCGTGAATGGGAAGGTGAATAAGACGTCTACTAAATTGCCTTGTTTAAATATTTTTCTATTACATAATATTCCCTTAAAGAGTGGTTTCTTTATTTTTATTTACTAATATTTTTAGCCATAAAGCTATATTTGTTAGTAAATAAAAACCTATGTCTGATCGAATTCGTGAAAAGTTAAACATTCTTGCCGACGCTGCTAAATATGATGTTTCCTGCTCATCAAGTGGTGGCACTCGGAAAAATGATAATAAAGGCATTGGCGATAGCCACTCATCCGGCATCTGCCATACCTATACTGAAGACGGCCGATGTGTATCGCTTTTAAAAATTCTTTTAACCAATCATTGTATTTACGATTGCCTGTTCTGTGTTTCCAGAAAAAGTAATGATATAAAACGGGCTGCTTTTACAGTAGATGAAGTGGTAGACCTCACCATGAATTTTTACCGCAGGAATTATATTGAAGGGCTATTTTTGAGTTCTGGAATTTTCAAAAATGCGGATTTTACCATGGAACGCTTACTTTTGGTGTGTAAAAAGCTTCGTTTAGAACAACGCTATAATGGCTATATTCATTTAAAAACCATTCCTGGCGCCAGTGAAGAGTTAATTAAGGAAGCCGGATTATATGCAGATCGAATGAGTATCAACTTAGAGATGCCAACCGAAGCTGGCCTTAAACTTTTAGCTCCCGAAAAAAGTCATGCAGATGTGATTAAACCTTTAGATTTTGTGCAACAAAATATTGTTCAGTTTGCAGCAGATAAGAAACTCATTAAACATGTTCCGAAATTTGTTCCGGCAGGCCAAAGTACACAAATGGTAATTGGTGCCACACCAGAGAGCGATAAAGACATTATGTATACGGCTAATGCATTTTATAAAAATTTTGCTTTAAAAAGAGTTTATTATTCGGGCTACGTACCCATCAGTAACGATAGCAGGATGCCAATTTTGGGCACTCAGCCTCCATTATTAAGAGAGAACAGGCTGTACCAAACGGATTGGTTAATGCGGTTCTATGGATTTAAAGTTCAGGAAATTTTAAACGATGCCAATCCGAATTTAGATGTAGATATCGATCCGAAATTAAGCTGGGCAATTAGAAACATGCAGCATTTTCCTGTTGATATTAATAAAGCAGACTATAAAATGATTCTACGCATTCCCGGCATCGGTGTAATGTCTGCAAAGAAAATTGTTCAGGCCAGAAAATTCGGAAAGCTAAGAATAGACCAGTTGAAAAAAATAGGTGTGGCTTACAACAGGGCGAAACATTTTATTACTTGTGCAGATAGCCCTTATCAGTTAAGAGATTATCAGGGAACGCAAATAAAGGCCTTTATCATGGCCGAGAGCCAAAGTAAATACCTAAAGACAGATAATAATCAGCTTATCTTATTTTAATGGAATAAGGAAAGAGAGCAAGGATTAAGGAGCAAAGAGTAAAGAACAAGGAGCAAAGAACAAGGAGCAAAGAGAAAAGAATAAAGAGCAAGGAACAAAGAGAAAAGAGCAAGGGACAAAGAACAGTTCCATGATCGGAAAACGGATCAGCTGTCTGCTTCCTGCAATTCCAACTCACTACACTATTAAACCGCTAAGCGCGATAACTTTAATGATTTATACTTTCGATGGTTCCCTTACGGGCTTATTAACTTCGGTGTTTGAATGGTTTGAGCGGAAGCCTGGCCCTACTACATTGCAATTTAACACTATTTTCCAGCCAGAAGCTTTTACCGAAACCGTCGAAATCATTACCAACCAGGAAAAAGCAGATCGCGTTTGGAAAGGGCTTCAAAAAAAATTAAAAAAAGACTGGCAGCGGACGTTCTATTGCAGCTATTTATCAGAAATTCCAGAGGCTTACAATCACCTTTTCCAGTTCGCCATTTATATTTTTGAAAACGAAATGGGTGCAGCGGCAAACTATGGCAATGATCATGTGATTGCACTTGCAAAATATGCAAAAAGCGTGGAACGCGAAAAACACCGTATGGAAGCTTTCATCAGGTTTCAAAAAACAGGAGATGGTATGTTTTATACTTCCATAGATCCTGATTTTAATGTACTACCCTTAATTTCTAATCATTTTAAAAATCGCTATGCTGATCAACAATGGATCATCTACGATTTAAAACGTAAATATGGCCTTCATTATGATTTAAATTCTGTTGAAGAAGTAACCATCAACTTTTCTGATGGCGCGAAAAATCCAAATCCTTCATTAGCCCTGATGGATGAAAAGGAAGAACTTTATGCCGTTTTATGGAAAGATTATTTTAAAAGCGCCAATATTGTTGCCCGAAAAAACACCAAACTTCATCTGCAACATGTACCAAAAAGATATTGGAAATATTTAACTGAAAAGCAATTGGCTTAACATCGATTTAATATAAAACCGTTAAATTGCAACATGAAATTAAGTGTGCTGGTTTTATTTACGGCTTTAGCTGTTGCGCTATCCATCGGGATGGTTAACTTTTATTTCCAGCATAGCTTTTATTATCTCGCCATCTCCTTTGGGGTTTCATTTTTAAGTAGTTTTCTCGTTTTTTATTACCTGCTGGAAAAATATATCTACAATAAAATTAAGCTGATTTATAAGCTGATTCACAACCTAAAACTTGGAAAAGATCTAAAAGACGCCTTGGGTGAGTATGTAAGTTCTGACCCGATAAACGATGTGGAACAAGAAGTAAAAGAATGGGCTGGCGCAAAGAAAAAAGAAATTGATCTGCTTAAAAAACAAGAACAATTTAGAAGAGAATTCCTTTCAAATGTATCTCACGAATTTAAAACACCACTCTTTGCCATTCAGGGTTATATAGAAACATTGCAGGATTGTATTACTGACGATCCGGATATGGCGATTAAATTTCTAAAAAAAGCAGAAAATAACGTAGAAAGATTAAGTTACCTGATTAATGACCTGGATGCTATCGCAAAATTAGAAACAGGTGAATCGCCCATCAATTATCAAAAATTTGATTTTGTATCCCTTGCTAAAGATGTAATGGAAAACCTGGAAGACAGGGCGAAAGCAAAAAACATTAAGCTTTTTTTTAAAGATAAATATACTGCAATTACGAGTGTAAATGCTGACCGCGAAAAAATCAGACAGGTGCTGATCAATCTCATTGTGAATAGTATAAAATATGGGATAGAAAACGGCGAAACCGCTATTAAAATATTTGAATTGCACGATCAGTTTCTTATTGAAGTTACAGATAATGGAATCGGGATTGAAGAAAAACACCTGGCCAGGCTTTTCGAACGTTTCTACCGCATTGATACCCACCGTGCAAGAGAAGTAGGTGGTACGGGCTTAGGCTTGGCCATCGTAAAACATATTCTGGAAGCACATCAACAAACCATTTCGGTAAGAAGTACGCCTGGCATTGGAACTACCTTTGCTTTTACGCTTCAAAAAGGCGGATAATAGCTAAAATCTATTATAATATTCCTTTCAAGCGCTAAACTATCATTTTTTTTAACGGTTATAATTAAACTGTAAACATTTGAACTAAAGGTGCCAATTTGTCACTTTTAATTTAATTTGTGTATTTTTGCAATCCCAAAATCTTTTTAAAGAATGATTGATTTACAAGTACAGGATAAAACGCATGATGAGGCCAGACAAGGTGAAGCACTAATTTTAGATGCCCCAGTAAAAGCCGACGCACGTAAATTATACATTGAAAGTTACGGCTGTGCAATGAATTTTGCAGATAGCGAAATTGTGGCCTCTATCCTTTCAGAAACAGGGTTTGAAACCACAGGCGATTACCATCAGGCAGATGTGATTTTTATTAACACTTGTTCTATTCGCGAAAACGCAGAAACCAGGGTAAGAAATCGTTTATCGCAATTTGGTGTAGAAAAACGCCGCAATCCTAAGTTAATTGTGGGGGTGCTGGGTTGCATGGCAGAACGCCTTAAATCTAAATTCCTGGAGGAAGAGAGATTAGTAGATGTAGTGGTAGGCCCGGATGCCTACAGGGATTTACCGAATTTAATTGAACAGGTAGAAAGTGGCCATAAAGCAGTGAACGTATTGTTATCTCGTGAAGAAACTTACGCAGATATCAGTCCTGTTCGTTTAAATAGCAATGGAATTACCGCTTTCATTTCCATCACCCGAGGCTGCAACAACATGTGTTCTTTCTGTGTGGTGCCCTTTACCCGTGGCCGCGAAAGAAGCAGGGATGCACATTCCATTATTGAGGAGGCGAAATCGTTATTTGAATCCGGTTACCGGGAAGTAACCCTTCTAGGCCAGAATGTAGATTCATACACCTGGACTTCCGAAGATGGAACTGAAACCGTAAACTTCGCACAACTTTTAGCACATACTGCATTAATTAATCCTGATTTAAGGGTTCGTTTTTCTACCTCTCACCCGAAAGACATTACCGATGAAGTTTTAGAGACCATCGCTAAATACGATAATATTTGTAACTACATTCACCTACCGGTTCAATCTGGCAACAGCCGGATTTTAGAATTAATGAACCGTACTTACACCCGCGAATGGTACATTAACCGGATCGATGCCATTAGAAGAATTATTCCCGGATGCGCAATCTCCACTGATATCATCGCCGGTTTCTGCACCGAAACCGAAGAAGAACATCAGGAAACGTTGAGCATGATGGACTATGTAGCATACGATTTTGCTTATAATTTTACCTACTCGGAAAGACCAGGAACTTTAGCCGCTCGTAAATTGGCAGACGATATTCCTGAGGAAGTAAAAAAACGCCGTTTAGCAGAAATTCTGGCAAAACAGCAGGCACATTCATTGATGCGCCTGCAAGAGTGGATTGGAAAAACTGTTCGCGTATTAATCGAAGGCACATCTAAGAAATCTGATCTTGATTATTGCGGCCGAGGCGATAGTGGTGCAATGGCAATCTTCCCGGCAACAGAAAGTGTAAAACCTGGTGAATACGCTAATGTATTTATTGAGAAATGTACATCAGCTACCCTAATTGGAAGAATAGTTTAAAAAAAGAGGTTAAAGGTTACGGGTTAAATGTTACATGGTTAGTTATAACCCATGACTTTTAACCTTTAACAGTCAACTTTTAACATTACAAGAATGGATACACAAAATATAAAACAACGATTCGGGATTATTGGCAATTCGCCCTTACTTAATCGTGCCATAGATATTGCCAGCCAGGTTGCTCCAACAGACATGTCGGTTTTAATTACAGGTGAAAGTGGAAGTGGTAAAGAAGTTTTTTCACAGATTATCCATCAAATGAGCGCACGCAAACATGGCTCATTCATTGCCGTAAACTGTGGGGCCATTCCGGAAGGAACAATTGACTCGGAGCTTTTCGGACATGAAAAAGGCTCGTTCACTGGCGCACACGAAGCTAGAAAAGGCTATTTCGAAGTAGCCAACGGCGGAACGATCTTTTTAGATGAGGTTGCAGAATTACCGCTCGGAACCCAAGCCCGTTTGCTCAGGATTTTAGAAAGTGGTGAATATTTACGGGTAGGTTCATCAAAGGTGCAAAAGACAGATGTCCGCATTATTGCCGCAACCAACGTTGATGTTTACCATCGCGTAAAAAATGGCAAGTTTCGTGAAGATTTATATTACCGGCTAAACACAGTGCCTTTACGCATCCCTGCCTTGCACGAGCGAAAAGAAGATATTTACTTATTGTTCAGAAAATTTTCTGCAGACTTTAGTGATAAGTACCGTAGTCCATCATTACACCTGGAGGCCGATGCCGTTCAAATTCTCACCAACTACAGCTGGCCGGGAAACGTTCGTCAGCTTAAAAATATTGCCGAACAAATTTGCGTACTGGAAAAGGATAGAAATGTTACCGGACCAGCAATTCTAAATTATATTCCAAACGAGGCAGGAAGTAACCTCCCAATGGCGATCAATTCTCAATCGAAAGAAGACTTTACAGAAAGAGATATCCTTTATAAAGTTTTGTTCGATATGAAAAAAGACATGGTTGAACTCAAAAAGCTGGTAGCCGAAATTATACAGCATGGCGGAAATACAGCCAGCGTTTTGGCAGATAATCCTCAATACATCAACCAGTTATACAGAGACGTTGAATTGCCGGGTGGCCAGGAGCATACTTTTACCATCCAACAGCCTACGCCAAACAACAATAATAATAGCAGCAATAATTCAGATTACTACGCACACGATGCAGAAGAGATTGAAGAATCTTTGTCGCTGATTGATAAAGAATCCGATCTCATCAAGAAAGCGTTAAAGAAACACAAAGGGAAGCGAAAATTTGCTGCTCAGGAGTTGGGTATTTCAGAACGTACGCTTTACAGAAAAATTAAAGAATTAAGTTTGTAGACGATAACTATCGCCTAAATGCAGTAAAAACAAATTGTAAAGCAACTAAAACAGCACCCATCATAAATGAAAATTAAAATATTTATCCTTCTTGTAGTTACAGCGCTCACAGCATGTTCTTATAAGTTTAATGGGGCATCAACCGTAGGTTTAAAAACCGTTGTAGTGAAAGTTTTTGAAAATAATGCTCCATTGGTTGTTCCTGCACTGAGCAATCAGTTTACCGAAGCCTTAAAAACCAGGATCCGGAACCAAACGAGCCTGAGCATCTCCACAACAGAGGGCGATGCCGTGTTTGAAGGTAGAATTACAGGTTATGACATTAAGCCGGTGGCTTTACAATCCAGCACCACTCCAACAGCAGGTGCAAACAGGTTAACCATTACGGTTGCCGTAAAATACACCAATAATACAGAAGGCAAAGAGAAAGAAAGCTTTGAAGAAAGTTTTACCAAATACTTTGATTTTCCGCTAAATGGTGCACCCATTCAATCTGCATTACCGGCAGCAATAGAGAACATTAACAGACAGCTTACAGAAGATATTTTTAACCGTGCTTTTGCACAATGGTAAGCTCACTTATAGCGCTATACTCATAAAACTTTCAAAAAACCGCTTACATTTTTTAACTTAGCGACAAACCTATATAATGAATCATCAGCAGCTACTGGCAAATTTACTCGCTCAACCTGGCAAGGTTGGTCCGGAGCATGTACCCATGCTTCAGGAACTTGCAGTACAATTTCCGTATGCTCAACCCATTCATTTACTGCTCGCCAAAGCTGATGCTTCTTTTATTTCTAAGGCTGCACTTTATAGCCATGGCAATGCGCTCTTTCATGTTTTAAACATGGTTTCGGTTAAAGATGAAACCACTTCTTTTGAAGAAAAAACTGAAGAAAACGAGGAAATTGAAACGGTTATCATAGCAAATCAGGATGAAGTTATTGAAGCTAAAGCCGAAGTTATTCCGGTTGAACAGGATGCAACCCCAATTGTAGAGCCAACGGCTGATTTACCGGGTTCAAATTTCGATTCATCTGATTTCCCTGCCGAAGAAGAGCTATTTATAGAAAGTATTGCCACAACTGATTTTTTTGCATTTGAAAAAAAGCTGAGCACTGATGTGGTTCGTACTGCTCCTCAAATAGAAACAGTTGTTCCTGACAGTCATGATGTAAATTTTGTTTCTAAATACGATGATGATCAATTGCCCTATACTTTTTTATGGTGGCTCTCTAAAACCCGAAAAGAACACGAGCAAATTTTTCAACCTTATGTTCAGCCAAAACCAGCAATTGTTAAACAAGAGCCAGCTCAGCAAAAAAACACTGCAGAGTTTCAACAACAATACGTTGAACACATATTCCATATTCAAACTCCTTTCGAAGTTGCAGATCATTTAGCAGAATATCCTTCAGCTGATGTAAAAGATGCCAAGGGTGCAGAAATTATTGAAAAATTCCTGAAAGAAGACCCTACCATAAAACCACCAAAGCCAGAGCAAATCGACACAGAAAATAAAGCAAAGAAGAGCGCTGAAGATCGTTACGACTTAGTTTCTGAAACTTTAGCGAAAATTTATATCGAACAAATGCTTTATCACAAAGCCATAGATACTTATAAAAAATTAAGTTTGAAATATCCAGAAAAAAGTGGTTACTTTGCCGACCTTATCCAATCTATAGAAAAGAAATTTTAAAATATAATATTTACCATGGTAACTTTTTTAATCATTTTATTAATTGTTGTGTGTATTGCTTTAGGCTTATTTGTATTGATACAAAATCCTAAAGGTGGTGGTTTAGCAAGTGGAGGTGGCACAAGCAACATGTTTGGTGTGCAACGTACCGGTGATGTTTTGGAAAAAGGATCCTGGATCTTGTTAACCTTTATCGTTGTTTTAACATTAGCCATTACTACTGTTGCCAAAAGCGGCGGTGGCGCTACAGCTGTTGGAAATTCATCCATTCAAGAGCGTTTAGATAAAACACCGTCTCCATCTCCAATCGGTGGAAACTTCAACAATACTGCTCCTGCAAAACCTGCAGATACAACAAAAAAATAATTCAAACTCATTTAGTTTGCCTGAAGCTTTCCTCAAAAAGGAAGGCTTTTTTTGTTGTTGATTTTTTGATCAGTTCACATCATGGATAAAACTGAATATATTTAAAGTAAAACCGAACCTCATTCGTTTACTGATCTATAACGCCATTGATCGTGCCTGATAAAGAAACGCTAAATATTATTTCTACTGTTGCCAATTATGGTAAACGCCTTTTCAGTTTTATCCGTGGACGGGTAAATACTGATGAAGATGCGGAAGATATTTTGCAGGATGTTTGGTATCAATTGAGCAATCAGCCAGAGGCTGGTGCCATTGAGCAGATTAGTGGTTGGCTATATCGCGTAGCACGAAATAAGATTACGGATAAACATAGAAAGCAAAAAGAAGCATTGCTGGAAGATTTTGGTTATGAAGACGATGAGGGTGAATTTAACTTCAGGGAGGTTTTGCTCGCAGAATCATGCTCGCCGGAAGAAGAAAGTTTAAAAAGACTTTTTTGGGATCAGTTATTTCTGGCGCTGGATGAATTGCCAGAGAAGCAACGTTATGTGTTTGTTCAAAACGAACTGGAAGAGCGTACGTTTCAGGATTTATCAAATGAAACTGGTGAGAATATTAAAACGCTTATTTCAAGAAAGGGTTACGCGGTAAAACATTTGCGTAGCCGTTTGCAAAATTTGTATCAAGAATTTATAAACTATTAAATATAATAAAATGAGCAATAGAAAATTTAGTAAGGGCATGAAATTTCTTTTCTGCCTACCCGTTATTGCACTCATTGCAACCGCCCTGGGCTACATTGTTATGTACTTGTGGAATTGGATTTTGCCAAACATTGCTCACGTTGGGCAATTAAATTTCTGGCAGGCGCTTGGCTTACTGGTTTTATGCAGATTACTTTTCGGCAATTTCAACAAAGGGGGTGGCGGCTTTCGGGAGAAAGCCTTTAAAATGCGTTCAAAATGGGAAAGCATGAATGAAGAAGAACGGGCAAAATTTAAAGCAGAATATAAAAACAGGTGTAGTAGCTGGAGAAGCAAAAATAGGGAGCAGCAAGCAAACTAACTCCATTAATTAGGATTTCCTTCCACTGGTCGGGATCTGATCCCGACTATAGTTTCTACGGATTTTAATCCACCAGCAGGTACAACCGATATATTCTACTAACCAAAAGGGTACAGAATACACCCATTACAATTCAAAATCTCATTTGATGTTAAATGTTTTTTGCTATTCGCCTTAATTTGAGGTACTTTTGCTAAAAGATATAAACACATCAGATTGAATTTTAACGATTTTAACTTTGGCCCCGATTTATACGAAGGCCTAATGGCGATGGGGTATAAAAGCGCCACACCGATCCAACAACAAGCCATTCCGGTAATTTTGGATAATCACGATCTAATTGCCTGTGCCCAAACAGGAACAGGAAAAACCGCCAGCTATTTATTGCCTGTAATGGATAAGATTAGCCGGGCTACCGATAGACATAATAACACCCTAATATTAGCACCCACCCGCGAACTAGCTCAACAGATTGATTTACAAGTTGAGGCACTTGCCTACTTTACCAATATCAGTTCACTTGCTGTTTATGGCGGTGGCGATGGAATTGCGTATGAGCAACAAAAGCGTTCTATGCGTGAGGGTGTAGATATCATTATTGCAACGCCCGGTCGTTTAATGGCGCATTTATCATCTGGCGTATTAAAGCTTGAGCATTTACAGCATCTGATTTTAGATGAGGCAGACAGAATGTTAGACATGGGTTTTTATGATGACATTATTCGCATCATCAGCTATTTGCCTAAGAAAAGACAAACTTTGCTTTTTTCTGCAACCATGGCGCCAAAAATCAGAACGATGGCGGCTAAGATTTTAAATGACCCGCAGCAGATTACCATTTCCATCGCAAAACCAGCCGAGGGAATTGATCAGCAGGCTTACAACATTCACGATCAGCAAAAACAAGCTTTATTAACTGATATTTTTAAAGATGATAAATACAAAAGCAGTATCATCTTCGCATCAACCAAAGAAAAGGTTAAAGCTTTATACAAAACATTTAAAAGTTTAGGCATTAAAGCCGAGGCATTTCACTCAGACTTGGGGCAGAAAGAGCGCGAAGATATTTTGCTGGCTTTTAAAAACAGAAGGTTGCCAATTTTAATTGGAACAGATGTATTATCCCGTGGGATTGATGTAGAAGGAATTGACCTTGTAATTAATTACGATGTACCCGGCGATCCTGCAGATTATGTACACCGCATTGGCAGAACGGCGAGAGCCGCAACCAAAGGAACTGCGATAACGCTGGTTAATGGCAGAGATAAACGTAAGTTTGATAACATCGAGCGGTTAATTGAAAAGCCTGTTCAGCGCATGCCTTTACCCGAGCAGATTGCGGCGATGGAGATTACCAATGTAGAGGAAAAACGCCCACCACAAAATAACAACGGAAAGAAAAAAGTTTGGCATAAGAAAAAGCCAAAACCATCAGTATAATTTAAACGCCAGTAAGCTTCCTTATTGGCGTTTTTCTTTTAACCCTTATCTTTGCTTACGCAAATGGCAAATTTTATCCTCATTGGCTTATGCATAATAGCCGGAATACTTTTTAGAAAAAGCAAAACGCTACCTAAAGATGCACATAAAGGCATTAATGCGTGGATTATTTATATCGCACTACCTGCTGTTTCATTTAAATACCTGCCTCATATTGTCTGGTCAAAAGATTTACTTTTTCCGGCTTTCGCCCCGATTTGTATCTGGATGTTTGGCTGGTTATTTATTACTGCTTACAGTCGGATTAGAAAGTTAAGCAGCGCAACTACCGGTGGACTAAAACTCGTAAGTTCGCTAAGTAACACCTCCTTTATTGGCTTTCCACTAATCCTGGCTTATTTTAGTGAGCAAGAGATTCCTATCGCCATTATCTGTGATCAGATTACCTTTACACTATTATCTACCATTGGGATCATTGTAGCCATTCGGGCCTCGCAACAGCAAAAATTAAACGGTAAGTTGGTTCTGAAAAAGGTATTGAGTTTTCCGCCATTGGTTGGATGCGTTTTAGCATTGATCATCCCCAGGCTTTTAAACATTTCTTTCCTCGATCCTTTATTCGAGAAACTGGCAGGAACGGTTGGTCCGTTGGCTTTATTCTCTATTGGTTTACAATTAAAGTTTGGCGGTTGGTTTAGCGAACTAAAACACATCAGTATTGCCTTACTTTACAAATTGATTTTAGCGCCGCTTTCTATTTTGCTAATCGCTATACTCTTGGGAATGACTGGCACAATTACTAAAATTACTATTTTTGAGATGGCAATGCCTACCTTATTAACCGCTGGCGTAGTTGCCGACCAATATAACCTGAATCCGAAACTTGCTAACCTGGTGGTGGGGATCGGAATTTTATTGTCTTTCATCACCACGGCATTATGGTGGGTGGTGTTAACACATTTTGGATTATTTTGAGTTTAACCGCAAAGAACGCAAAGTTTTTCGCAAAGTAACGCAAAGTGGGGTAACGGTTAATCACAGAGAGCAACAAGAAAGGCATAAAGGGTTATATTCTCAGTGTTGGATTTAAAAGTTTAACCACAAAGAACACAAAGTTTTTCGCAAAGTAACGCAAAGTTGGGGTAAGGGTTAATCAGAGGGTAATAAGAGCAGGCACACAGGATTATATTCTTAGTGTTGGTTCAAAAGTTAACAGCAAAGAATGCAAAGCTTTTCGCAAGGTAACGCAAAGTTGGGTTAAGGGATAATCAAAGAGGGCAATGAGAAAAGGCACAGAGAACACACAGGATTACATTCTCAGTGTTAATTCAGAAGCCTGTGGTAATAACGTTTTGCTTATCTGCGGAATTCCCGAAATCAGCGGGATAATTTCACGCAAAGGTTGATTGTAGAGCTAGACCAATAAGCGCCCGGAATTTTACCTAGATTTTAAATTTGCCAGACTCTAGACTTAAACGCTAAAGCGCTAACACTCCGGTAAACTAATCGGGATATTGGTTGCCAAGCCTCCATCAGATGTTTCTTTGTACTTAGCATTCATATCTAAAGCCGTTTCCCACATCGTGTTAACCACGGCATCTAAACTCACTTTTGCCTTATCAGGATTACTTTGCAAAGCCAGCTGACTTGCAGTAATCGCTTTAATGGCGCCCATGGTATTCCGTTCAATGCAAGGAATCTGCACCAGACCACCTATTGGATCGCATGTTAAGCCCAGGTGATGTTCCATTGCAATCTCTGCCGCCATTAAAACCTGGCGCTGAGAACCACCTAAACACTCTGTCAGCGCAGCAGCTGCCATAGCTGATGAAACACCAATTTCTGCCTGACAACCGCCCATCGCAGCGGAGATGGTTGCGCCTTTCTTAAAGATACTTCCAATTTCTGAGGCACAAGCTATAAATTGGATAATTTTATTCTCATCGTAACCATCGCAAAAGGTAATAAAATATTGAAGCACTGCCGGAATTACCCCTGCAGCACCATTGGTTGGGGCAGTTACCACCCGTCCGAAGGATGCATTTTCTTCATTAACGGCTAACGCAAAACAGCTCACCCAATCCAAGGTATAATTAAAGCCGTTTCCACCTTTTTTAATGGCTTCTACCCAACTGTTGTAATCTGAATATTCACTTTTATCTATTAATCGTTTATTTAATGGAAATGCTCTTCGCGCCACGTTCAAACCGCCAGGCAAAAAACCAGTAGTATGGCAACCCCTATAAATACAATCGCGCATTACGGCAAAGTGTTGTAGAATTCCGTTTTTTGTTTCGGCTTCAGATCTCCAGGCCAATTCGTTTTCGAGCACAATTTCGCTCACTTTCAATCCGGTAGATAAACACCAGTGTAAAAGTTCCTTTGCCTTTTCAATTGGAAATGGCAAGTCTACCTGGGTCTTATGACTATTATCCTCCCCTTCTTTCACTACAAAACCACCACCAATAGAGTAATAAGTTGCTGAGAAAGCTTTTCCATTATTTAAAAATGCCTGAAAAGTTACCGCATTTGGATGAAAGGGAAGACTTTCGGTAAACAAGAAAAGCAAATCATTATCGTAATCGAAATCGATTAATCTCGCACCAGCCAGGTTTAGCGCTTTGTTTTGTTGAATCGCTTCAAACGTTGGGGTTACTGCATCCACGTCGAAGGTAACGGGATCGGCACCAGTTAATCCCAACAGGATAGCCACATCGGTTCCGTGGCCCTTCCCTGTTTTCGCAAGCGAGCCATAGAGTAATATTTTTACTGCTTCTACATGATTAATAACACCGTGTTGCTTTAACGATGCCGTAAATTGCTGCGCAGCACGCCATGGTCCAAGTGTATGAGAACTCGATGGACCAATACCGATTTTAAAAATATCGAAGACGGAGATTTGCTCTTTAATCATGAAGAAAGTTAGTTATACAAAGCTATGATTGTTTTATTAAAATTCAGATCAATAATTCTTTAACCAGTAATTATTTTTATTATCTTACCATAAATTTAATAACGCTCTATGATAAATTTTAACGCAAACCAGGAGGAAGTAGATCTTGATTACTGTCGCGCTACCTCTGGCTTAAGATTAGCTAACTACATTATCGATATGATTTTTTTCTATCTGATCATGTTTGGTTTGGGCATATTCCTTGGCATTTTAGCACCAAGTGTACTCAATATTTTTGACGGTTTAATGGGTAGGCTAATCTCCCTGTTACTTTATGGTATCGTGATGTCGTTTATTGAAGGCGCCTCTCAGGGGAAATCTATCGGAAAACTCATTACAGGAACCAAAGCCGTAAATTTAGATGGAAGCGATATGAATTTTGGTCAGGCATTTAGTAGAAATATAATCAGGGCTATTCCTTTTAATGCTTTCAGTGCATTTGGAACGCCTTGTAATCCCTGGCATGATCGCTTATCAAATACAATGGTTGTTGAAGAAAAAAAACTTGCTTTGCTTAAGCAGAAGGAAACTTTTTTTGATTCATTTAAGCAAAATCCGACACCCTAAAAATCAAACTCTATAATTTCCTTATCTTTCAACATCTGCTCTACAAACTTCTGGTGATTAACCGGTGTGCCGGTGGCTGTCCAGTTTCCGGTAATGATATTATTTACCAGTTGGTGTTTTCCACGTTGCGGCTTTAGTTTATTTTCCCTAAAAACTTCCTCGTAACTTTCCAAATCGCCTTGTGTATCTTGTTTTTTAACAATGCGATAGATTCTTTTTGTAAAACGGCGATCGCCCATTTCTTCTATAAAAGGAAAAACAATCAATGCTAAAAGAACCACCCCTGTTACCCCAATGGCTTGTTCATAATAACCTGATCCTACTGCCATCCCAATGGCAGCTACAATCCATATAATACAAGCTGTTGTTAAACCTTTAACCCGGTTTTCTTCCTTAAAGATTACACCTGCACCTAAGAAACCAATTCCGGTTACAATATTAGAGGCAATCCGATCCTGGCTTGTTGGTCCGATTTTTATAGATAGAATAGTAAATAATGCAGCACCTAAACCGATCATCATCATGGTTTTTAAACCTGCAGATTTACTTCTGTATTCTCTTTCAGCTCCGATCAGTCCACAGAGCAATGTGGCCAGCAGAAATTTATTTACTTCACTTTGTGTGATGAAATGGCTATTGTCTAAAATATCGTTCATTACTTAAAATTAACAGCACCAAATTAGTAAAAATCATAACATCTTAAACCATTTGCCCGGCCGCCATTGGAACTATTGGGAAAATACTTCTCGTAACCTACTCCAATTTCTGACGTTCCACCAGTATTGCTGTAATTAATTTTCGAAGTGGTAGCATCATGACTAATGCCCAACCTGAATTTTTCTCCATTGGTTCTTCTGTTAAAAATGTCGAAAATTACAGAAAAAACAATTGCATCATTTCCATTGGCATTCCCATCATTTCGATACCAGATTCCGGCATTAATGCCTGCATATTTGTATTGGGTGCCCACACTAAAAGAGTTTACGTTTCCTTGTTTATATAAAACAACTGAAGGAATGAGGTAACTTCCGTCCCGATCATATTGATCTGGAATCAGGGTAACTTTATAACTTAAATTCGTAGAAACTCTTAAGGGCAATTTAGCCTGAAATCCAGAAAGCGACTCATCCGGACGGTTTAAGTGATGTGTGGCTAAACCCAGCATAAACTTTCCGTAAACCAGGTTGGCACCTGCATTTGCATCCAGGTAAAAACGACTATCAATCGCAGGCCTTTCTGCACCAGAAACACTTCCGGGTATATAGCCTGAATTGATATCAATCTGATCGCCAAACACCAGTTTATCCCAATTTAATTTTTGATTGGTTACACCCGCCTGTAAACCAAATGAAAGCGTAAAATCATCCCCACCAATAATATAAGAATAACTTGCCGCAATATTATTTTTCACCAGGTAGGCTGTGCCTTCACTACTTCGGTTAAAAATAATTCCCAGGCCACTGTTAATCTGATGAAGATTTAAGTCTGCTGAAGCACTCATATAAGAAAAATCGCTAGCTAAACCTGTCCATTGATTTCTATAGAGCGCATTGAACCTGAAATCGCCCTCAAATTGCCCTGTAAGTGCAGGGTTGAGGTAAATTGGTGCGTTATAGAACTGAGAGTAAATGTGATCCTGTCCTATCGAGATTAGTGGCTGCACAATCACCAGCACCAATAATATTATCCTCCTCATCATTATCTTATTAAATATATTACACCCGTTTTCCTTGGAGATGATGAATCATAGGTCATCCCTTTCCACTCACTACCATTTATAAATTTGACATCTATTTTCCAGTAGTATACGCCCTGCGGCTGCTCTTTTCCCTTATATGTTCCATCCCATCCTTCTAAAGGGGCACCGTCATCCAATTTTGAGCTTTCCCAGAGCATCTGCCCCCATTTATTAAAAACAGACATCTTCCATTCCTGAATACCTCTCCCCTTTGCCTGGAAAACCCTGATTTCATTCTTGGCACTTCCCGGCATAAAAGAATTCGGAACGTTCAAATATCCGGGAACGCCAATAATCCTAACGGATTGCACTGTTGTGGAACTACATCCTTCTTTATTGAGCACTTTTAGCGTAACCGTATAAGTACCTTCATTGCCATAAGTGTGATTTGGATTCTGGAGTGTTGAAACCGCACCATCTCCGAAAGCCCATTCCCAACTTACCGCACCTGTACCGCTATCTTTAAAACCAAAAGCATAATTAGGAATGGATATCTCGTTGCCAGGTGAAACTGTAAAAGCAGCCACCGGAGGGGCTACAACACTAATTGGTGAGCTTGAAGTTACCGTACTGGTACAGCCCAAAGTGTTGGTTGCAGTTAAGCTTACAATGAAGTTTCTGCCCACTCCGTTAAAAGTATGTGTTGGTTCAAAAGCAGTAGAAGTTGTGCCATCTCCAAAGTCCCACACGTATCCTATCGCATTTTTACTATCGTTTTTAAACTTCACAATTAAGCCATCGCAACCACTGGTTTTATCTGCTGTAAAACTTACTTCTGGTTGTTCTAAAACTTCTATTTCTTCTACTGTTGTGGCGTTTGAGCAATCATTCGAAGCATAAAGTGTAACCCTGAATCTTCCAGCCCTGGTAAAGGTGTGCGAAACAGTTTCGGGTGCAATATTTCGAACCACTGTGCTGCCATCGCCAAAATCGTAAACAAAAGTATTGGCCCCTTTCGTATTATTAAAGAAATCTACTTTAAATGGTGCGCAGCCCCGAAGTTGATTGCTATTTACAACCAATTCTGCAGTAATGTTATTTGGGGCTACATTAATGGTATAAGAAGATTCATTGCTTCCGCATTCGTTCACAGCAAGCATTTTGACTACGTAATTTGTGACTGCAATGGTGTTATAAGTATGTGAAACGCTGCTTTTATCCGTTTTCGTTACTGTGGTTCCATCACCAAAATCATAGGTATAGGTACCATTATTTCCCGGAGAAGTATTGCTAAAAGTTACGGTAAAAGGTGAACATCCGGCTGTTTTATCTGGTGAAAAGATTGAAATTGGAGCTGCTTTTACCAGAACGGTAGAAGTTTGCCTGCTTACGCCACAAGGTGTGGTGGCTTCAAGCGTTACCGTATAAGTAATGTCTCTCCCGGTGAGATCAGCCGCGTAGACTACATCCGATGGTACAGCCAGATTGGAAGTGGTGCCGTTGCCAAAATTCCATCTAAATGTTGCATCAGTTAGCGATGTAGATGTATTAGTGAACCTCACTGTTAATGGCCCACATCCTTCCACAACATTTTGTGTATAAGATGCCGTCACATCCTGCCGCGTAAAAAAGGTATGCGAAAACTCATCACTATTACACCCTAAACTACTTGTAACAACCAACTTAATTATAACAGACTGATTTTGAGTAGCAATAGTATAGCCCGGGAAGTTAATGCCTGTTCCAATTTGTACATCATTAGCAAACCAGGTATAAGTAGCATTTCGATCTGGATATGGCGTTGCAGCAAGATTAACTGAACTTAAATCAAAAGGAACACAACCTGCATCAGTAGTATAGGTAAATTCCGCTTTTGCGGGAAGGTTTACCGTTATCTTTACCTGATTGCTCATAATTACTGAACAAGCACCACTAGAAACCGAACGGCGGTAATAAATAGTTGCTGCTGGTACAGGTGGTGCATAATCTGCACCATTGGCATTTAAAATGTCAGTCCATGTTGTACCATTTAAACTTGATTGCCATTGATAAACATAAGTTCCGTTGCCTCCGGTTGGGGTAGACCCGATAATTGGGGCCGCAGCCGTGCCAATACAAATGGTTTGATCTGCTGAAATAGTGTTGTTGCGCAATGCTGGTAACACCACAACCTGAACGCTATTACTCATGGCAACGCAAATGGTACTGTTTACCAGTCTACGGTAGAAGGTAGATACAGGAACATTCACAATTAAATCTTTATTGGTAGCAGTAGCAAGATTAGTCCATGTATTTCCATCTGCACTGCTTTGCCACTGATAACTGAACACCCCGCTTCCGCCTGTTGGCGAACTTCCTGTAATGGTGGCACTCTGACCAAAACAAATTGGGTCTGCCGCCGTCGAGATGCTGTTGGTTACAGGGAAGAAATAAGTAACAGTCGTTTCAGATATGGATGGCGGGCAGCCGTCGAACCCGGTTATTGTCCACATAAACCGATATGTTTGACCGGGAATCAGGCCGGTAACCGCCGTATTAAACAAGGTTGGATCATTAATCGTTACATCAGTCTGGCCCGAAACTAATGTCCACAAGCCACTATTTGGTGCAGGATTATTTCCGTTAAGGGTAATGCCGTTGCCACTACATAAACTTTGATTTGCACCAGCGTTTGAAGCCACAGTTGTAGGGTTTATGGTGATGGTAGTGACAGATGATTGAACTTCTAAGCATGAGCCACTTTGTACAACAGCCCTGTATTTGGTAGAAACTACGATGTTGGTAAAAGTATATGGATTGGAGGTTGAGTTTAAACTTGCCCAGGTTACGCCGTTATCTATAGAAGCTTCCCAACGAACGATGTTTCCAACTTGGCCGGTTAAAGTAATAATGCCACTATTTGCGCCGGCACACAAAGTTAAATCATTACCTGTGGTACCGCCAACACTGTTAGGATTCACAGTAATGATCACATCATCACTGTTACTGGAGCAGGCACCGTTAGTAATGGTCCAGCGGAGCGTATAACTATTCCCGGCAACTAAACCAGATATTACCGCATCATTTTTTGCATCATCATCAAAAGTAATCGCTGTTGGTGCTGCCACTGCAGTCCACTTCCCTACCCCTACTACCGGAACATTTCCTTTCAAAGTATAAGTTGAAGCATTACAAACCGATTCATCCGGCCCGGCACTTGCCAAAGTTGCACTTGGCAGAACTGTGAGGCTTATAGATATCACTGCTCCGGTACATCCACCTGCTGATACTGGCGTAATGGTATAAGTTACCGTACCAGACGTGGTTCCGGTATTCATTAAAATATCATTAATCTGCGTTGCTGCAGTGGCAACAGGACGGTTGCTGTTCCCTGTAATGGTGCCCGTTACCGTGCTGGTATAAGTATAATTAACATTAGTTAAGGCCGATGTTAAGGTAATGGCAGATGATGTACTGCTACAAATGGTTTGATTGGCTGCTGTAGCTACCACATCTGGATTTGGTGTAACCGTAACCACAAAGTTAAATGGTACACCCTCGCAACCATCTTTTTGTGGCGTAATAATGTAGGTAACCGTTCCGTTTGTAGTTAAATCGGAATTGGTTAGTAAATCATTAATAATGCCTGTTCCAGATGGTGTAACTCCGGTTACATTAGCGGATCCGGTAGCGGTCCAGTTAAAAGTAGTTCCATTTACCAACCCTGTTGGCGTATAGCCTACATTTGTCCCTGTACAAATGGTTTTACTGGCTGCACTGGTTACACTAATATCTGGTTTTATGGTTAATGCGATTTCATCATCAATCTGATTGCAGGGTGGCGCCAAAGTAGTCGTTGCTCTTAATATCAGGTTTACGGAACCATTTGCTTTTTCTGCTGCTGTTGGTGTATAAACTGCTTTCAGGTCGTTTCGATTGGGAGAGAAACTTCCTAAACCACCTATCCAGGTTTGCGAACTCACCGTTCCTGTAATGATTCCGTCCAGATTAAAACTGGTTCCTGTAAAACATAAAGTCTGATCAACCCCGGCATTAATTACCGGAGCAGTGGTGAAAGTTAGTTTTTGTGTTTTAGATATTGTTCCGCAATTATTTTTATGGGTTACCGTGATACTATATTCGTCGTAATTATCAAATTTAATAGAAGGATATTTCGATGCTGCTGTTGTTCCTCCTTCAAAACTATAGGTACCAGCTCCGGCTGGAACAACCGTCCAGGTGTAAGTATCTGCCACATCTTGATAGGTTCCCTCAATTAGTGTTCTCGTTGGCCCTGTTGTTGTTGGATTAAAATCATAGGTAGACAGGTTACATAAAGTAATATCTGGTGAAAGTGTAGCTTTAGGTAATTCATTTACCACAACCGTTTGCGGGGCTGATGCCACTAAACCACAGGATGGTGTGGTGATGTTTAAAGTGATGGTGTAGATCCCGGGATTTGTAAATATAAACGCAGGCTCCTTACTGGATGCATTTGTACCGCCTGCATAGGTTACCGCAGGTGTAACGTTCCATGAATAGGTGTTGGCTGTTTCGCAGGTATTATCCAGCACGGATAAATCAGTAGCGGTTAAAGTGGCGCCCGCACAAATGGTGTTTTGTGGGAGTGAAAATTCAGGTTTCGGCGGATTCTGAATACATATCCGCATCTCTACTGGATCGGCATTACACGTGCCGGAACTATTGGATTCTAAACGGATTACATGTTCGCCATTTGTTAAAAAACGAGTAACCAGATTATATGAGCGCGGTTTATTAGCCTCTGTAATTACACCATCTACATACCAGTTATAGGTAACATTATTTGGTGCACAGGCCGGTGTATTGGTATCTGGATTTTCGCCTAAAATGGAGGTGTTGTAAAAGGTAACATCCGTATTGGTACAGGAAGGTGTTTGAAAGGTAAAGGCATTCATGGGTTTAACCACTACTTTTGCCGATGAAGATACCGGCGTTCCTACGGTACCGCAAAAATCATTTGATACATTTATGGTAACAGGAAATGCATTGTAAATGGTACCTGCACTGGTTACCGAATTGCTCCCACATGATGACCTGGTGTAGGGATGGGTTACTTTTCCTGAATTATTGATAATGTCGCATAAGGTATAAACCGTCTGGCTTCCATCTCCCCAGCTAATGGTATAACGATTACCTGGAAAATTATTCTGAATACCTGCCGGAGAAGTATAATCAACATTGAACTCCAGGGCACCTAATGGCAAGCATACAATATTATTACCTGATGTACCAAAAGCAGTAATGGCTCTGTTATTAACGAGCAAATAGCCTTTTGTTCCTATTGTTCCATCCGGCATGGTAGCTGTTGCCACAATAGAATAATGAGTTTGATCTGCGTTAAAACTCTGAATAGGCACTGTAAAATTAAGTGTAGAGGTGCTTCCTACTGATTCATTTCTGACCGCCGCCGTAACAGTAGCCGTAGCAGTAGATTCATTAGTAATGAAAAATGAATTATTTGGCCTGCTTCCACAGGTCCCGAAGGTTTCCGTATTTGAGGGGTTTAGGTAAGAAGTTACCAACTTGGCTTCAACAGGTAATCCGGCTCTAATCTCAAAGGCAGTTGATTCTCCACTTACAGAAGCTGGCTGGGTGGTTTTTACACGTACTTTATAGCCAGTACCCGGCGCAATTCCTGTTGGGATAATTCCATTCACATAAGTGCTATAGAAACCAGTGTAAGTTCCAATTAGTTGTTCACTTCCAAAACTTCCATTTTGGTCAGATAAGTAAAGCTGAAACGTATTGCTCTGTTCAGCACAGCCATTGGCAATACTAAATGGAACTGCGATCGTACTTCCTGGTGTAAATGGCCCTGCGTTTACCGCGCCAATATTAACCTGGGAAAATCCGACAGTTGTCATTAAAAGCAGTATCCAAAACAGCGCAAAAAAGGGCCATTTCCTTATCAAACAGGTTTTCATAATCGCGGGCACATAGGGGAATGATTTAGTTACGCTTTAATTTATGATCGGCACTTTCAAATCAACTAGTTAGGTGAGATGCAAATAAGTAAACACTTCTGTAGCACGTTAATAAATATTCAATTGCAAATAACGTAACTTTTATAGTATACCTATAATTTTTTACATGAAATCGAACAAAATGAATGTTTAAAGTGAATAAATATTCATTGTAGCTAAAAAATGGGCAAAAAAAAACCCCGACAGCAATTGGCTATCGGGGAATATTTTACACGAAATGATTTCGCTATAGGTGATATTACATCATACCACCCATACCACCACCACCCATAGGCGGCATTGGAGCACCACCTTCTTCAGGCTCATCTGCTAAAACAACTTCTGTAGTTAACAACATTGCTGCAATTGATGCCGCATTTTCTAAAGCTACGCGACTTACTTTAGTTGGATCAATTACACCAGCACCAATTAAGTTTTCGTAAACATTGGTACGTGCATTGTAACCGAAATCTGCAGTTCCTTCTTTAACTTTCTGAACTACGATAGAACCTTCGATACCTGCATTTTCACAGATTTGACGTAAAGGCTCTTCAATAGCACGACGAATAATCTGAATACCTGTATTCTCATCTTCGTTAACACCTTTAAGATCAGCTAAAGCTTCTACTGCACGGATGAAAGCAACACCACCACCAGCAACGATACCTTCTTCTACAGCTGCACGAGTAGCATGTAAAGCATCATCAACACGGTCTTTTTTCTCTTTCATTTCAACCTCACTGGCAGCACCAACGTAAAGAACTGCAACACCACCAGCTAATTTAGCTAAACGCTCTTGTAATTTTTCTTTATCGTAATCTGAAGTAGTGGTTTCGATTTGAGATTTAATCTGGCTAACGCGAGATTTAATATCTTCTGAGTTACCAGCACCGTTAATTACGGTAGTGTTGTCTTTATCAACAACAACTTTCTCAGCAGAACCCAAATAAGTTAAATCAGCATTTTCTAATTTATAACCTCTCTCTTCTGATACAACAATACCGCCAGTTAAAATAGCGATGTCTTCTAACATTGCTTTTCTTCTGTCGCCAAAACCTGGTGCTTTAACAGCAACAACTTTTAACGAACCACGGATTTTGTTCACGACTAAGGTAGCTAAAGCTTCGCCATCTAAATCTTCAGAAATGATAACCAATGGTTTACCTGTTTGAACAGTTTTTTCTAAAACTGGCAACAATTCTTTCATGTTGCTGATTTTTTTATCGTAGATTAAAATGTAAGGATTTTCTAATTCCGCTTCCATTTTATCTGCATTGGTAACGAAGTATGGAGATAAATAACCCCTGTCAAACTGCATACCTTCAACTGTTTTTACTTCAGTTTCAGTACCTTTTGCTTCTTCAACAGTAATTACACCATCTTTACCTACTTTGCTCATTGCCTCAGCAATTAACGAACCAATTATCTCGTCGTTATTAGCAGAAATAGATGCTACTTGTTTAATTTTATTGTTGTCTTCACCAACTGTTTGCGATTGCTCTTTCAAATTAGCTACCACAGCCGCAACAGCTTTATCAATACCGCGTTTTAAATCCATTGGATTTGCACCAGCAGCAACGTTTTTAATCCCTGTAGTGATGATTGCCTGTGCTAAAACAGTAGCAGTAGTAGTTCCGTCACCAGCAATATCTGCTGTTTTAGAAGCTACTTCTTTAACCATTTGTGCACCCATGTTTTCAACCGCATCTTTCAATTCGATTTCTTTTGCAACAGTAACCCCATCTTTAGTAATCGCCGGAGAACCGAATTTTTTATCGATAATTACGTTACGTCCTTTTGGACCTAAAGTTACTTTTACTGCATTCGCTAAGATATCAACACCACGTTTCAGGGCGTCACGTGCTTCCACGTTATATTTTACTTGTTTTGACATTTTGTTTTTAAATTTTGAATGATTGTATGAAAGAATGTTTCAATTTGGACTTCGATATATTCTATCATTCAAAAATCATTCATTCTATAATTATTTTACTTATTTGATTCATGCTGAATTTACACGTTCGAAATTCAGTCATTTAATCAGTATTTACCCTACAACAGCGTAAATATCTGTTTCACGCATAATCAGGTAGTCTTTACCTTCGTAAGGAAACTCGGTACCACCGTATTTACCATAAATTACAACATCGCCAACTTTTACGCTCGCTTTTTTACCGTCAGCATCTTCTTCAGAAACAGAAACTACAGTTCCTTTAGATGGTTTTTCTTTTGCAGTATCAGGAATATACAAACCCGATGCAGTTTTTTCTTCCGCCGCAGCTGGTTCAACTATTACTCTGTTTGAACTGCCAGCAATTGGTTTTAGGTTTAACGCCATAACTTTTATTATTTTTTATTTGAGTTGAGTTTTTACTATGCAGGTAATTAACACTTTTTATGCCAAGTGGTGCTGAGGGACAAATTTACACCTGTACTGTCAATTTGCAATCAATACAGGAATATAAGGTGTCAGCTTGGCAGGGAAGATTCCAGGTATTTGCCAGTAAAATTAAGTAAATCACGAAACCCGTTGAAAGCACTATCCAACAGATTATCTAAATCCAGCTCTAAAACCTACTTTAAGGTACCAGTTGGATTAGTTCCTTTATTGACAAGCGTTTTTATGTTCCCATCTAAATCTGATACGTAAATTTTACTTTGGGTAAAAGGCTTTTCAGCGCCGCTAAAGAAAATGCGATTATCTGCTGTTAAGAAAACGTAAGGCACATTCAGCCCTTCTGGCGAAATTCTTGAGATTTTCTTTGTACTAACATCCAACACAAAAACACTTTCAGCCTGGCCTTTGAGTTCCGCTACCTGGCTTCCAAAACCAGCATTGAAGATAAGTTTCTTTCCATCGCTGGTAAAAAAGAGACTATTGCTGCCAGCAATGCGGTAATCTGAACCTAACAATTCCACTATTGCTTTGGTATTGATTATTTTTCCAGCAGCATCAAAGGTGTAAATGTTTTTCAAATCGTGAGCAGTTACTTCCGTTTCGCTCTTCCAGGTTGGAGAATATAAATTCGCTGCAGATTTGTTGTCGAGCACTAACAATCCGGTATTATCCGTCTTAATTACCGCAACCTTCCATATGCCTTTATCATTATATAGATTAAATGCAATTTTGTTTCCGCTTGGTGACCACACCGCATGATGGTAATTTTTGCTATTTGCTTGTAATTGCAACTGGCTCTTACTTTCCAGATCAGCCACCCAAATGCTTCTGTTACCTATGCTATCGCTTACAGTATAGGCCAGTTTATTTCCATTAGGTGATATTGCCGGATCGGTAGCACCGCCAAAAGAAATCTGTTTCATGGTATCAATGCTCGTTGCCACAATTTTGCTCCCATCCTGATAAGCCAGCGCAAAACTTTTGCTACTTAACGACACCGTATCTAAAACTGCAGTAGACTTCGATTGATCATTATTACCTGAATTACAGGCCGAAAATAATGTGAAGCAAGGAATAATTACCACCGCCAAACGCAAGTTAAATTTAATCATTTACAATTTTACGAATTGTTTTAAGCAAAAAAGACCCATGCCCTTTCGAAACATGGATCTTCTACTCCTTTTTGATTTTAATCAGACTTAATGTATCGTTGCGATGCACTTGAGGTTGTTAACCTTTCTTTTTATCTGCGTAACCGAAAACTTTTTGCAATAAAGTTGTACTTCTGGAATTGATATTTCCCCTGATTTTCAGTTCCTCTTTTGCGACTTCAATAAACAAACCATCTATCGCTTTTTGTGTAACATATTCTGTCAAATTTGTATTTACTGGCTTCACCAAGGGCAGGCGATTGTATTGCGTAGTAAGATCTGAATAATATTTTGTTGCGTTTACTTTGCTGAGGCTGTTGGTTACAATCGGACTAAACTTCTGAAGCAATTGTGCTGTGGTTACCCGTTTGAAATAAGCAGTAGCGGCATCGTTGTTTCCAAGCAAAATATTGCTGGCATCGGCCAATGTCATCTGCTTAATTGCAGTAATAAATATTGGCTTTGCTTCTGTAGCTGCATCTTCAGCGGCACGGTTTAAACTTACAATTACATTATCACAAAGTTTATTCAGCCCAATCCCACGCAGGGTTCGCTCTACTTTCTGGGCTTCGGGTGGCATTAAAATTTTAACTGCCAGGTTCCCCAGAAAACCATCTTTCACAGCTAGTCGATCTGCACCAGCCGAAACACCAATCTGTAGCGCTTCTTTTATTCCCTGTCCAATTTCTAAACTACTGGGCGTGCCCGTTACAGACGCGGAGGTAGTTCCCTTCTTTTCGGTAACCTTTTTAAAAATATCACTGAGTTTGATTTGAGCATTTGTCTTCAGGTTGGTAAATAGCATGAATAAGAGGCATGCAGATAAAACATTAATTTTCTTCATTTTGTGTGTGTTTAACTCTTATAAGCAAAAGAACTGCCATAATATTCAACAGCTTCTAAAGATTAGGTTTTAACAAATAGCTGTGGGCGTGATTTTTAAGCCATTTAAAGGTATCCCTTGAATATAAGTACCCAATTGTCTGGTTTATTTCTCATCACTCAAAAATATTTTTTATACTTGGAAGATATTTGAAATAGCTACCTGATTTTTTGAAGTTTATAAAAAACACAGCTGGAAATAACCAGCAAGACGATGCCAAACTAATTGCCGAGTATAAAAATACAGGTGATTTGGAGTCGTTGGGTACGCTTTATAATAAATATATGCATTTGGTTTTTGGGGTTTGCTTAAATTATTTCAAAGATGAAGAGCAAAGCAAAGATGCGGTAATGCAAATTTTTGAAGAATTGGTTACGAAACTGAAAATCCATGAAGTTCAAAATTTTAAAAGCTGGCTCCATGTATTAACCCGCAACCATTGTTTAATGGCGCTGAGGAAATCTTCAAAGCAAAATACCGTATCTATTGATGATACTTTTGTGGAAAACAGCGAACTGGTGCATCTAGATATCGACAACACAAAAGAAACGCAACTTACCATTATGGAAAAGTGCATGGAAACATTGCCCGAAGAACAGCGAAAAAGCGTAGATTTATTTTATTTACAGGAGAAGTGTTATAAAGAAGTGGCCGATATTACAGGCTATGATATGCTGAAGGTAAAAAGTTATATCCAAAATGGTAAGCGCAACCTGAAGATTTGTATAGAGAAAAACAGTGGTGAATAACGATTGGTTAGATATTGATGTACTGGAAGATTACCTCGACGGTAAGCTTGATGCCAAGGCTATGCACTTTGTAGAAAGGCAGGCTTTAGAAGATCCTTTCGTAGCCGAAGCTTTAGAAGGCCTGAAACAATCTCCAAAACGTAAGCAAACACTTTCTATTTTACAAAAACAACTGTACGATCGTATTGCTCAAAAGCCAGTTAAACGAAAACTTTGGGGCATCACTACCCAACGATTAAGTATTGCTGCAACTGCCACTGTCGCTTTTATTGCCGTGAGCATTCTCTTCTTTATGCGGGAAACCAATCGGCGGAATGCTGAAACTGCAGCAAGAAAAGCAGATGGTGTCATCGTAAATTTAGATTCCAATACTTCCCTGGCTACCACTACAAAGACAAAAGATTCTGCGGTAAATATTAATGAAGCCACCAAATCAGCCTTAATAGACCAAGCGATTGCAGATGGAAAGTCTGCGACTTTAGCGAAGAATACAAAATCTAATTCCATCATTAAAACATCAGAAAAAGCAGCGCAAAGTGAGCAGAACACAGTCAATTATCAAAGGTTCAATAAAAGCGCACAATCAATAACTCCAGGCGCACCTAAGGTACAAACGAGCCAGGAACCTATGAGTGCGGCTATGGTTTCGGCTACACCATCCACAACAGCAGATCAGATTTTATTTAGCGGAAATGTTATCGACCAACGTAACGGACAACCTGTTCAGGGTGCCGTGGTAAAGATTATAGGCTCTGATAAAATCACTTCTACTAATACGAAGGGTTATTTTGCTTTACCTGCCGATAGTAATTTAAAGGATAAAGATTTAGTAATTAATGCAGTTGGCTACAAAGAAACACCTATAAAGGGCACGCAAAATCCAGATGCCATTCGGGAAGCATTAAGTGGAAATAAATCGCTGAATGAAATTGCGATGATTACCGGGTCAAACGGTAGAAAAAAGGAAAATATTCCTGCGCCTAAAATCGTATTGAGAGCGGAGCAGAATCTAAATGGAAAACGGGCTGATGAAATTAGCAAGCCAATCCCTGTCGCCATTATTGATTATACACAATACCTGGCCAATAACAACAAACTCTACAATCCTAAAGGACCGGAGCAGTTTGTGATACTAGGTTTCAAAGTGAAGAAAAACGGTCGGCCAACAGATATTAAAGTGATTAAATCGCTTAATGCTAAAGCCGATGCAGAAGCTAAACGCCTGGTGAAGGCTGGGCCCGACTGGATTTTACCTACCAAAGGAACAAACGAAGTAGAATTGAGTATCAGATTCTAGAAACATTTAAGGTTTAACCGCAAAGAGCGATAAGCAAAGGCACAAAGAACGCCAAGCCAGACAATTATAACTAACCCATTTTACCACAAAGACTAGGGTGAAAGGCACATGGAACATACAGCCCTAGCATCAAATTAACTGTAGAAAAAGGCTTTCCGCTCTTTGCGAAAAACTTCGTGCTCTCCGCGGTAAAAAAAGCATAAAAAAATACCAAAGCACCTAAGCCTTGGTCTTTCGTATTTTAAAGGATTATCTTCTATTTAAAGAAATAAATACCAGCGTAAATAATTGCAGCCAAAGTAGCTGAAACAGGAATGGTTAATACCCAGGCCCAGATTAAATTGATGGTTACACCCCAACGTACAGCCGAAACACTTTTCACTAACCCTACCCCTACAATTGAACCGGTAATGGTGTGTGTAGTAGATACCGGAATAGCGAAATGCTCGGTTATACCTAGTGTTACCGCGCCAGCCGTTTCAGCAGCAACACCTTCCAGTGCCGTTACCTTCGTGATTTTTGAACCCATTGTTTTCACAATTTTCCAACCTCCACTCATGGTACCCAATGAAATTGCGGAATAACAGGCAATTGGTACCCATGTAGGTAGCGCTGCAAAATCAGGAATAACTTTCGATGCAATTAAAGCAGTAGCAATAATTCCCATTACTTTTTGCGCATCGTTTCCTCCGTGGAAAAAACTTAAAGCCGCAGATGATAATAATTGTAGTCGTTTGAACCACTTCTCTGCTGTTGATGGTTTTGCATAACGGCAAATGTTGATAATAATTAAAGTAATCACCACCGAAATAACCATACCTATTACAGGTGCCAATACGATGAAGGATACAATCTTCACTACATAGCTCATGTTTACCGCATCTAACGGACTTGCACCTATAAGCAAGGCATGCGTCATACCAGCACCAGCAAAACCACCAATAAGTGTATGTGATGAACTGGAAGGAATACCATACCACCAGGTTAAAAGATTCCAGATAATTGCGGCAACAAGCCCTGCAAGAATCACTTCTAGCGTAATATAATTTTCGATTACCGTTTTGGCAACCGTATTGGCTACCTTATGATCGGTAAAATAAAAGTAAGCAGCAAAATTAAAAAGTGCTGCCCACAAAACCGCCTGAAAAGGCGTAAGAACTTTTGTAGAAACAACCGTTGCAATCGAATTAGCGGCATCGTGAAAGCCATTTATGTAATCGAAAGCAATGGCCAGAATTACAACAACAACCAATAAGGTAGTTACCATGTTTGTGTTTTATTAAGCGTTTTTAACCAGGATAGTTTCAAGCACATTCGCCACATCTTCACACTTATCTGTCGCTTTCTCTATCGTTTGTAAAACCTCTTTTTGTTTAATTAATTCAATTGCATTGGTTTCATATTCAAATAAACGGGCAACCGCTAAAGTGAATACATAGTCTGCCTGGTTTTCACCGCTATTAATGCGGATACAAGCATCTGCAATTACCCGGATATTTTTGAAACTGCGTAATTCTTTAATCGCTTTATCAATATCAGTACACATTTCTACCAAAAGCTCAGCAATTTTAACAATTGGCTCATTAATGGTATTCATATTATACATCTGCATACGGTTTGCAGTTCCGTAAATATAATCTGCAACATCATCTACAGCTGTAGCCAACTGGTGGATATCTTCACGATCGAACGGGGTGATAAAGTTCCTGCTTAATTCTAAGAAAATTGAATGGGTAATATCATCTCCAACGTGTTCTAAACGTTCAATTTCCTTGAAAATACTTTTCCGGCTTTCAGCATCAGCTGTGCTAACCATTTCTAAAAGAGATTCTGCGATTTTTAATGCATTACTACCAGCTTGCTCAAAAAGAGGATGAAACTTTCTATCTTGAGGGGTAAAGAACTTAAAAATATTGTTCATGTTAATTCTTAATATGTTACAAAGCTACACGCTCAATGTTAAGTTAATGTTAAGTTATAGATTATTATTAAGGATTTAGCTAATTTCAGCTATCTTTCTCATATTCTGAGGTTAATGATCTGTATTTAGAACCTTAGTCTAACGACCTCTCGCACGTGATCCGCTTAATTTAATTGTCTAAATTAACATTGTGCCTTAAAATCTCCTTAAAAAACAATTGCCTCAGATTATCTTGATGAAAAGGTCTTTTAGTTCTAGCAGAAAAGAGGAGACAAATCTGTTAAAAAACCTTTCTAATGTTGATGTGTTTAATATCGATACCCCAAAAAGATGACAAATCAGCATAGAACCAAACTTTGGGTTTGGATTGGAAGTATTTTCGGATTATTGATTTTAGTGCTTGCCTTTGGAGCGATGTTCTTAAGTGCAAGGTGGAAACCTATACTCACAGAAAAGATAAAGGAAAGTATATATAATGGATCTAACCATCTTTACACTATAGATTTTAAAAGTATTAATTTAAATGTAATTACCGGAAGCCTTGCTTTAAGAGAAGTTACATTAAAAGCCAACCCATCAGTTTTTGATAGTTTGCAAAAACAAAGGCTTGCGCCAGCGCATGTTTTCGAAGTTAAGCTGAAAAAATTACAGATTACCAGGGCGAGTATCTTAACAGCCTATTTCAAAAAGCAGCTGGATATTAATGCGATTGTCCTCGATCGACCCTCCATTGACGTTACCTTTAATAAGGTTCTAAAAGTGGTTGACACCAATAAGGTAGAAAAATCGCTCTATGAGCTAATCTCTAAAACCTTCAAATCTGCCAGGGTACATGCTGTAAAGGTTATTGATGCCGACTTTAGCTACATTAAAGGTGGCGCTCCGAAGAAAACCAGAAATGAGATTAAACACCTGGATATTAATGTAAAAGATTTCTTGTTAGATTCACTTTCGGGCAAAGACACTTCCAGGTTTTACTATACAAAAGATATTTCATTTGAGATTGCAGGCTATAAATCGAACACTAAAGATAAAATGTATAGCATGAAAGTTGATACCATCAGGGGCTCAACCGCTGCAAAAAAGATATCAATCAAAGGCTTCAAATTAATTCCCCTATATCCTGAACTGGCTTTCGCAAGAAAATTCAAGGTTCAAAAAGATCGTTACGACCTCACCTTTAACGCAATTGAATTTGCTGGAGTGGATTTCACCAGCTTAAATACTGACGAAAAGATTTATTCAAAGTCGGTAACCATTGGTCCGGCTAAAGTAGCGGTATTTATGAGCAGGGAATCGCCACCCGCTGCAGACCTAGATAAAGGGAGAAATTATCCGCACATGGCACTGAAGAGACTCAACATCCCGATCGCTATTGATACCATAAAGCTTAAAAATGTTGATGTTAAATATTCCGAGTACAGTCCGGCAAGTAAAAAAACAGGCACGATATTATTTAATTCGTTAAATGGAAATATTCTTAATGTAACCAACGATAGCTTAAGGCTAACTAAAAATAACCATGCAAAAGCCAATCTGAACACCCTTTTAATGGGCGTAGGAAAGATGAATGTTAAGATAGATTTCAATTTGACTGATGCAAACGGTGGCTTTAGTTATGGTGGAAACCTGGGCACATTTAACCTTGTAAAGCTTAATCCGCTAGCCGTAGCTTTAGGTTTGGTACAAATTGAAAGCGGAAATATTCAAAAGCTGGATTTTAAGGCAACCGGAAATAAATCTACGGCTTCGGGTTCGATGAATATGATTTATACAGATCTTAAAGTGAAGTTATTATCAGATAATATTGATGGCGAGGGAACTAAAGAGAAGGGGTTCCTATCATTTTTGGCAAATAATATCTTAATCAAAGACTCAAACCCTACAAAAGGAGATGCGCCTCGTACAGCAACAATGACTAATACCCGAATCAAATCTGCCTCTTTCTTTAACTTGATGTGGAAAACAGTCTTTGTTGGTATAAAGGACATTGTTGGCGTAGGTATAGTTCCTGAAAAAAACCCGGTCAAACAGCAAAAGGTAATTGCCAAAAAGATTCGGAAACAGAAAAGAGCCGATAGAAAAGCGGCTCGAAAGGCAAGGCGAGAGAAAAATTAACGGGCAGCGTTTAAGAAATACGTTTATAAATGTATATTGCTGTAGAATCCAGTCCATTAGTTAAATGCCAGAAACCAGGAGACCCAGCTATAAAATTATTAAATGGATTGCAGCGACAATTGTTGTTGCTTTCGGCCTTTTGGCTGCAATTGCATGGTTTTTAAATGTAAAATCCCGCCCGCTGCTAACTGAACAAATCAAAACACTTCTTTATAAATCTACAGATAGTTTATATACCATTAGCTTCTCGAAGGTCACCACCAATGTTTTAACGGGAAGTGCCACCTTGCAAAATGTTAAGATAACTGCTGATACTGTTCGATTCAGAGAACTAATCCGGTTAAAGAGGGCTCCAAATAATCTCTATACTGTTACCTTAAAAAAATTAGTGGTCAAACATTTCCACCCACTCACCCTATACCGGGAAAGAAAGCTTGAGATTGAAGAAGTAATTTTTGATAAGCCAGAAGTGCTCATGATGAACAGGCAGTTCGATTTTAATGAAGACAGGCCCCCGCGACTAATAAAATCACCTTACTCGTTCATTTCTAAAAATCTGGATGAATTCAGAATAAACGCCATTCGTTTCCAGGATGCGAGCTTTAAATACGTCAATAAAAATGTAAATAAACTCAATGTTTTTGCCATCGACGACCTTAATATCACACTTATAGATTTGTTGGTTGATTCTACTTCGGTTGATGATCCATCCAGATTTTACTTATTAAAGGATGTCATTATCAATCTTAACGATTATCAATATACTACTCCGAATAAAATGTATAATATTAAGCTTAATAAACTTGATTTCCGTGCATCTACAGGAAAACTAAGGGTAGATAAATTTGAGCTGGAACCCCGTTATGATGAAATGAAATTCGCTGAAGTTGCTGGTCATGCCACCGATAGGTTCCATATCCAGATGAGCAACATCTCGATGAACGGCATTGATTTGCCCGTTTACATTAGCAAACAGGAATTACGGGCAAAAGAAATGGGCATAGTAAATGGCTTCGTTTCTGTATTTAACAATGGAAGTATAGACAAACAAGTAGGTGAAATTAAAATTGGCCGGTTCCCACATCAGCTTTTGCAGAAGCTTGCTCCACCTGTATTGGTACAGAAGATTAACTTAAAAGATGTTAATATAACTTACGGCGTTTATAATAGCGAAAGTCAACAGCGTGGAAGAATCTCTTTTGAACATACTTCTGGCGTTTTTAAAAATGTAACTAACCTTCCAAAAATAAAGGCTATCAACCCCACTATGGAGGTAAGCTTAAACACATACTTATTGGGTCAGGCGAGTTTGGATGTAAACTTTAAATTCGATCTAAAAGCTCCCAAAGGAGATTTTGAGTACAAAGGGGTATTGCATAATTTCAATGCCAGGGTACTTAACCAAATTACAAAACCACTAGGCCTGGTTAGAATTAACAGTGGGATTGTAGATAAGTTACAGTTTGATTTTAAAGCTGATAATACTGGTGCAAAGGGCAAGGTAGATTTCTATTATTATGATTTATCGGTTGCATTGATGCGTAATGATCCATCCAAAGATCACCTGGTAACCCGCGGTTTAATTTCGATTCTTGCCAATGCGTTACTGATCAATTCTGAAAACCCAAATCGTCACAATGAGTTTATTTCTTCACAGGTTGATTATAAAAAACCGGATAGTTCATCATTTTTTAGTCTGATATGGAGAAGCCTGTTTATGGGCATTAAAAATAGCATCGGTATTACAGAAGAAAAGCAAAATGAAATCAAACAACACATTGCTAATTTCAAGGAGATGCAGGAAAACCATCAGATCAGAAAGCGAAACAGGTTAAAGCGAAGGCAGCAGCGAGATCGTGCGCGCAGCAAAATGAACGGCGATAGATGAACAAGTTATTAATGTTTACTTATATTTAAAATAAAAAAGACAATTATGATTATCGTTTTAATCCTTTTCGGTGCATTATTTCTGTTTGGCATTTTCTTTTATAACGGTTTAATCGGCAAAAGAAACCAGGTTACCAATGCATTTTCGGCCATAGATGTGATGCTTAAAAAACGTTTTGATTTGATTCCAAATCTGGTAGAAGTAGTTAAACAGTATAACACCTACGAACAGGGAACGCTTACTAAAATTGTTGAATTACGCACAAAGGCTACAGCTGGAAATATTTCGGAAGCAGAGAAAGCCACGCTCGATGCGCAATTAAGCAGTAGTGTAAATGGCTTAATGGTTAATGTAGAAAACTACCCGGATTTAAAGGCCAATACCAATTTCATCAACCTACAAACCACCTGGACGGAAAGTGAAGAACAGATTGCTGCCGCCAGAAGAACGTATAATGCAGCTGTTACTGATTACAATAATTCAATTATGATGTTTCCAGGAAGCGTCTTTGCAGGCATGTTAAATTTTCAACCCATTGCAGTTTTAGCTACCGCCGAAGAAGAACGAAAAAACATTAGTGCAAAAACCCTTTTCAATAGTTAATGCAAAACTATCTAAACGGTAATTTGGCTTTGCAGAACACCCTGGCAACAATGGAAGTTGAGCGAAAAAGGGTGGCATCAGTGCAAACTAAAGGCCTTACTTTTATTGGTGTTGGCATTGCAGTCACCATCATCGGATTGCTACTTGGATTGCTTTTCTGGGCAGTACTTGCAGGTTTAATTCCGGTAATATACGGGGTAATTATTTTATTTAAAATCAGTCCGGCAACAAAAGCATATGAACTGGCCTATAAGCAAAATATAATTGGCGAGGCGCTAAAGTTTCTAAATCCGAGCCTAACGATAAGCCCCAGGGATGGAATATCTGAAGCCGAATTTAGGCATGCTCAGCTCTTTACCAAACAGATTGATCGGTATAAAACGGAAGATCTGGTAAGGGGAAAAGCGGATAAAACAAGCTTTTATTTTGCAGAGGTTCATGCCGAACATAAAACTGAACGTGAAACTAAGAATGGTACTGAAACATCCTGGACTGATGTTTTTAGGGGAATCGTTTTTGTTGCAGATTTTAATAAACACCTGGGCAGCATAACAATTGTAAAACCAAAAGACCTTGGAAATACAATCGGCTCCTGGTTTACAAAGAATATTTTCTCTTTCGGAGATAAAGAGGTGATCCAGCTGGAGAATCCCGCTTTCGACCTGACTTTTGTAACTTATGGAAACAATCAGATAGAATCCCGCTACATTTTAACCCCAGCTATGATGGAGCGTATCTTGTATCTAAACGCCAATGCACTCGAAACTATTTCTTTATCTTTTATGGAATCGAGAATGTACATCGCTTTTCCATTAGATAGGAATTATTTCGAGGCTCCTATATTTGAGTCCTTACTTAATCCGGTTTCGCTTAATACAGATATAAATACGATCCGTTTTTTATGTGATATTGTGAAGGAGTTGGATCTAAATACCAGAATCTGGGGCAAGGAATAATTGATTGCTTTTATATATTGGTCATTATGAGTGAGATAAACTTATGATGGTTGATAGATACCAAACATTAGTTAAAGAGGTTGTCCTGCAGATCAAAATGATCATCGCAAATTTACTTCCTGCTTCTGCGGAAATCACCTAAATCTGCGTGAAAATTGTTTCAGTCATGGCGAAACTTAGGTTAGTTGATGAGACTACAAACACTAAGTTAAATACCAGAATCTGGGGTAAGGAATAATCGATTGCTTTTATATATCGGTCATTAGGAATGAGATAAACTTATGATGGTTGATAGATACCAAACTTTAGTTAAAGGAGTTGTCCCGCAGATCAAAATGATCATCGCAAATTTTACTTCTGAGACACTAACCAGGAGAATAATCGGGATTGTTTAGCTTAAATGCTTTTTAACAATGTCTTCCAATGCTGCAATATCGAAAGGTTTAGAAAGGTAGCTATCCGCTCCAGCTTCATCAGCTAATGAAGAAATATCATTATTTGCAGAGAAATAAATCACAGGGATATGCTTTAATGCAGGGTTACCTTTAATGGCACGTGTAGCTTGTATTCCACCCAAATCAGGCAACCAGTTATCCATAAAGATGATATCTGGCATAAATGCCGAAACTTGTTTCTCTATCTCATTTGCACTCTCGGATGTTTTAATTTCATAACCTGCATCCTCTAATATGAATGTACACAGGTCTAAAATATCCCTGTTATCATCAAAAACAAATACTTTTTTCGTACCAGCCATAACACTTTCTCCCGTAGGCAAATCTAACTACTATTTATTAATTAACTCGTTTATAAATGCTGCCATTTTTAAACTATCCAATATCACATCGGGCTTTGCATTATTTAAGGCCTGCTGTGGCATATAGGGCATGATGGCTGTTTGCGGATCTTGTACTACTGCTAAACCACCATATTTTTTTACCGCTAGTAATCCTTCTACTCCATCTGCATTTGACCCTGACAATAGAATACAAACCAATTCATTTTTAAACACCTCTGCGGCAGACTGAAAGGTAACATCAATAGATGGGCGTGAATAATTAACCTTTTCCGAATAATCTAACGAAATGGTGTGGCTATTTTCAATCAGTAAATGGTAATCAGCAGGAACAATATAAACATATCCAGGCAATAATTTCTCTTTTTCTTCAGCCTCTCTAACCATTAAACTCGTTCTATTTTTTAATAGATCGGCCAGTAAGGAGTCATTACCAGCTTTACGGTGGGTAACTATAATAATTGGAAAGTTAATTCGCGTACTTAAATTTGGAAAAATTTCAAGCAGCACATCCAAACTCCCTGCAGAACCACCGATAACTAAGGCACTACATTTGCCGTGAGTTAAAGTTTCCTCCATATTTTTTCACTTTTTACCCGCTTGTAATTCTTTGCATTGGGCCAGAAATCCAAACTTTCTTTACTTCCCAGCGCCAGATAACCAAGATTCTCCAGGCTATTATCAAATAATTGAAAAACTTTGTGTTGCAGGTCCTTATCAAAATAAATTAAGACATTCCTACATAAAATAAGCTGAAATTCATTAAAAGAATGGTCAGAAACTAAATTGTGCGTAGAGAAAATCATTTTACTACTTAGCGCCTCATCGAACTTCGCCAGCGAATAGTTTGCTGCGTAATAAGATGAAAAATCTTTCAGGCCACCAGAATGAACATAGTTTTCGGAGTAACCTTTCAAGTAGTTTAACGGAAAAATTCCCTGTTTTGCTGTTTCCAAAACAGATGGATTAATATCCGTTGCATAAATTAGTGATTTGTTCAGAAGGTTTAATTCTTTGAGCAATATAGCCAGAGAATACGCTTCCTCACCGGTTGAGCATCCTGCCACCCAAATCCTGATGAAAGGGTAAGTGCCTAAAGCGGGTAAAACATCGTTTCGCAAAGATTTATAGAAAGTAGGATCTCTAAACATTTCAGTAACATTTACCGTAATCTCTTCTAAAAATCGCTTAAAATACTTTTTGTCGGTTTTAACGGCATACCTGAATTCTGCGAAACTCACAAAACTATCCAACGTATATAAACGGGTAATGCGCCTTTTTATTGATGCATGAGAATACTCCAGAAAGTCGTATCCATGCGCCTCCAATACATCATTCAGAAGCGTGTCTACCTGTTCATTATCAATTGCGTCAATTATCACTTTATTTTGTTACCTCTTCTATTTGCTGTATTAATTCATCAACATTTATGGGCTTGGATACATAACCTGAAGCACCTGCGCTCAGGCAACGTTCTTTATCACCAACCATGGCCTGTGCAGTTACTGCAAGTACCGGAATATTCTGCATTTTCGGAGATTTCTTCATCGCTGCCATGGCCTGGTAACCGTCCATATCTGGCATCATCATATCCATTAAAACAACAGAAACACCATCTCTTTCTTCCATAATGGCGAAACCATCGCGGGCACTGATCGCTGATAGACACTCAAAACCTTTGGCTTTTAAAACAGCTTTTAAAGCAAAAATGTTTCGGTTATCATCATCTATAACAAGAATAATTTTTTGGGGCATATAAAATAAAAGTACTAAGATTTATAATGATTTTCATAAAGCCAGACCCGTAAAAGCGAAACCAGCTGATCCATATCCACCGGCTTACTGATATAATCGGAAGCACCCGCAGCAATACACTTTTCACGATCGCCCATCATGGCTTTCGCCGTAACGGCTAAAATGGGTAGATCTCGGTATTTAAAATCCTGCCGGATGGCAGAAGTGGTTTCATAACCATCCAGTTCTGGCATCATCATATCCATTAAAACGACATCTACAGATGGATTTTCATCCAATAGCTTCAAAGCTTCTTTGCCATCGGTAGCGGCCAAAACCTTCATTTGATGCTGTTCTAACATTTTCGTTAACGAGAAAATATTCCGTATGTCATCATCCGCAACCAAAACAGTTTTACCTTTCAGTACATCCTGCAGCTCTGAGAATTTTTTAGGTGCTTTTGTTTTTTCCTTGCTTTTTTCTTCTACAAGGTGAAGGAATAAACCCGCTTCATCTAAAATCCGCTGATAAGAGTGGGCTGTTTTAACCACAATCGAATCTGCATATTGCTTAATGCGGTTTTCTTCACCTTTTGATAGGTTCTTTCCTGTAAAAATGATGATTGGAAGGTTTTCAAGCCCCGGTGTTTTTTTAACTACCTCAAGAGTTTCATAAGCGTGTTTATCAGGAATTCCCATATCAAGAATTACACAATTCACATCTGGTTTATGCAGTGCGGAAACACTCTCACCTACCTGGTTCACAATCTCCGTTTGAATATTGAAATTGCTTAAGAAGTAGCTTAAGGCTTTTGCATGTTGCTCGTTTTCTTCTACAATTAATACTTTTTTAGGATGACGGCTTAAGGCATGTTCCAGTTTGGAAAAGATTTCCTGCATGTGTTCAAAAGCGAAAGGCTTATTGATAAAATCTACCGCTCCTTTAAGTAAACTCTCTTTTTTAACCTGAAGAGAAGACATGATATGAACCGGTATCGGGCGTGTATCGGGATCGGATTTTAACTCTTCCATTACCTGCCATCCATCTTTTACAGGCAATTGAATATCGAGTAAAATTGCTATCGGTTTATAAGCCTTAGCCATTTCAATACCAACATCTCCGCGAACGGCAACCAAGCCTTTATAATTTTTTTTCCGCGTAAAGTCCAATAGCGTTTTAGCGAAAGGCGTATCATCTTCAACAATCAAAATTACCTTGTCGCCGCTTTCAATATTATCGCGGTCATCCTCAATTTCCTGAGGAATATTCTCTACGGTTAAGTAGCTTACCTTTGCTACTGGCGCCTCTACCGGCGGTGTGAAAGTTTTTTCAGCCAAAGGAACTGATCCTTCAAAACCTTTATTTTTATCAATAGGTAATGTTAGAGTGAAGATACTCCCTTCGTTTTCTTTGCTCTTTAAATCGATGAAACCCCCTAAAAGTTTTGCCAGCTCTCTACTGATTGACAAACCTAAACCGGTACCGCCAAACTTACGACGGGTAGAGCCATCAGCCTGTTGAAAGGCTTCGAATACCATAGCCTGCTTATCTTGTGCAATACCTACACCAGTATCAGTGACCTCAAAAATCAGGGCATGAAGTTTTTCATTCTTACTGATATTTAATTTTACTGAACCGTTTGATGTAAACTTGATTGCATTTGAAAGCAGGTTTTTAAGAATTTGCTCTAAACGCATTTTATCAGTATGGAAATACTCCGGAACATCTTCTGCTTTGCCGATTACCAATTCCAGGGCTTTCTCTTTTGCTAAGGGGTTAAACAGCGATCGCATATTTAAGGCAATATCACTTACCTTAACATTGGTGCGATCTAGCTCCATTTTACCAGCCTCAATTTTAGATAAATCCAAAATCTCATCAATTAAACTTAACAAACCTTGTCCTGAACTTTGAATCACCTCAGCATATTCCTGGTGTTCTTTATCCATTTCCTCATTCTCTGCCATTAACCTCGAAAGCAGTAAAATGGAATTTAACGGGGTTCTTAACTCATGAGACATGTTAGCCAGGAATTCTGACTTATAACGGGTACTTAACTCCAGTGCTTCCGCTTTTTGCTGTATTTCAGCATTTCTCTCCTCTATCAGTTCATTCTTTTCTTCCAGCAAGCTGCTTCTTTCCTCAAGTTCCTGATTACTTTGTAAAAGTTCTTCCTGTTGAACACGCAGTTCCTCTTCCGAAGCCTGCAGCTTCTGTGCTTGTGCTTCAAGCTCAGCATTCATGCCTTCCAGTTCGTTATGCTGCACTTGCAACTCTTCAGATTGCGCTTGTGTTTCTTCTAACAATTGCTGTAATTTCTGCCTGTTTTGGGCGCCTAGCAATGCTGTACCCACATCAGATAAAACAAGGTTCAGGAAATGTAACTGAAGATCAGATAAAGGTTTAACTGTACCGATTTCTAAACCACCGATAGATATTCCATTTCTAATAATAGGCAATACAATTAGCTGAGAGGGTTTTATATTTCCTGTTGCATGGGTAATGGTAAGTCCGTTTTGAGGTACATCATCTAAAATGATATTTTTTCCAGATTTTACGGCCTGTCCAATTAATCCCTGGCCTAATTCAATAACTGGCACCAGGTTTTGTCCTTCTAAAGCATATTTACCTTTTAGATGCAGGTATCCATCATCCTTAAATAGGTAAACCGCTCCAATCTGGCTTTTTGTATAGGTAACCAGAAACTCAATAATATCATCTGCCAGATGAAAAACATCTTTCTCCCCAACCATTTTCATGTTCAGATTGGCAACACCAGTTTGAATCCATTCATTCTCTTCAAGTGTATCAAAAGATTTTTTCAATGAGGCCGACATTTCATTTAATGATCCTGAAAGTTCACCTATATCATCACGTGCTTGTATATCTAAAGTAACGCCATAATTGCCGGTTGAGATTTGATGCGCAATCTCCTTTATGGCGATAATACGTTTCTCCATTTCCGCTTTCTTATCCTCAATCTCTTGCTGAAGTTTAACCCGCTCATCAAAGTCGACGGATACCTTCCGATAGAAAAACAGCGTAATCAAAATAGCCAGAAATGCAGCTACCATGATCAAAATTGGTGTGTATGACGTTAATTTGTTTAGCTCTTGCGTACGCTCGTCTAACAATCTTCGCTCTTCCTTCACCATTTTGTTTACTGCGGCGCGAGCTTGATCCATATATGTTTTTCCCTGCAGAAGAACTGTCGGGTCAATTCGTCCACCAAGCGTTTTAATTTCGATTGTGGAAGTGATAATGCTTAAACGCTTTACCAGGATTTCTCTTAATTCAGCAATGGTTTTCTGCTGTGAAGGATTATCAAGCGTAGCTGTTGAAATGGTATCAATTGTTCTAAGCGCCAGATCGGTAGCACCATTATACGGCTCCAGAAATAATTTATTCCCGGTTAAGAGGTAACCTCTTTGTCCGGTTTCTGCATCTTTTAAGGTTGATATTACGCCTTCTAAATTCAGGATCACCTGATCACTGTGCTTAACTAATTCTGTACTTCTGATCAGGTTACGAATGCTTACATAAGAGGCCAGCGAGCTGATAAAAAGAATAATAAGCGATAAGCCTAAGCCTAAACGTAGATTATTTTTCAGGGTGGTTTTCATGAATATATTTTTGAGATCTTAGATTTGATTGCTGGGTACCTGTTCTTCGGTAATGGGAATGATAAAATAGAACTCTGAACCTTCATCGGGCACACTATTTACGCCAATAGTTCCGCCATGCCTGTTAATAATTTCAGAACAAATGTATAGCCCGATACCTAACCCATTGAAACGATTGCTATGTTCTTCTACCCGGTAAAATTTATCGAATATTTTTGCCTGCTGCTCTGAAGAAATGCCGATTCCAAAATCTTTAACGGCCAGGTATAGTTTGCCATCTTTAATATTGATGGTTACATTAACCTGATTGGTTCCGGGGGCGTATTTAATGGCATTGGTAATGAAATTGATAACCACCTGCTCCAGGCGCATTTCGTCACCGTAAATGTTTTCATTCGTTTTTCCAAGCTTGTTAATGGTAAAACCAGGATTAGATTGCTGCAACATTTCAATGGCATTGTTTACCATATTATCGGCACAGAAATATTGCATGTTAAACTTCATTTTTCCACTTTCAATTTTGGAAATATCAAGTAAATCAACAATCAGCTCATTCAGTTTTTCCAATTGAACACTGGCTTTGGCCAAGTGGTTTTGCGCCATTGTTTTATCATCCTTATTTAAACTCCGCTGAAGCAATTGGATATAACCCTTTACACTGGTTAAAGGTGTTTTTAATTCATGACTGGCAATACTGATAAATTCGTCCTTTTTATTTTCGGCTTGTTTACGAAATTCAATTTCTTCTAAAAGCTTCTCCTGTACTTCGTTTAGCTTTCTACTTTGCTCATAAATGCGGTAAAAGGTTTTGATTTTAAGAAGCAGGACATTAATATCTACAGGTTTGGTAATATAATCCAGGCCACCGCTTAGGTAACCTTTTGTAATAAACTTAAGTTCTGTATTTACGGCGGAGAGAAAAATAATAGCGGTGTCTTTAGCCTTGCTGAAACCAGAGATGGCCTCTGCAACTTCAAAACCATCCATATCAGGCATCTGAACATCAAGAATGATCAGAACATAATTGTTTTTTAAAACTTTTTTCAGGGCATCTTCTCCTGAAGATGCAGTATCGACCTCAAAATTGTGCGCTTGGAGTACTTTCTGTAACGAAATCAGGTTTTCAGGCCTGTCATCAACTATAAGGATCATCTTTTATTATACAAGTAAGAAGCTTAAGACAATTATGTTTGGTTCAGATACGAAATATCTTAAAATGTAAATGAACAAACAGACATTTGAAAATGTTTTAATTTTTTACAAATCACCGGAGGTAAAAGTATCACCTTGTTTAAAATCACCGGTATCAAACCCTTTTTTAAACCAGAACATCCGCTGTTGTGATGTGCCATGGGTAAAAGAATCTGGCTGCACGTCGCCTGTAGCTTGCTTTTGCAGTTTATCATCTCCAATGGCGTTAGCAGCAGTTAATGCTTCTTCAATATCACCCTCCTCCAGTTTAAAATCTTTCAGGTTCTGAGCATGATGTGCCCAAAGGCCAGCGAAAAAATCCGCTTGTAATTCTAATTTAACAGACAATCTATTGTATTCTTTTTCGCTTACCTTGCCGCGGGCCTGGTCCAGTTTTTCGGAGATGCCTAAAACATTCTGAACGTGATGACCAACTTCGTGCGCAATTACATAAGCCTGAGCAAAATCTCCGGCGGCACCGAAACGGTTTTTCAAATCATCATAAAATGACAGATCAATATAAACCTTATGATCTCCCGGGCAATAGAAAGGGCCTACATCGGCACTGGCATTTCCACACGCGGTTTGCACGCCATCTCTGAATAGTACAAGTTTAGGGTTTTCATATGTTTCACCCATTTTTTGAAATTCCTGCTCCCAAACCTCATAAGTAGACTGAAGAACATTAGATACAAAACGGCCTTGCTCATCTTCAGGAACACCCATTTTCCCTTCAGTTTGTGCTCCACCAGTATTTCCCGGCGTCTGGCCTACCAATCCGGTTAAATCTTTACCAAAGATTAGTCCCAGAACAACAACAATAATTCCGACGCCACCGCCTAAAATTGTCCGGCCGCCTCCTCCACTACTTCTTCTATCTTCTACGTCGCCGCTACCTTTACCAAACCACTGCATAATTTATTTTTTTATTTGTATGAATAACCTGATTACCGAAAAATAGTTATGCTAAAGTAGAAAATATTTTACGCAATCTGTTTCCGCAATAAGTTAGCTGTAAAAAGGGCCATGCTACGTATGCTGGCCCTTCTAATTTTTTATTTAATAACTAAGCGTTAAAAGCTTCAATCGCCTTAGCTATTCTTGATTTTGTTTCCGCTAATCCTAATAAAATGGCAATATCAAAAACACCCGGACCAAATTTACCGCCCACCAACATGATTCTGAATGGTAACATGAGCTCTCCAGGTTTAAAACCTTTCTCTGCTGCCAGCGCTTTAAAAGCCTCTTCTGCTGTAATAGCATCCGTTAATGATAAACTTTCGGAGTAAGCATTAAAAAATGCGGCTTTCTCTTCTGTCCATTTTGGTTTAACAGAAGCCACATCATAGGCTTTAGGGCTTGTAAAAAAGTAGCCACTTTGTGCCACAAAATCTGGCAAAAGTGTACAACGATCTTTAATTAAATCGATAATGGTATTTAAAAAGCTTTCATCGTTTATTTCTATACCTGCTTTTTGCAATTCATTTATAACGCTTGGCGCCAAACCCGCAGCGCTTTGCACTTTAATCCATTCATGATTGTACCATTTAGCTTTCTCAAAATCAAATTTTGCTCCAGCCTTACTAATTCGCTCAATAGAAAACTTTTCTTCCAGTTCTTTTAATGAGAATAACTCCTGATCTGTTCCATCGTTCCAGCCCAATAAGGCCAGCATATTTACAAAAGCTTCCGGTAAGAATCCCATCTCTTTAAATCCATTGGTAACATGACCTGCTGGATCTGTCCAATTCATGGCATACACCGGAAATCCTAAACGGTCTCCATCGCGTTTGCTTAATTTACCGTGCCCGTCTGGTTTTAAAATTAAAGGTAAGTGTGCCCAAGCGGGCATATCAGTTTCCCAACCTAAATATTTCCATAACAGGATATGCGTTGGTGCAGATGGCAACCATTCTTCTCCACGGAAGGCATGTGTAATTTCCATGGCTTTATCATCTACCACAACGGCTAAATGGTAAGTTGGCATTCCATCGGCTTTTAATAAGACTTTATCATCTACCAATGAAGTTTCAAAGCTTACGTCGCCACGAATTAAATCATTGAAATGTACAATCTCATCTTCAGGAACTTTAATGCGGATCACATGAGGTGTTTTTGCTGCCAGCAAATCTTCTACCTCACTAATGGTTAAGGTTAAAGAGTTCCGCATTTGCATCCGTGTAGCTTGTCCGTATTGAAAGTTTGGAATTTCCTTCCGCTTAGCGTCTAGTTCTTCTGGTGTATCAAAAGCGTAATAGGCATAACCATCGCTAATAAGCTGCTCGGCAAACTTTCTATAACTTGGTTTGCGTTCGCTCTGGCGATAAGGGCCGTAGTTACCGGGGTTAGCCGGGCTTTCATCAGGCGTAATGCCACACCAGTTTAAACAATCTACAATATATTCTTCTGCTCCTGCTACAAAACGGTTCTGATCGGTATCTTCAACACGCAAAACGAAGGTTCCATTGTTTTTTTTGGCAAACAAATAATTGAATAAAGCCGTACGAACACCACCTAAATGTAGTCCTCCGGTTGGGCTTGGGGCAAATCTTACTCTAACTTTCTTATCCATAATTAAGCAAAGAGCAGGGAGTTGAGGGCGAAGGTATGGTGCAATCCATGCCTGAAGCGCTATGCACTATGCTCGCCACAAAGATATGTTTTTCCTCCATTTTATAGGGTTTCCATCGGTGATGAATCTATTCTCCTTTCTATAATGTTACGGCATCGTTTTTGAAAAAGCATAATGGTTTTCTGTTTTTTTCGTTTTGTTTATTGTAATTTGGCTACCCAAAGCATGAATCCTTATCAAAAGAAACGCCGCTGGAAGTTTTTCCTTCTCATTTTCGCCATCTTAATTGGCATTGCATCAGTATTTTACACCGATTCTTTTGTTAAAAAAATGGAACGCGAAGAAGCTGATCAATTTCACCTTTGGGTAAAAATTCAGGAACGGGCCATGTTTTTATACGATAATGATGATTATCGGGTGGTGGTAGAAACCGTAAGGCAAAACACCAAAACGCCGGTGATTATGGTCGATTCTTCTGGAGTAATCAGTTCCTTTTTTGGATTGGACAGTACCAAAACCAATTATCCCATTGCCGATACCAAGCTAACCTACGATAGTGTTTACTTTGTTCGCCAGTTGAGACAAATGAAGGCACAGCATCCGCCAGATGAAATGAATATTTTCGGGAAGAAGTTTAAAGCCTATTACCGCGATTCATTCGTGCTTACCCAACTTCGCTATTTCCCATACATCCAAATGACCGTTATTTTCCTTTTCCTACTAACGGCTTATGCGGCATTTAGTTCTGCAAGAAGAGATGAGCAGGATCATGTGTGGGTTGGTTTGGCCAAAGAAACTGCCCACCAGTTGGGTACACCCATATCTTCGTTAATGGCCTGGACAGAACTGATGAAATCCAAATTTGATGCGGAAGATGATCCATTAATTGCAGAGATGGAGAATGATATTAAACGCCTGGAAATTATTGCCGATCGTTTTTCGAAAATTGGCTCTAAACCCATTTTGGAAGATCATACCGTATACATTGTGATCAGTGATTTTGTCAGGTACTTTAAGGTGAGGACATCCGATAAAGTGAAATTCAGCATTTCGGGAGATGAACAGGTAAGGGCATTATTGAACGTTCCGCTATTTGACTGGGTGATCGAAAACCTACTTAAAAATGCTGCAAATGCGATTGAAAATGAAGGGTCGATATCTATTAACATCATAGAAAACTTAGCGAAAGAACAGGTTTTTATCGATGTAACGGATACTGGAAAAGGGATTCCGAGATCAAAGTTTGATGCCGTTTTCCAACCGGGCTACACCACCAGAAAACGTGGTTGGGGATTAGGCCTTTCACTTACCAAGCGCATCGTGGAGAACTACCACAGCGGAGAAATTTTTGTGAAAGAATCTGAAGTAGGTAAGGGAACAACTTTTAGAATAATATTAAAAAGCAGCTTAAGATATGAACCGACCACAGCCTAACGAGTACCCGATATGGGCAGAAGCCTACATTAGCAAAGTAAATCAGGATATTTTTGAAATACTGGAAGAACAGGTTTTTAGCCTCCCGGCTTTGTTTGAAAGAAATAGAGATAAAGAAAACTTTGCTTACGCAGAAAACAAGTGGACACTAAAAGAAATGCTTGGCCATATTATCGATTGCGAGCGTGTTTTTGCTTACCGCATTACCTGCTTCGCCAGAAATGAACAACAGCATTTACCAGGTTTTGATGAGAATGATTACGTTTCAAATGCCCGTTTCAGCGAACGCAATTATGAAGATATGATCGAAGAATTTGCCGCACTCCGAAAAGCAAATCTTTATCTTTACCGGAGTTTAAATGATGATGAAATTAATCGGGCAGGAACGGCATCTGGCAGAGCGATTAATGTAAAATCTATTTTATTTGTTGCAGCCGGACATATTATGCATCATTTTGGAATATTAAAGGAACGATACGATGTGGTTTAAAACGTTTACTGTAGAAGAATTAAATAGTCGTCCTAAAAACCATATTGGCGCACTGCTCGGTATTGAATTTACGGAAATTGGTGCCGATTTCATCAAGGGTACCATGCCTGTAGATGAACGCACCCACCAACCAGCTGGCATTTTACATGGTGGCGCCTCTGTGGTTTTAGCTGAAACCCTTGGAAGCATTGCTTCTTACATGTGTATTGACCCTGAAAAATATGTTGCAGTTGGTTTAGAAGTGAATGCAAACCACCTCCGTCCGGTAAAAAGCGGGCTGGTAACGGGGATTTGTACAATTATTCACCGCGGTGCAAAAACCCACATCTGGGATATTAAATTGTATGATGACCGGGGAAAAATGAGTTGCATCAGCCGGTTAACAGTTGCAGTGATTAATAAACCACAATAAAAAATCGCTGCCTGCAAATTGCAAACAGCGATTTTAAATTCATTAGTGTTTATTTTAAAGCTTCGTTGTCAATTGCTTTTTTCTCGATGATGAAAGAAGTGATCAATCCGAGCCCACCAAAAATTCCTATAAAACCAAAGTAAATCGCAGCTGCCTGGCCTTCTTCAGTATGGGTCATATTCGGGCCAAAAACACCTTTTACAGTGAATAGCGCTACTAAGAGGCCAATTCCTAAACCAACCATCAATAAACCGAACTTTAAACTTAAATAAGGTCTTGGTGCAGATCTGGAAACACCGGGATGAATGCCACGTTCGATCATGGCCATTTTTTCTTTGTTTGATAAATAACGAATTCCGAAAACCATTGCGAATGTGCCCAGGAATATTGACATTGGGACTAATACTGCTTCCATAATAATATTTTTTTGTTTTAATTTATTTTCTGTTGTTTTGAACCGTGTTCTGTGTATTATGACTACAACATTTTGAAACAGGTTACACCTTGCCGGGAAAAAAATTAATAGCTTTATAAATCTTGCAGCATCAGCTAAAACATATCGACATTTTCAGATCGCTCAGCGATGAAGCCTTATTGGCCGTTTCCAATCACAGTCAGGAAATGAGTTATCCTAAAGGCACCATTCTGATTCGGGCTGATAAAATAGAACCTTATTTTTATATTCTTAAGAGCGGCATTGCCAGGGCTTATTCTGATGGCGAAAATCAACAGATTAACTTTTGGTTTGGAGAAAGCGGAAGTGTGTTATTTTCCTTTAATAGCTACATTAATGATAAACCAGGCTATGAAAACATTGAGCTTTTAGAGGATTGTGTATTGATCCGAATTCGGCTCATCGATTTATTTAACTTATACCAGGCAAATATTGAACTTGCGAACTGGGGTAGAAAAATGGCTGAACGGGAACTAATTGCAACAGAAAGGCGACTAATTGACCGATCGTTTAAGGGGGCGGCAGAACGTTATCAGGAATTTACAGATCAGTCGCCAGCATTGCTCAAACGGGTTGCATTGAAGCATATCGCTTCTTATTTAGGCGTTACCCAGGTTACTTTAAGTAGAATAAGAGCTGGCAAATAATTCATTTTTTAACAAATGTAAAATGTGAGCTAAATAGGGCTTGGTACCTTTGCAGAAACACATTTTGTATGAACTGGATTATTTTAATTGTTGCCGGGCTTTTCGAAGTTGGCTTTACCACTTGTTTGCAACTGTCTAAAAACTTCACCAATATTAAATGGACTGCTGCTTTTGTTGTTTGTATTGCATTAAGCTTTTTACTTTTGAATAAGGCTACGCAAACGCTTCCAATGGGAACTGCTTATGCTGTGTGGACGGGAATTGGTGCTGTTGGAACCGTAATCGTTGGAATCCTATATTTTAATGAGCCGGCTACTTTCTGGCGAATATTTTTTATCTGTACATTGATTGGATCTATTGCGGGGTTAAAGTTTTTTGCAGCGCATTAATATTATAGTGTGTTTTAGCTGCGCATTTTTTCCATTAATCTGTTGGGGAGAAATGGAGATTTTAATTATTAAAGGCCTGGCTTAAAATGGTCCAGCCGATTCCGGGAATTCCGGAGATTGGAATCCCAAAACTTAGGTCATTTTAGATTTGCGTACCTTTCTTTTAGATCTGAGAGCAATATTAACCCCATCCCATACGCACGAGCAGCATCGTATGGGTTAAAGCAATCTTTTTAAACTAAAACGATTTCATTATTTTTTTAAAATAAATTTTCTGTAACCTCCATCGCGCAAGTGTAGTCTTATGGCTAAACATGGAGCAAACAAATACAGATTTAATGCTGATCGAAAGAGTATTGAACGGGCATACCGATCAATATTCTACGTTGGTTAAACGCCATCAGCGATTTGTATTTACACTGGCCCTTCGTTTCGCTAAAAACAGAGAAGATGCAGAGGAGATTGCTCAAGATTGTTTCGTAAAGGCCTACAAAGCACTTGGAACATTTAAACAAACTTCGAAGTTTAGTACCTGGCTTTATACCATTACTTACACTACAGCCATGACTTTCCTGAGAAAAAAACGATTGGATACCTTATCTATTAGTGACGATGAAACTTTCATTCAATTGGAAAACCATACCTCTGCATTTATGGCGAATAGCTATGAGAAAAAAGATAGTTATAAATTTTTAAATGAAGCAATTACTCAGCTATCGACAGACGATGCTGCAATTATTACGCTTTTTTATCAGGGGGAGCAAAGTTTGGAAGAAATTGGTACAACCCTGGGCATGGCTCCAAATACTATAAAAGTGAAATTACACCGGGCCAGGCAACGGTTAAAAGAAAAATTACAATATTTGTTAAAGGATGAAGCAAAGGAGCTGTTATGAATACGATAGAACAACAACTTTGGGATTACATTGATGGAAATCTAGATGCAGCCCAGCAGAAAATTATTCAGGAAAAGATTAATAACGACGCAGAAGTGAATCTTTTGTATGAAGAATTATTAAACCTTAATCTTTCTTTCACCGAGTTGGATTTGGAAGAACCATCCATGTCTTTCACCAGAAATATAATGGACAGCATTACCTCGGAGCCAACCCCGGTAGCCCTCAAAACAAAGGTTAATATTTATATTGTTTATGGTATTGGCGGGTGTTTTTTAGCGGCTATTTTGGCCTTATTTGGCTATGTTTTCTATTCTTCCAACCTTCAATTTTCAAGTTTCGACACTAAGATTAACCTTAATATAGACTGGAACGAGTTAATTAGCCCATTCACCATTTATGCATTCTTATTTATTGATTTAGTTATTGGGTTGGTATTTCTGGATCATTTATTAAGGAAAAAAGCAACTCATAAATCCTGGAAGTAGACATCGGATGAATATTGGCCCATGCTTAGATTCATCTGATCACTACGATATACCAACGCTACCGCTTAATCAGATGGATATATGACTGTTTTAATCCAAACTTTTTAAAATTTCCAATCCTTCATCCCATTTCCCAAAACCGGAAGCGGCATTAATATGACCTGCTTCACCGATATTGATCAACTCACTTTCCCAATTCGCGGCAAAAAACATAGCCCTTTCTATGCTTACCCATTCATCATTTGTACTGGCTACTACAATGGTTTTGAAATTGATTTTATCTAACGGAACATGATCGAAACCTACTGTTGGAAAAGTGTAGCGAGGTGCTTCCAAATCACTTGGCGCCACCAGTAAGGCGCCTTTAATTATTTTTTGCGAGTGTTTAGCCCAATTGGCAATTGCTGTACAACCTAAACTATGGCCTATTAGTATTACGGTAGAGAAATCATAACCAGAGAGCGCCTCATCAATGTTTTTAACCCAATCAGCACTGGCTGGCGTATCCCAATCTTTTTGATTAATTCTGATGAAATTTTGACCTGAGTTTTCAAAATATGTTTGCCAGTGATCCGGGCCTGAATTACCCAAGCCAGGTACGATAAAGTAATTTGTCATTCGTAAAAATTAATCAATAAAAATTTGGCAATAAAAAAGCCCCGACTGTGATCGAGGCCCCTTTGTAAATATGATAATAAATTAAATTACTTTCACATTAACGGCATTTAAGCCTTTTTTACCGTTAGCAACTTCGTACTGTACTTTGTCGTTTTCACGGATTTCGTCGATAAGACCTGTTGAATGAACAAAAATTTCGCTATCGCCGTTAGCAGGTACGATAAAGCCAAAACCTTTAGTTACATTGAAGAATTTTACTGTGCCTTCTTGCATTGTATTAAATATTAAAATTAAGTCTGCAAGGTAAGTTTTAATTTTTAAAATCAAAATATATTTTAACATTTTTTTAACGGTTAAAAAAATGTAAACATCAGATTACTAAGGGCTTTTAATTGCCTTCCCAACAATCATCACGGTAATTTCGCTATTATGCGGAATTCCAAGTGTTGTTCCGGGGATTACATTAAAAAGGTTTCTGATATAAATATCTGCTACCCCTTGCATCATCCTTTTTTTACCTTCTGCAGCTTCTGGCAATACGCCATTTACGGTCAAAATTTTCATATTTCCGGTATAATCTACCACTGCTAAACATTCATATGCAAAGTCTTTATATGCCCTCTGAATCTCGATCCGGTATTTAGGAAACATATAATCGTAAGCTGAGGTTCTCTTTTGCAGTTTATCAACAGAACTAAACTTTTCTGCCTTTACAATTTTGCTCTTCGGAATAAATTGTACAGGCACTCTGGCGGCAAAAGCAGCAGTATCTGTTCGGTTAACTTCGGCAGATCGTTTTTTGATAAATAACGTATCTGCCTTTGTTGGTCTTTGCAAAACAGATGCTGTTGTTTTCAACTTATTTTTAATGTAGGTCTGCGCATAAAACGTCATGTTTACATCCGAACGGATATCATCGGCAATTACTTTTCCATCTACCTGGATGCGTTGAAAAACCAAACTATCTTTGCTAATGTGTTTAACCTTAAAGAATTCTTCGGCAAAGTTGTATACATTGCCGTGATCATATTGCAGGTAAAACTTTTGCATAATTTGTTTTTGCGGGCTCCAGGCCATCATGGTATCTTCTGCGGCCACTTCAATAATCCAGGAAGGTTCCTGCATAAAACCATCTTTATTAAAAGATATATTGTTGCTGAAACGACGCTTCACTTCTTCATAACGAATCCCTTTTACAGGTGCAAAGGTAAAGTCACGTAAGGTAGCATCATTCTTTTTCGACTTTGAATTACATGCAGACAGCATGAGTACGATAAAAAAGAGTCTGAAAATATTTTTAATCATTGGCACTAAAATAATTATTTCTTTTTAACCAGCACCACATTGGCTACTTTACGCTCACCATTGTGGTCCCATTTTTTATTATCTGTGGGATAATTAATCACGCCATTATCGGGCATTCCTTCAATCCATAAGGTTGTCGAGCCTCCACCATCAAAGTTAATGGCGCTTGTACAACCCAGCCAGTTCATCAACTTTGTTAATTCTGGCAAACTCAATCCGGCAGAATTTTCGTTTCTCCCATCAACCGTTAATAAGATTACCCTGCCATTTGGTTTAATACCCAGACAGGTTCTCGGATGGCGAAGGCGAGTGAAAGAAGTAGTATCTAAATTTTCATTCTGCTCGTTATAAGTTAATAACGGCCCATTAAGTAAAACATTTTCTTCGCGGAGTTTTGTTTCCCAATCCGCCGTTCCATCCCATTTTTTAATTGCAATTTTGCCCTTCTCTATAACCACAGCTGCTTGCTGATGTTTTGCCCGGTTATTGTTTTTATCCAGTCGATTGGTATTAGTTACTTTTCCATTTACCCGAACATAATCAACAGAACCGCCATCTTTCACATCAAAGAAATTGCCATTTAGCGCGACTATTGCAGCTTCTCTTTTGCCAAAATCGCTGGTTTTGATCAATTCCTTCTCTTCAGCACCTAAAGCAAAAACAGCTTTTCTTCCTGAATTTTCAACTTCAATAAATGAGATGTTTTCATTTGCTCCGAATAGGTTATTCTTATTAAAATGATGGCGAAACAGCTTTACCTGCCGGGCAATTTTGGTTTTCTGCCATCTGGTTTTCACTACGCTAACCGAATCTGCATTTTGTGCAAACCCCGGGATTAAGTAAAGCGATAATAAGATAGTGATTAATCGTTTTTTAAACATCAGCACTCAATTTGCTATAAAACTAAATCTTTGTTTTAAACTTAAAATTAACCCATCAATAATTATACATTCAGCTAGAACAAAAAACGGAGCCGACCAAAAGATGGTCGCTCCGTTTTTTTAATTAGTAAATTAAAGAATGATTGAATTAGTGAATGATTGAATTAGAATGAAAGTTGATGTTCCACCCATCATGATCTCATTTAATCCTTTCATTTATTTCTTTGGATCTAAAATATCTTTGATTCTAATATTTAAATCTTCGTAATGTGCTTTCGTGATGGCGTCTCCCGCAGCAGATCTTGCTTTTGTGGTTGCCAATAACGTTTTAAGTTCTGCCCTAACCAACGGCCTGATGTCAGACAAGGCAACGTTAACCGGAGTTAAGCCGTAGCTTGCTGCATAATCAACCGGAAATCCTACTGGAAGTTCAGGTTCTTTAGTCATTAGATTTTCTAAACGATCTACGTAAGCACGTTGTAAATTGCGTTTAAATGCATCGGCTCTGCCTGCAGCAAAAACCGAAGACCTTAAATCTGTAAACATCTGCGGTAAGGTATATGCTTTTGTTGGTCCGTTTTTAGTTTCATTATCCAATAAACGGGCGATGCGTGGCGCTGCTAATAAATTGCCAAGCGTGTTTGTTTGTACGGCTTTGATGCGGTTTAACAACACACCGTTATCAAATTTATTTAACTGATCATTGCTGATTAACCACAACGGCGTGGTAAACAATTGCTGGTTAAAAAATGCAATTGCTTCCTTCTGTTTAGTTTTTGGCAGATAAGCATAAACCGGACCAGCCTGATCGTAAGTTTTAAAGTTCTCACTCAATCCACCAACATTCGTTGTTACATGACCCATATAACGGTTAAACTGACCAACAATTTCCGTGTAAATTTCTTTTAGATCACTGTAGTCTTTGCCTTTTTGGTAGGTCCATTTTTCTACATTTGGCAAAATACTCTTTAAGTTAGCAATACCGTAAGTACTGGCTTTCATAGCGTTATCACCTAAATCTTCGCTTTGCAAACGAGGATCAAGGCTTGTGCCCTGGCGACCATAGAAGTACAATGGATTACCTGCATTTTTCAATACCCATTGATTCAGGATTTCTTTTTCCTGTTCTGCTGTTTTGTTTCCCGGAAGCCATGAATAGCCCCATTTAATTGCCCATTTATCATATTCGCCAATTTGTGGGTGCAGTTTAGTTACGCCATCGCCTGGCTGAGCGATATAATTGAAACGGGCATAATCCATAATAGAAGGAGCTGTTCCGTGTTTATCGGTAAAAGATTTAGAACGCAAAGAATCTACCGGGTAAGCATAACTGGAACCGAAATTATGAGGCAAGCCTAAGGTATGACCAATCTCGTGTGAAGACACAAAACGAATCAATTCGCCCATTTGCGCATCCGTGAATTTAGCTTTACGCACTTCTGGATTGATTGCCGCTGTTTGAACGAAATACCAGTTCCTCAACAAGTTCATCACGTTGTGGTACCAGCCAATATGCGTTTCTAAAATCTGTCCGGTACGTGGATCACTCACATGTGGCCCATAAGCATTTGCGATATCCGATGCGAAATAACGCACAACAGAATACCTGGAATCTTCTACACTAAATTGTGGATCTTCCTGAGCGGTTGGAGCTTGTTTACCAATAATGGCATTTTTAAAACCTGCTGCTTCAAAACCTGCTTGCCAATCGTTAATTCCCTGAATTAAATACGGAACCCATTTTTTAGGCGTTGCCGGATCAATATAAATGACAATCGGTTTAAGTGGTTCTACCAACTCGCCCCTGATGTAAGCAGCGGTATCTTTTGGAACCAGATTCCAACGATGGATATAAGCAGTACGTTCTGCTTTTTGTGCATCTGTTCCATAATCCAATTGCGACTGGCCAAAGAAGCCCACTCGGCTATCCATAATCCTGGCTTTAACCGGCGTTTTTGGCAATAAAAGCATTGAAGTATTAAACTCGAAAGTTACTGCAGCATTACTGTTATCAGTTGGAGATTCAGCAGCCTTGTAAGTTTTTGCGGTTTTAACCTCAATATTAATTGGGAAGGTTTTTACGGTGTCGATATAAGACCGGGCAGCATCATAAGCGGTAACCTTATATGCTTTACGAATCTGATCTGTAGCACCAATTGCCATAATGTCTCCATTATAAAAATCAGTTACATCGATTACCACACCTGTAGTATCCTTATTGTAAGCTTTAATGTCGAAACCAGCCAAAATCTGATCTAGATTAGAGTTTTTAACCGACTCATACATATCACTATTGGGATCTGCTTTGGTGGCATAACTTGGTACGCGAATGTAAACCTGTTTGCCTCTCCGCTCCCATTTCCAAACCTGTTCGTTTAATTCTTCACCACCATATTGCTGATTACCTACTTTTATACCAACAGGTGCCTTAGCCAAGCGGGTAACTACCAGCATTTCGCGGTTTACTAAACTGTCTGGGATTTCAAAATACCATTTATCCTCAACCTTATGGGTCTTAAATAAGCCGTTTGTAGTTCTGGCTTTGGCCGTAATCACTTCAGAAAATGGTTTAATGCCTTCTTTTTTTGCAGCGGGGGCGGCTGTTGCAGGAGTAGCCGGGCTAGTTGTGCCCTTTTTAGTTTTCTTTTGTGCGTATGCTGAATTTGATCCTGCCAAGCAAAGCGCAACCATACCTGCAAATGCAAGTACGCTAAGTTGTTTCTTCATTGATGAATAAGTAAGTATTATAGAGTCCGAAGTTAGAGGCTTGTTACCTGATTATGATTGTGTAACTAGAAAATTACCAGCAGAGGTTATATCCTTTTTTCAAGCCGTACAAACTTAAAGAAAACGCGGTTATCCCGATAAATTTCAAAGATGATTGTTCGGTTTGGCCATGATTTAAAAAGCTCGTTAATATCGTTCAACGTATACGTATTAATAGATTTAAAATCAATTCCTATAATTTCATCCTGCGGACAAAAACCTGCCCTTTCGGCTGGCGAATCTTCATCAATTTCTCCAATCAACACCCGGTTAAACTGATTTTGTTCGAAGTAAACTACCATGCCCAACATATCGTGCTGAAAGGCTTTTTTGCGGTTTGCATTTGGTTTGAGGTATAAAAAACTTTCCTGATAATTGAACTGAACATCAAATTTGCGCAAAATCTCACCCCCCAGATTTCCGTTCCGTTTAGTGAGATCAATCTTCGATGATATCGATTCAAAATCGGGAAATCCCGCGACCACATCATCGAACACATAGCCACCAAGATTAAATTTACCTATTCTCCCCACGTAGCCTTTAATTTGCCCGCTTAAACTCATCCCTAGGCTTGCCTTGATTTTGTGGACGGGAGCAGGAAAAGCATTACCATCCAACATCTCCATAGATAAGGCATGGCTTGCTCCGGTATCAATGAGTAAGCGTGTTCTTACTTTTGTCGTATCATCAATTTCGACCTCTGCAACAATGTAGGGTTTATTCCTTTCGATCAAAATCGGAACTTTACTGCCCCGGTATTTTACCTTCCGCTTTAAATCATAAAATATTAAGTGATTGCTGCTATACCTGATATCGATCACGAAACTATTGAAAAAATCAAAGCCAATCAGGCCGAAAATTTTAATCCCCAAATGCCCGGATAAATTGAAAAGGTCTTCTTTTAGAACAGCCGTTGGGATATATTTAATTTTAGCCCCGCCCAATTGCGCACTCACATTCTGAGATACATAAGCATCCACATTTTCTACCCCCAAACCTGATAATTTGATTTTGCGCATGGTGCTGAAATTAAGCGAATCTATAATAGCAGGCTCTGTAATAATTAAGGGGCCTACGCCAGTATCCAAGACAAAATCGTAAGGCCCTTTGCCATTGACGAACAATGGAATAACGATGAGATTTTTAATACACTTAAAAGGAATAGACTGCTTTGTTCTATTGCCAGAGAACATAAAATCTTGTGCATAACCACTAAAAAAGGAAAATAGCAAGGCCAGGCAAATTACAAGTTTGCAAAACACCAAAAAGGTTACACAGGTATATTTGGCTAACATTAAATTAAATTTAATAAATTAGTTCGCAATTATCACTTCTAATTAAGCACGATGTTTCACCATAAAGCCTACTATTCTTTTTTTGCCGCCTTAATGCTGCTTATATCAGTCTTAACCAGTTGTTCTACAGACCACATCATTGCCAAAAAAGTAGCTAAAGAATTTAAAAATTCAGCGGTAATTAAGCAGTATCAGGTTGGTTTCGCTTTATACAATATGGAAGAGAAAAAAATGATCTTTCAAAAAGATGCAGACAAGTATTTCACACCTGCATCAAACACCAAGCTTTATACGTTCTATGCAAGTTTAAAAATGTTGCCAGAATTGATGCCGGCATTGAAGTATGTAGAACGAAATGATTCTTTAATTTTTTGGGGAACAGGAGATCCATCCTTCTTACAGTTTGCGGTAAAAGATAAATCAGCCTATAATTTTCTTCAAGCCAGCAATAAAAAACTTTTTTTTGCGCCGGGCCGGTATTCCGGGGCATTTTTTGGCGACGGCTGGAGTTGGGACGATTACGATTATTATTACCAGCCAGAAATTACTGAGATGCCCATTATGGATAATATGGTTACTTCTACCTATGCTGGGGCGAATAAAATCAATATCGAACCTAAAGCTTTCGCACCATGTTTTGAGGTAGATTCTACCAGAACTACGGGCAATTTCCAAGTAACCAGAGATTTCCTTACCAATCACTTTCGCTATCCGGCTGTGGCAGTAAAACCCGGATACAATCAGCAGAACCCATACAAAACGAGCATCCAAACTACAGTGGAAGTACTAGCTGATACCTTGCGCAAACCTGTTGGCCTGGTAAAGATGAAAATTCCCGCTGATGCAAAAACACTGCCTGGGGCCAAACGTGATTCAGTTTTAAAACACATGATGTTGCCAAGCGATAACTTCATCGCCGAACACCTGCTCCTAGTTTGTTCTAATCAAATTGGAGATACTTTAAGTACCATAAAAGCGATTCAGCACATCACCAAAACCTACCTCTCATTTTTACCCGATAAAGTGAAATGGGCAGATGGCTCGGGCTTGTCGCGCCAAAACCTGTTTACCCCACGGGATAACATTTACCTACTCGATTCTATATATAAACTGGTAAATAACAGGGAAAAGCTTTTTGACATGTTGCCCTCGGGAGGTAAAACCGGAACGTTAAAAAATGCTTATCCTAAAACAGATCAACCCTTTGTTTATGGCAAAACCGGGTCTTTAGGTGGAGTGCACAATCAAAGTGGCTATGTTTTAACAAAAAAGGGTAAAACCTATATCTATGCATTTATGAACAATAATTTTATCAATCAAACCGCAGAGGTAAGGGCAGAAATGGTCAGAATTATGACCTATATACACGATCAGTTTTAATTGTGATATGAGAAAGATATACTTCCTGATTGGCGTTTCGCTGCTATTTGCAATATCATCCTGTAAGAAAAGCGATGGCCTAGCGGATGTTGAGCAAGCTACCCCTTATGTTTCAGATATCAGCTTTAAAATTGTTTCTTATTTTCCGAGTTACCGCGATCCTGCTGACGTGGCAGATACAAAATACAAGATGATTACGCACCTGTTTTATGCGTTTTTAAATCCAAACCCAGATGGTTCTTTGGCACCGCTTGAGCAACCTGGCAGATTTGCAACAGTGATGCAAAAAGGAAGGGCAAATGGGGTTAAAACAGGTATCTCCATTTCCGGAACAAGCAGCATCTTTGTAACCATGGCAGCATCTGCAGCAGCCAGAAATCTTTTTGTTAAAAACGTATTGTTATTTGCCCGCACAAACAACCTGAATGGTGTTGATCTGGATTGGGAATATCCAAGCACCGCAAATGGATCTGCAGATAATTACTTATTGCTGGTCAAAGAATTATCAGACTCCTTGCACCACCATGGAAAGTTTTTAAGCACGGCCATTACCCCAGGGGTTTATGCCGGGAGTATCCGGGATGGATTAAAGACGGAGGTTTTTCAGTTTGTAGATTTCTTTAATATTATGGTTTATGATGGAATTGGCTGGGACAAGGAACAGCCCACTCAACATGCATCTTATAATATGGCAGTTGCCAGTTTGAATTACTGGCTGGGCACTCGCGGAATGCCGAAAGAAAAAGCGGTTTTAGGGATCCCGGCTTATGGTAAAAATGCTGCAAATGCCAGTAAGGCCTATCGGGAATTTGTAGCTGCCAACACGGATACCAGCTTAGATTATGCCACAATAAATGGTGTAGAATATTTCTTCAATGGAACGGTAACGACCAAACGAAAAACAACACTTGCAAAAGAAAGGGCAAATGGAATCATGTTTTGGGAATTTTATCACGATGATAATGGAGATAAGTCAATTATTAAAGCCGCAAACGATTTACTGGGAAGGAATTATAACTAAGAAATGAATACACGGTTCCAATCAATTAATCAACCTTTTTCTAATGAGATTACCATCGATGGAAAGTGCTATTTGTATTTTGGTGGCACCGCTTATTTAGGTATTCCGCAACACCCTGGATTCCAGGATTTATTTGTAGAAGGAATTAAAAAGTTTGGTTTAAATAATGGTACCAGCCGGAGTAATAATATTCAACTGGGTGTTTATAATGATGCAGAAAAAGTGGCCGCAGCACGTTATCAGGCTGAAGATGCACTGATTACTTCCAGTGGCTACCTGGCCGCGCAGTTAACCGTAAAATATTTCGCATCATTAGGCGAGTTGGTATATGCCCCAAATACGCATACCGCGCTCTGGATAAATGAACCGCCAGCAATTTCAGGTTCTTTTACGAGCTGGAAGAATGACATGATCAACCAAATTAATATCTCTACTAAGAAAAACTGGGTATTGATCAGTAATTCGATGAATAATCTGATGCCAGAAATCTATGATTTTAGTTTTCTGAATGCTGTAGATCCTGATAAAAACATCGTGTTGATTGTAGATGATTCTCATGGTATAGGTGTCAACAATCAAGGCTTAAGTGCGTTATCAGCCTTGCCGCATAAGGAAAACATCACCTGCGTAGTGATTGCTTCTCTGGCCAAGGCTTTGGGTATAGATGCCGGATTGATTTTAGGCCCTCAGGAAATTATCTCCAGATTAAAAAGCACCAATATGTTCGTCGGGGCATCTCCACCTGCCGCCGCCGGACTTTATGCCTTTATCCATGCAGAAGATCTTTATCAAGCACAATGGATTAAGCTTCAGGAAAACATTACTTTATTTGCCGCAAGTTTAGGTAGCGAATGGAAATTTGAACCCGGTTTTCCGGCATTTTTAATTACAAATCCAACTATTGATCAAACACTGCTTAAAGAAAATATCCTCATTTCATCTTTCCCTTATCCAACTCAAGCCAGTGATCCCATCAACAGGATCATTTTGAGTAGCTGGCATGAAGAAAAAGACATTAATTCGTTAATTAAAATGCTTTCAAAAAAATAAGTTTGTCCTTTCTTTTTAATGTTAAGCATTTGATAAAATAACACTATATTTATTTTAAGCTAACATTAACCAAATAGTTTTGAGCTGTGGTGTCAAACTATATCCAAGAGATCAAAAACGGAGATCACCTATCGTTCGAGATAGTTTTTAAACTATACCATAAAAAGGTATATGCCTACTTTTTTAAGAAAACGCTTTGTTCCGATCAGTCAGAAGAGCTTACCCAAATGGCTTTCATCAAACTCTGGAAATTTAAACACACCCTTACTGAAGATTTTACGTTAGACATTCAACTTTTTAAAATCGCCAAAACAACACTGTTAGATTATTTTAAGAAAGTGGCCAATGAGGAGAAAAACCTTAAAATCTACCATACTGAACGAGCTGAATCCCCGCAGGATGTGACACATCTTTACGACAACCGGCAGCAGCTGGAAGTAGTACTGGATTGCCTGCCGCCTACACGGAAACAGGTTTTTGTTTTAAACCGCCTGCATGGCTACTCTTATAAGGAAATTGCGGAGAAACTTTCCATCTCTCCACGCACAGTAGAAAAACACATCTCCTTAGCCGTTAAACAACTTGGCTATGTTTACCTCCCCATGCTTTTGCTCCTTTTGCTGAGCTAATTCTCTGAGAGAAATATTTTAAACTGATTACGGGTTTTCCTCATTTTGAATCGTATTGGTTTATATGAGTGTTTCTGAAGAACTACTTAACCGCTATTTTCAAAATAAATGCACCCCTGAAGAACGACTTCTGGTGGCCGGTTATTTAGCGGAAATTGAAGATTTCCCAGATCACCTGTTAACCAGAGATGAATGGGATGATCTTCAAAACGCCACCTTAACTACTGAAAAAAGTGATGCTTTGTTTGAAGGTATTAAATCACAAACCAGCGCAAAAAAAGCGACATCTGTTTGGCTACGGCTTTTGGCAGCGGCAGCGATCTTAGCCATTATCAGTATTGCAGCACTCATCGTTTCCAATCAGCACCAATCGGTTAAACAAGTCGCTCAAAAAACAAATATCATTGCAAAGCATCCTGATCAAATTACCTGGAAATCCATTGTAAACTATACAGAAGAAAATCAACTGGTTATCCTTCCAGATCAATCAACCGTGAAAATTTACCCGGGCGGCGAATTGCGGTATGCACTGCCATTTGTTCAGCAGCGCAGAGAAATATATCTTCTGGGTAAAAGCTTTTTCAAAGTTGCTAAAGATAAAAAACACCCCTTTATCGTTTACGCCAATGGTATTTCTACCATGGCTTTAGGCACCTCTTTTACCATTACGGCAGTTAAAGAAAGTAAGGTAGTTAAAGTTGTGCTCCACACCGGAAAAGTTTGGGTGAAAAATATTAATTCCGCCAGCTTGAAATCATTTAGTAAGATTTTATCTCCTGGTAATGAGCTGGTATACAACCGCATCGATAACATGGTTAAGATTAAATCCGAACAAACTCTGGCACAACCAAAAAACACGACTGCTGAGCTAACATTTAACCAGATTCCGCTAGCAGCTGTATTGGATAAATTAGCACAGCACTTCAAAGTTGAAATTAAATATAACGCCCAAGACCTTAAGGAAATATCTTTTACCGGAAGTATCAACACCAAACAAAGCCTTAATCAAATCCTGGGGGAACTTACTGAACTAAACGATCTCACACAGACTAAAACTACAGCCGGTTATCTGATTCAAAACTAAACCCAATATACTTTACTAGACTATCCTTTTATTCTTGAAAAAACAATGCCTTAAACCTAATTAACTGTTACACTATGCTTAGAAAATTTACAAAACAACTCTTCTGTTGCCTGCTGATCTTATCAGTTACGGCGACTGCCTGGGCTCAAACATCGGAGATTACCGGGATTGTGAAAGATGAAACCGGGCAACCCCTGCTTGGTGCCTCCATCCTTTTACTCAACACAAAAACCAATGAAAAAAAGGGGATTATGGTTAATCCGGAAGGAAGGTTTCAACTTACAGGCTTAACGGCAGGTGTTCCTTACACCATCAGTGCTTCTTTTATCGGTTACACTACTAAAACGATTCAGAACTACCTTCTCAAAGCCGGAGAACAGGCAACACTTTTAATTCAACTAAATCCGGAAGCCTCTTCATTAACAGATGTAGTTGTGGTAGGTTATGGAAGTCAGCGGAAAAAGGATGTGACTACGGCAATTGCGAGTATCAAAGCTTCAGATTTAGAAAATCAGCCCATCAATAATGCGGCAGAGGCCTTGGTTGGAAAAATGGCTGGCGTGCAGGTTTCGCAGGGATCGGGTTCTCCAGGTAGCCCACTATCCATTAAAGTACGCGGTGTTGGAACCATTACTGCAGGGTCTAATCCTTTATATGTAATTGATGGTGTACCGATTTCCAATGACAACATTAATACACTCAACACGAACGATATCGCGTCAATAGAAGTTCTGAAAGATGCTTCATCCGCAGCGATCTATGGTTCAAGAGGCTCAAACGGTGTGGTATTAATTACCACCAAACAAGGTAAAAGCGGAACAGCAACCATCAGTGCCAATACCTATACGGGCTGGCAAAGTCTGGCCAATAAGATAGAAATGATGGATGCTTATCAATATTCACAAATGACATTGGATGCCCGAAATAACACCTACGCTGATGCTATGGATGCCATTAACCGCAGAAATGCAGCAACAGGCGCACCACTCATCGGCTATAGCATTAATGATAGCAATGTGCAGCGTTTGATTAACTCTGGCAACAATACAAGTGCGGTGATTCCGACAGAAATTTTGCCTTATCTGCAAGGGCAGCGAGGCTTAACCAATACCGACTGGCAGGATGAAATCTTCAGAACAGCAAGAATAGAAAATCATTCGGTTTCGGCTTCTGGTGGCAGTGAAAAAATGAAGTATTATGCATCAATGGAATACTTTAACCAGGATGGGATTATCCTGAATAGTGGCTTTAAACGTTACAGCGGAAGATTAAATCTGGAAGGAAATAAAGGAATTTTCAAATATGGCGTGAATATTACTCCTTCGGTAATTAAAGAGAAAAGACTCAATGCGAATGGTGCTTACAATGCATCAAACGCAAATGGCTTAAATGCAGGTGGAATTGTTGCTTCGGCGTTACATTATGCGCCGCTCTGGCCAGTGTACAATGCCAATGGCGGTTATAGTTTTGCGCAAAATGCCTGGAGCCCTGGTCAGGGAACAACTTTGCCAAATGGCTTGGTAATCACCGGAAACGGAGAAACACAAGCCTGGAACCCCGTTGCCCTGGCCATGCTTCAGAAAGATGATTTCGGCGCCAATAGATTAACAGGTAATGCTTTTGTAGAAGCAGAAATTATTAAAGATTTTAAATATAAGGTTCAGCTGGGGATAGATATGGTAAACAGCACGGAGGATACTTTCCGCCCTTCAGTTATTCCATTGTCAAACACAGCTGGCAATCCGGCTTCAGATGCACAGGCAAGTTCCAGAACCCTCAAAGAAAGCAATTGGTTGTTGGAACAAACCTTAAATTACACTAAAACACTTGGCGATCATAACCTGAGCGCGTTAGTAGGTTGGTCTAATCAAAAAAATGATCAGAGCGGTAATTATGCTGTGGCCACCAGAGGTTTTATTAGTGATCAGATTGAATATTTAAGTGCTGGTTTAGTAACAAATGGAACCTCAACCAGGCAGCAATGGTCTTTAGCTTCAGGCATTGCCAGGCTGCAATACAGCTACAAAGGAAAATATCTGTTTACAGGTTCGCTACGTGCAGATGGTTCTTCCAGGTTTGGAACCAATAACAAATGGGGTTATTTTCCATCAGCTTCTGTAGGCTGGAGACTATCTGAAGAAGAATTCTTAAAGGATGCAAAAGCCATTTCAGATCTAAAAATCAGAGCCAGTTATGGTTTAACAGGTAATTTCAATATTCCCAACTATTTATCGCAAGGCGCGATGACGAACTATGGCTATGTTTTCGGTGGCGGAACACCTGGTGTAATTAATGGAGCTGCACCTTTTGCGCAGCCTAATAATGATTTAAGCTGGGAAAAAACGGCGCAGCTAAACGTAGGTTTTGATGCCGCTTTTTTCAATAACAAGCTCACTTTATCTATTGATGCCTACAACAGTAATACAACCGATTTACTTTTAAACGTACCGGTGCCACTAACCACTGGCTTTTCTACAGAATTAAAAAATATCGGTAAAGTAAATAACCGCGGGATAGATATTAACCTTGGCACCCAGCAACAATTTGGCGGGGTGAAATGGACAGCAAGTGCCAATTTCTCTAAAAACAAAAACAAAGTGGTAGAGTTGGGCCCTGGAAACGCCGATATCATCAGAACAGGCTCTGTGGCAAATGCTTATTTCTTAACCCGTGTGGGCGAGCCAATCGGATCTTATTACTTACCCGTTGTACTTGGTGTTTTCAAAAATCAGGCAGAAGTAAATGCTTACCCGCACTATACAGATACACAAGGAAACTTCGATCTGAACACCGCTAAACCTGGTGATTTTAAATTTAAAGATGTAGATGGCGATGGTATTATTGATTTAACGAAAGACCGGGAGATTGTAGGCAATTACTTACCAAAGTTTACTTATGGTTTTGCCACCTCTGCAGAATATAAAAGTTTCGACGTTAACGTAGCCATGCAAGGCGTTTATGGTAACAAAATATTAAACTTATCAAGAAGATATTTCGCAAACAAAGAAGGAAATATGAACAACGTGGTGAGTTCGTTAGACAGATGGGTTTCGGAAAGTAATCCTGGCAGCGGACAAGATGTTAGGGCGAACCGTGTGGCGAAAGGCAGCAATGGCACCACCTCTACCTGGCATGTGGAAGATGGCTCCTACCTCCGCATCCGTAACATTGCTTTAGGATATACCTTCCCTACTGAGTGGATCAAAAAGATTTCTTTAACCAAATTGAGGTTATACGTTTCAATGCAAAATCCATTCACCTTCACCAAATATACTGGCTATAACCCTGAAGTAACGAACAGAACAGATGCCACAACAAACGGAGAAGATTACGGCGTTTATCCAACTGCAAAAACAACATCAATCGGTTTAAACATTACGTTATAAAAGATCATAATCAGATGAAAAAATATATCATACCCATTATTGCTTGTGGCCTCATCATCTCTGCCACCTCATGCAAAAAGTTTTTAGATTTAAAACCCCTTGATTCCTATACCGAAAACACCTTTTATGTGGATGAAAAAGGTTTACAAGGTGGTTTAGTAAGTTGTTACGATGCGCTTCAAACCGATAGTTTATATGGAAACAACTTACTTACTTTAGGAGAAATCCGCGGAGATAATTTAACGGATAATGATCCGGGTTCTGGCGCTGGAGTAAGAAATTCAATCGAAGTATTTTCAGAAACATCTGCAAATAACATCCTTTCTGGTGCGTGGCAGGGGCATTATAAAGCCATCTACCGTACCAACATTGTGCTTGATCGGGCGCCGGGAATTACCATGTCTGATGCCACAAAGAATCAAATCATCGGACAAGCGAAATTTATCCGTGCTTTGAGTTATTTTAACTTAACCCGGCTCTGGGGAAATGTGCCACTGGTATTAACGGTTCAAAAAACAGACGAAGCGAGGGCAAATACAAGAGCTACCTCAGCACAGGTTTATCAGCAAATTATCGCTGACTTAACTGATGCGGCTTCAAAACTGCCAACTACCTGGGCTGATGCACAACGCGGCCGTGCAACCAGCTACGCTGCATCTGCTTTGCTGGCAAAGGTTTATCTCTACCAGAAACGTTATGATCTGGTTGCTTCTACCCTACAGCCAATCGTAAATGCTATTTATGCAGGAAGTGTCTTATCTCTTGTGCCACAAACCACTACTTTTCCGAGCGGTTTAAAAACCAGTAAGGATATTATCTTCGCTGTTTTATACTTAAACGGTGGCGTTAAAGAAGCCGTGAATCAGGATAATCGTTACCGGAATAATAACAACACGAATACGATCACCATTCCACAGGCAATTTTTGAAGCGGCAGATAACCGAAGGGCATTGGTTGCCCCAACGGGTACAGGCGCACGCCCGGGAAAATTCAACAGTCCGGTTTCGAATTCTACCGAGGTAAGTGGCGATTTCCCTGTAATTCGCTGTGCCGATGTACTATTGATGTATGCCGAAGCCTTGAATGAGGTTGCTTATGGCAATGCTGAAGCTTTCAGGGCACTAAATGCCGTGCGTACCAACGCGGCCGCAACGCCTAAAACTGCAGCAACTTTAACCACACAAAATGATTTCAGAACGGCAATTTACCTGGAAAGAAGACTTGAGTTTGCCCTGGAGGCCGACCGTTGGTTCGACATCGTAAGAACAAATCAATTAGGAACTGTTTTTCCTGGCATTCCAGCTTTCAGAAGCATTTATCCTGTTCCCCAGGCAGAAATTGATAACGTAAACAATAAAACGGGCTGGCAAAATACCGGCTACTAATTATTTAAAGACCTATTTAGCCGGTATCACAAAAAGCGATACCGGCTTTTTTATGGATCAATTTGCCTTTAATCGAAAAAATTTTCAATCTTTATAAAATGAAAAAGCTTTTCCTTCTGCTCTCTTTAAGTTTCGTACTTGCTACCGTTACGTTAGCTCAAACCACAGAAGTTTGGATAGTGAGACATGCTGAAAAAGATAAAACTAATCCTGAAGATAAAGATCCGGAATTATCTGATGAAGGCAGAATAAGAGCAGGTGACCTGGCCACTTTTTTAAAGAAAACGAAGTTCGATGCTGCTTTTTGTACGCCTTATAAAAGAACCCGCCAAACCTTAGATTCCATGGTCATCCCAAAGGTGATCAACTACAGTGATCCAAAATCTTTGGTTGATTCGGTAAAGAAAAATTATGCTGGCAAAAAAGTGATTGTGGCTGGCCATTCTAATACCGTTCTTGAAATCATCGAAGCCTTTGGCGGAAAAAGACCCAAAGAAATGCTCACCGATGATGATTACGATTACATTTTCCGCTTAACGGTGAAGGACGATAAGGCAAAGGTGAAAATGGATCAGTTCGGAAGACCGCATCATCTTTAGTTCGGATGTGAGCGTTTGGAGTTTTAAGTTTGAAGTTTGAATTTATATTGCATCCGGCCTTTCTAACCACCCAGACAAATGAACCAATGACTAATGACCAATAAACTAATGACCAATGAACCACCTAAAGTTTCTCAAAAGGAATATCCATTAAATTATACTGCTGCCAGCCGACAAAATCATAATGCCACCATTCATTTTCCAGTACATTTAATCCGTATTTTTTCATGGTAGCAATCAGGAAATCTCTGTTTTTTTTCACCTCTTTGGTTACGGGTTCATAATTTGCTGCGGCAGCAGCAGAGAAACTGTCGTAAGGCGTAGCCATTGCAAGCTCTTTTCTTGTTTTAAGATTAATGATGGTGAGGTCTACCGCACATCCCCTATTGTGTTTAGAGCCTTTTGCAGGATTAGCCACGAAGTTTTTATCACTTGCCTTTTTGTAAAACGCTACAGTAGTTGCATAAGGCCGATAACCATCGAAAATCTTCAATCCATAGCCTTTTTTATTAAGCTCCTTTTGAATTTTCTTTAATGATTCTACCACAGGTTTTCTGGCAAATGCCCTCGCCTGCTTATACATCACTTGTTTCATGAAGTTATTCTTTGTTGCGTAGCGAATATCCAGTGTGATGTTTGGAATGGCTTTTTTAATCTCCACCAACTCATTATTAGGATTGGTTTTCACCGATACCAGGTATTGATTATAAGAACTAACAACAACTAGCTTTGACCCTTTTCCGTTTTGAGCCGAAGCAGCGAAAGAAACGAATAAAAATAAAATTAGGATTTTGTTTTTCATATTGAGCTTGCTATAAATAGGGTTTCATTGCTTCCTACCTCTCAATGACTAACATCAATTTACTGGTTCGAAACCACCAGCAATTCAAGGTCTTTAAAAGGCAAATTAAACATATCTGCCAGATCCTTATTGGTACAATTCCCTTGATACATATAAAGCGCTTCGCGGATGCCTGGATTATTCCAAACCATGTTCATCAAACCGCCAAATTCGCCAATATCTAATAAAATAGGCGCAAAGATATTGGTAAGTGCGTAAGATGCAGTACGGGGAACCCGGGATGCAATATTAGGCACACAATAATGAATCACATCGTACTTTCTAAATGTCGGGTTGGTATGGTTTGTTACTTCAGAAGTTTCGAAACAACCACCCTGATCTATGCTCACATCAATCACAACAGAATGTGGTTTCATCCTTGCCACAGTTTCTTCCATCACCACACAAGGACTTCTTCCATGACTGGCTCGGATGGCGCCAATCACTACGTCGCAAGTTACAATGGCCTTATTCAAAACTATTGGCTGCATTACCGAAGTAAAAACACGGCTTCCTAAATTATTTTGCAGGCGGCGGAGGCGATAAATTGAACTGTCAAAAACCTTAACTTCAGCACCTAATGCCAAAGCTGTTCTTGCTGCATATTCCCCAACGGTACCTGCTCCCAAAATCACGATTTCTGTAGGTGGCACACCTGTAAAGCCGCCTAACATTAAACCTTTTCCCCCAGTTACATTGCTCAAATATTCGGCAGCAATTAAAATTGAAGTAGAACCCACAATTTCACTCATTGCCCTAACTACGCTTAGCACATTTCCTTCGTCACGCAGGTTTTCAAAGCATAAAGCATTAATCTTTTTTTGCATTAAGGCCTTGAGGTAATCCTGTTTTAGCGTCCCGGTTTGTAAAGACGAAATCAACGTTTGCCCTTTGTGCATCATGGCAATTTCCTCCAACATGGGTGGAGCAATTTTCACGATGATATCAGAATCAAAAACTTCTTTTTTATCGTAAACTATTTTGGCTCCCTGCTCTGCATATTCAGAATCAGAAAAATTTGCAGCAATACCGGCACCACTTTCTAAAATAACATGGTGACCATTATTAACCAACAATGCAACAGACAAAGGCGTTAAAGCAATTCTGTTTTCCTGAAATGAAATTTCTTTGGGTATTCCGATGTTCAGGCTATTCTTCCTGTTTCTGGTTTCCAATGTCGCTTCCTGTGTTTGCAATAAACCCTGACGAGCGATATCGGCCATGCCTTCGCGTATTCCTGTAGCCATCTTACTTATAAAAAAAATGTTTTTGTTTTAGGTCGTTCAAGGTACGGAAAATGTACTAAATATTAGGTTTTTAAAAGTAAAGAAGGCATCTAACATTATTTCCATACAACACCTATATTATTGAAAATGAACACGCCCTTATCAAATAATCCTGTGCCGTAATAATTTAGACCTATAACCTTTATCATTTGCGTTGCCGGTAAAACATTCTTGAATGTAATTTTAGTCGCTAAGGGCGTGTCAGTGAATAGCGTATTCCGAACATCTTGATTTCCGATTTTAAAGTCATAACTTAAAAAGTTAGCACCTTGAATATCTGTCAAATTAGCTTTCTCAAATTGAAAGTCACTGTTGGCTTTATGATTAATTATAAAACAAGTGAGTGTTATGGTTTGCTCCTTTATATTACCTTCACATTTTATGAGGTTAAAAGTTAGTCCACCTTGCTCAACACTTTTAGTTGGTGTCAGAATATTTAAAGATTTCCGAAAATATTCGTTTTCCTTCGACAGCGCTTTAATTCTTTCAGAAAGTTGATCATTTTTTTTCTTTACAGAATCGCAGTACGAATTTTGTGCAAATACATTATAACCAAGACAAATGTAAATCACTATTAAGGCAAGATTTTTCATATTGCTTTTTTTTAATAAATATAGCAATAAGTTGTAAGAGTTAATAAACTATCACACCTTGCTGAATTTAAAGACTCTTTGATTTTCATCCAGGATGGAGATCTCTACTTTTACAAGATGATCCGGCAATAATTCAGTTACCCTTTCCGGCCATTCAATTAAACAAATCCCCCCACCATAAAAGTATTCTTCATAGCCTAAATCATAGGCTTCCTGAATATCTTTGATGCGGTAAAAATCAAAATGGTACACCGGGCCACCAGCACTTTCGTACTCGTTAACTATAGAATAGGTTGGGCTGGATACCACATCTGTTACCCCCAAAGCACGACAAAATGATTTAATGAAAGTTGTTTTACCAGCGCCCATATCGCCATCGAAAATAAAAATTTTCGCTGCTCCGGCAAAGGCTAAAAGCGCTTCTGCAGCAGTGGGCAAATTAGATAAATCGTTAACTGCTATCTCCATTTTATACAAATAAAGGCAAAAGTAATACATAAATGCATCGCTTTTGCCTTTTAACCTTTCCTTTTCAATAAGGTTTTATCTCGGTGAATAAGTTACTACCGGAATAATCATTTCCTCTAACGAAATTCCTCCATGCTGGAAGGTTTCATTATAGTAATTCACAAACTGGTTATAATTATTTGGATAAACGAAATAACTATCCTCACGGGCAAAAATGTAACTGCTGCTGATGTTGATTTTCGGCAACAAAGCATCATGTGGATTTTTAATTAAAAAAACCTCTTTCGCATTGAAATTTAAATTTCGTCCTTGCTTATATCTTAAATTGGTGTTTGTAGCACGATCACCTATTACTTTAACTGGCTTCTTAACGCGAATCGTTCCATGGTCGGTGGTGATCACTACTTTTACCTGTTTTTGAGAAATCTTTTTTAATAAATCCCAAAGTGGTGAATGTTCAAACCACGATAAGGTTAAGGAACGGTAAGCTGCATCATCATTCGCCAACTCCCGAATCATTTGCATATCAGTACGGGCATGGCTCAGCATGTCGACAAAATTGAAAACAATGGCGTTGAAATCATTTTGCAACAAGTTGTTGGTTTGATCAACGAGATCCTTACCCTGTTCAAAAGTTAAAATCTTATTGTAACTGAATTTGCAATCTTTCCTTAAGTTACGTTTGATATTATCTGCAAGGAATGCTTCCTCGTGCATGTTTTTACCGCCTTCGTCATCATCATTTTGCCAAAGCTGCGGAAAACGTTTTTCCATTTCTAACGGCATCAGGCCAGAGAAGATTGCATTACGTGCATATTGAGTAGCCGTTGGAAGAATGCTGGTATACATATCTTCTTCATCAATTCTGAAATATTCAGAAATTAACGGATTGATAATTTTCCATTGATCGTAACGTAAGTTATCAATCAGAATAAAAAATACGGGTGTAGTATCATTAATATGTGGAAAGGCTTTTTTCTTCAGCAATTCATTAGATAATAAAGGTGCTGTATCCTTATTTTTAATCCAGTCGAGGTAGTTTTCTTCAATAAATTTGGTGAATTGCGTATTGGCTTCCTGCTTTTGCATGGTTAAAATTTCATGCATTTGCGGATCATCCAGCTTTTCAAGCTCTAATTCCCAGAAAACAATTTTCTTGTAAACATCGATCCATTCTTCATAACTCAGACGATCACCCAGTGTCATACCTAAACGGCGGAAATCCTGTTGATATGCCATGGAGGTTTTTTCGCTTACCAGGCGTTTATTATCAATTAACTTTTTAATCGTTAACAAAACCTGTTTAGGGTTTACCGGCTTAATTAGATAATCATCAATTTTACTTCCAATGGCATCTTCCATCAGATTTTCCTCTTCACTCTTGGTAATCAATACTACCGGAACATCAGGATTCAGATTTTTAATGGCCGAAAGCGTTTCAATTCCACTCATACCTGGCATGTTTTCATCCAGAAAAACAAGGTCGAAATGGGCTTTTCCAAAAGCTTCCAGGGCATCATTTCCATTGGTAAAGGTTGTTACGTTATAACCTTTATCATTTAATAATAATATATGGGGTTTAAGTAAGTCGATTTCATCGTCGGCCCACAATATTTTAGTTTCTTGCATGTTTTTGTAAAAAAAGATATGTATTGCCTTTAAATTTAGGCAGGTAAATCAAACTACAAATAAAAATAGCAATTTTTGTACCGTATCTATCTATTTAACTATTTTTAACTATTGAATAAGAAGAAAATCATAAATGATCCCGTTTACGGTTTCATTAGTATTCCATCAGCGTTGGTTTACGATGTCATTTCGCATCCTTATTTCCAGCGTTTGCGGTATATTAAACAACTTGGAATGACTCATTTGGTTTATCCAGGGGCTTTGCATACGCGTTTTCACCATGCTTTGGGTGCCATGCATTTAATGAGCCTGGCTATTGAAATTTTAAGAAGCAAAGGCCATATCATTACCGACGGAGAAGAAGAAGCGGCAACACTGGCTATTTTACTACACGATATTGGTCATGGTCCTTTTTCACATGCTTTAGAACATTCTTTAGTTACCGGAATCAAACATGAAGACATTTCAGCAAAGCTGATGCATGATCTGAATCTTCATTTCGATGGAAAGTTAACGCATGCTATCGAGGTGTTTAACGGCACTTATCACAAAAAATTTCTTCATCAATTAATATCTGGTCAACTGGATTTAGATCGGATGGATTACTTAAATCGCGACAGCTTTTTCACAGGTGTAAGCGAAGGTGTAATTAGTTTTGACCGGATTATTAAAATGTTTAATGTTTTTGATGATAACCTGGTGATTGAAGAAAAAGGGATTTACTCTATCGAAAAATTTCTAATAGCCCGCCGTTTAATGTATTGGCAGGTGTATTTGCATAAAACCGTAATATCTGGTGAGATGATTCTTGTGAAGCTCCTGGAGCGCGCAAAAGAGATTGCCTCGAACGGACAGGATTTATTTGCCTCACCATCTCTTCATTATTTTTTAAGTAACGATATTAACGAAAATAACTTTTTCTCCCACCATAATAATCTTGAGCATTTCACCAACCTGGATGATCAGGATATTTACGCTGCAGTAAAAGTGTGGACAAAACATCCTGATAAGATACTTGCTACCCTCTGCCAGATGCTTACCTCCAGAAATTTATATAAGGTGGAAATGGGAAATGAAAGGGCAAATGCAGATCGTGTGGCATTTTTAAAGGATGCAGCGATTCTCCTGCTGGGGATTAAGCCAGATGAAGTTCGTTATTTCGTATTTACTGATGCGATTCAAAACCGGGCTTACAATGCTGGCGTAGGCAATATTAAAATTTTAATGAAAAATAACGATATCGTAGATATTGCAAAAGCTTCAGATTTATCAAATCTGGAATCGCTACAAAAAACAGTAGAGAAGTACATTCTTTGCTATCCGCGAGGGATTTAAGATTAATTAACAAAATATTTGACACCTACTGCCGTTTTAAGTCTTACTATTGTGTAAAATATACACGCCTTAACCCTTACAGGTTTTTTTGTTCATATCAATTTAACATATACCTTTGTACGATGCAATTTACTGCAAAGCAGATAAGCGAGTTTTTAGCAGGTTCCGTTGATGGCAACCCGGATGTAGCCGTTACCGAACTTTCTAAAATAGAAGACGGGAAGGAAGGCTCATTGTCTTTTCTTTCCAACCCGAAGTACGAGAATTTTTTGTATTCTACGCAGGCTTCGGTTGTTATCGTTTCAAAAGATTTTACCCCTAATCAGCCGTTTACCAGCACCTTAATCCGTGTTGATAATCCATATAGTTCTTTTACTATTTTATTGGATAAATATAATGAAGCAATGAATGCACAGGCAACTTTGTCTGGCATAAGCAAGCTGGCATTTATTCATCCAACGGCAAAAATCGGATCTAATGTTTTTATAGATGCTTTTGCATATGTTGCTGAAAACGTAGTGATTGGTGATGGCTGCAAACTTAATGCACAGACTTTTGTTGGCGCCAACTCACAAATTGGCGAAAACAGTACGTTTTTCTCTGGCGTAAAAATTTACCATAATACTGTAATTGGAAGCAGGGTTATTATACATGCCAATACCGTTATTGGGAGTGACGGATTTGGTTTTGCACCTCAAAAAGACGGTACCTACAATAAAATTCCGCAGATCGGTAATGTAATTATCGAGGATGATGTAGAGATTGGTGCCAATACTACGGTAGACCGTGCCACAATGGGGTCTACAGTTATTAAAAAAGGTGCTAAAATTGATAACCTGATCCAGATTGCACATAATGTAGAAATCGGTGAAAACACCGTTTTAGCTGCTCAATCTGGCGTTTCTGGCAGTACAAAAATTGGCCCGAACAGCGTTGTAGGTGGGCAAGTTGGTATTGCAGGCCATTTAACTTTAGCAAAGGGTACCCAAATCGGCGCACAGGCCGGAATTAACTTTAATATTACAGAAGAAAATAAACAGTGGCACGGCAGTCCGGCGCAACCTTTACGTAACTGGATGCGGGCCTCAGTAATTTTCAAGCATCTTCCAGATATAGAGAAAAGAATAAACACACTCGAAGAGGAATTGAAAAAGCTTACGGCTGAACTGGAAAAGAATACAATACACAATGAACGTTAGACAAAAAACGATTAAACAAGAAGTATCAGCATCTGGTGTTGGTTTACACACTGGCGCTAATGTGACTTTGACATTTTGCCCTGCCCCTGAACATCATGGGTTTAAATTTCAACGTATTGATCTGGATGGTCATCCTATTATAGATGCTGATGCAGACAATGTAACAGATACCTCCCGTGGCACTACCTTAACCCAGAATGGCGCAAGCGTAAGTACTGTAGAACATGTTATGGCCTCTCTGGTTGGGATGGATTTAGATAATGTACTCATTAAATTAGATGGTCCGGAAACACCCATAATGGATGGAAGTTCTATTCAGTTTGTAGACCTGCTTGAAGAAGTTGGAACGGTTGAGCAAAATGCAGATCGTGAGTATTTTACCATTCCTCACAACATTACCTATACTGAAGAAGATAGAAAAGTTGAGATCGTAGCCATGCCTTTGGATGACTACCGCTTCACCTGTATGATTGATTATAACTCTCCTGTTTTAGGAAGTCAGCACGCGGGCATTAATACGATTGCAGAGTTTAAAAAGGAAATTGCTTCTTGCCGTACTTTTTGCTTCCTGCACGAATTAGAATACCAACTTTCACACAATCTAATTAAAGGTGGCGATTTAAATAATGCCATTGTAATTGTAGATAAAGAGGTTACAAAAGATGAGTTAAGCCACCTGGCGAAGCTTTTCAATCGTGCTGATATTGATGTTGCTCCTCAGGGAATTCTCAACAATATGGAGTTACGCTACCAAAATGAACCTGCCCGTCATAAATTATTAGATATGATTGGCGATTTAGCTTTGGTAGGTACACACTTGAAAGGCCATATTATGGCTGCCCGCCCGGGCCATGCTGCGAATGTGGCTTTTGCTAAAAAAATTAAAGCAGCCATTAAAAAAGAGAAAAACAAGAAAATTCAAAAGGTTTACGACCCAAGTGCAAAACCATTGTATGACGTAGTTCAGATTATGGATATTTTGCCTCACCGTCAGCCATTTTTATTTGTAGATAAGATTTTAGAACTTTCAAAAAACCACGTGGTGGGCGTTAAAAACGTAACCATGAATGAAGAGTTTTTTAAAGGGCATTTTCCTGGCGCACCGGTTTTTCCGGGTGTGATTCAAATTGAGGCCATGGCACAAGTAGGTGGCATCTTGGTTTTGAGTACCGTTCCGGATCCACGTAATTATTTAACCTATTTCTTAAAAATAGATAACGTTCGCTTTAGGGCTCAGGTTCTTCCAGGCGATACTATTGTTTTCCGTTGCGATTTGCTTGAACCCATCAGAAGAGGCATTGCCCAAATGAAAGGTGTAGGTATGGTTGGGGAGAAAATCGTTGTCGAGGCCGAAATGATGGCACAAATTTCAAAAATTAAACAAGCAGAACCAGCCGAATCATGATACAACCCTTAGCATATATACACCCACAGGCAAAAATTGCCGAAAACGTAGTGATCGAACCTTTTGTCGTGATACATAAAGATGTGGTGATCGGCGAAGGAACATGGATTGGCTCGAATGTTACCATTATGGATGGTGCCCGGATAGGCAAAAACTGCCGCATTTTTCCGGGAGCAGTAATCTCCGGTGAGCCTCAGGATTTGAAATTTGCGGGCGAAGTAACCACTGCAGAAATCGGCGATAACACCACCATCCGTGAGTGTGTTACCATTAACCGTGGCACTAAGGATAAATGGAAAACAGTTATCGGAAGTAACTGCCTAATTCAGGCTTATTCTCACATTGCGCACGATTGTGAAGTAGGCGATAATTGTATTTTTTCAAACAGCACCACGCTAGCAGGACATATTACGATTGGAAACAACGTGGTTTTAGCGGGTTTAGTGGCGATTCACCAATTCGTTAAGGTTGGTTCTTATGCTTTTGTAACCGGTGGATCATTGGTGCGTAAAGATGTACCCCCTTACGTAAAAGCAGCCCGCGAACCCCTATCTTATGCAGGAATTAACTCAGTTGGTTTACGCAGAAGAGGTTTTACCAACGAACAGATCGACGAAATTCAGGAAATTTACCGCGTGCTCTTTGTAAAACACAATAACGTAACCAAGGCTTTAGATATGATCGAAGCTGAATTCAAACCAACGGAAATTCGCGATGAAATTGTAGATTTTATCCGTAACTCGAACCGTGGCGTAATGAAGGGTTTCGGCATGGGAAGCTAGTTTAGGGTTTAGGGTTTAGGGTTTAGGGTTTAGGGTTTAGGGTTTAGGGTAAAAACCAAAGCCCTGAGCTAAAGTTTCTGGGGTGGTAAAATAAAAGCATAAATATTCATAAAATTTATATCAATGCAATACAAGAACCCTGATCCTGGATCTCTGAGGTGGTAAAATAAAAGTACCAAGAAATAATCTAGGTCATAACCTTAAACTAAGGTGTCTAAGGTGGTAAATAAAGCATAAATATTCATAACCATTAATATTCAATGCAATACAACAACCCTGATCTTGGATTTCTGAAGTGGTAAAATAAAAGTATAAGTACCAAGAAGTAATTTAGGTCATAACCTTAAACTAAGGTGTCTCAGGTGGTAAATAAAGCATAAATATTCATCACAATTTATATGCAATACGACAACCCTTATCCTGGATTTCTGAAGTGGTAAAATAAAAGTATTAAGTACCAAGGAGTAATTTAGGTCATAACCTTAAACTAAGGTGTCTGAGGTGGTAAATAAAGCATAAATATTCATAACAATTTATATGCAATACAACACCCCTGATCTTGATTTCCGAGGTGGTAAAATAAAAGCAAAATACCCGCTCATGAGCAATTTAACATTAATCCGAACCGATTCAGATCAAACCGATTTTAGACAACTGGTTACGCAATTGGATAAAGATTTAGCGATAAGAGATGGTGATGATCATGCTTTTTATTCACAGTTTAATAAGGTAGATGCCATTAAAGAAGTAGTGGTTGCTTACCAAAATGAAATACCAACTGGCTGTGGAGCCATCAAACCTTTCTCAGATACCACTGCAGAAATTAAACGCATGTTTGTTCATCCTGATTATAGAAAACAGGGCATTGCTTCTAAAATACTTCATGCGCTCGAAAAATGGGCTGAAGAACTTGGTTTTACTGAATGCATTCTTGAAACCGGCAAAATGCAACCAGAAGCCATTGCGCTCTACCAAAAAGTTGGGTATCAGATCACGCCAAATTATGGTCAATACATGGGTGTAGACAATAGTGTTTGCATGAAAAAGAAATTAGTTTTCAAAAATCCAGTTCTTAATACCTGATACTTGATACCAAATACTTGATACCCGAAACTCAATTCTCAATACCCGATACTCATACCTTAATACATGATACTCTAAGAATGAAAATAAGCTTAACAAATATTGGCAGGAGATTTAACAAGGAGTGGATTTTTCGGAATTTAAGCACGGAGTTTACATCTGGCAAACGTTATGCTATCCTCGGACCAAATGGTTCTGGTAAATCAACCTTACTCAGTGTATTAACTGGAAGCCTAACCCCTTCTGAAGGGCAGATCTCATTTTCAGCAGGTAAAGATATTCCCATTGAGGATATTTATAAACAAATCAGCCTGGCTGCCCCTTACCTGGAGTTAGTGGAAACTTTTACATTGAAAGAAATTATTGATTTCCATTTCAAATTTAAAAATTTTGCGCCCGGAGTTGATCAAAAATCGCTAATTTCTATTCTTGGACTAGAAAAATCAGCAAATAAAGAAATTAAATATTTCTCTTCTGGAATGAAGCAGCGAACGAAGCTTGCACTGGCTTGCTGTTCAGATTCTCCGATTCTATTTTTAGATGAACCCACCAGCAACCTGGATATTCAGGGGGTAGACTGGTATCGAAATTTAATGGAGAACTTCACTTCAGGAAGATTAACCATTATAGGGTCAAATCAAATTCATGAGTATGATTTTTGTGATTATCAGACTCAAATCTCTGATTACAAATAAATTAAGCCTCATTTAATCGCGGAGCAACCCGGCCTATTTGTCATCTATTTGTATTATAATATTATTTTTAAAAAAATATTTTGTAATTGATAAATAGTTCTTACCTTTGCACCACCAAAAAGAGAAACAATTATTTAATTAATCTCTTCAAGTAATTGATTGTTTTTTCTGCATTTGCAGAATCATATATATAGCCCTAAAAGGCAAAGAGTTTTTCATAGTTTAGTTTGAGGTTTAGGTTGATTATGCCTTTGGAGTGGTTCCCAAAGGCATTTCTTTTATACCGAGATTTTTTAATTACCCGCTAATTAGACAATCCAATTTCTTCAACGCGTGGTATAATCGGAGATTTTAAAAAAACCCAATGCTCGTCGTTCAACCTTAAAAAAATATCAGATATTTTTTTTATAAGTCCTAAACGGGGATAAAATCCTGCTTTGCTTTTTTAAATCAATACTGATTTATTTAACTTTGATCTTCAAAAAACAACAGAACAAATTTATTAAATGGCAAAGGCATCAGATGTACTGACCGGAAGTGTGCTACGAATTAATGGAGAGTTGGTATCAGTAGAAGAATATATTCACCGTACACCCGGAAATTTAAGGGCTTTTTATCAAGCTCGAATGCGCAATATCAAAACAGGCAAAATAGTAGAATACCGCTTTCGCCCTGATGAAGAAGTTACTTTCTGCAGGGTAGAAACCAACGATTATCAGTACCTGTACGAGGATGGCAGTTATTTGGTCGTGATGGATAATGAAAACTTTGAGCAGTACAATATCCCCAAGTCTTTTTTTGGAGAATCTATTCGGTTTTTGAAAGAAGGCATGAACTTAACTGTTTCCTTCGAAAGCGACGAACCTATTATTGCGCGGCTTCCTATTAGTGTTGAATTATTGGTTATCTATTCTGAACCTGCAGTTAAGGGCGATACGGCCACTAACGCGCTAAAACAAGCCACGCTAGAAACCGGAGCAGAAATCAGAGTACCACTTTTTATTAATCAGGGTGATAAAATTAAAGTTGATACCCGTATTGGCGCATACATAGAACGAGTAAGATAGCTTATCCATTGTGCTTATCCCTTAAACCGTTATAGGTTTTAAATAAAAAAATTTTACCTTTGCGCTCATTAAAAACTAAATATAAATCCAATTAAGGATCACATCATATGGCTAAAGCATCAGAAATTAAAAATGGTAACATTCTTCGTTTAAATGGCGAATTGGTTACTGTTGACGAATGGAATCACCGCACCCCAGGTAAAGGTGGTGCTTTTTACACTGGTAAATTTCGTAACATTAAATCAGGTAGAATTGTAGAAGCACGGATGAATACAGACGAGGCCGTAGAAATTTGCCGTGTAGAAACTAGTGATTATCAATATCTATATGAAGATGGCGATTATTTAGTGGTAATGGATAACAACACTTACGAGCAATACAATGTAGAAAAATCATTGTTCGGTTCTGCCATTAAATTCTTAAAAGAAGGCATGAGCGTAATTGTTTCTATGGAGAGCGATGAAGCCATTATGGGCCAGTTGCCAAACTTCGCTGAATTTGAAATTACTTATTCTGAGCCTGCTGTAAAAGGTGATACGTCTACCAATGCATTAAAAGCAGCAACGCTTGAGAATGGCGTAGAGGTAAAAGTGCCAATGTTTGTAAACCAGGGCGATAAAATCAAAGTTGATACCCGTACCGGCGAATACGTAGAACGTGTGAAGTAAACACAACCATATTTAAACAAGAGCCCTTAGATTTATTTCTAAGGGCTTTTTAGTTTTGAAAGTTGCCATGGCAACATGGATTTGCGCGGAAAAGATTGAAGAATAGTTATTTCGAAAATGATATTATGGCGCTAATCGTTATAGCTACCATCTTCCATTGCAAAGCGCAAACAGCTTCATTTCAAATTGCTACAATTACCTACCTTTGTTATAATGCTTAAAAGCGAGATCAGAAAACAGGCCTTAAAAGAAAGACTGTCCTTAAATGAGGAAACTTACACGTTTCTGAATAATGGATTGCTAAATCTATTTTCGACTTTAGATTTCAGCAGCATAAAAACGCTTCATACTTTCTTGCCGATTATAGAAAAAAAAGAACCTAATACATTTCTATTACTAGAATGGCTGGCACAAAATCATCCCCACATTAAAATAACCGTTCCAAAAGCAGACTTTAACACCGCACTGATGACGAATCATGAGTATCTGGGCATTCACGATCTACAAAAGAACCTTTACGATATTCTTGAACCGCAAAAAGGTATTATACATGATGGCGAAATAGATCTGGTTCTCGTTCCGCTTCTGGCTTTCGACAGGCAGGGATACCGTGTAGGTTACGGAAAAGGCTTTTACGATCGCTTTCTTGAAAATATAAATGCTCAAAAAATAGGCTTATCTTTGTCACCTGCAATATCGAAAATAGACGATGTAAATGAGCATGACATCAATTTAGATTTTTGCATTACACCCACGGAAATTATCAAATTTTAAGCAAACATGGCAACCGAAATCGTTATTAAAACTGAAAAACAATACGAAGAAAATATGATTGCTGTATTTGAATTACAGGAAAAAGAGGAACTTACCCAGGAAGATTTAAAGCAGATTGAATTAATGCTAAAAGCCGGAGAAAAATACGAGGCTGAGCACTTGTAAATTAAGTTACTGCTTTTTTGCTTAAACCAAACTGCATAATCCCCTAAAGCCTATTTGTTGTATTATTCAATTTCCAATAGCACCGGACAATGATCTGAATGAATAGCATCAGGTAAAATTCTTACATTTCGCAATCTATCCTCCATTGGTTTGGTAACCAGGTGATAATCAATTCGCCAACCTAAATTTTTCCCTCTCGATCCTGCCCGATAACTCCACCAGGTATAGTGATGTGGATCTTTATTAAAATACCTAAAAGCATCTATAAAACCATTATCTAAAAATAGTTGCATCCACTCTCGTTCTTCGGGTAAAAAACCAGATGAATTGGCATTTGATTTTGGGTTGTGAATATCCATAGGCGTATGACAGATATTATAATCTCCGCTCACAATCAGGTTAGGAATCTCTTTCTTCAATCCTTCAATATAAGTATCAAAAAACCGCATGAAAGCATATTTCTTTAACTGCCTTTCGTCGCCACTTGATCCCGATGGCATATATAAACTCATTAGCGAAAAGTCATCGAAATCTGCCCTTAAAATTCTTCCTTCCTGGTCAATCCATTCTTCATCGCAACCAAAAACTACTTGATTGGGTTTAATTTTGGTGAGGATTGCAACGCCACTATAGCCTTTCTTTTGCGCCGGAAACCAATAGTGATGATACCCCAACTGTTCAATCAAAGCAATGATTTCTGTAATTTGTTCTGGCAAAGCTTTTACTTCCTGCAGACAAACCATATCTGCGTTTGTAGCCTGTAGCCACCCAAAGAAGTTTTTGGTGCTTGCGGCACGAATGCCGTTAACGTTATAGGAAATGATTTTCATGAATGGCAAATCTATAAATTATTGATTGAAGGCGTATGCCGAAAAACTTTTAGCAGCCATTAATCTTTTTTCTGGATAATCGCCAGGAGCCTTTAATCAATAGATAAACGATTAGTTATTAATAGTTCCAAGAGCCAACCGCTTCTCCAACTTCCTGGCCTCTCTTTTCTTAAGCACAGTGATCTCCATTTTAACATCTTGCTTGGGTCTGTCATTTTTATCTGTTTCCATCGCAGCAATTTTATCCACCAACTCCAAGCCTACAACGATTTCGCCATAAACTGTGTAATTCCGATCTAAATGGGGCACACCACCAATGGTTTTATAAACCTGCCGCTGCCATTCAGGAATTTTGAACTTCAATCGTTTTTCTTCCAGAGTATTTAACTGTTCATCTGTAAAAATCTTCCCTTGCACCAAATAAAACTGACTTCCACTGGATGCTTTAGCCGGGTTAACCAGGTCACCTTCCCTTGCCGCAGCCAAAACACCTTTTTTATGAAACAAACTATCACGAAATTCTGCTGGAATAGTGTATTTCGGCCCACCTTCGCCCAATAAAGAATCGGGCTTTGCATTTCTGGAATCAGGATCACCGCCCTGAATCATAAAAGTCTTGATCACCCGATGAAATAGTGTTCCATTATAGTACCCCTTTTTGGCAAGCTTCAGAAAGTTATCCCGATGTAGCGGTGTTTCATTATATAACTTAATAATACACTCACCATATTCAGTTTTAACACGGACATATTGATTTTTAGGCTTAGCAGCGAATACGGAAAGGGAGCTAAAAAACAAAACAAATAGCAGGAGTTTCTTCATTTGAAAGATATTTTGCGCCTAATTTAAACTAAAAATGAGATTCGTTAAAGAATTATTATGCTATCGCCCTATTTTTTACGTTATCTTTGTGAAAATGAAACTCAAACAGAAAATAGCACTAAGCCTGGCCGTATTTTATGCGGTTAGTGTAATGGGCTTTGCTTTGAGCTTGCATTTCTGCGGTGGGAAACTGGAAAATGTAAAGCTTTTTAGCGATGAGATTTCATGTAAATTCTGCAAGGAAATTCCTGCGGAGAAGAAAAAGGATGATGGTTGCTGCAAAAACACACAGGTAACCGTTAAAGTTAAAGATAGTCATCAAACAGCGGCACAGATTCAAATGCCAAAGTTATTTTCTATTCAACTGTTTCTTCACCCGCCAGTTTTAGAATTTCTAAGCAACATTAAGCCGGAATTTTATAGCAAAATTTCGAATAAGGCTCCCCCACTTTCCTCCCGGGTTGCGCTGCATGTTTTCAACTGCATTTTTAGGAATTAGGAGTCGTCATTCGCCAATCGATGCGTAAAACATTTCGATAGGCTCAATATGACATTTTCTTAAATTCTAATTTCAAAAAATCATGAAAACAATAAAATTATTGAGCATTATTATGCTCCTTTTCACCGTTAAAGTTTCGGCTCAACAAATATCAAGTGCAGATTTACAAGTAACTGGCTTAACCTGTTCTATGTGTTCAAATGCAACACAAAAATCTTTAGAAACATTGAGTTTCATCTCTGCTGTAAAGCCAGATTTAAATAAAAACATCTTTGTACTTACCTTCAAAAAAGGTGCAGATATCAATCTTGATCTAGTGCGTAAAAAAGTTCAGGATGCTGGTTTTTCTGTGGGTGGTTTAACAGCAGACTTTGCATTTAACCAGGTAAAAGTAGATGATAAAGGCCAGGCAATTGTTGATGGAAACGTTTATCGTTTTGTAAATGCAAAAAACAAAACCTTAAATGGAACAGTGAAAGCTGCTGTAGTAGATAAAAATTTTATCTCGGGTTCAGCATTTAAAAAGCAAGCCACATCGATCAGTTCTGATGCTTATGCTAGCGGTGCTGCTGTAGTAAATGGAAAGAAAACGCGCGTTTATCACCTTGTTCTTTCTTAAAAATGAGGCGTTTTTTATTTTTGGCGCTGGTTATTTCCAGCGCTTTTCAATATGCTTTTAGTCAGGAGCTCTATGTGTTTACTGAGCCAGCAAGCAATATGCCTACAAAGTCTATCGGTGTTCGCCTAACCAACGAAGGGATGTTTAACAATCCTGGTTTTGTAAGCAGAACCATTCCTGAGGTAATGTTTGGCTTTAATAAAAACCTGATGATGCATGCTCAGGCTTTCTTGTCTGATATGGACGGAAAATACCGTTTAGAAGGTGGAAGTTTGTATGCTAAATATCGCTTTCTTTCCATCGATGAAGCCCAAAGTCATTTAAGAGCGGCAGCCTTCGGAAGAATCAGCACCAGCAAAAGACCAACTTACACCAAAGATATTAACCTGGAGGGTGATAATAGCGGTATTCAAGGTGGATTTATAGTAACACAGCTGCTTCATAAGCTGGCCCTATCAGCAACTTTGGGTTATGCGCATGCTTTCAAGGACAACGACAGACAAATTACAGGAATGTCGAGACCAAGTAACATGCTCTCCTACAGTTTATCATCTGGTTATCTGGTATTACCCTTTGTTTACAAAAACTACAAGGAACCAAATTTCAATGTATACTTTGAAATGTTAGGTAAAACTGATCCCGGTTCTGGTCAAAGCTATCTGGATTTAGCACCAGCAGTTCAGGTGATTTTGAATAGTACCACCAGAATTGATTTGGGTTACCGTTTTCAGGCAGCGGGAAACATGACTGACAGATACACCAAAAACATGTATCTGGTAAGAGCAGAATTTAACTTTTTTAATGTTCTAAAATAATTTAAACTTAATGAATCTTCGTTCGCAATCCAACCTTGATTGATGCGAATACAAGGTTCACAAAAATAAATAAGATGAAAAAAATTATGATCATGGTGGCAATAATCGCCATCGCAAGTACAAAATTAACATTTGCACAAAGTAAAACAGATGTGGCATTTAATCAATTGTTAACTGCTTATTATGATGTCAAAAATGCATTGGCAACAGATAAAATGGATGTGGCAAAGGAAAAGGTTAAAGCATTATCAGCAAAGGTGGATGCCATCCCTCATAAAGATCTGCCTGCAACACAACATACACTTTGGATGGAGCAAGCTAAAATCATCAAGGCAAAAGCAGCCGAATTAGCAGCTGGTAAAGACATCAAAGCGCAAAGAAAATCTTTCGAAAGTATCTCATCTGCGATGATTAAAACCATTAGAAACATTCCGTTTAATAGTGGCACCGTTTACGTTCAGCACTGCCCAATGGCAAAAGCCAGTTGGTTAAACGAAAAAGAGAACATCGAAAACCCGTATTATGGAAGTATGATGTTTGATTGTGGTGATGTTGCTGAGACGATCAAATCAAAATAATGGAATTACATATCAAAAATATGGTATGTAACCGCTGCAAAATGGTGGTTAAGGCTGAGCTGGAGAAGCTTGGCTTTAACCCGATTAGGGTAGAATTGGGTGAAGTAGTATTGCCTGAAGATATTTCGCAGGAAGAGAAGATCAAAATTGCGAAGCACCTGAGCCTTTTTGGTTTTGCATTATTAGAAGACAGAAAAACTCAAATTGCCGAACAAATAAAAACCAGTATTATTAACCTGGTTCACTACTTAAAAGATCCCTTAAAAATTAATCTTTCCACCTATCTAAGCGAAGAACTTCATCTTGAATATCCGTATTTGAGTAGTATTTTTTCAGAGGTTGAAGATCAGACGATTGAGAAATACTTCATTGCACAGAAAATTGAAAAGGCAAAAGAGATGCTCACCTATGGAGAATTAACCCTGAGCGAAATTGCTTTTCAACTTAACTATAGCAGTGTAGCGCATCTTTCCGCTCAATTTAAAAAAGTAACAGGCACTACACCTTCAGCTTATAAATCAGATACATCTGATAAGCGAAAGACTTTAGATGAGATTTAATTAAGCGATCACTCTTCTCAAAAATACTGCGGGAGATATAGCCATTTGCTTTCTTTATGGATTAGTTTGGGCTAAATAAGCTTTCTTACCATACATCAACACGCTATTGGTAGTCCGCCGTGTACTTTTGTTAAAAAAACAACATGAAAAAATTATTCTTATTCTTGATAGCTACGTCTATAAGTGTGGCATCTTTTGCACAAACCAGCTGGAAAATTGATCCAATGCATTCGTTTGTAAATTTCTCCGTTAAGCACATGGGCATTTCGTTTGTAGATGGTTCATTCAAAAAATTTGATGGTTCAGTTACTGCAGCGAAACCAGATTTAACTGATGCTAAAATTGCTTTCACAGTAGATGTAAACAGCATTACAACCGGTGTAGATATGAGAGATGGTCATTTAAAAACAGACGATTTCTTTAACGCCGAGAAATTTCCAACAATGAAATTTGAAAGCACTTCGTTCAAAAAATTAAGTGGCAATAATTACGAATTGGCAGGAAAATTAACCATTCGCGATGTAACAAAAGATGTAAAATTTGCAGTGGTATATGGTGGAACGGCAAAAGACCAACAAGGAAATACCAAAGCTGGTTTCGGCGCCACAACAACTATCAACAGACTAGATTATAATATTAAATATGATCCAACTGGTGCTGGCGTAGCGAAAGATGTAACCATCAAATTGAACTTAGAATTCGTGCAAGCCAAATAAATGATCTTGTCAGTTTGAGCATCAAAAAATGTTTTTGAGAAGCTCAGGCTGACAATCTTAAGTTAATATGTCAACACTATCTCAATTTAGGAGTTTTACTCAAGGCTTAGCACCAACAGCGCTGATGCCTACGCTTTTTATCGGTCATGGTTCGCCGATGAATGGTATTGAGCACAATGAGTATAGCGAAAGTTGGGCTAATCTGGCGAAAAAGATTCCTGTACCAAAAGCGGTATTAGTTGTTTCAGCACATTGGTACACGCACGGAACTTTTGTAACGGCGATGAATTTTCCATCCACCATCCATGACTTCGGTGGTTTCCCGCAAGCTTTATTTGATGTCCAATACCCAGCCCCAGGCAATTTAAAACTGGCTAAAGAGATTTCATCATTGGCCCATTCTACCCATATTGAGCTTGATCACGATTGGGGATTAGACCACGGCACCTGGACAGTTGTAAGACATATGTACCCCGAAGCAAGCATTCCGGTTCTGCAACTCAGTATAGATTACACTAAATCTCCTGCGCAGCATTATGAAATTGCAAAGGAAATTTATGCACTTCGAAAAAAAGGCATTTTAGTTATCGGCAGCGGAAACATGGTGCATAATCTTCGGATGTTGAGCTGGGAAATGATCAACGGTGGTGGCTACGATTGGGCAAATGAGATGAATGATAAATTCAAAAGTCTAATTATCAATGGCGATCATCAACCACTAATTAATTACAGTAGCTTAGGAAAAGATGCCATGCTTGCCATTCCTACTCCAGAACATTACCTGCCTCTTATTTACACGCTTGGGTTAAAGAACGATCAGGAAGAACTTTCTTTCTTTAACGATAAAGCGGTTGGTGGTTCCCTCACCATGACCTCTGTTTTAGTCGGCAGCGAGAGCTTTAGTCTTTAGTCTTTAGTCTTTAGTCTTTAGTCTTTAGTCAAAATTCGCTTTCAATAGAATGGTTTTACTAGTATAAAATTCTATAACATTTTATGATTATTCTATAACGGTTATCGCCCAACCGATAGGTAAATTTGTATAAACATTTTATATGACACATACCTATCAACTTACTGGCATGACTTGCGGTGGTTGCGAAAATAAAGTAAAAAGCAACCTTTTAATTTTACCTGATGTAACTGCCGTAGAGGTTTCGAAAGATACACAATCGGCAACCATCAGCATGGATAAACACATCGGCTTAGCTACCTTACAACAGGCATTGGGTGGCGCCGACAGCAAATACCAAATTACAAGCGACTCAATTGTCGAAGCCAGCACGGCAACCCAATCATGGGTAGAAACTTATAAGCCCATTTTATTAATTTTTGGATATGTTATAGCCATATCAGTAATAACTTCATGGCAGGATAATACGATAGATTTTATGGTATTTATGCGCATTTTCATGGCTGGTTTTTTCCTAACCTTCTCTTTTTTCAAAATGCTAAACTTGAAGGCCTTTGCCGAAAGCTATGCGATGTACGATATCGTGGCTAAAAAGTTTAACCTTTGGGGATACATTTATGCTTTTATTGAACTTGGTTTAGGTTTAAGTTTTGCGCTTAATTTATCTCCTGTTATTGTAAACTGGGTAACATTAGTTGTAATGACGGTAAGTATTCTCGGCGTTTTAGAAAGTGTAATTAATAAAAAGAAGATTCAATGCGCCTGCTTGGGTGCCGTATTTAACCTGCCAATGAGCACGGTTACCATTGTTGAAGATGCCATTATGATAGCCATGAGTGCGGCCATGCTGGTATTTATGTAATTAATTGAACAATATTTTTTTATGCTTTATTTATTGTATTCGAAATATGGGCCAGGTGATGTTTCCCATGCCAGGCATACATCCCAAGCATATTGGCCAGCGTAAGTTCCTTTCCTTGAGCAGGATGAATATATTTCCGCTGGTAATCCTCCATCTTTAATGTTTTTAAAAAGATTACCCAACGTTGGTGTAAAGCAGTTAATAAAGCAACTGACATTTCAATATCGCCACTTTTTGCATCTTCAGTTTCTGCCCACAACTCTTCGTGGTAAGGCCTGATCACAGGAATATCTTCTGTAATGGCCTGCTTGAAACGAATGTATGCATTAACATGGCTATCTGGAATATGGTGAATAACCTGCCTCAATGTCCAACCACCTGGGCGATAGGTCTGATTTAATTCTTCACTAACCAAACTTTCGGTAGCGCTTTTAAGCTGGTTGGGTAAAGCTTCAATTTCAGCAATCCAGATATCAGCCTGGTGCTGATTGAAAATTTCAGGCATAACAAATTGTCCAATAGGGTATTTTAATTGTTCCATATCCATAAAACCAAAGTAGTCATTTAAATCATCATCTGTTAATTTAGTTAAAATGAATACATATTATGACCAAAATTTCATCGATTTAAAGCATATTGCATTCCATTTAAAATCCCAGGGATGAAAAAGCTATTTTTTATTTTCATGTGTTTAATCCCAACAATTATTCATGCTCAAACCATAAAAACAGATGTATTGGTCTTGGGAAATAATGATGCGGCCTACTCATCAGGGTTACAGGTTTCTCGCTCTGGTTGCAGTGTTTTAATTGTAACCCAAAGCACTCCTTTTAGTCTGGAAAAAATTAAGGGAACAAAAACAGCAGAAATTTACAACCTTTATGAGCATGTACAACAGAAAGTAATTGCATATGCTCAGGATTTAGAGAAAAAATCAGGTCAACCAAAAAAGAAAAAGTCAGTTAAAAATCAGGTTGACAGCATTAAACTGTTTAAGATTATAAATGACACCACCATAATTGCCCTGGCGCGTTCCGGCAGTGGATGGGAAGCGAAATTAAGTAAAGATAAAACCATAAAAGCCAAGGTGCTAATTATTGCAGACAATAGCGATATGGTACTTTCCCAGCTAAAAACTGCGAATTTAAAATCCGCAGACTTAAGTGCTTTAAATTATACAGAAAACTTTTATCGCACCACAATTTCGGGTATAACTGGTACCTCAAACTTTTTATCTTTATATCATTTGTTGATCTCAGATCAGGAAAACCTACTATACGTTGATCCAAACAATGCTGAAATTGGTCAGGCAGCTGGTGCAACAGCTTCATATGCGGCCTTTTTTAAAACAAAAACCAGCTTATCCAATTTAAAAAGAATTCAAGGCGAACTCCTGAGTTATAAACTTTCGTTGATGCCCTTTAATGATGTAAAGGTTACGGATTCGAATTGGCTTGCCATCCAGAAAATAGGGATCACCGGGATTCTAAAAGCTGAAGTCAAAACTGAAAAAGCTTTCTTTTATCCAGAGAAGGAAGTTACTTATGAGGAAATCAAACAGCCAATAAAAGATTATTATTATAAAGCTCAAATCTGGTTTGACGATCACAAAGACGTTCCCATTAATTTAGAAAATACAATTTCTCTGGTTACTTATGTTGGTAATAAAGCTATTGATGCCACCAAAGCAGAATTGCAAAAAAAATGGAATAAGAACTATAAATTTTCTTCAAAATATGATTTAAAAAAGGTTTTGACCAGGAGGGAGTTTTCAGTTATTATCAACGAATATTTGAAGCCTTTTGATGATGTAAATGTTGACAGGACAGGGCGGGTAATCAGATGATTTTTATGGGCCCTAATCTAGTATATAATAGATTTTTTGCCACGAAAAACAGAATACACGGAATTTAAATTCTCATTTCCGTGCGTTTAGTGCTTCCGTGGCAACCTTATTTATGCATCTAATCAAGCAAATAATAGATTTTTTGCCACGGAAAACGGAATACACGGAATTTAAATTCTCATTTCCGTGCGTTTAGTGCTTCCGTGGCAACTTTATTTATGCACCTAATCAAGCAAATAATAGATTTTTTGCCCCGGAAAACAGAATACACGGAATTTAAACTATCATTTCCGTGCATTTAGTGCTTCCGTGGCAACCTTATTTTTATAGGCCCTAATCCAGTATGTAATATATTTTCTGCCACGAAAATAGAATACACGGAATTTAAACTATCATTTCCGTGCGTTTAGTGCTTCCGTGGCAAATTTATTTTTATAGGCCCTAATCTAGTATATAATATATTTTTTGCCATGGAAAACAGAATACACGGAATTTAAACTATCATTTCCGTGCCTTTAGTGCTTCCGTGGCAACTTTTTCTATGTACCTAAATCAAGCAAATAATAGATTTTTTGCCACGGAAAACAGAATACACGGAATTTTAAATTCTCCTTTCCGTGCGTTTAGTGCTTCCGTGGCAACTTTATTTTTATGCACCTAATCACGTGTGTAATATATTTTTTGCCACGGAAAACGGAATACACAGAATTTAAACAATCCTTTCCGTGCGTTTAGTGCTTCCGTGGCAACCTTATTTTTGCACCTAAATCAAGTATACAAGACAATTTCGCCACGGAAAACAGAATACACGGAATTTAAGCTCTCATTTCCGTGCGTTTAGTGCTTCCGTGGCAACCTTATTTTTGCACCTAATCACGTGTGTAATAAATTTTTTGCCACGGAAAACAGAATACACGGAATTTAAACTATCCTTTCCGTGCGTTTAGTGCTTCCGTGTCTATACTCTTTTTAAAGCAGTTGTAACATTTCCATTTCCTTACCTGTTTAGTTTGCGCATTATCTAAATTGCGGCATCCAAACTAAAATTCATGAAGAAATATTTACTTTTTCTTTTGCTTTGTACAGGTGAATATACTTTCGCACAGCAAATCGGTCCGTTAACAGTTGAAAAGATTATGCGTGATCCAAAATGGATGGGCGCTACACCTACTAATTTTCGCTGGACAGCCGATAGCGAGACACTTTATTTCAATTGGAACCCAGAAAACAAAGCAAAAGAGGAACTCTATAAAATTACAAATGCTTCTGCTAAACCTATTAAAGCTGTCGAAAAAGAAGATGAGAAATTGCTGGCTTTAAATTACGTTTATAATAAAGATCAGTCAGCTGGCCTTGTCGAAAAAAATGGAGATATCTATCTTCAAAATTTCAAGACCAAAAAGGAAATCCGTCTAACCAATACATTAGAACGTGAAAGCAATCCTATTTTCTTAGTGAACGGAAATGTAGTTTATCAACAAGGGGATAATCTATTTGAGGTCAACCTTAAATCTGCAGAAACTACGCAATTAACCAATTTTGTAAAAGGTAAAAAAGCCGGTCGATCAGCGTCCAAATCAGCCACGGAACAAGACAAGTGGTTGAAAGGTGAGCAAACGGCATTGTTTGACATCATCAAAAAAAGAAATGCAGAAACTCGAGGTGGTGCCCGTGCAGGAAGAAGCCGTTTTGGTACAGCATCTGCCGATACAAAATCTTTAAAAGAACTTTATACTGAAGACAAATTTCTGAATGGTGTGGTGATTAGTCCGGATGGCAGGTATATTACTTACAAGCTTACCACTCCTGCTCAAAACAACCACAACACCATTGTTCCAAACTATGTTACGGCATCTGGATATACGGAAGATATTCCTGGCCGAACGAAGGTTGGAGAAAATGAAAATATTGCTCAGGGATTCATTTACGACACGAAAAGAGATACTGTGTATGCACTCCAAACCGGGAGTATTCCAGGCATTAAAGATTTGCCGGATTATTTAAAGGATTACCCGAAAGAATTGGATACTTTAAAAAAGAAAAATGCAGACCGCCCGGTTAATTTTTTCGGTCCGATGTGGAATGAAAACGGAACAGCAGGAATTTTAATAGCCACGTCTTTAGATAACAAAGACCGTTGGATTTTGAAGTTAGAAGCCGCTACCGGAAAGTTTTCTCTGGTAGATCGGCAGCGGGATGAGGCCTGGATTGGTGGCCCTGGCATCAGCGGGTTTTATCAAGGAAATACGGGTTGGATAGATAACAGCCGTTTTTACTACCAAAGTGAAGCAACCGGATATTCACATTTGTATGTTGCCAATATCGCTTCTGGAGAAAAGAAACAGCTCACCTCGGGTAAATGGGAGGTACAAACATTGCAATTATCGAAGGATAAAACCACCTTTTATTTTAAAGCAAATAAGGAACATCCGGGCATTACTAATTTTTTCAAAATTGGTGTAAATGGTGGGCAGCCAGTTCAAATCAGCACCCTGAAGGGATTGAATGAAATTACGCTTTCTCCAGATGAAAAATACCTGGCTATCAATTATTCCTACCTTAATAAACCCGGCGAACTTTATCTTCAGCCGAATAAGCCTGGTGCAAAAGCAGTAAAAGTTACAGCGTCTAGTTCTACAGAATTTAACAGTTATAAGTGGCGCGAACCTGATATGGTAACATTTAAAAACCGCTATGGTGCAGATATTTATGCCAGGGTTTATAAGTCAAACAAACCACATCCAAATCATCCTGCGGTTGTATTTGTTCATGGTGCCGGGTATTTACAAAATATTCACTTTGGTTGGAGTACTTATTTCCGCGAGTATATGTTTAACAATTTGCTGGCAGATAATGGTTATACGGTGATTGATATCGATTATACCGGAAGTTCGGGTTATGGTCGCGACCATAGAACCGGAATTTACAGACACATGGGTGGGAAAGACCTAACCGATCAGGTGGATGGCGTGAAATTTTTAGTCGAAAAATATGGTGTTAATCCTAAACATGTTGGTTTATACGGTGGCTCTTATGGTGGTTTTATCACCCTTATGGCTATGTTTAATGAATCCGATGTATTTGCAAGTGGTGCGGCATTACGTTCTGTTACCGATTGGGCGCATTACAACCACGGTTATACTTCAAATATTTTAAACGAACCTTTTAATGACCCTATTGCCTATAAAAGAAGCTCGCCAATCTATTTCGCAGATAAACTAAAAGGTAATTTATTGATGGCGCATGGAATGGTAGATGTAAATGTACATTTCCAGGATATAGTGCGCATTTCTCAACGTTTTATTGAACTTGGTAAAGACAATTGGGAACTGGCTGTATATCCTGTTGAAGACCATGGCTTTATCGAGCCAAGCAGCTGGACAGATGAATATAAAAGAATCTTTAAATTGTATGAAAATACCTTGAAGAAATAGGAGTTTTTGAACCTGGTGCATAATCTTCCGATGACTATAAACACGATAAAAGCATCCCCTATTCATTCCTTAAGCCATTAATAACTAATTGTTATAACCTTTGCGAAGATTATAGTTTTTGCCTATATCGTTATCAATAAATACAATTAACTATTCATAAATATGGGTTGATTTGGACATGTTTTCGCCGTACCTTTGCAGCATAAATTAAAGATAAAAAAACATGGCAATAGTAGGTAAAAAATTCCCAAGTGTTAGTATTGATGCAATGTCAGATATGGGTGATGACATGAAAATCAATGTATTTGAAGAAGCTGTAAATAAAAACAGTAAAGTATTGTTATTCTGGTATCCAAAAGATTTTACTTTCGTTTGCCCTACTGAATTACATGCTTTCCAAGCGGCGCTACCTGAGTTTGAAAAAAGAAATACCATTGTAATTGGTGCTTCTTGCGATACAAACGAAGTTCACTTTGCATGGTTAAATACTCCAAAAGACAATGGTGGTATTGAAGGTGTTACTTATCCAATTTTAGCGGATACACACAGACAATTATCTGGAATTCTTGATATTTTAGATCAGGAAGTTAACTATGACGAAGAAGGAAACGAATCTTTCTCTGGTTCAAATGTTTCTTTCAGAGCAACCTATTTAATTGACGAAACTGGTAAAGTTTTCCACGAGAGTGTTAACGATATGCCATTAGGAAGAAACGTTAAAGAATATTTACGTTTAATTGATGCTTACGCTCACGTTCAAAAACATGGCGAAGTTTGTCCTGCAAACTGGGAAGAAGGAAAAGAAGCAATGAACGCTAACAGAGATGGTGTTGCTGAATATTTAGCTGCGAACTAGTAAAAATTAAACAATATGTTTTTAGAATTAACAGAAGATAATCTTCAACAATATTTAGCTGATAACTCAAAAGTTATGGTTCAGTATGCCGCATCGTGGTGTGGTAACTGCAGAATCATGAAACCAAAGTTCAAAAAGTTAGCTGCTGAAAATGAAGATGTAGCTTTCTTAATTGTTGATGCTGAGAAACTTCCAAATTCACGCAAATTTGCAAACGTTGATAATTTACCAACCTTTGCGGCTTTTGAAGGCGGCAAATTGGTAGATCAGGTGCAAACCAACAAAGCGGAAGGTTTAACAGAACTTTTTAACAAAATAAAATAATGAAGATCCCGGTTATAAGACAATTATTTCAGAACACTACTCCTGCTCAACTCGAAACCACTTTAGAGGTTCTAGAGGCTTTCTGTGAATTCAGAGGGGTTAGTGAGCATGAGGTTGATGTTGCTGGCGAGATGATTACCAATATTTGTGGTGCACTTGAAGTACACCAAATGGTAAGCGATGGTGCTGTTGAAAAAGACGCATTAAATGCCTTCGGACAAAAAGTAATGGGCTCGATTGATCGGTAATTCCTTTTAATCGGTTGCTTTAAAATAAAACCCCTCGTAGATGCAAATCTATGAGGGGTTTATTATTCTTAGGCATTTCGGCCATTTATATTTCCACTAACTTTAAGCCAAATTTCTACCTGCATTTACAATACCAAACACCGTTCTAACCGCGAGTTTTTCCAGCGCTGTCTGATCTTTTTCATTCTGGTTATGCTGAAGTTTTTCTAAAGCAAAATGCTGTATTAGAACCAGCGGAAGAATAATTTTTTCACGGGTGGCGATAGATTTTTTATCAACAGGATAATTTGCCATCAGCGTTTCTTGTCCTGATAATTTTAAAAGCATCTCTTTCGTTAATTCAAACTCATTGTGTAGTTGGGTCCAAAAAGCACCAAACTCTTTGTCGTTAGCTAAATGGGCCGTTATAACAAAGTCTGATTTACTCATGCTCATCATACAATTATCAACGATTGTTTTAAGATAATCCGAATCCTCGTAAACCTTCACTACTTTATCCCAGTTTCCTACTTTTTCCTGATTCTTCATCGCTGTACCCATTCCATAGAAACCTGGTACGTTCTGTTTTAACATACTCCAGGCCGTAACGAAACTAATAGCCCGTAAATCTTCTAACTTCATCTCACCTCCGCCGTTTCTTTTTACCGGGCGACTGCTAATATTTGCCTGAGATAATAATTTAAGCGGAGATAGTTTTTCCAAATAACTTACAAAAAGTGGATGTTCACGTAAAGCTACAAAAGCGCTGTAACCATCCTCAGCCATTTCATCAAGTAAGGCTTTGTTCTCAGGATCTAGTAATACGTTGTGTTTTTCTTTCAAACCAGAAGAAATACCAGCGTTGATTAACTGTTCGATGTTAAATTCTGCACTTTCTACTGAGCCGTACTGTGAGCTAATGGTCTGTCCCTGTACGGTTAACTGCATATTTTTGTTCGCAATTTCTTTACCCATAGAGGCATAGAAACGGTGTGTTTTACCTCCACCCCTGGAAGGTGGTCCGCCGCGCCCATCAAAAAAGGCCAGTTGAATATTATGTTTTTTCGCAATAGCTGTCAGGGTAGTCTTTCCATTAAATATCGACCAGTTGGCCATTAAATAACCACCATCTTTGGTACTGTCAGAATAACCCAGCATAATATCCTGTTTATTGCCACGGCTAGCTAAATGCGCTTTATAAAATGGGTTGCTATATAAAATATCCATAATATCTGCAGCACCTTTTAAATCATTTACGGTTTCGAAAAGCGGCACAAAATCTATGGTTAAAGCATCCTTGCTCCAGCCATTCCATAAGAAAAGTTCAATAAGCTGAAGAATATCACTCGCTTGCTGGCAGTTACTAATAATGAACCTATGACAGGCTTTTTCTCCATTGCGTTTTTGAATTCCTTTTATTTCTTTTATCGTTTGGATGGTATCGTTAATTAAATCGTCAGCGTCTGTAACATAAACTGGCGTGGCTTCTTTGAATGAGATCAGTTTAAGTTTTTCAGCTTCCGAAAGTTGATCGTAATTTTCCGGATAAAGGGAAGATATAGGCTTGTTCTGGCGGCAATAAGCATGCACATTTCTCAACACCCTGCTATCCTGGCGGATGTCAAGCGATGCAAAATAATTTCCGTACAGATCAATTTTACGAATTAAATCGTTCACTAAATCCACAAATAAACCATCATGCTCAGCGAGCAGAGTTTCTTTAATCTTATTTAAGTTTTCCTGTAACTCATCAGAGATATCGTAAAGTTCGCAGGTTTGATCGAAAGCATTTTTATACAACACATCATGAAGTTTAGCAATGTTTTCTTCCACACCTCTAAAAGTAATCCTGCGCTTAATTACCCTGAAATCGCGATAATAGCAACGGAAAAGAATTTGGCGTAACATTTTAGAAACCTCTAAAGTGGTATCGGCATGGATATTTGGATTTCCATCACGATCACCTCCCGGCCAGAAACCCAGCTCCAGGATTTTTTTGCTCTCCAGGTTGTATTCATCCAGATTCTGGTCAATTTCTTCCTGGATATTTGCCGCAGCGAAGTAAAAAGTATTTTCCAGGAACCAGGCAAGGTTCAAAGCTTCATCAACTGGTGTTGGCGATTTTTTATTGAAAAACGGCGTTTTACCCAGTTGCTGCAAAAGCGAATTCATTGAGGTAATGTTATTTTCGCGAATGGCCTGCGTTAAATCAGTGATAATCGCTAAAACACTTCCAGGATAAAACTGGGTAGGGTGCGCCGTTAAAACTAATCGTAATGATAATTCATCAATCAGCTTTTCAATTTTTGAAAGCATTGGCTTATTATCAGCATTTTTTTTCAGAATAAAGGCAAGGGTACTCTGTTCATCGGTTGTGTTCAGCTTACTAAATGAGGCATCCTCAACAGCATCAAAAAGCACCACCTGGCGTTCGATATATTGAATAAAACGGAACAACAAATCAGTGATGTCTTTACGTTCAGTATAATTGGTATACTTTGCAAAAAATTCTTCGATTACCTGCGCAGGTTTCTGGCCATTTAAAATTCCTTCTTCACAACTTTTAAAGAACAATGGCAATAATGTACCGGTATCTTTTATTTTATAAAAAGGAAGCGTTAAAAAAAGACTGTTAAAGAGCTCGAATTTCGAGATCACCTCGTTATTAAAGATAGATTCTCGCTGTGTAGTCAAACGGAGTTTTGGCATAGCTTAAGCAATTGTTTTGTATAGGGTAATACTACAAAAAATGCATAAGGTATTAAAATTCTAAGGCTTACAATTTGGAAAATTGTAGAATAAATTTTAATTTTAGAATCTTATTTGGCTACTTGATAGCGAAGTAAGACATTTGCAATGTTTAAGGGCATTGCATAGATTGTTAATTTTTTGGGTTAAAACAGCCGATGTATCAAAAATACACCGGCTGTTTTTGTTTTGTAGGATTTTTAGGCATTTAACCATAGCTGGCGAAGCGAAAAAAGCAAGGAAAACACGAAATTGGTTATTCATCAACCTACTACTCCTACTGGTTGCTGTCTTACCAACCAGCCTAAGTTTACCCCATCAACCGGTAATTTTTCAGTTGATGAGACACAAACCGATAGAAAATAACATTCTGCCGCGGTACCCGCAACCGCCTTCACATATGAATAATCCTTAGGTTAAATCACCGTTCTTTGAATCCCTCTCTTGTGGAAAGGTAGCGCAATGACCTAACCTAATAAATAACCCTTAAAAAGGAGACGACACCTTAATGCGCATCAGTAACAATGTTTGCATTTTTCTTAAATTTCTGCAGATAAAGAAGCGGAATAGAGAATAACATAATCAACCCTGCAACCCAATAAGCATCACTATAGGTAAGCAGCATGGTTTGCTTAATTACGGTACCTTCAATTGCTTTCATGGCCATTAATTTTGCATCTATAAAAGAAGTACCTTTAGCCATAAAGCCACTGGTTAGCGCATTTAATTTTTGGGTAAAAGCCGGGTTATATTCATTGATGTTGGTTAGCAGGTTATTTCTATGGAAACCGGCACGAACATGAATTAGAGTCGTTAATGCTGCAATTCCAAATGAACCTCCAAGCTGCCTGCTCATGTTATTTAAGCCAGAACCCTGACCAATCTCGGCTCCGGATAAATCTTGCATAGCCAGCGTAGTTAAAGGCACAAACAATAGCGCCATACCAAAACCCCTGATCACCAATGGCCAAAAGAAATCACCTGTGCCTGAAGCCAATGTAGAATTACTCAGCATCCAACAGAAAACGAAGAATAAAAACATTCCTCCGGTAGCCATAAACTGTGCCGGCACTCCTTTCTTAAGCATAATACCAATAAATGGCATCATGGCAATGGTACAAATACCTCCTGCAATGAAAAGTTTACCGGTTTGTAAGGGCGTAAACCCTAACAAATTCTGCGCAAATACAGGGAAAACGAATACCGAACCGTAAAGTCCAAATCCTAAAATAAAAGAGGTAAACATCCCGATAGAGAAGCTTCTTTTTTTCATAATCCGAAGGTTTACGATAGGAAACTCGGTAGCAGTTTCTCTCCAGATGAAAAGCAGTAAGCCGAAAACAGATATTACAGCCAATGCGGTAATATATGGAGTTGAAAACCAATCTTCGCTTTCTCCCTTTTCTAAAACGGTTTGCAAACTACCCACGGCTATTGCCAATAAAGCAATTCCCCACCAATCCACGGGCTTCCCTTTTCCGTCTTTCGGTGTCTCTCGAATAAAGGTATAGGTACAGTAGGCGGCGAGGATTCCGACGGGAATATTAACATAGAAAATCCATGGCCAATCGGCTACTTCTAAAATATAACCACCAATGGTTGGGCCCACGGTAGGGCCAACAACGGCACCTAAACCAAATAAAGCTGTGGCGATACCTACATCTTCCCGGGGCCAGGTTTCGATCAGAATGGCTTGTGCGGTTGAAATCAATCCGCCACCGGCAACGCCTTGTAAAATCCTAAACAGAATCAGTTCATTTAAAGATGTGGCGTTACCACATAAAAATGAAACCAATGTAAAAACGATAATAGAGGTTAAGAAATAATTTTTACGCCCGAAACGACTGCCCAGCCAGCCCGACATGGGCAGGATGATCACATTCGCAACAGCATAACCAGTAGATAACCAGGCGATATCTTCGAGGGTAGCGCCCAGGTTTCCCTGTATTTGAGGAATTGCTACGTTTACAATAGTCGTATCAATCAGCTCCAATAAAGACGCTGTGATTACTGTAAAAGTAATAATCCACTTTTTTAAACCTACTTCGGCCATTATATGATTAGTTAGTAGAAACGGAAGCTTTAACGCTCATTCCTGGACGTAATTTGGCTAACATTTCTTTTGATGGATGAATTTTAATTTTTACAGGGATACGTTGAACAACTTTTACAAAGTTACCTGTGGCATTATCTGGCGGCAATAAAGAACCTTTTGCACCAGTTATTGGAGAGAAGTTATAAACTTCACCCTGAATTTTCTCATCAGGATAAGCATCAACTTCAATTTCCACTTTAGAACCTGTTCTAATTTTTTCTAACTGCGTTTCTTTAAAGTTTGCAGTAACATAGATACTACCATCGTTCACAATAGAAAACAAGGATTGTCCTGCTTGAACCAATTGACCTTTTTGAACATTCTTTTTAGATACGATACCAGTTGCAGGCGCTTTAATGTCTGTGTAAGACAATTGAAGTTTTGCAAAATCGATATCACTCTGGCGCTGACTAATTACATTGTTGCTCACTGCCAGTTGAGATTGTGTTGTGCCTACTTGTTTAACCGCAGCGGTATATTGATCCTGAGCGGCCTGAAAAGCTGCCAGTGCAGATTCTTGTGTAGCTTTTGCCTGATCAAATGCCTGTTGCGTAATTGATCCGTCTTTTACAAGATTTGCATAACGGGCATAATCTTTATTTGCTAAGTTTAGTTTAACTCTTGCTGCAGCAACATTTGCTTTTGCTGTGCTGGTATTCGCCTGTGTTGCAATAATTTGAGATTGAGCTACGCCAACACCAGCATTTGCACCTTTCTGGCCAGATTGTGCCTGCTCTAATTTTACCTTAAAATCATCATCATCAAGTTTTACTAAAACCTGTCCTTGGGCTACGTGTGTATTTTCTTCAAAATTGATATCCTTTACATAACCACCAACTCGTGCAACCACGGGGCTGATATCGCCATCAATCTGGGCATCATCCGTATCTACGTGCTTGCTGTAATAATTCCATTCTACGATACCAAAAACGATACCTATTACGAGTAATACACCTAAAATGATTGGTACTACTATATTCTTTTTTTTCTTTTCAGTTGTCATTGCTGTATTTATTGCGTTATTTTTCCTGTTGATTTTAGTAATGTATAGTATGCAATGCCTGCATCCGCTTTCGCTATTTCCAGATTTATTTTAGCCTGATACAAAAGCGTTTCAGCATCAATTCTGTCGGTAACTGAAGCTACATTGTTTTTATATTTTGATGCCAGCAATTTGTCGTTTTCAGTTGCCTGTGCTATTGAGGTTTCCAGCACCTGGATTTTATTCACAGCCACCTGGTAGGTTTGGAAATTTTTATTGATGTCTGTTTTAACCTGATCAGTTAAAACGTCTTTTTGAAGCGTAATCTCATTTTGTTCAATTTTAGCCTCGCTCACTTTATTTTTATTGGTCCAGAGACTGGCGATGTTCCAAGATACCGTTGCGCCAACGGTAACAGGCATTAGGTACTGATTAACCGGTGGAATGAAATTTCCACTTGGATTAATGTAATACAAGTTAGCACCAACAGCTACGGTGGGTAGCGTATTTGCCCTTACGGTTTTAATGTTATAATCTGCAACTTTGTTCCGCACATCAAGTTGTTTCAGTTCCTGGCGGTTAGTCATTGCCTGGGTGATATAATCATTTAATGATCCTACTGATTTTAAACTCAGGGTTGGATCAGTAATTTTAAGCTCCGTATCTTCTGGCAGACCCAAAAGAATATCGAGATTGTAGTTAATAATTTTACGATTGCTTTCAATATCCATTTGGCTCAGCGTAATATTTGCCTGTTGCAACTGGAAACGCAACACATCGTTTTTAGTTACAATACCTTGCTCAAAGAAGCGCTGTGCTTGTTTAATCTGTGCAGCAATTGATTCTAAATTCTGATCGACAACCTTTTTACTTTGTGCCACTTTATAGAGCGAATAATAGGTGTTGATTACCGCATAGGTAATTTCTTCCTTACTTTTATCGGCATCTAAGCGGGCCACATCTGCTAATAATTTAGTAGATTCTTTGGCATATTTTAATTTACCCCCACCATAAACCAATTCCTGAATGGCCGCAGTACCTACAAAAGCATCAGCTCTTTTAGGAAGTTGCAAAGATGAACCACCTCCGGGTAAGGTGAAAGTAGTGGTGGGAATTTCAGCATGGTTGTAAATGAAGCTGGCATTTGCTGATGGCAGCACATTATCTTTAACCACTTCAAGCTGTGCAACAGCCTGATCTATTTTATTCTGAGATAATTTTAAGTTTTTACTATTGGCTATGCCAAGTTCAATTGCCTGGTTAATGTTTAATTCTTTTGAGCTTTGTGCAAATAAAGCCGCAGGAACTAATGATGCCGCAAGCATTAATCTTATTGATTTGGGGATCATTTTTTTGTTGTTAAATAAACTGTTAGTAAATCTTGTAGGTGAGCCACCGCCCTGTCTTTCATCATTTTTTTATCTTTAGGCACATTTAAATCGAAGTCAGAATCCGGTATAACTTTATTTGGAGAAATCACAATATTGGTAAGCGTTCCCATAATGGTGGCAATAATGAGCCTGTTATCGGCTTCTCTAAAACTCCCGTCATCTTGCCCATCAGTTAAAATCTTTTCCAGCAACTGCATGTTCTGGCTCATTGCATCTTTAATTTTATTGTACATTTCAGGGCGCTGGGTTAACGACAACTCCCGATGCATCATTTTATGAAAAGACGGGTTAGCCAGAATGCGATTGGCATAGCCATCAATTACCCGGTTCAATTTTTCCATTGCAGAAATCTTATCTTCATTAATGATTTTCAATTGAGAACCGAAACCGGCAATGCGGCTATTCATAATCTCAATAAATACCCCTTCTTTTGAACCGAAATAATAATTAATCATTGCCATGTTAGCACCCGATTCCTTCGAAATCTGACGGGTTGATGTGCCCTCATAACCTGTTTCACAGAACAGTTTTTCGGCCGCATCCAGTATGGCTTGTTTTTTATCTATTTTTTCTATTTTCATTTCTTTTTGATCGCACAAAATTAATCAATCGTTTGATTAATATCCAAATGTTTTCATACTTCTTTTACATTACCCTGATAAAGCCTTAATTAATAGCAATTAATATTTTTTTGTTTAACTGATAAGCAGGGAGATTTAGGCTAAGGATTTCATTTTTTTATCGTCATGAAACATCTTGATAGCAAAAACTGTTAATTATTTAGAAAATTGACTGCTTATCACAAATCAAATTTTAAAATAAATACTAACTTTGCCACCAAATATTTAAAAAATGAGTTTACAAGAAAACAGCAGCAATAATTTCAACTGGTTATATTACGCATTAGGATTATTTTTTGGCGTTTTAACTGGAGCAATCATTACTCAGAATTACATCTTCGCTACGCTAGGTGGTGTTTTAGGAATGTTAACCGCCGGATTATTTTTAAATGCTATCGTTAAAGGTAGAAAATACTAACCCGCAGTTACCCACCAAGAATGTTCTTTTGAATTGAATTAACTCAAAGCAAATGAGAAATATTTTTATTATTGTTTTCGCTTTGTTGTGCTTTAGTACAAAAGCTCAGGAGCGTGTCTCTACCGAAATAAAATTCCCTCTTGCAGATCCTAGCCCGGCTGATATTCTTTATTTTCCTATTAATACACCAAAATCAAAAGATGGTGAGGGGTTAAAGCCTGTTATCAAGATTATTTACTCCCGTCCGCAAAAGAAAGGGCGAGAAATTTTTGGTGTACTGGAACAATATGGAAAGGTTTGGCGCTTTGGAGCCAATGAAAGTACAGAAATTCGCTTTTTTAAAAAAGTGACCATTGGTGGTAAAAAAATTAAAGCCGGTACTTATAGCTTATTTGCGATCCCGAATAAAGATAAGTGGACGATCATCATCAATAAGCAAACAGATAAGTGGGGCGCTTTTACTTACGATGCAACCAAAGACGTACTTCGTGTTGATGTTCCTGTTAAAGCCCTATCCAAGCCCATTGAATATTTCTCTTTAACATTTTTGCCGCTTACAAATGGTGCATCCTTAATTGCCGCCTGGGATAAAATCCAGGTAGAATTGCCAATAGGGTTTTAGGTCGGCCTACAAGGCCTTTTTTTCTTAACCACAAAGGAAAAAATCTCAGAATCGCAAAGCCATGGTTTGAACCACGAAGAGCACATAAATCTTCATTACGCACAGCCTTTTTCAATGAGATGGCAAACTGAATGAGCTTGCGTCTTTTTGCGTATAAATCAATAATATTTGCAATAACTGAAATATTACAGCACATTCCCCATAAAAGGGTCGGTTGTGGTAATCGCTCCCGTTTCTATCTTGCCAGCATAGCGATGTTTAAAAACCTCTTTCCCTTTCTTTATGATACTGAAGTCATACCAGTTGGCATTTTTAGAAAGATCTAATGAAACTTTTAAAGTAGTTTTTGCCTTCAAGTGAATTTTCTGCTCGCTTGCCTGATACTTATTATCTATAATTTGAATTTCCGTTGGATTATCTCCTTTGTTTTCCAACGATAAGATCAGATGACCTGAAAGCTTTTTAGGCACTAATCCAATCTCTTCAGGATAAGCGATGATGTGAATGTGTGAGTTGTTTTTATTGCCGGCAAAATGTCGGTAAAAGCCATTTGGTCCTGATATCGATAGGTCGTAAACCTGCCCATCAAAATCATTGATCTTGATCACTTCCTGTAATTGATCACCAGCCTTCACTGCATAAGCCCATATTTTTCCTTTAACACCTTTAAAACGGGCATTGGTGCTCATATTAAATGGCGCACCTGTATTCTCTATAGGATTACCAAAAGGTGTTTTAGCCGCTTGTAAAAGGATTTCTATCTGGTCATTTACCACATTCGCATCTACATTCAGTTGATATGGCAGTGCGCATGCTGGCTTTGTTCCATTTTCTTGTTTTGGAGCATGCGCAGAGGCTTGGGATGAAAAGGCTTCAAACTTATTGATTTTTGAAATTTCTGTTTCATTTAAAGCCGTTGGTCCGGATTGAGCCGGCTTATTTTTAGCATTACCAATACTGGCAACCACATCGTCTCTTTCTAATGGTGTTGGGCGTTTAATTTCTTCTCCATTATACGGCCTGAATACTGAAGTAAGATCGCCGCATATTGCTCTTCGCCAGTCGCTGATGTTATCACTTTTTATCTGTTTTCCGGTTTTCTTACTTAGCCATTTTTCCATAAACAGCAACGATGAGGTATGATCGAAGACCTGAGAGTTTACAAAACCTCCCCTGCTCCATGGCGAAGCAACCACAAATGGTACTCGGTAGCCTAAGCCAATCGGACTTCCTTTTTTGTTTTCGAAATCTGTTGCATAATTTATTCCGGCAGATACTTTCCCTGTAGCTGGATCATTTGGATTTGGAACCACAAATGGTGGTTGATGATCAAAATAGCCATCGTTTTCATCATACGTTAAAATGAAAATGGTCTTTTTCCAAACTTCAGGATTTTTGGTTAAAATATCTAAGGCTTCACTTACATACCAGGTTCCGTAAAGCGGGGAACTGGTATGATCTGAAAATCGCTGTGGTGCCACCAGCCACGATACTGTTGGTAGTTTACCACTATCTACATCTTTTCGAAACTGATGAAAAATGTCTCCTTTAGGGATATTAATGGTTTCAGATTTACCCTGATCATTAGTAAATGTGAAAGGTTCAAGTTCAAGATAATCTTTTTCTTTGATGTTGGTTTGGAAAGCCTTATCTATCAGGTTCTTTTCTCTCTGCGAAAGCTGATCATATTTCGCCTGTACTTGCGCAGCAGATAAAGGTGGTTTCACGGTATGGTCGCCATTTTTTCTGAAGTAAGCAGAAAGCTTAACATGATGCCTGCTAACGTATTCAATGGGGTTATCTCCATAATTTCCCAACCAATCATCCACCTCTCCTTCCGGAAGCTTTGATGTCCACAGTTCATTTTGGTAAATTCTCCAATCTACCCCATTATCTTCTAACGTTTCCTGAAAAGTTGGCCAATCTACAAACACATTATTTTGTGATTCTGCCTGATCATTATTAACTACAGCTATTTGATTCGCACTTTTTTCTCCCCGAACTGTTCCGGTAAAGAAAAATAGGCGGTTTGGCGTAGTACCAGTTAAGGAGGAACAAAAATGCTGATCGCAAACGGTAAAAGCATCACCTAATGCATAATAAAACGGAATGTCTTTTCTATCGTAGTAAGCTAGTGTCATTGGTGTTTTTACGGGCACCCATTGATCATATTTACCACCATTTCGCGCCGCCACCTGATCATTCCACGAATGAGGCAAACCACCTTGCCAGGTAATTTTAGTTTTATTGATATCTACATGAAATGGTACATAAGTAAACCCCTGACCGTCTTTTTGCAGCCAAACTTTGTTTCCATCTGGTTGAATGTGTGGGTGTGGGTCGTTAAATCCACGTACACCTTTCATCGTTCCAAACATGTGGTCGAAAGATCGATTCTCCTGCATCAGAAATACAATGTGTTCAGCATCGTAAAAGCTACTCCCTAATTCCGGATCAATAGCCATTGCTTTAATTACTGCTGCTGATGATACACTAGCCATGCCTGCCGACCCGGCAAATAACGCTGCTTTTTTTAAAAATGCCCTGCGAGAATCCATATTTCAGTTTACAATTTTCAGTTTTCAGTTCGTAACTTATATTTCCTTATTTCTGATAAACCCTTACGTAATCCACTTTCATAGTTGCCGGGAAAATGGCATCATCCACTCCTTTTTTACCTCCCCAGTTACCACCAACAGCCATATTTAAAATGATGTGGAAATTCTGGTCGAATGGCCAGTATGCACTCCCTTTCCCATTATTTTTAAAGGTGAGGTATTTTTGGTCATCAATGAAAAAGTCAATCTTATCTTTAAACCATTCTACTGCGTAAACATGGTAAGCATCATATGGATTAATTTTCAAAGCCTTCCCTACCTGAGTATTAATCATGTGGTTAAACTTTTCAGTATGCACTGTTCCATGCACGCTATCTGGCTCATAGCCAACATGCTCCATAATATCTATTTCACCACTTTTTGGCCAATCGCCATATTTCCAATCTGTAGGCAACGCCCAGATTGCAGGCCAAAAACCTCTTCCTTTTGGAAGCATTGCCCTCACCTCTACCCTTCCATATTTAAAATCAAACTTGTTTTTGGTTACTAACCTAGCCGAGGTATATTCATTTTTATCCTTTGCTATTTTAAGTGCTGTGATGTTTAAGTTGCCTTTAGTTACTTTGGCATTCGATGTATCAGCATCTGTATAATATTGCAATTCGTTATTACCCCAGCCTTTTCCGCCGACATCATAACTCCAGTTTTTTGTTAATGGCAAACCAGCATCATTAAATTCATCGCTCCATTTTAATTTCCAGCCTGTAGCCACTGGCGTTTTCTTCAATTGTTCAAAAAGCAATTCGGGTTCATTAGTGGTAATGTACTCTACCTGATGCGCCAAAAGCCATTGCATTTCCGGCATTGCATTTACTGTCCACGCATTAACGGTTAAACCCAGTTGATGCGCATTTTCTATCCATCCGTCTTTCTGATAAATACTGTAATGATAATCTGCGCCCGTTAATCGATCGGCTTTAAGCTGTGCCGCACTGATTTCTCCACGCAAATAGGCCACCTTTGCTTTTGGTAATCGTTCAACCACCCGTTTGCAATAATCGTAGTCGAAGCTGATGTATTCTACCCAATCCAGCATACCTAGTTTTTTAACCATATCTATACTGGCATTGGTTACTTCTATTCCCCTTTCTTTGCTGATCAGGGATGGCTTTATCTCCAGAATTAATTTGGTTGTATTTTGCTTTTTACCTTCCAGCAGATAATTTTCCAGTGTAGGAATTTTCTCCCCATTACTCATCGTTTTGGTCAGTAAATCGGTATAATTAACTTTCTCTATCGTTAACCCCTGAAATTCCGGATCGTGGTTAATAACTAAAACTTTATCCAAAGTCATCCACACATCGAACTCAGATCCATAACAACCTAAACGAACTGCTTCTTTAAGAGAGGCGATTGAATTTTCAGGAAATTTATTTTTCTTCCACGCTCCGCGGTGAGCAATGACCTGATTTTTATTCCAATTAAATTTTTGAGCAAACGAAGCTGTGAAAATTAAAACCATAAAGGTTAATATATATAATCGTTTCATATTTTGGCTTTTTACGAAAGATCAAAAGTAGATTTTTAGAGCAAGATCAATTTTAAATCTATGTAACCTTTGTATTAAGTTAATCAAGATAACAATTTTTAAATGAGGATGTGATTAATAATCAGACTGAAAATATTGCCACGGAAACACAGATTTACACGGAATACATTTGAAGATCTTCCGTGGTTCAGTGCTTCCGTGGCAAAAAATACGAACTCATAACAAGGAATGATGTGGCTAATAATGTTGCCACGAAAACACAGATTTACACGGAATAGGTTTGAAGATTTTTCGTGGTTCAGTGCTTCCGTGGCAAAAAAGACCAAGTCATAGCAAGGAGTTATGTGTGGTTAATAATTAGAAGAATAAAAATGTTGCCACGGAAACGCAGATTTACACGGAATAAGGTTGAAGAATCTTCCGTGGTTCAGTGCTTCCGTGGCAAAAAAGACCAAGTCATAGCAAGGAGTTATGTGTGGTTAATAATTAGAAGAATAAAAATATTGCCACGGAAACGCAGATTTACACGGAATAGGGTTGAAGAATCTTCCGTGGTTCAGTGCTTCCGTGGCAAAAAATACGAACTCATAACAAGGAATGATGTGGCTAATAATATTGCCACGGAAACACAGATTTACACGGAATAGGTTTGAAGATTTTCCGTGGTTCAGTGCTTCCGTGGCAAAAAATACCAACTCATAACAAGGAATGATGTGGCTAATAATATTGCCACAGAAACACAGATTTTCACGGAACAAGTTTGAAGATTTTCCGTGGTTCAGCGCTTCCGTGGCAAAAAATACCAACACATAGCAAAGATTATATGTGGTTAAAAATCAAGTCCATAAAAATGTTGCCACGGAGACACAGATTTACACGGAATAGGAAATAAATGATTTGAAATAAACGCGTTACCTTACAGCAGGTTCTTTTAATTGATGGGAACAATTTTTACATTTACGGTGATATGGTAAGCAATAACTACAATGAATTACTAAAAAAGATAGAAGAGTTTATCCGTAAGTTCTATTTGAATAGAATTTTGCGAGGGAGCATCTACGCGGCTGCCACGCTCCTCGCCCTATATTTAGTAGTATTTTTAAGCTTGTATTACCTTAACCCTACAGCCGGATTCAAAACATTTATCTTCTTTTCTTATGTATTGATTGGTTTCTTACTGATTGGTTTTTTAATCATCAAGCCACTTCTTTCCATGTTGAAATTAGGCAAGCACCTCTCTTTTGATGAAGCATCCGTAATTATTGGAGACCACTTTCACGATATTAAGGATAAACTTTTAAATACGCTTCAGTTACAGCAGTTATCAGCGCAACGCCCTGAAAATAATCAGCTGATTCTGGCCAGTATCGATCAGAAAATATTGGAGTTAAAACCTGTTCCCTTTTACACGGCTGTTCGCATTCATGATAATAAGAAATACCTTAAATATCTGTTTGGTCCGCTTGCTGTTATTCTCCTCATCGCAATTATTGCTCCTGCTATTTTACGCGATGGAACCACAAGTTTCTTGAAATATGATGAATATATCGCTCCAAAAGCACCCTTTAGCTTCAATTTATTGAATAAAAATCTAATCATTACACAAGGCGATGACCTCACACTTCACTTGAAATTGAAAGGAGATGAGCTTCCAGCGGACGTATATGTGGAGGATGAAAAGAATACTTATAAGCTGGAAAAAGAACAGACTACCAAATTTAATTACACGCTTAAAAATGTACAGAGCGATAAAAAACTAATCTTTAAAGGTGGTGGTTTTAGTTCTGCCGTGTTTCTGATTAACGTTAAACCACGTCCTGAATTGTTAAGCGCAACTGCTACTTTAAGCTATCCGGGCTACCTGGGTAAAAAAAATGAAGTGGTTGCAAATGTTGGCGATATGCTTTTACCAGAAGGCACTCGGGTGACCTGGAACTTTAAAACAGAAAAAAGTAACGCCCTCCTTTTCATTTTAAATGGTACCGAAAATACACTGAAGGTGATAGAAAATGCATCGGCATTTGGCACTACCATCAAAAATAATTCGAAGTATAGCATTACGCCTAAGAATGATTTTATCGCTGTAAAAGACTCTTTATCACATCAAATTACGGTTATTAAAGATCAGTCGCCAGAAATAGCAGTAAAGGAAAAGGCAGATTCAATAAGCAATAAAGCGTTATATTTTAGCGGACAGGTAACTGATGATTATGGCTTTAGCCGATTAAGTTTCAAGTATAATATCAAGGAAAATAATAAACTCATCAGTGCGGTTACTAAAAATATCCCAATCAAAAGTAATGCTATAGAAAACCAATTCTTCTATTTCTGGGACTTGAAATTGGTTTCAGTGAAGCCTGGACAAGATATTGAATATTATTTTGAAGTTGCTGATAACGATGGTGTTAACGGTGCTAAAATTACCCGTTCTGAACTTAAAATCTTTAAATCACCAACTCAAAAAGAAACGGCAGAACTGGTAAATGCGAACAGCCAGGCACTAAAGAAAAAAGTTCAATCGGCCATTCGTTTAGCCAACACGATTGAAAAGGAAAGTAAAAAGGTTGCAGAAAGTTTAATTGATAAAAAACAGATCTCTTTCGAGGATAAAAAACAAATTGAAGCGCTATTAGAGAAACAAAAGCAATTGGATGAAGCAGTAAAGGAGATTAAGGAACAAAATGATAAAAACATCCAGCAGCAGGAAGATCAAAAACAAACCGAAGAACTTCTGGAAAAGCAAAAGCAGATTAAAGATTTGTTCGATCATGTGCTTGACGACAAAACAAAGGAGCTCTTGCAAAAGCTTCAGAATTTAATGAATGAGAAAAATAAGGATCAGACGCAGAACGAGCTTTCGAAAATGCAGTTGGATAATAAAACCCTTAAAAATGAATTAGATAGAATTTTGGAGTTGTACAAACAACTAGAATTTGAACAAAGTCTTCAGAATGATATCGACCGTTTAAATGAGTTGGCAAAAGAACAAAAGGAATTAAGCAAAGAAACCGGAGACAAAAAACAAGATAATGAATCGCTTAAACAGAAGCAAGATGCCCTTAATAAGGAGATGAAAGATTTAAAAGATGATTTGAAGAAACTGGAAGAAAAAAATAAATCTTTAGAGAAGCCAAATCCGTTTGAAAACCCTGAAAAAGATGTTCAGGAGATACAAAAAGAGCAACAAGACAGTAAAGATGCATTAGATAAAAAAGATGCTAAAGGCGCTAGTCAGAAGCAACAAAAAGCGGGCGAACAAATGGAGAAGCTCTCAAAAAAAATGAGCGAAATGCAGCAACAGGGCGAGGAAATGGAAAATAACCTGAATGCTAAAGAATTGCGCCGTTTATTGGAAAACTTATTAAATACATCATTTGAACAGGAAAAAGTGATGCTGACACTCAAAAAAATGAACCAGGCAGATCCATCGTATACAACCCATGTTCAAAAACAAAGGAGCATCAAAGATAATCTGAAAACTATTGCAGATAGTTTGTATGCCCTAAGTAAACGCGTTCCTCAAATTGAATCAACAGTTAACGAGGAAATGAATAAGATCAATTTCAACCTCGACAAAAGTTTAGAAAATTTGGGAGAAAGAAGAACGCCAGATGCGAATCGTTATCAGCAGTTTACCATGACTTCGATCAATAATCTATCTCTGATGTTAAGCGAAGCGCTTAATCAATTGCAGAACATGAGCAAAAATTCAAAAGGTGGTAGTGGTAAGAAGCAAAAGCAAGGGATGAAACAACTTTCGCAGATGCAGGAGCAATTAAATAAGAGTATGCAAAAGGCTCGTGAGCAGATGCAAAAATCTGGTGGCAACCAAGGGACTGTTGGCAAAGGACAGATGAGCCAGGAGTTTGGCAAGATGGCACAACAGCAGCAAATGATTCGCCAGGCATTGGAAAAAATTAACCGCGAAGAAAATAAAGATGGATCGGGCAAGATGGGTAACCTGAATGAAGCCATCAAAGAAATGAAACAGACGGAAAGTGATTTGGTTAATAAGCGTTTACAACAGGAAACACTGAACAGGCAGAAAGAGCTGTTAACCAAATTATTAAATGCTGAAAAAGCAGAGCGTGACCAGGAAGAAGATGCTAAACGTGAAAGTAAAGCGGCAAAGGAGTTTCCGCCGTCCTACCAAAAAATGCTTGAACAATATAAGCAACAGCAAAAAAATGGTAACGATATGTTGCAGAAGCTACCGCCTAGTTTAAATTATTATTACAAAAATAAAATCGCTGAATACTTAAAATCATTAAATGATGAGTAATAATCTTTGCTATCTTCCATATAGCAAGAAATCCTAAATTGAATTTTAAAAAGAAATAATCTGCAAACCTGCAGCTAAGTTACCTGCATAATATTTCTTAAATTTGCAGCCTTAAACAAACTAAAATGCCTGCAATTTCCTTTTTTACAGAATCAATTTCTTATCGTCTCCCTCAAAAACTAAAGGTTAAAAAATGGATTAAAGCCGCCATAGAAAAGGAGGGTTTTAAGTTGCAGGAACTCAACTTTATTTTCTGCAGTGATGAGTACCTCTTAGGGATTAACCAACAATATTTAAATCACGATACTTACACTGATATCATTACTTTTGATAATTCAGAAATAGATAAGCAAATCGTTAGCGATATCTTCATTAGCATAGAACGGGTAAAAGAGAATGCAAAAACATTTAACACAAATGATTTTGATGAGGTATGCCGCATTATGATTCATGGAACACTCCATTTGTTAGGCTACAAGGATAAAGGTAAAGTAGCGAAAGCTTTGATGACTCAAAAAGAAGATGAGTATTTGAATTATAGAACTAATGTTGGCTTGGTTTAAACCAGACATATACTGAAAATAGTTGTTGTTTATCTCAAGTAGAATCTATCTGATACTACCGTTGGTATTCTAAATTAGTGAAAAGATTACCATGTGTGACTTACCTGTAACTGTATCTAAACAGTTCTAGTAATATAATACCCACAACACCATAAAGACCAACTTCTAGAAGTTGGTTTCTCCATACACCTATCCCATTCGTCTATATACGAGAGCAGTTCGTCGATAATTAACCTATGCTGGTATATTATCCAGAAACCCATTGAAACGTTTGGCGGCATCTATTGTCTTATCAATATAAAAACACCAGAAGATGACCTCATGCTATCGCTTAATGGCTTAAAGCATTTAAAAAAATAGTTTAGTTTTAGTTAATGATTGAAGCAGCGGCGGAGCGATTCCAGCCGCTGTTTTCGTTTGAAGTTCCCCTAAGGTTATGCCACAGAAATGCGAAGATCACGAAGTATAAGAGTTTATTTCCGTGCCTTTCTGTGTTTCCGTGGCAAATTAATTTTTAGCCTTTATTAAAATGTAACGCAATTCCAGCCACTAATTCCCTCTTTAGTTATGCCACAGAGACGCGGAAATCACGGAGTATGAGAGTTATTTCCGTGCTTTTCTGTGTTTCCGTGGCAACTTCATTTTTAGCCTTTATTAAAATGTAACGCAGTTCCTGCCACTACTTCCCTTATTGTTATGCCACAGAAACGCGGAGATCACGGAGTATGAGTATTTATTCCGTGCTATTCTATCTTTCCGTGGGAAATTAATTTTTAGCCTACATTAAGATGTAACGCAATTCAAGCCACTATTTCCCTTATCGTTATGCCACAGAAACGCGGAGATCACGGAGTATGAGAATTTATTTCAGTGCTATTCTGTGTTTCCTCGACAAATTATTTCTTAACTTGTATTAAGCTGTAAGCAATTTCAGCTACTTTGTTCTCTTATATGCCACAGAAACGCGGAGATCACGGAGTATGAGAATTATTTCCGTGCTTTTCTGTGTTTCCGTGGCAACTTCATTTTTAGCCTTTATTAAAATGTAACGCAGTTCCTGCCACTACTTCCCTTATTGTCATGCCACAGAAACGCGGAGATCACGGTGTATGAGTATCTATTTCCGTGCTTTTCTGTGTTTACTTGGCAAAGTAGTTTTTAGCCTCCATTAAGCTGTAAAAACAATTCCAGCCGCGATGTTCACCTTTATTTATGCCACAGAAATGCGAAGATCACGAAGTATGAGAATCTATTTCCGTGCTTTTCTGTGTTTCCGTGGCAACTTCATTTTTAGCCTTCATTAAGATGTAAATTGCAGCCACTACTTCCCTCTCTAGTTATGCCACAGAAACGCGGATATCACGGAGTATGAGAATTTATTCCGTGTTTCCGAAGCAAATTGATCTCAACTAACAATCAATATTCTGCCATTTTTAACTGATACAGAATAGGTTTGATCCATGATGTCTCTGTTCCAAATAATTTATACTTACTTTTGCACTAATTTTCCTTTATAAATCCGAAATACAAAAAAATTGAGCACACTAATTGCGGCAGAAGGCTTAGGTCATGGTTATCATGATGAATGGCTATTTAAAAATTTAACCTTAGGGATTAACTCTGGTCAACGCGTGGCGTTAGTTGGAATTAATGGGGCTGGTAAAAGTACCTTACTGAAATTACTTGCCGAAAGGTTCCCTCCGCTGGAAGGTAAAATTGTAAAAAATAAAGCTGTTAAAATTGGATTTCTCGATCAGGAGCCTCAGTTTACAGAAGGTTATTCTATCAGTGATCACATTTTCTCTTTAGAAAATAAGCAACAGCAGCTGATTAAAGAATATGAAGAATTAATAGAAGATCCTAATCCCGATGAAAAGACACTTAACCGTTTATACGAAGAATTAAGTGAGCACAACGCATGGGAGTACGAGCATGAGATTAAAACTATTCTTAACAGGATGGGTATAACTCACCTGCAGCAAAAAATAGCTACACTTTCAGGAGGTCAGAAGAAACGTTTGGCATTGGCTAAACTATTAATCGAAGATCCGGAGATTTTAGTTTTAGATGAGCCTACCAACCATTTGGATATTGATACGATTGAATGGTTAGAAAAACTTTTGACTACCGGACAAAAAACTATACTTTTAGTTACCCATGATAGATATTTCCTGGATAACGTTTGCAATACGATTGTTGAGTTAGACAGAGGTAAGATTTTTAATTATAATGGTAATTACGCTTATTATTTAGAAAAGAAATCAGAGCGGGAAGCTCAGGATGCAACGGTTTTACATAAGAATCAACAGTTATTAAAGAAAGAATTAGAGTGGATGAGACGCATGCCACAGGCCCGTGGAACGAAATCTAATGCCAGAATTAATGCTTTTTATGATTTAGAAGAGAAATCTAAAAAGAAGTCTGATAATCAGACCATTAACTTGCAAATGAAAATGTCGCGTCAAGGTGGTAAAATTATTGAGGTTGAACACGTTGCAAAAGCTTTTGACGGACGCCCCATCATTAACGATTTTAGTTATACCTTTAAAAAGGGCGACAGAATTGGGTTGGCTGGAAAAAATGGAACTGGTAAATCCACCTTATTAAATATTATTACAAGTCAACTAATTCCTGATGCAGGGAATGTTGATACGGGTGATACAACAGTTTTTGGTTATTATAAACAAGGCGGTTTAACTTTTGATCCAAAAGAAAGGGTAATCGATATTGTAAAATCTGATGCTGAATATATAAAGATGGCAGATGGTTCTGTGATCACGGCATCTGCCCTATTAACACTTTTTCTATTTCCACCGAAGAAACAACACGGAATGGTAGAAAAATTAAGCGGAGGAGAAAAAAAGCGTTTGAACCTGATGAAGGTATTGATGCAAAACCCAAACTTTTTAATTTTAGATGAGCCCACTAATGATTTAGATATTGACACCCTAAATGTTTTGGAAGAATTCTTAGAAAATTTCCCTGGTATTTTAATGCTGGTTTCTCACGATAGATACCTATTAGATAAGATGAGTGATCAACTATTTATTATGGAAGGTGAAGGTGTGGTTAAGATATATAATGGTAATTATTCTGAATATCGTTTAAGTTTAGATCAGCCAAAAGTAAAGCAGGATTCTAAAAAAGTCAATGTACCAACACCTGAAAACACCCCAACAAAATCTATTAAAAAACTGAGTTTTAAAGAACAGAAAGAGTTAGATGATAGTGAAAAAGCAATGACAGCGACTGAAGATAAAATAACTGAGTTAACGAAAATTCTCAATAATATTGATTCGGCAGATTACGTTAAAATCCAGGAAGTTTCTTCAGAGATTGAATTATTAAAAACTAAATTAGATGATTTAACCTTACGTTGGTTAGAATTATCTGAATAGGAAAAACGTGTAATTCAATAGATGTTTCACGTGAAACATCTATTGAATTAAATAAACATAAACTACTGTTCCACGTGAAACAATTTAAATAGAATAGAATGTTTTCAAAATATGATTTGATTGTTGTTGGCGCAGGCCATGCAGGCTGTGAAGCTGCTGCAGCTGCAGCTAATTTAGGATCATCAGTTTTATTGATTACAATGAACATGGGCACTATCGCTCAAATGAGTTGTAACCCGGCCATGGGTGGTGTAGCTAAAGGGCAAATCGTCCGCGAAGTCGATGCAATGGGTGGTTATTCAGGTATTATATCAGATAAATCTACCATCCAGTTTAGGATGTTAAATAAATCTAAAGGACCTGCAATGTGGAGTCCCCGTGCACAAATAGATAGAATGCGATTTGCTGAAGAATGGAGATTAGCATTGGAACGCACACTTAATTTAGATATCTGGCAAGATAATGTAGTTGGTCTTTTAGTAAAAGAAAATACAGTTTACGGCGTAAAAACTTCATTAGGAATCGATATAGAAAGTAAAGCAGTTGTGCTTACTAACGGTACGTTTTTAAATGGGGTAATGCATATTGGAGAAAAAAAGTTTGGAGGCGGCAGAACAGCGGAACGGGCTTCTACTGGAATCACAGAACAACTAGTAGAATTGGGAATGGAATCAGGAAGAATGAAAACTGGTACTCCACCCCGTGTTGACGGACGAAGTTTAGATTATACCAAAATGGAAGAACAGTGGGGAGATGAAAACCCTAACAAGTTTTCTTTCACTGATACTAAAGTTTCGACAGATCAACGTTGTTGCTGGATCACTTACACCAATGGCGAAGTTCACGAAACGCTGAAAGAAGGTTTTGAGAAGTCTCCGATGTTTACCGGAAGAATCAAAGGATTAGGCCCAAGATATTGCCCTTCTATTGAAGATAAAATCAATCGCTTCGCCGAACGCGACAGACATCAGATTTTTGTAGAACCAGAAGGATGGAACACGTGTGAAATTTATGTAAATGGTTTTTCTACATCGCTTCCTGAAGATGTTCAGCAAAGAGCACTTAGGTTAATTCCTGGCTTTAAGAATGCAAAAATGTTCAGGCCAGGTTATGCTATTGAGTACGACTTCTTCCCGCCTACTCAATTATCTCTTACGCTAGAAACAAAATCAATAAGCAATTTATTTTTAGCTGGACAGATTAATGGAACTACCGGATATGAAGAAGCGGCATGCCAAGGATTCATGGCTGGTATAAATGCGCATCAAAAAATTACTGATCAACATGAACTGATTATGAAACGATCAGACAGTTATATAGGTGTATTAATAGATGATCTTGTAACTAAGGGAACTGATGAACCATATCGCATGTTCACATCAAGAGCTGAGCATCGTCTATTGTTAAGACAAGATAATGCAGATATCCGCCTCTCTCCTATTGGCCATCAATTGGGGCTGATTTCCGACGAGCGTTTAGAGAAGGTGAAGCAAAAAGTAGCCAACGCAGATACCCTGGTTAAGTTTACTAAAACTCAGGGAATAGAAATGAGCGACGTAAATGAAACATTAGAAAATTTAGGTTCAAGTCCTTTAAATCAAAATGTTAAAATTCACAGTTTAATCGGAAGGCCGCATGTTGGTTTACAAGATATTATAAAAGTGAGCAAACCTTTAGCTGAAGCTACCAAAGATTTAGATGATCAGACGATTGAACAGGCAGAAATTAAAATTAAGTATGAAAGCTATTTCGAAAAAGAAAATGAGATTGTAGCAAAAATGCTTAAAATGGAAGACAAAGAAATTAAGCCAGATTTCGATTATAATAAGATAAGTTCTATCTCTAAAGAAGCTCGTGAAAAATTATTTAAGATAAAACCACGAACTTTAGGTCAGGCTTCAAGAATTTCCGGTGTTTCTCCTTCAGATATATCAGTTTTAATGGTTTTTATAAATAAGTAATTGATTATCAGTTATTTATATATTTAAATAACTTGGATTAATATAATCATATATAAGACGTTAAAAAGTTTTTTTAATGTTGTGGTTCCAAAAAACGTAATAATTCGTTAGATCGCTTAAAAAATGCCAAATTTAAGATATAGATATTTTAGTATTCAAAATTATGTGGTTGTATGCTTCATGCTTCTCATTTTTGGGTGTGCAAGCATGCAAACACCACAAGGTGGTCCAAAAGATACTAAACCTCCAAAGGTAGTAGTGATGACGCCAAAAAATTTGACCCGTAATTTTAATGCCAAGAAGATCGTAATCGAATTTGACGAATTTGTAAAACTTAATAATGAATTTAAGGAATTTTCCATTTCACCAGATCAGGAACGCCCTCCTATTTTAAAGGCAAGAAAAAAAATTCTCGAAGTTGACTTACAAGATACTTTAGAAAAGAATACCACGTACACTTTAAACTTCGGTAAGTCTGTTGCAGATATAAATGAAAATAACATTATCAAAAATCTCTCTTATGTCTTTTCTACAGGTGCAGAAATAGATTCTCTTTCAATAAGCGGAAAAGTTAGTAATGCATTAACTGGAAACTTTGAAAAAGAAGCCGTTGTATTCATCCTACCAGTTGAACGTGATACCTTATTTGGAAAAAAGCGCGCATCTATTTATACACTGACCGATAGTTCTGGAAACTATAAATTAAATAATTTAAGAAAAGGCCTATACAAAGTGTATGCATTAAAGGAAACAGAAGGTGGTGGAGACAAAGTTTATCAACAGCTATCAGATGAAGTAGGATACATCAAAGAGCCAATCACAATCGATAAAAACATAGAAAATATTAATCTTCAGGTATTTAAAGAGCTTGCACCTGAATTTAGAATTTTGGATCGTAAGTTCAATAATGATGGAAGTATTTCGCTGATATTTAATCAAAAGTTAAAGCAGCCAAAAATAACGGTAATGGATCCTCCGGCTGCCGATGTTGGCAAAAGTGTATTTTTTAATAAGTTAAACGATACCGCTAAAGTTTGGTTGACAGATTTAAGCTTTGACTCTGTTAAACTGGCCATCCAGGATCAAGGTAAAGTATTGCAGGTGGTTAATTTTAACCGTGGCAGAAAGGATAATTATACCAGAGATTTAACAATAACAGACAATATCAGCTCCGGTAAGTTAAATCCATATCAACGATACACATTAAACTTCAACTTTCCGGTAAACGCGGCAGATCAATCTAAAATTACACTCCTCGAAGACTCTGTGAAGAGAACAAATTTTGAAGTGGTGAAGGATAGTGTAGACTTTCTAAAATATTATATTAAGTTTACCTGGCGAAATAAAAAAACATACGATATTAAATTTGCGCCGGGAGCATTCACTGCAATATTTAATGCAAAGAATAAAGAAATTAACAAGACATTCAGGCTCGAAACTACTGATAGTTATGGTACTTTAGCCTTGAATATCGCTGTACCCGACACTACTAAAAGTTATATTGTAGAGTTTATTGATGAAAAGAAAAACACCATTAAAGGATACAATATCTCAAAAAATGGATCAATTAACTTCGCTAATTATCCTGCAGGAAAATATTTTATCCGTGTAGTTTACGATGAAAACAAGAATGGCATTTGGGATACGGGAAATATCAAAGAAGGTACCCAACCAGAAAAAATATGGTATTCTCCTGATGAAAAATCACTACGTGCCAATTGGGAACGTGTAGATAACCTGACTATTCCACCACCGCCAAAGGAGTAATTATGGGTTGGTAAACCAACTCGAATACATCACATAATTATCTGGTAATTTATTTAATAAAGCCCTTTGCTCTTCAGTAATGGGCTTTATCTTTTTAGCTGGGGTACCAGCATACAGGTACCCACTTTCACAAATTGTATTTTCTAGAACAACGGAGCCTGCAGCGATGATGCAATATTGTTCCACTATTGCATGGTCCATAACAATTGCACCCATACCAATTAAAACATTATCCTGAACGGTACAACCATGCACAATGGCATTATGTCCCACTGAGACACGATTACCGATATGCGTAGCGGCTTTTAAGTAGGTAGCATGAATAACAGCGCCATCTTGGATATTAGTCTCATTACCAATAGTAATGGCGTTTACATCGCCTCTAATCACTGCATTGAACCAAACCGAACAATTATTCCCCAGCACTACATCACCAACAATGGTGGCATTTTCAGCAATGAAATTTTCAATTCCGATTTTTGGATATTTATCTTTTACAGGCAGTATTAAAGGCATAATGAAACGGTAGATGTAAAATGAATTATTGGTTAAAGCGCTCTTCAGGGAATTTAGTTCTTAAAATACGGTATCCTTTAATTCAGCTGCATGATCAGGATAATCCGTAGTAAAGTGTAATCCCCTACTCTCTTTTCGCTGCATAGCAGACTTAATTACCAAATAAGCAGTTTGAATTACATTTCTTAATTCACAAAGTTTAACAGACACTTCGTTCTTTTTATAAAATTCTTCTGTCTCCTGATAAATTAAAAACAAACGACGATGTGCACGTTCCAATCTAAAATTTGAACGAACAATGCCCACATAATCACCCATTATTTTTTGTAACTCTCTAAGGTTATGTGTAACTAAAATTTCTTCATCAGTCTGTGTCACGCCTTTTGCGTCCCATTCTGGAATATGATCAGGAATAATGTTCTTTTCAAAATTTTCAATAGCATCCTGATAAATCCGGTGAGCAAAAACCGTAGCCTCTAGCAACGAATTAGAAGCTAATCGATTGGCACCATGTAATCCGGTTGAGGAACATTCGCCACAAGCATAAAGATTCTTGATTGAAGAACGACCGTATTCATCTACCAGAATTCCGCCACACATATAATGAGAAGCAGGCGTAACCGGAATATAATCCTTAGTCATATCTATGCCGATAGATAAACATTTTGCATATATATTAGGAAAATGCTTTAAAATATCTGCCTTCTTGCGCATGGTAATATCTAAATAAACGAAATCATCCCCAGATTTTTTCATTTCATTATCCACGGCTCTGGCAACAATATCACGAGGTGCTAATGATTTACGCTCATCATATTCATGCATAAATTCCTCACCGTTTTTACGTCGCAGAACACCTCCAAAACCCCTAACTGCTTCAGAAATTAAGAACGACGGATACTCTCCAGGATGATACAGCGCGGTTGGATGGAACTGAATAAACTCCATATTTCTTACTTTTCCCTTTGCTCTGTAAACCATTGCCATTCCATCGCCGGTTGCAATTACCGGATTTGTTGTGGCAGAATAGACATGCCCGGCGCCACCAGCAGCCATTACTGTTACGTTTGCCACAATCTTTTCCACATCGTTAAGCTCTGTGTTAAAGGCATATACACCATAACAGTTAATATCTTCGGTACGTTTATCCACAAATTTACCAAGGTGATGCTGGGTGATTAACTCAAGCGCAAAGTAATGTGTTAATATCTCTATGTTGGAATTCTCATGAATCTCTTTTAGCAACACGCGTTCAATCTCATATCCGGTGATATCTTTATAGTGCAAAACGCGGTGTTCGGAGTGTCCGCCTTCCTTGGCCAAGTCATAGAAACCAGCGTTATCCTTATCAAAATTTATCCCATAGTCTATGATCTCCTGAATTCGCTGGGGACCCTCTTTTACAACGATTTCCACTATTTTTTCGTCACATAAACCATCCCCCGCAATTAGCGTATCGTGTATATGTTTATCAAAAGAATCACCCTCATCTACAACAACGGCAACGCCTCCCTGGGCGTATTTTGTATTGGATTCATCCTCATTTGACTTGGTGACAATTAAAACCTTACCAAATTTCGCAGCTTTAAGTGCGAAACTCAAACCCGCTATGCCTGAACCGATTACCAGAAAATCTACTTTTCTCATTTAAAAAACATTTACTTTATCAACGATGTTGATAACTATAGAACAACTGTTAGCTTTATGTAGAAATAATGCTAACAAATAAATTTGAATGTTTAAAGCTACTGTAAAAAGACAATTTGCCACAATCTTTTGCCCAATTTTTAAGCACCTTTGTGCAAGTAATTAACTTTTCTCACACTTATAAACAATTAACATTCCAATATTGATAACATTTAAGACGTTTTTCGATAGTGCTGAAAATCAATCTCATCATATTAGAAAAATGTAATCTAAATGTTAGTAAACGATTAACAACTTAGATTAACGAAGGAATTTTCGAAACTTGCCAACAATACTAACACACTAATAAACAAACAAGATTTATTTATTTAAAATAACTTATTAATTATTGAGACGTGGAAAGCTTTATCTTTGACCAACGTCAAAATTCAAAAAAGGAAAATTTAAAAATGAACATAGATGTCTTAGAAGAAATCAACAAAAAAGGTTTCGTGGAAGAAGAAATTGATCCTACCCTGGATCTATTTGCTGAAATTGAGAAATTAAAAAAAGAGAAAAATGCAATTATTTTAGCGCATTACTATCAAGAACCTGATATACAGGATATTGCGGATTATATTGGCGATAGTTTGGGTTTATCTCAAGAAGCGGCAAAGACTGATGCTGAGGTAATTGTATTTGCAGGTGTACATTTCATGGCCGAAACTGCCAAGATTTTGTCTCCTGCTAAAAAAGTTTTACTGCCTGATGTAAAAGCTGGTTGCTCTTTGGCAGACAGTTGTCCACCGCACTTGTTTAAAAAATTCAAAGAAAAATATCCTGATCATTTGGTGATCACTTATGTAAATTGTACCGCCGAATTAAAGGCTTTAAGTGATATTGTCTGTACTTCTACCAACGCTGTTCAAATTGTAGAAAGCTTACCAAAAGATCAAAAAATTATTTTCGGTCCGGATCGTAACCTGGGCGCTTATGTGGCGAAAAAAACAGGCAGGGATTTAGTGCTTTGGAATGGAGCTTGCATGGTTCATGAAATTTTCTCTCAGGAAAAAATTACCAAATTGAAAGAGCGCCATCCAAATGCAAAGTTTATTGCACATCCGGAATGTGAAGAACCTGTTTTGAGAATGGCTGATTACATTGGTTCTACCACCGGGCTGCTAAAATATGCCATCGCTAATCCTGCAATTGAATTTATTGTAGCCACGGAAAGCGGTATTATCCATCAAATGGAAAAAGCTTGTCCGGATAAAACGTTCATTCCAGCTCCGCCAAACAACAGTTGTGCGTGTAATGATTGTCCTTACATGAAGAGAAATACGCTGGAGAAATTGTATTTATGTCTTAAAAATGGTTCACCGGAAGTAACGGTTCCAGACCATATTATTGAAAAAGCACGTTTGCCGATTCAAAGAATGCTTGACATTTCTGCAGAATTGGGCTTATAAAAAAATTGCCACGGAAACACAGATTAGCACGAAGTAAAATTTGTTTTCGTGTTAAAAAAAAGAGCTATGAAAAATAACATTCTTAAAAATTATTCAGGCTTATTGTGGCTTTTGGCGGGGATTACCGTTGGAAGCATAGTTGGTTTAATTTTTGAGAAAGATGTTGAGCGTATAAAACCCTTAGGAGATATATTTCTAAACCTGTTGTTTACAGCAGTGATTCCGCTGGTATTTTTTGCAGTGTCATCAGCGATAGCAAACATCGATCGTACTAAAAAGCTGGGTAGGTTACTGACAGTTATGGTGTTGGTTTTTTTATCTACCATACTGATATCAGCTGTGTTAACGCTGGTTGCAACCTGGATTTTTCCCATTCATCAGGCTTTGGGTAATAATCCTATTCCAATTGAAACAGAAAAAGTTCAGTCTTTTGGAGAGCAAATGACACAGCTGTTAACCGTAGGTGAATTTTTTGAAATCGGAAGCAGGAAGAACATGCTGGCGCTGATTATTTTTTCAGTTTTAGTAGGTTTTTCCACACTATCAGCTGGCAAGGAAGGTGATGGATTTAAAAACTTTTTGGTGTCTGGTAATGAGGTGATGAAAAAACTAATCATTATCATTATGAAATTAGGTCCCGTTGGTTTAGGTGCCTATTTTGCTTATCAGGTTGGTGTTTTTGGTCCGCAACTGTTTGGTACTTATGCTAAGGCTTTAGGATTATATTATGGGGTTGGTGCTTTTTATTTTGTCGTATTTTTCACCTTGTACGCTTTCATTGCCGGTGGATTTAAGGCCATTAAATTATTCTGGAAAAATAATATCGTGCCTTCGCTAACTGCTGTAGGTACTTGTAGCAGTATTGCAACAATTCCTGCAAACCTGGAAGGAACTTCGAAAATGGGTGTACCTGCTTACATCGCAAATGTTACGGTTCCGTTAGGTTCTACATTACATAAAGATGGTTCCAGTATTAGTTCCATTATCAAGATAGCAGTAGTTTTTGCTATTTTTGGTAAGGATTTAGTGCATGTTGATACCATCATTTTAGCCTTGGGAATTACCGTCTTAGTGAGTATTGTAGAAGGTGGAATTCCGAATGGTGGCTATATTGGAGAATTATTAATGATTTCTGCTTATCAACTACCGCCAGAAGCCTTACCTCCCGCGATGATTATTGGTACTTTGGTAGATCCTATGGCCACTTTGTTAAATGCAACTGGCGATAATGTGGCAGCAATGCTTATCGCCAGGTTTACTGAAGGTAAAAATTGGATGGAAAATAAGTTATAATTCTCATTGATAGGAGAATTGATGAGTTTAATATTTAAAGAAAAATAGGGAGAAATCCTACATAAAGATATGTTTGAGAATAAAGAGCGTACAGATATTAATGAATTGGGTGAATTTGGTTTGATCAAACACCTAACTACTAATTTTAAAATCAGAAATGATTATTCAGTAAAAGGTGTTGGTGATGATGCGGCTGTTTTAGATGCAAAAGGCAAACAAATCTTAGTTTCTACTGATTTACTTTTAGAAGGAATTCACTTTGATTTGGCATATGTACCTTTGATGCATTTAGGCTATAAAGCCGTTCAGGTTAACCTGAGTGATATCTATGCCATGAATGGGAAAGCGAGTCAGATCACTGTTTCTTTAGGTTTGTCTAGCAAGTTTCCATTGGAAGCAGTTGAAGAAATTTATAAAGGAATTGAATTGGCTTGTAATAAATTCAATATAGATTTAATTGGTGGCGATACTTCTTCAAGTAAGCAAGGTTTAGTAATTAGCATCACCAGTATTGGCTATGCTGATGCTGATAAGGTAACTTATAGAAATGGTGCGCAGGAAAACGATTTGCTTTGCGTTTCCGGCGATTTAGGTGGCGCTTATGTAGGGCTTCAAATTCTAGAAAGAGAGAAATTAATTTACCTGGAAAATCCAGAGATTCAACCAGATTTAGAAGGAAAAGATTATATCATTGAGCGGCAGTTAAAACCTGAAGCCAGGATGGATATTGTTGCATTATTAGAAGATATGAATATTAAACCAACGTCGATGATTGATGTATCTGATGGTTTAGCTTCTGAAATTTTACACCTGGCAACAGAAAGTGATAAAGGAATCACTATTTACGAGGATAAAATTCCGCTGGATCCAATGACCTACGAGACAGCCCGCGAATTGGGAATTGATCCAACTGTTTGTGCTTTAAGTGGTGGTGAAGATTATGAATTGTTATTTACGATTAGTCAGGAAGATTATAAGAAGTTGAAACATGATGTAGATATTACTGTGATTGGACACGTTACAGATAAGAATTCTGGTTGCAAAATGGTTTCCAAATCGAACAATGTTCACGAGTTGAAAGCTCAGGGATGGAATGCTTTTAATAAATAAATCCTAATGAACAGCGATTTATCATATCAAAATTTTATTGGAAGAATTTCAGCTTTACTGAATAACTCCCGCAATAAAATTATCAATACGGTTAACCAAACAATGGTTTTAACTTATTTCGAAATTGGTAAGATGATCGTAGAAGAAGAACTAAAAGGTAAAGAAAGAGCAGATTACGGAAGACAATTGATACCGCTATTGTCTAAAAAACTGACTCAAGATTTTGGTAAAGGTTTCTCCGAAACCAATATCAAACAAATGAGGAGTTTTTATAATAGTTTTTCAAAACGTCAGACACTGTCTGACGAATTCAATTTAAGTTGGTCTCACTATTTAAAATTGATGAGAATAGATGATGAAAGGGAAAGAAATTTTTATGAAATAGAATCATCTAAAAATAATTGGAGTTTGAGGGAGCTACAAAGACAATATGATTCAGCTTTGTACACCAGATTATCCCTCAGTAGAAATAAAGCGCAAATTTTAGAACTTTCTACAAAAGGCCAAATTTTTGAAAGACCTAAAGATGCAATAAAGGACCCTTATATTTTAGAATTTTTAGGACTGCATGATGATACTACCTATTCAGAAAATGATTTGGAGCAAAAGTTAATTGACAAATTAGAACATTTTCTGCTAGAGTTAGGAACAGGATTCACCTTTGTTGCAAGGCAAAATAGAATATCTTTCGATGAGAAGCACTTTAAAATTGACCTTGTTTTTTATAATAGAGTACTTAAATGTTTTGTATTAATCGATTTAAAAATCGGAGAATTAAAACATCAAGATATTGGTCAGATGCAGATGTATGTTAATTATTATGATAGAGAAGTTAAACTGTCTGATGAAAATAAAACGATAGGGATAATTCTTTGTCAGGATAAAAGCGAAGCTGTTGTACAATATACATTACCAGAAAATAATGAACAAATTTTCGCCAGTAAATACGCTACTGTGTTACCAAGTAAAGAAAAATTAAAACAACTTATTGAGGATTTAAATACTAAAGGTTGGCTCTGATAACTAATCTTCCAAAAAATGTCTTTTGCTTAATGAAAATTAGGTGATTAACATCATGCGAAGTATTCTTTACAAAATGGTTATATTCACTACATGAAATTGGCCTCTTTAATTATTCTTGTAATTTTATTTACGATTAACGCTTTTAGTCAGGATAAAGCGTCTAATAAAAAATTTGATCAAATCGCCTTAGTGAATCAGATAGACTTTTTGGATTCCAAATTTGATCAGCCCCCGTTTCAGTTGCGGCTTTCTTTTAAAATATAATCAGGATACTTTCGCTATAACAGCTAAGCATTTATTAAAATTTATAAAATCAGATAAAATGCACTCCGTCTCATTTGATAACGGGATAAAAAATTGGTCGCTTTTTAGCCTTACAAATCCTAATGAAAAGGTTAGGGTAGCTAAGTTGCTAAACGAGGACAAAACTGCGAAACTCTCAGAAAAATCGACTTTCGATGATGATTGGCTTATGTTTTCGATCCGTGAAAATAAGTCAAAAGTTAAAGCACTGGAGATAAGAATGACACCGCTGGTTGCGGGAGAAAAACTTTATGTAGTGGGCTGGACAAGAAAAATGGAAAGTGGCGAACAAAGAGTTTATGAATTTGAATACCAGAAAACAATTGGAAATAGAATATTATTAAAAGATCTGCTTGTACCAGAACAGTTTGGCGGATTGAGTGGTGCACCTGTAATCGATGAAAACGAATTTGTGATAGGGATTGTATCTGGGAAAACCGAAGATCCCAGCTCAGGAAAGTCTTATTTTTCACCTTATCTGCTAACGAATATAATACCATTTTTGGATAAAATTAAGAAGTCTAATTAAATACCACACATAACGATCTATACTGGTTCGAAACTAATATTTTACTCTTGATCCAAGTATTTGATATCAATTTGCTTGGTTGCCTTTGCACCCAGCTTTTTAATCTTTTCTGAAGTATTAACTAAGTTTCCGGATCCATCAGATAGTTTATTTAAGGCTTTATCATAAGCATCCTGTCCATTTTTAATATGTTTTCCAATGTTCTCCATGTCAGAAACGAAGCCAACAAACTTATCGTACATAGAGCCACTCAATCGTGCAATTTCCATTACATTTCGGTTTTGTCTCTCTTGTTTCCACATACTGGCAATGGTACGTAAGGTGGCCAATAGTGTAGAAGGGCTTACAATTACTACCCGTCTATCCCATGCAAAATTAAATAATTCAGCATCTTTCTGAACAGCGATGCTGAAAGAAGATTCAATAGGAACAAAAAGCAGCACAAAATCCGGAGAGTTGATTTTATATAACTCATGATAGTTTTTAGCAGATAATTCCTGAATATGATTTTTAATGGAAGCCAAATGCTGTTTTACGTAGCCTTCACGCTCTTCTTCTGTCTCGGCGGATACCGAGCGCTCGTAAGCCGCTAAACTCACCTTAGCATCCACAATTAAGTGTTTATCATCAGGAAGATCAATTACCACATCAGGTTGGAATCGACCACCGTCTGCCGAAACAAGTGAAGCCTGAATGCGATATTCCTGGTCTTTCACCAAACCAGAACGCTCTAATACCTTTTCCAGAATTACCTCACCCCAATTTCCTTGTTTTTTACTATCGCCCTTTAATGCCCTGGTTAGATTATTAGCATCTTCCTGGATCATTTTACTTTGAATTTGTAATTCTGAAATCACGCCCTTCAAAATATTTCTTTCATCAGATTCCGCCTTATAAACTTTCTCTACTTTGTCTTCAAATGCTTTAATATTCTCCTTTAGCGGATTTAAAATTAAATCCAGGTTAGTTCTGTTCTGCTCTACAAATTTGCTTGATTTTTCTTCTAAAATTTTATTGGCAATTAATTCAAAATCTTTATTCAGCTTTTGTTGAGATTGCTCATAACTTAATTTTTGTTCAGCTAATTTTTCCTTTTCTGCCATATAAAAAGAGCGTGTACCCTCCAGCTCGCGGTTGGCATCTGCCAAGCGATCCCTTTCTCCTTGTAACTCTTCGATCAAGCGTTGTTGTTCTTCTTTCAATAGCACAGTGATATGCTCTTTTTCCATCACCAGATTGGCAACACGTTCTTCAGTCTTCGCTAAATTAATCTTCAAAGATTCATTTTCAGCTTTGTTTTTTTCAAATTCTTCAATAGAAATTACACCAACGGCAGCTTGTGGTTTCTTTAAAAATATTAAAACCAAAACCACTAAAACAACAGCAAGGAGGGCAATAACGATAGTATCCATAATGATAAAATATTTAGTAAAAATGAATATTTTTAAGGTATTTACCAAAATAATTTGCTAAATGATTGTCTCAGATAAGTTCTGAACATCATAATTATCTAAAAATCTGTGATCAAAATTCTTATCATTGAGTAATTAAATGTTAAGATGAATAAATTAACTATTCTTATTTCATGCCCTGATCAGGTTGGCTTGGTCACCACCATTACACGAATTTTGGCTGCTTATCAGCTTAATATCATTGCCATGCGAGAATTCGTAGATGAGGCGAATAAAGCGTTCTTTACACGGATTGCCTGTACCGGAGATTATGATCAGACAGATCAATTAAGAATTAAGCTTTTAGAAAATCTTCCTGACCATGCAAAGGTGGATATCATCACAAAGCAAGAGAAACAAATTGCTATTTTAGTTACCAAAGAATACCATTGTTTAGCGGAAATTCTGATTAAGAATCAGTTTAAAACCCTTGGTGCAAACGTTCAATGCGTTATAGGCAACTACCAGGGATTACGAGATTTGACAGAAAAACTGGGTATTCCTTATTTTTATGTTAGCCATGAAAATAAAGATAAGCAAGAATTCGAATCAGAGATAAAAGATATTATTAAAGAATACGAAGTCGACTATGTAGTGCTGGCTAAATTTATGAGAATACTGTCTGCAGAATTTGTTAAAGATTTTGCAGGAAAAATTATTAATATCCATCATTCATTTCTACCTGCCTTTATTGGAGCTAATCCTTACAGGCAAGCCTTTGAACGGGGCGTTAAAATTATAGGGGCTACCGCTCATTTTGTTACGGATAACCTTGATGAAGGGCCAATTATTACGCAACATACCACACATGTAGATCACAATTTTGGTGTAAAGGAAATGGTTAGGGCTGGTAAAGAAATCGAAAAAAAAGTTTTGCTAGATGCGCTAGAGCTTATTTTTGAAGACAGGGTATTTGTGAGCGGAAATAAGACGGTGGTCTTCAGGTAATTGTTACTACTGCTGAGGTGCTACCCATACATCTTTAAAATTGTAATGCTAAGGCTACCTCAGATTTCAACAATAGGTAAATATCAAATTTTATTGTTCAATTTTCGATACACATTAGGCAATAACTGATTAGTGATAATTTCACAAATGAAATATATTGCTAATCAATCTTTTATTTATTAGCGAATTCCCTTTTTACCTGAACCTGGATCAACAATAAATTAACTTGAAAAATCTTTTATCATTGATCGAATTAAACGGTAATGGTTTAAAAAGACTTCTAAGGGAAGTACACCATCGTTTTTGATGAAAATATGACTTTTTGGATTAGTATAAGAGGTTGTGATAATAATGGTAAAAATACCAGATTTTTGGTAAAGAAAATATGATTGGACCTGTTAGTTTAACTCAAAAAGGCTTTTAATATATCTACAATCAATAACCTAAGGTCCTAAATCATGTGGTATAAATGTAGTATTTAGGTGCTTAAATATTATAGGAACGCTTTTTGATATACGCAAATCGAAAAACATACATAAGAAAATGGGAGTTTATTTAATATTAATCATCCCGGTATTATTGTTGAGCATGTTTGTACAATGGCGTTTTAGAAATAAGTTTTCTAAGTATGCCGAAATGCAAATCAGCTCTGGGTTATCGGGCAAAGAGGTAGCTGAAAGGATGCTACATGATAATGGAATTTACGATGTGAGGGTGATGAGCACAGAAGGGCAATTAACCGATCATTATAATCCATCAGATAGAACTGTAAATTTAAGTACAGATGTGTATTACAGCAGAAGTGTTGCAGCTGCAGCAGTAGCCGCACATGAGTGTGGGCATGCCGTACAGCACGCAAAATCTTATTCATGGTTAAACTTAAGAAGTACTATGGTACCTTTGGTAAGCATATCTTCTAATCTTTTACAATGGGTATTATTAATAGGTGTAATGCTATTGGTTGTTAACGTTACGCCCATCGTTTTAGCAATTGGTGTGGTTGGATTAGCATTAGTGACAGTTTTCAGTATTATTACCTTACCAGTAGAGTTTGATGCCAGTAACAGGGCATTGGCTTGGTTGAAAAACAATCAGGGAGTAATGCAGACACAAGAGGAAAACATTCAGGCAAAAGATGCACTTTGGTGGGCTGCTATGACTTATGTAGTAGCAGCGGTAGGTGCATTGGCAAATTTACTCTATTATGCATCAATGCTTTTTGGAAGAAGCAGAGATTAAAAAGATACAGTTGAAAAATGAAAAAGCGGCAAGAACTAAATTCTTACCGCTTTTTTTATATATTTTTATAATATTAGTTAAGCTTGTATGGAGCTACTAATGAAAACTCCGGAATATCTACATCAAATTCCAAATCATCCATTGTGCGTTTCATCAGGTATTTTCCCTTCATGCAACCCATATCGGTTTTTAAATTACATCCTGAAACATAAACGTGCGTTTCTCCAGGTTGAATTATGGGTTGAAGACCAACAACACCTTCACCCTCTACTTCTCTACGACTGCTGTTTGAATCAAAGATAAACCACTGACGACGTAATAATTGTACCGCATAATCAGAAAGATTAGCAATTTCTACTCTATAAGCGAACATAAAATGCTCGTTCGCCGGATTTGAATATTCTGGCTGATAAATGGTTTCTACTGAAACTTTAACTCCATCTGTAATTGCTGTAACCATGGTGATATACGAATGAATAAAATTCTTTTCAAAAATCAAGCCATTACGTTTGTAGCATCATAGTTGGCAAATTTTTCTACCACTTCTTCTAAAATACTATAAATGTTATTAATGTCTGGCTCAGCCACTAAACGCATGCGGTAAGGTTTAAAGTCTGGCAAACCTTTAAAGTAATTAGCATAATGCCTGCGCATTTCAAATATACCGGTTTTTGGTCCTTTCCAGGCTAAAGATTTATCCAGGTGGGTTTTACAAACCTCAATTCGCTCTTCAATGGTGGGGCCAGGTAAATGTTCTCCCGTTTTAAAAAAGTGTTTAACCTCCCGAAAGATCCACGGATAGCCAATAGCAGCCCTGCCAATCATAATACCATCTACTTCATATTCCATTCGCCAGTTGGCTGCCTTTTCAGGACTATCCACATCGCCATTTCCAAAAATTGGGATTTTTATGCGAGGATTGCGTTTAATCTCCCGGATTAATGACCAGTCCGCTTCGCCTTTGTAAAGCTGAGCCCTTGTTCTCCCGTGAATGGTTAAGGCCTGAATACCAACATCCTGAAGGCGTTCTGCTACTTCGTAAACGTTTTTACTGTCATCATCCCAACCCAGACGTGTTTTTACGGTTACAGGTAAATGAGATGCCTTAACAACAGCCTCTGTCATTTTTACCATTTTATCAATATCTCGAAGTAAGCTAGAGCCAGCGCCCTTGCAGACTACATTTTTAACAGGGCAACCGTAATTAATATCAACTAAGTCTGGGCCAGCGGCTGAGGCAATTTCAGATGCTTCCCGCATGTGATCAATATCTCCCCCAAAAATCTGGATTCCAATTGGCCTTTCATATTCGAAAATATCCAATTTCTGGATGCTTTTTGCTGCATCACGAATTAAGCCTTCAGATGAAATAAACTCTGTATACATCAAATCTGCACCGTTCATTTTGCATACATAGCGAAAGGGCGGATCACTCACATCCTCCATGGGAGCAAGTAATAAAGGGAACTCTCCTAATTCAATATTTCCTATCTTAACAGACATTTTCTATCTTCAACGATTAATAATACACACAAAGGTACAAATAATGAATTTTGTAACACCTAACAAGGAGGAAATCAATCCTTTCTTACAATTACTTTTACTTCTATTTTACGGAATGATTGGCGGGCTCGTTTTCGGAATGATTGGAATGGCAATCAATTTCTTAATGTACGGAATGGACTTGCTACATAATTTCAATGCGCTTTTAACTGGCGATGCACAATATTTGAGTGGCCTGAAAATTATTCAGATCCTTTCTTCTATTGGAACATTCATTTTGCCTGGGATTGCCCTCGCCTTGACAGAAAAACAAAAAGTAAATTCATTTTATGGATTAAAGCAGCCAAAAATATTGGCCTTAATGCTCGTATTAATCATTATGATTGCGAGTATGCCATTTATGGAATGGACGGCCATCTGGAACCAGAAAATGGTACTACCTGAATTTTTAAACGGCATAGAGCGTTGGATGAAAGAAAAGGAAGATGCCGCAATGCAATTAACCATAAACCTTCTTACAGCCAGAAGCAACTTTGATTTTGTGGTAAACCTCTTTATGATTGCTGTTATTCCTGCTATTGGAGAAGAATTAATGTTTCGTGGTGGCGTACAAAGATCATTGAACCAGGCTTTTGGCAATCCGCATGTAGCGATCTGGCTTACGGCAATTATTTTTAGTGCCATACATGTTCAGTTCTATGGCTTTATTCCACGGATGCTTCTTGGTGCTGGTTTTGGTTATTTATATTACTTCAGCGGAAGTCTTTGGTATGCTATTGTTGCACATTTTATTAATAATGCCTATGCAGTTTGTGCAGCTTTTTACATGCAAAAACACAACATGCCATTGAATAATGCAGATGAGCCGATTGGATTTCCTTGGTATGGATATTTAATTAGTGCAATAATTACCATAGCTTTGTTTCAAATTTTTAAAAATAACACAGAACGTGAGCGAAAATTGGATTAAAGTATATGTTACCACTGATACATTTACAGCAGAGGTATTAAAACAGGGTTTAACAGAGGCTGGAATTCCAGCTGTAACCATGAATAAGCAGTTGTCTGCCTACCACTTAGGTGAAATTCATGTGTTGGTTAATAAAAGTGATTTCGACAAAGCCATTGAGTATATTGTTGAGAATGAAATTGAGTAAATCTTGAATCGTTCACATTTTCCATTATCTATTTTACCATTTTCGACATGAAAACCAGGGCAATAACAGCTTTCTTTTTTACCATTGTAATGTTAGGCTCTATCTTTTTAGGGAGTTACACTTTTACTATTTTCTATCTGGTATTAAGTATTTTATCTCTTTTTGAGTTTTATAAACTGATTAAAAATTCTGGAATTCGCCCACATCGGAATATTGGTATTGTTGCAGGAGCACTGATATTTTTGATGGCTGCAGGCTTGCATTACCTCAAATATGATGTGAAATACCTTTTATTGTGTATTCCGCTAATCTTTTCTGTTTTTATCTCTGAGCTCTACAAGAAAAATAAAATTCCATTTGCCAATATCTCTTACACCTTTGTTGGCTTTGTTTATGTAACCATTCCATTCTGCTTTTTCCATGCTTTGGGTTTTTTAAAAAACTGGAGTGAATATAACTTTCATTTACCATTGGCTTTTTTATTAATGCTTTGGGCGAACGATACCGGGGCATATCTTTTTGGTGTAAGATATGGCAAACGTAAATTATTCGAGCGTCACTCTCCTAAAAAGAGCTGGGAAGGTTTTTTTGGAGGGATGTTTACCAGCGTTGTCGTAGCCTTCGGACTATCTTATGTATTTACCGAAAACCCATCATGGGTTTGGGCCGGAATGGCGGTATTGATTGCCTGTTTCGGTACGCTTGGAGATTTGGTAGAATCGATGTTAAAACGCAGTTTGGATACTAAAGACAGTGGCGGATTATTGCCTGGTCATGGCGGTTTGTTAGATCGTTTCGACGGGTTATTATTGGCGGCACCAGTAGTTTATGCTTATCTATACCTGATTTTGTATTAAGTTCTCATCTGTTTTAACTGCAGAAAGGCAATGTTGTACGCAAAGAACGCAAAGCGATACTGAAAATGAACGCTAGATTTATTAGCATGTTTTTTAATCTATAGCACCCATTAAGTTTACATAAAAAATGAAGGTAGTTTTTTAGTTAAAAGAAGATTTAGGCTATTTGATCACCTGAACAGGTTTCTTGGTTTCATCTATCGCTACAAAGGTAAAACTTCCATGTACGGCTAATTCACGGCCTTCAGCATACATTTGCTCGATATAAATCTCTACGTTTACTTTTAAACTGGTATTTCCAACGTGAATTACTTTACCAATTAATTCCACAATAGTACCTGCCGGAATTGGTTTTTTAAAATCAATTCTATCACTGCTTACTGTTACCATAATCTGCCTGCTAAAGCGCGTAGCCGTAATAAAAGCCACTTCATCCATTAAATGCATGGCTGTGCCACCAAATAAGGTATCATAATGATTTGTGGTGTTTGGAAAAACGGCTTTAAAGATGCTCGTAGTTGAGTTTTTGATTCTTTCTTCTAAGGTCATAATAATTGATATGGCATTGTAACTGCCCCTATTGCTGGAACTTGCCAAATCTAATATTCCTAAACTACTTTAAACAACATTTTATCAAAAAATTAGCGTGTAATATTATTGGATAATTCTTTATAAGGCTTTCCTTTTTGAAAATTTTGGGTTGAATAATCTTTTTTAATAGTCTTCCTTATAAACGGTAAATAAAAACCCATTTTACTTCAAAATCTTCGTGTAACAAATTTACAGCATGCAGTTTTCCGGTTCGTTTCTCTATTATATTTGATTATCCAAGAAACAATCCTGATTATGATAAAAAACTACTTAAGAAAGTCATGCTTTACTTTTTTAATGATAACCTCGGGTATGGCTTATGCCCAGGATGTCCCATCACCCAAGTCGCATTTTGGCTTTAATATTGGTGATAATTACCAATTGGCCACTTATACGCAAACCGAGGCTTACTTTAAAAAGTTAGCTCAGGCATCAAAGCGTGTTAAATTGGTTGATATCGGCAAAACCGAAGAAGGCAGAAGTCAATACATGGTGATTGTTTCTTCGCCAGAAAACATTCAGAAATTAGATCGATATAAAGAGATTTCGCAGCAACTTGCTCACGCAGAAATTACGCCTGAAAAGGCAAGAGCATTAGCACAAGAAGGAAAGGCTATCGTGTGGATTGATGGCGGCTTACATGCCACAGAAACTGTAGGTGCACATCAGTTAATTCAAACCGCATATGAATTTGCTTCGAAAACAGATCCTGAAACCACTAGAATTCTGGATAATGTAATCATTTTATTTACGCATGCCAACCCAGACGGGCAAGAGTTGGTTACCAATTGGTACATGCGTGAAAAAGATACCGCTAAACGATCTTTATCCGGATTGCCAGTGCTTTATGAGAAATATGCAGGTCATGATAATAACCGAGATTTCTTTATGCTTAATTTAAAGGAAACACAAAACATCGGGCGACAGCTTTTCATAGAATGGATTCCGCAGATTATGTATAACCACCACCAGGCAGGCCCAGCCGGAACTGTGGTTGCTGGTCCGCCTTATCGCGACCCTTTCAACTATGTGTTTGATGCAACACTTCTGACAAGTTTAGATGCTGTTGGGGCGGCCATGCACACCAGGTTAAATGTAGAAGGAAAACCAGGTTATACGCAACGTGGAGGATCGGTATTCTCTACCTGGTACAACGGAGGTTTAAGAACAACCACTTATTTTCATAATATGATTGGTTTACTTACGGAAATTGTGGGTAGCCCCAGTCCTTCCGAAATCCCTTTGGTACCTGCTCGTTTACTGCCAAACAGCGATTCCCCAAATCCGGTAACGCCCCGAAAATGGTATTTTAAAAATTCAATTGATTATTCCGTTTCATTGAATTACGCGGTGTTGAATTATGCGCAGCGACACGCAGATGAATTGCTCTTTAATATTTATCAAATGGGTAGAAATTCAATTGATAAAGGCAAAAAAGATACCTGGTCTTTCTCTCCGAAAAAAATAGAAGCGATTAATGCTGCTGCCAAAAAGGGCGGATCGAATACTGCCGCAGGCGATTTCGAATTTGGTGGTAGAAACACGATGAATGTGAAGTATTTTGATACCGTGATGAATGCTGCGGCAAACAGAGATCCGAGAGGATATATTTTATCTGCTGATCAACCTGATTTTAATTCTGCTATTAAGTTTCTGAACGCACTTATTCGTACGGGTATTGTGGTCGAAAAAGCAACTGCCCCTTTTTCTGTTTCTGGAAGAAAATATCCGGCAGGAAGCTACGTAGTTAAAACAGATCAGGCATTTCGCCCGCATGTATTAGACATGTTTGAGCCGCAAGATCATCCAAATGATTTTAAGTATGATGGTGGTGCGCCTATCCCCCCTTATGATGCCGCGGGCTGGACATTGGCTTACTTAATGGATGTTAAATTTGACCGTATTCAGGATGATTTCAACGGGCCATTTGAGAAAAACCCTTATGGAAAGCTTCTGGTTCCTGAAAATAAACTAAACGGAACAAGCTATGTATTAAGTGCCGCTCAAAACGATTCTTATACTGCTGTAAACGATTTGTTAAAGAAAAACATCCCAGTATATCGTTCAAATGAAAATGGAGATTTCTATGTTTCTGCGGCAGGGAAATCTATTATCGAGAAAGCAAATGTAAAATTGAAGCAAACCAGCGAAGTAAAAAACAAAAGCAAGGTTTCTGCTGCAAGAATTGCTTTATGGGATAACTATGGCGGATCAATGGCTTCAGGATGGATGCGGTTCATTATGGAGCAATATCATTACGATGCAACTGTAATTTATCCTCAGGATATAGATGCGGGCAATCTAAAGTCTAAATACGATGTCGTTATTTTTGTTGGTGGTGCAATTCCCTCTCCACAAGGTGGTGGTTTTGGTTCGAGGGCTTTCGGACCAAAGGCAGAAGATATTCCAGCCAATTACAGAAACCGTTTGGGGAGAGTTACTGCAGATAAATCTGTGCCTCAGCTAAAGAAGTTTTTAGAAGATGGCGGAAATATTGTAACCATTGGCAGTAGTACCAATTTAGCTTACCATTTAAATCTTCCGGTTCGGAGTGCCATGACAGAAATTATAAACGGAGAAGAAAAGCGATTGCCGGCGGAGAAATATTATGTTCCAGGAAGTGTTTTAAAGGTAGAAGTAGATACGAAACAACCTGCCAACTGGGGAATGGAAAAAGATGCTGATGTTTATTTTGATAACAGCCCGGTATTTAAACTGACTGGTGATGCAATTGCAGCCGGAAAAATTAAGCCACTAATGTGGTTTGATTCTGCTACGCCTTTGCGTAGCGGTTGGGCTTGGGGCCAGGCTTATTTGCAGGATGGCGTAACAGCTTTCGAAGCCAGTGTAGGGAAAGGCAAGCTATTTGCTTTTGGTCCCGAAATTGCCTTTAGAGCACAAACTCATGGAACGTTTAAACTGATATTTAATCAGTTATATAAGTGAAATTAATGACAGAAAGCCAGCAATATTTACTGGCTTTCTGTTTAGTATTTATTTCTTAGAAAAAACCCTCAATTCGTTCTGATATACGTAATATAAGTTGTCTGTTAAATAGTCAATTTCATAGATAGGTTTTGTGTTATCAACCGCAATTTTGTCTACTTCTTCACCTGTTGCCTTACTTACTTTTACAAGATAATTCGTTTGATCACCTTCACCGCGGGCAAAAATATATGCAAAATCGTTATTTTGTTTTAAGGCTTTGAATCTTGAATTAATACGACCGGATACTGTTGCGGAGATGGAGCTAGAAATGTTATTGTTTAAAATAGATTTACTTTGCAATTTTTCTCTGGATGCTTCTGAGAGTAGGTAACCTTGTTTAATATTTCCACTTCCATCCCTAACCACATAGGTTGCTTCCGAAAGCCCTCCCTGAATACTTGATACCGCACCAAAATACGATGTGCCGATTATACTTCCTGTCTTAAGTAGTCTCCGGGCTGCAGCTCCTGGTTCTTTGTAGGTACGTTTAAATTTAATAGATCCGTCTTTACCAACGCCTATCACTTCATTTTCGCCACTTAGCGATACACCCCAATCAAATAGGCCAATGGTACTTAAGGCTTTGTCATTTCTAACTTTAATTTTAGCAAAGGGTTCGGGTTTTTCCACAGCTGTAGGATCGAACTTGTAAATTTTCTCATCATTAAAAACCAGAAAAGATTTGTTTGACTCATCAAAAGCATAAAGTAAAGGCAATTTAGGATCAAATTTGATATTTCCCTTCCAGATCTTTTTTCCGGTAGTATAATCTACCATGTTACCATAAGTGCCGGTTAAATAAAATACTTTATTATTATCAATTTTATTTAAAAAATATACGGGATCAGCTTTGTCATCACTAATTTCAACGAAATTTTTCCATTTCTGTTTACCATCACAATCAATTAAACTCATTTCATTATCTGCTATATACAGATAGTCCTTATCAATGGCAATAACTTGTTTGATATCATCGCCTTTCGCGTCTTTTTTCCAAATCTTTTTACCGGTATTATAATCGAAGAAATTGAATCCGTTAGAATGAGCCAATAAAAATTTATTTCCCCAGTCCTCAATATATGAGATGTACTTTGTTATGATATCTTCTTTAAATAATGGTATACCTGTTTCTGTGTCGAGCGCATTTAGTGCCCTTTTCGATGATATCAAACTACCTGCATTGCGCATGGTAATGATGTGTTTATTATCATTTGAAAGATAAAATCTGTTAACATTTTCCTTAATCGACCATGCTATTTTACCGGTTTCTTTATCAAGTTTAAACAGGTGATTGTTTATCGTTGCATAAATAGCATCGCTAGTGGCCACAACCTCATCTTTCGTAGTTAATTTAGATAGCCCTAAGCCCATATTATTGGCAACCGAATTAGCCAGTAATGATTTTAGCATTCCATCTTTAGTACCTATGGAAGTAATCCATATTTCCTTAGATGTTTTAGGATCGAAAAGAATACATTTAAAATCTTTACCCTCAGTAACAAGAAACAGAAACTTTTGATCACTGGGAATGTATTGGCTTAACAAAAGCCTATAATTTGTGGTGCCAGAGTTAAACATAATCTTGCCATCAAGAGCGTTGATAATCACATCTTTTGAATTGATATTAGCCTGAATGTACGGTGTATTTTCTATAAATGCCAATTGATCTGAAGACTGGAAAATTTTTAATAAATCCGGATCATTTAGCGCATCGTTAACCTTAATTAATTTGGACATGTTAGTTGTTTTTCCAAGCTGTTCATCAGTAATATTCCAATCAATTGTATTGGTTTGAGGGTTAAAAGACGAAACCCCGTTTGCTTCCTTAACAATGATGTTTCCAGTTAAATTATCTAATATGATAGATTGAATTTTGGTTTGGAACTTAGAAGAGTAATCTGCTTGTCGCTGCGCGAAAGCACCAAAATACAGGCCAGTAATTACCAGGCCTGTAAAAAGCATTTTTTTCATAATATTAATATTTGAATTGAATAGTGCAAAATGGTGCCATATTTATTTTATGCATAATAAGGTGTTTATGTAGACTGATCTATTTGGATTGGGTAAATTTTTCCCCTATGGTGAGGTATAAATGCCTCTTTTGATATCAAGGCTTTTTACTTTGAGTTTACCTACTTTAAAACATAAGAAACTACTTTTACCTTATGAAAGTAGAAATTTGGTCGGATGTAATGTGTCCGTTTTGTTATATAGGTAAAAGACATTTTGAACAGGCTATAGATAAATTGCCTTTTAAAAATGAAATTGAAGTAGATTGGAAAAGTTATCAGTTAAATCCCGAATATAATAATATAAGCAACGAGACCGTTTATGATTACCTGAGTAGAAGCAAAGGACTGCCGGTAGACCAGGCGAAGCAGATGACGAAGCAGGTAAGCGATATGGCAGCCAATGCCGGATTAAAAATTGATTTCGAGCATAATATTCCAGCAAATACGTTTAATGCACATCGTCTCATTCATTTGGCTGCTAAACATAATCTACAGGATGTTGCTGAGGAAAAACTATTTGAAGCACATTTTGTAAATGGATTGAACATTGGGGAATCTGAAGTTTTAATTGACCTTGCTGTTGAAATTGGATTAGATAGATCAGAAGCTGAAGCGGTTGTGAATAGTGATGAGTTTGCTGAGGCCGTTCGTTATGATATTTACGAAAGCCAGAATCTAGGGATCCGAGGTGTTCCATATTTTGTAATGGATAGAAAATTTGGTGTTTCAGGTGCTCAGCCAGTTGAAGCTTTTATCGAAGCCTTAACTCAAAGTTTTAGTGCCTGGAAAGAGACCCAACCTAAAACCACGCTTACATCGTTAAACAAAAATAATGATGCCATTTGCGATGAAAATGGTTGTGAAATCTAAATATATATCCCGCAGATTGCGCAAAACACGCAGATTTTTTTCTGAGTAGATCATCTTAATCCGCGGGACATTTCTTATCATTCTCATGCTGGATTATTTCAGCTAAGTATGGTGTTTCAGGTGCTCAGCCAGTTGAAGCTTTTACTGAAGCCTTAACTCAAAGTTTTAGTGCCTGGAAAGAGATATAACCTAAAACCACGCTTACATCGTTAAACAAAAATAATGCTGCCATTTGCGATGAAAATGGTTGTGAGATCTAAGTATATATCTCGCAGATTGCGCAAAACACGCAGACTTTTTTCTGCGTAGATCATCTTAATCCGCGGGATATTTCTTAGCATTCTTCATGCTGGATTCTTTCAGCTAAGTATGTTGTTTCAGGTGCTCAGCCAGTTGAAGCTTTTACTGAAGCCTTAACTCAAATTTTTACCGCCTTGAAAGATGCTCAGCCTAAAACCACGCTTACTTCGTTAAATAAAAATAATGCTGCCATTTGCGATGAAAGCGGTTGTGAGATCTAAATATATCCCGGCAGATTGCGCAAAATACGCAGATTTTTTTCTGCGTAAATCATCTCATCAGCGGGACATTTCTTAGCCTATGCTGGATTATTTCAGCTCTTTTTACCGATTTTGGTTCTTCAATGGCGTTAATAAATATTCCAACCCATTAACCCGAATCTCAAACATCGTCGCCATCAAATCCCCCAGTTTGCCTTTTGGAAAGCCTTTATCCTTATACCAAAGCAAATAACTTTCTGGAATATTACAGATCAGATAACCTCTATATTTGCCATAAGGCATTTGCATTTTCACTAAATCGAGTAATAAGGTAGGATCCATTAAAGTATAAAATCTAAGTAATTTTCTTTGTTAATAATTGAAAAAGAGGCATTTGGATAGTTCTTCGCGAAAAAGCCGGGAATTTTCTTTTTTTGATTGCCCCATTTAAAGTCTACGGCTACTAACTCTCCATTTTTCGTTTCAATTAAATCAATTTCCTGTTGATCGTAAGTTCTCCAAAAATAATATTGAGCACCCTGTTGTTCGTAATTCGTTTTTTTAATCCGCTCACTAAACCCATAGTTTTCCCACAAAATGCCTTGGTCATTTCTAAGTGATAACAACCTAAAATCATTAACAATTGCATTTCGGATGCCATTATCATAAAAATACCATTTAGAAGATTTTGTTACTTCTTTGCGAAGGTTATTGCTATATCCACCTACTTTATAAATGATAAAGACTTTCGAGAGTAAGTCAAGATAACGATCAACGGTATTTTTGCTAATACCTAATGACCTGGAAAGCTCATCAATCGAAACTTCTGAGCCAATTTGCAACGCAACAAGCTTTAACAAATCAAATAGTTTATTGCTGTTCTGAATATTTTCATAAATTAAAATATCCTTCAGCAGATATGACTTAACCAGTTCTGTTAAGTATTGCGCTTTCTCTGCCAGGGTTTCCAATTGAAATATTTCAGGGTAGGAACCAAAAATTAACCGCTCTTCCAGGTTTTGAGTAGTTTGTAAGCCATTTTCGTTTGGTGCCAGTTCTAGTTGCGCAACAGGATAAAGATGATAAGTAATACTTCTACCAGTAAGTGGCTCTCCGGTTTGATTGGAAAGATCAAAGGCAGATGAACCGCTGGCGATAATCGTCAGGTCCTTAAAGCTATCAATCAGCAATTTTAAAATTTTGCCAATTTCAGGAATCACCTGGGCCTCGTCAATCACCAATAATTTACTATTCCCTAAAATTCTTTTGTAGTTTGCCGCGGTTCTGGTGGCAAGTAGGGTTTGTATATCCTGATCTTCTCCGTTTAAAAAAAGATATGCGATGTTTACTTCAGCAGTGATTTGTTCAATGAGCCAGGTTTTACCTACCCTTCTGGTTCCGAAAAGTAAAATTACCTTATTCTTCCCGATTTTGTTGAGAATGGTTGATTTTAGATATCTGGAAATCTGACCTTGCATATCCAAATATACAAATTTATATTAATTCAGTCAGCCGACTGACTGAATTAACGTTAATTCAGTCAGCCGACTGACTGAATTAACGTTTTTTAATCAATTAGTTCTAAAGTTTGAATCGCTTCCTCTACGGTATTTACATTATCAAAAGCAATCCTTAAGGTGTTTTTTACCTCTTTCAAGTTACACATGCGTGGATGATTTTGAGCGAAAGTTAAGATTCTGGTAAATGTATTAGAATCAAAATACTTCGATTGTTTATCACTCAAGAAGTAGCCACGAAGGCTATTTTTCTTAAAGCTAATTTTCTCAAAGCCTAGCTTTTTACCAAACCATTGTAGCCTAACCACACTTAACATGGTTTTCACTTGTGGTGGTACCGGACCAAAACGATCGGCTAAATGTTTTTCAAAAACGGCCAATTCAGTTTCATTACTTAATTTAGAAAGTTCAGTATATAGATTGTAACGTTCAGTAATATTAGTGATATAAGCATCAGGGATATACAATTCCAGGTCGGTATCTACTTGAGTAAAGCCCACAAATGGTCGTTCAGGTTCATTCTCAAACAAACCTTTAAACTCTGCTTCTTTTAATTCCTGAATGGCTTCATCCAAAATTTTATGATACATTTCAAAACCAATTTCAGCAATAAAACCACTTTGCTCTGCGCCCAGTAAATTTCCACTTCCACGGATATCTAAATCCCGCATGGCTACATTAAATCCACTTCCTAAATCAGAGAATTCTTCAATTGCACTTAATCGTTTCCTGGCTTCAGAAGTTAAAGTAGAAAGTGGTGGCGAAAGTAAGTAACAGAATGCTTTTTTATTGCTTCTGCCTACACGGCCACGCATCTGGTGTAAATCGCTCAAACCGAACATGTGAGCATGATTGATAATGATGGTATTGGCATTTGGAATATCCAAACCAGCTTCTATAATGGTAGTGGCTACCAAAACATCTTTCTCACCGTTAATAAAATCGAGCATTACATCTTCCAGGGCATCACCATCAAGTTTTCCATGGGCAATTCCAATTCTGGCTTTTGGCACCAGTTTCTGGATCATTCCACCCAGTTGCATTAAATCATTCACCCGGTTATGAATAAAGAAAACCTGTCCGCCACGGTCTAACTCAAACTGAACAGCTTCCTGAATCAGTTTATCGTTAAAAACATGCAATTCGGTGCTAACTGGCTGGCGATTTGGCGGTGGTGTGCTAATGATGGATAAATCCCGCGCACCCATTAAAGAAAAGTGCAGCGTTCTTGGAATAGGTGTTGCCGTAAGCGTAAGCGTATCTACATTAACACGAACAGCCTTTAGTCGTTCTTTCGCTGTTACGCCAAACTTTTGCTCTTCATCAATGATCATGATGCCGAGATCTTTAAACTTCACATCTTTACTCAGCAAACGATGCGTGCCAATTAAAATGTCAACCTTCCCTGATGCGGCTTCTGCCAGTGTATCTTTAATCTGTTTATTGGTTTTGAAACGATTAATATAATCTACCGTAACCGGGAAATCTTTCAGCCTGGAAGAAAAGGTTTTAAAATGTTGTAAGGCCAGGATGGTGGTTGGAACTAAAATGGCAGCCTGTTTACCTTCAGCAACCGCTTTAAATGCAGCACGTACGGCAATTTCTGTTTTACCGAAGCCTACATCACCGCAAACCAAACGATCCATTGGATGTGGCGCTTCCATATCCTTTTTCACATCCTGGGTGGCCTTCAGTTGATCAGGCGTATCTTCATAAATAAAGGAAGCCTCTAGTTCGGTTTGTAAATAACCATCGGGAGAGAAAGCCGTTCCAGCCTGGGTTTTTCTTAATGCATAAAGTTTGATTAAATCCCGGGCAATGTCTTTAACTTTTTTTTTTGTGGTTTTTTTAAGCTTGTCCCAGGCATCAGTACCCAGCTTATTCATCTTTGGAACACCGCTTTCTTTGCCACTGTATTTCGCGATGCGGTTAAGGGAGTTAATATTTACGTAAAGCAAATCATTGTCTGCGTAAATCAGGCGGATCATTTCCTGCGTTTTGCCATTTACTTCCACTTTTTCCAATCCGGCATATTTTCCTATCCCATGATCAATATGGGTAACATAATCGCCAGATTTTAATTCTCGTAAATCTTTAAGCGTAATGGCCTGACTTTTCTGATAACCCTTTTTTAGCTTGTATTTATAATAACGATCAAAAATCTGGTGATCGGTGTAAAAGGCCGTTTGAATCTGGGGATCTACAAAACCCTCTCTGAGCATACTGTTGATTGGTGTAAACTTCGCTGTTTTGTCAATGTCATCCAATATGGCATATAGCCGCTCGATTTGCTTAGGTGAATCAGTAAAAATGAAGTTTACAATTCCTTCTTTTTCATTCTCCTTTAAGTTATGAATGAGCAGGTTAAAATCTTTATTAAAAGAAGGCTGCGGTTTGGTTTCGAACTCAAATCGCTCGTCTGTTTTATAAAAAAACTGTTTTCCAAATTCTATTAAAGGAAAATCGTGTAGATGATCGCCCATCAATTTCTCATCGCTGAAGGCAAATTTAGGATCAATCCATTCTGGGTTCTGCGCTTTATCTGCTAAAGAAAGGGCTTTCCAAAGTTCAACAGCTTTTTTATAACCGGCTTTTACAATATCTAAGGTAAATTCTACGTCTTTAAGCCAAAGCTGTGTATCCTGATCAATATAATCAAGGATGCTGATGTTGCTTTCAGTTAAAAATTTGGCTTGCACGTTCGGTACAATGGTAAGCGATTTCACGCTGTTTACCGAAAGCTGACTCTCAATTTCGAAGCTGCGGATGCTTTCTACCTCGTCGCCAAAAAACTCAATCCGGTAAGGTAAATCGGAAGAGAATGAAAAAATATCTACAATACCTCCACGGATGGAAAACTGACCGGGTTCATAAACAAAATCCCTTCTGTCAAAATCGTAATCAATTAAAAATTCATTTATAAAATCGATACCCAGCTTAGCGCCTAAGCTAATTTCTAACGTATTTTTCTCTAACGCAGATCGATCGATCACCTTTTCAGCAATGGCTTCCGGATAGGAAACCACAATCTTTCCATATTCCGAATCATGATTCAGTTCATTTAATACTTCGGCCCGTGCCAATACATTTGCCGTATCTACCTGAGTAAAATCAAATGATTTGCGGTATGATGATGGAAATAATAACACTTGCTTATCCAGCACGCTTTCCAGATCAGACTGAAAATATGCTGCCTCTTCCCTATCCGGAAGAATAAAGAGCATTGGTTTATGAAGTAAAAAGTAAGAGGAAAGGGCAACAATAGCGTCAGCAGAACCTACTAAACCTTTTAATTGGATCTTCGGGCTTTTTGAAGCGTTCAACGCTTTGGTAAATTGAGTTACCCTATCGTCTGTTTTGTATCTGTTTATTAAATCGCGAATGTTCAAGGCACAAAAATAAGCTTATTCTTTAATATTAACCGCGAATTATGTTAAAGGTTTTTTAAGTTTGTACGATGTTTGTTCGCACGCAATTCACGATTCGTCGGTTTATAATTACAGTTGGTCGAATAAGCGTCTATTCCTGTAACAAAGCACGTCTCAAATCTTCTAAAACATATAAATTGAAAGCATGAGATACATTAAAAACTTCCCATTGGAACTTGCGTTCTGGGTGATGGCTTTAGTGTTACTGGCAACAGCAAATGGTCATGAGCATCACTTTACACTTTGTCCGCTGGCTAATTTAGGTTATGAAGGCTGGTGTCCGGGATGCGGACTGGGGAGGTCAATTAGTCATATTTTTCATGGCGAATTTACCGAAAGCTTTTCCGAACATTGGTTCGGGTTTCCGGCAATTTCAATTATAGTTTACAGAATTTATACGTTGATCAGGAATAAACAAAAATTTAAAATATTAACCACAAACAGATAAAACCATGGATATATTTCAATCACCTTTAATGTCGTTACCAGGTATAACGCCAGAGGAATATGCATACTTACAACAAGCAACTACAGGCTTAAATGAGCAACAGTTGCGCAACTTCCTCATGATTTACGGAAGTAGAAGAAAACAACCTTCTGAAATCTTATTGCTTGCCCTTATTGGATTTTTAGGATTTGCCGGAATTCACCGGTTTGTTATCGGCCAGATCGGAATGGGGCTTTTATATTTTTTCACCGGAGGATTATGTATGATTGGAACGATTGTAGACGTGATTAACCATAAAAGCCTGGCTTTTGAATATAACCAGAAAGCAGTTTTCGAAAGCTTACAAATGGTAAGAATGGGCGGTGGATTTCAATAAGCATTAATAAATAACCCGTTCCCTAGAATAAAAAGTCCGCAACCGACGAAAATCGGGCTTGCGGACTTTTTATTTCTACCCATAAGTTGTACAGACTACGCCATAACAAAATGATAAGAATTTAGCTTTGCCAAGCCCTCATCAGTTGACATTATGATAATTTTCCGTGTATTCTGAGTTTCCGTGGCAATAAATATTATTAGTTCATTCGTCAATAGTTCATTTGTTTGGATTTAAAGTTGATCCGTTCGTTTTGTGTTTCCGTGGCAACAAAATGTAGATTAGTTCATTCCTCAATAGTTCATTTGTTTGGATTTAAAATTGATCCGTGCGTTTTGTGTTTTCGCGGCAATAAAATGTAGATTAGTTCATTCGTCAATGGTTCATTTGTTTGGGTTTAAAGTTGATCCGTGTATTCTAAGTTTCCGTGGCAATAAATATTATTAGTTCATTCGTCAATGGTTCATTTGTTTGGGTTTAAAGTTGATCCGTGTATTCTAAGTTTCCGTGGCAATAAATATTATTAGTTCATTCGTCAATAGTTCATTTGTTTGGATTTAAAATTGATCCGTGTATTCTGAGCTTCCGTGGCAATAATATGTATTAATCCATTCGTCAATAGTTCATTAGTTTGAGTTTAAACTTGATCCGTGTATTTTGAGTTTCCGTGGCAACAAAATGTAGATTAGTTCATTTGTCAATGGTTTATTAGTTTAGGTTTAATCTGATCCGTGTATTCTGAGTTTCCGTGGCAATAAATATCTATTCGTTCATTCATCAATGGTTCATTTGTTTGGGTTTAAAATTGATCCGTGCATTCTGTGTTTCCGTGGCAATAAATATCTATTCGTTCATTCGTCAATGGTTCATTTGTTTGGGTTTAAAGTTGATCCGTGCGTTTTGTGTTTCCGTGGTAACAAAATGTAGATTAGTTCATTCGTCAATAGTTCATTTGTTTGGATTTAAAGTTGATCCGTGCGTTTTGTGTTTCCGTGGCAATAAATATTATTAGTTCATTCGTCAATGGTTCATTTGTTTGGGTTTAAAATTGATCCGTGTATTCTGAGTTTCCGTGGCAATAAATATCTATTCGTTCATTCCTCAATAGTTCATTTGTTTGGGTTTAAAATTGATCCGTGCGTTTTGTGTTTCCGTGGCAACACAATGTAGATTAGTTCATTTGTCAATGGTTTATTAGTTTAGGTTTAATCTGATCCGTGTTTTCTGTGTTTCCGTGGCAATAAATATTATTAGTTCATTAGTCAATAGTTCATTTGTTTGGGTTTAAAATTAATCCGTGCATGCTGTGTTTTCTTCCCGATAATTGCTATTATTTTAACTTCTATTTCTATAAAGTGTCTTGGGGTTTCATTAACGTCAAAACAACGGTTCTGCTATATTCCATTTCAACAAAAACCTTTTCTATATTTATACCATGAAATTATCCGAGATTACCAATTACTTAGAAAGTATTGCGCCACTAAACTATCAGGAAGATTACGATAATTCAGGGTTGATCGTTGGCGATCCGAATATGGACGTTCGTGCAGCATTGGTTGCTTTAGATTGTATTGAAGCCATTGTGGATGAGGCCATTTCTACCGGTTGTAATTTAATCATCACGCATCATCCTATTGTTTTTAAAGGCTTGAAAAAGCTAAATGGAAAAAATTATGTAGAACGTGTGGTATTAAAAGCCATCAAAAATAACATTGCTTTGTATGCCATTCATACCAATCTGGATAGCGTACATACAGGGGTAAATGCCCGTATTTGCGAGCGGTTGGGTTTGAGCGGAACTAAAGTACTTTCCCCTAAAGCAGGATTATTGAAAAAACTGGTTACCTATTGTCCGCATGCACAGGCAGAGCAGCTTCGTTCGGCATTATTTTATGCTGGTGGCGGTAACATTGGAAATTATAGTGAATGCAGTTTCAATGCCGACGGCTTTGGCACCTTTAAAGGCAATGAAGCATCCGATCCTTTTGTGGGTGAAAGAGGTGTTCGCCACCAAGAAGCGGAAACCCGGATTGAAATTGTTTATCCTACCCAAGTAGAAAGAAAGATTTTGGTTGCGCTGTTTGAAAACCATCCCTATGAAGAAGTTGCTTACGACATCTACAAACTGGAAAACAAACACCAACTGGTTGGATCTGGCATGTTGGGTTGGCTGGAATACGATATGGATGCCTATGACTTTTTGCACCTGGTAAAAGATAGGATGCAGGCAAGAGTAGTTCGCTATACTGCAGTAACAGGAAAAAGAATTAAGAAAGTAGCGGTGTGTGGCGGCTCCGGGAGTTTCCTTTTAAAGGAAGCAATTGCAGCAGGAGCAGATGCTTTTATTACGGCTGATTTTAAATATCATGAGTTTTTCGATGCAGAGGAAAAAATCATCATTGCCGACATTGGACACTTTGAAACTGAACAATTTACATCAAATTTATTGCTTGAAATTATTCAGAAAAAATTTACTAACTTTGCAATCCGTTTAACGGAGCAAAATACAAACCCCATAAATTACTTGTTTTAATGGAACAAACCGTAGAACAAAAGCTAAAAGCTTTATACGAATTACAAAATATCCACACCAAAATTGATAAAATCCGCCAGGTACGTGGCGAATTACCAATGGAAGTTGCCGACTTAGAGGATGATGTTTTAGGATTAGAGACTAGAATTTCAAAAATCAAAGCGGAGCTTGATGACCTGGAAGATTCAATCGTAACGCGTAAAAATACGATCAAAGATGCTCAGTCTTCTATAAAAAAATACGATACTCAATTAAAAGAAGTTAAAAACAACCGTGAATACGATGCTTTAACCAAAGAAATTGAGATTCAAGGCTTAGATATTCAGGTTTCTGAGAAAAAAATTAAAGAACACGGTTTCGAAATCACTTCTAAAACTGAAATCTATGAAGCTGCAAAAGCAGAATTAGATGGTAGAAAAAAAGATTTGGAAATTAAAAAGGGTGAACTTGATGTAATCACTGCTGAAACTGAAAAAGAAGAACAAGATTTACAAAAGAAAGCTGATAAAGCAGAACCTCAAATCGAGGAACGTTTATTAGTTGCTTATAAACGTTTACGCAAGAATGCGGTTAATGGTTTAGCAGTAGTAACTATTGATCGTGATTCATGTTCAGGTTGTTTTAACCAGATCCCACCTCAACGCCAGTTAGATATTCGCCAGCGTAAAAAAATTATTGTTTGCGAGCATTGTGGTCGTATCCTTGTTGATGAGGCTTTAACGCACGAAGTAGCAGAAGGTTAATTAAACCCAAAATTATATTATTTAAAACGTCTCGACCAAATCGGGGCGTTTTTTTGCTTATACGCAAAACAAGAATAATATTTTAACGTTTAAAAATACTGTCTCATTTCGGCTATTATCAATTAAACCAAATGAATACCATCAACAAATGACGAAAAAACAGCGTTTCATTTTGCTTTCTGCGCTATTAATATGGCCTTCTTCATCGCTTTTTGCAAATTTCGATTTCAACGCCAATTGCCTTAAAGCATATAAAAGTATTTTCGAGCTAAAGCTTGGGAATGCCAGAGCCTATATATCCACAGAAAAGAAGCAGCATCCTAATAATGCAATCATTCCGCTATTGGAAAATTATGTAGATTATTTTACAATCGTTACCTCAGAAAGTAAATCTGATTTCGATCGGCTTAAGGGTAATAAATCTGCCCGCTTAGATCAAATCAGTGATGATGATAAAAAATCTCCATACTATCTATATGCACAAGCTGAAATAAATTTGCAGTGGGCCTTAATTCGTGGGCGTTTTGGTGAGTTTTTTAATGCGGCAATGGACGTTAAGAAAGCCAATAGCCTACTTCAGGAAAACGCAAAGAAATTTCCGGATTTCCAACTCAACTTTAAAGGTCTAGGTTTAATAAATGCCGTTTTAGGAAATCTACCAGATGGTGCATTAAAGACAGCATTATCTACTTTTGGCATTAAGGGAAACATGCAAACCGGACTTAATATGTTTGAAAAACTTGCAGATTATTTGCCTAAATCATCGTATGAGCCATTTTATGAAGAAGTGGTATTTTATTATGCTTATGTACTTACAGATGTAGCACATAGTCCATCCGCATATGCTAAAACAATGAAATATACGGAGCGTATTGCCGACACCAGTCTTTTAAAAAGTTACTTACAAAGCTACGTGTGTTTGAAAAATGCCCGTAATGACGAAGCCATTCAAATTTTAGCCAAAAAACCGGAAGGCGGGGTTTATCAACCATTTCCTTACCTCGATTACCTGGAAGGCATTGCTCATCTTAATAAATTAGATCTCAATGCAGGAATTTATTTCAATCGCTTTTTGCAATCAAATAAGGGCGTTAATTACGTGAAGGATGCTAATCTTCATCTTGCGTGGATTTCACTTTTAAAAGGCGATAAAACAGGCTGTAATACGTTTGTGGCAAAGACCACTAATAATGGCTTCCTTTACACAGAGAAGGATAAGCAAGCGAAAAATGAAGCTTCTGCTCCGCTGCCCCCTGTTGATCTTTTAAAAACCAGGTTATTATTTGACGGAGGATACTTAACTAAAGCTTTGCAGGTACTGGCTGATAAACAAACTTCAGATTACGCAAGCGATAAAGATAAAGCCGAATTTAATTATCGGTTAGGGAGGGTTTATGATGGAATGAATAAGGATGATCAGGCATTAGCAGCTTATCAGACATCAATTAATCAGGGGAAAAATCTGAAATATTATTTTGCTGCAAATGCAGCGGTACAGATAGGTAAGATTTATGAGAAGAAAAGAAATTTTGTAAAAGCAAAAGAGGCTTTCAACACTGCTATTTCCATGAAAAATCATGAATATGAGAACAGCATTGAAAGCCAGGCGAAAGCAGGTTTGAAAAGACTGGCTAATTAAAACCGATATACAAATGCATTGATGTGCATTCCGGCACCTACGGAGGCAAAAACAGCCACGTCTCCGGCCTTAACTTTATAGCCTTTAACTTCTTCCTTTAAAACTAAATCAAGCAAGGTTGGTACGGTAGCCACAGAGCTATTCCCTAACCAGGAAATCGTCATAGGAACCAGATTCTCTGGCACAGTATCTTTACCGTAAAGTTTAAAAAGCCGTTTCATAATTGCAGTGTCCATCTTGCCGTTTGCCTGGTGTACAAATACAATATTAACATCGTCTACACTTAATCCTGCCTTGTCTATTGCCTTTTTAATTACCTGAGGAACCTGCACTACGGCAAACTCATAAAGCTTACGGCCATTCATCTTAAGATATAAATTCCCGTTGTCTTCTTCCGGATGCGATCCTTTGCCCATGGTAAGCAAGTTACCATAGTTTACAGCGTGGGTTTCCGTTTTATGGGCTAAAATTCCGGTTTTTTGTTCCTGCTCTTCTTTACCTTCAAAGATCACCGCACCCGCTCCATCAGAAAAAATCATGCTGTCGCGATCATGCGGATCTATAATTCTACTCAAGGTTTCTGCGCCAATTACCATTACACGTTTGGCATCACCACTTTTAATAAAGTAATCTGCCTGTATCGATCCTTGAACCCATCCAGGACAACCAAAAATAATATCATAAGCGACGCAATCCGGATTTAATATTCCCAATTGTTGCTTCACTTTAGCAGCCAGTGATGGAAGAATATCAACCCTGTTGCTACCTGATGGAATGTCACCAAAATTGTGGCAGAAGATAATATAATCCAATGTCTCTTTATCAATGCCTGCGTTTTCAATGGCCTTTTCAGCAGCTTTAGCACCAATGTGATTACTTAACTGTTGCTCACTGATGTATCTGCGCTCTACGATTTCGGTGATCTCAGAGAATTTGTGGATGATCTCCGCATTTTCTTTTTCAATGCGATTTCCGTTCTCAAAAAAAGTGGAATTCAGGAATTCATTACCAGAAATTATATTTTCAGGGATGTAACTTCCTGTGCCGGTTATTACCGTATTTATTACTTTGCTCATAAATTATAATACCGCATACTAAAACGGTATGTAGTATAAAAATATCAATTATATTCGAATATCGAAAATAAATAAAATTTTAGCGGTGCTTATTTTCTAAAGCAAACTTTAATAATCCCGCCTTACCGGTAACATTTAGCTTCTGTGCCATGTTTTTTCGGTGGGTATCTACCGTGTTTAAACTGATAAATAATTTCTGTGCAATCTGTTGTGAAGTATAGTCAATACTGATTAGCTTCAGGATTTCCATTTCGCGTGAGGTGAGGTTGTGGCTTTTTTGAAAATGATCGTCGATGTTATGACTAGATGCTAAGGAAGGGTTGGATTTTGCCTTCTCAAAAAAACAGTTTCCCTGCTGGATTCCTGAAATGATTTTAAACAGGCTATCTGCGTCGGTATCCTTCTGAATAAAAGCGCTCACGCCTATCTCTTTTAATTTGGCCGCTAATTTTATGGTGTGGTACATAGACAATACCATTATTTTAACCGATGGAAATAAGTGTCTGATTTTTTCGGATGCCGTTTCCCCGTCAAGGATAGGCATATTTAAATCGATGATCAAAATATCAGGTAAATGATGATTAAGCAGATGCAAAATTTCCTTTCCATTTGCTGCCATTCCAATTATTTTAAAATGAGGCTGCTTAGATAGAATGGCAGATAATCCTTCTGCAAAGAGTTTATGATCATCTGCGATCATTAATGTAATTGTTTTTTGTTCTATGTGCTCCATTATTTAAGGGGAATATCTATTGTAGTGGTGGTGCCATTTTGATTGCTGTCTACCAGGATCTTTCCGTTTAAGTATTTTACACGGGAAAGAATATTCTGAATTCCGATTCCCTTTTTATCCGTATCAGGATTAAAACCGATGCCGTTATCTTCGGCCATAATACTGATTTGTTCATTAAAAAATAAAATTTGTATGGTTGCTTTTGAGGCATAGGAGTGCCTGATGATATTATTAATGAGCTCATTAACAATGCGGTAAATGGTAATCTCCATGGTACTTTCAATGGCGTGTTCTAACTGAAAGACAAAATCAAACTTAATTTTACTTGATTCGTTGAGTGTTCTAAAATGTTCCTTTAACGTTTCAATTAAACCAGATTGCTCAAAGTTTTTAGGCATGAGATTATGTGAAATCTCCCTCAGGTCTAAACAAGCCTTTTCAATCATACCAATTGTTTTATCATAAAAAACACGTTCATCATCCGTAAGCTGTAAAGCCTTATGCTGAAACGCTGTAATATTGAGTTTAATAATGGAAAGTGTTCCACCGAGATCATCATGAAGATCCCGGGCTAAGCGGGTTCTTTCATCTTCCTGTGCATTAAAAATACCATCTGCTAAATCAACCTGGTGTTTACTCTTTTCTTCCAGCAGCATTTCTTTCTCTTTTTTAAGAAAATTGTAGCGTTGCGTAAGGGCGAAAGAAAGAAATATAATTTCAGCAGTTAAACCCACCACTAAGCCATTGGGCTTTAGTAGATTGAAATTTGTGATTCCCAGCGTGTTAAAAATATAGTTGAATACACCCAGGAGAAGCATTACCGTTGCTATAAAATAATACCAGCCTAATTTGTATCCTGCTTTAATTCGCTCCACTACACAAATAATAATGACAATTACGGTAAGCAGCGCAAGGAAGTTATTGATGTAAAAAACTATTTTCTCAAGAATGATATATGATTTGAAGAGCATTAATACAGGAATGATTGCCATGACCCAGCAAAAGCGTTTATAGTAGTTTGTAAAGTGGAACATGCGACTATTGGATTCATTCTGATTTACAAAAAGCTGCATTACCTGAATCAACAAACCACAGCTTAATGAAGCCATAATCAGGCGCATATAATCCTGAAGTCCGGGCAAATTTGGATAAATCCACTGGAAAGCAAGCCCCTCTTCCTCCAGGATAAAGATGAGCATACAAAAAATGTATATGGCATAATATAAGTGAATATTATCCCTAACAGAGGCGAACAGCAGCAAATTAAAGATCATGGCAAATACAAATACACCGGTATAGAATCCAAATAAGGTGTGTTGTGGAATTTCTGCCTGAATAATGTCTACATCGCGGCCAATTGACATTGGCATATATAAATTTTGACCACGCTTATCGGCCCATAAAAAGAAAGTCGCTTTTTCATGGGTGGCCAGTACCATTGGGTAGATAAAGCTGCGGTTGCGATATGGACGTTGTTTAAAAGGAAAATGATCGCCGGTTAAACCCAGTGGATGAATTTTTCCGCCATCATCCAGTTTATACAGTTGAAGCTGGTTGATGCTCGAACTCTGCTCTTTAAACATCAGATGTACCGCTTGATTCAGTGTGTTCTCCACATCGAAAGCAACCCAGTAATAAGATTGTGTATAGCCTTTGCTAAAGACTTTCCCCGGGGTTAATTGGATCAACTTATTAGCTGCTTTATAACGGACAAGAGAATCGATTGTCAGGTTTAAATGCCGGTCTTCATAGAAATACCCGTGTTTGCTGATACTGAATTTTTTGGCAGTATCAATTAAAATAGGGTTTCCGGTTTGGGCGGAACAGAAGTGTACAGATAGGCAAAAAAGTAAAATCAGATTGAATAAATTTTTATTCATCGTTGGAGCGTTTGCTAGTAAAAATATAGAATTTAAAATGCATTTGCTCATCAGGCATGAATTTTTCCTCATTTTATCTCTGACTTAAATAGATGTTAACCCTGTAAAAGTAAAGTGTTTAGAGGCACTGGAATATACCGGATAGTGGGTATATGCGGAAGGGGTGTGTTCGTATTACTTTTACAATGATCTTATTAAACTAGTGTTGAAGAGATAAATTTTAAAAACTAAAAAAACAGGGTTTCCGAAAACTGCATATTAAAAGAGTAGGAATAAAATTAACGTCATGCTATTAAGAAATTTACAATTACAGCCATTATCAATTGAAGAAATTAAACAGAGCCTAAGAAATCTTGACGATGTTAGTATTCCAGATCAGGATGAACTGGAAATTGAGTTGGGTGATTATTATAATACAGCACTAACACTTGATGCTTCTAATAATGATTATACCATTAAATATAAAGGTAAGGCGCTCGAGTCCAATAGAGGTCTCTTTAAAATTAATGGAAGCAAAATTCTTGAGCAAATAAGGGTTCTCATTTGTAAATTTTTAAGCAGGGAGGCAACTCTTGAAGATTTTATTGATATAATATTAGAGGCAATAGCTACAATTATACCTGGGGGTGTATTTATGGAATGGCTTGTAAAAAAATTAATTAAATTTTTATATAACAAAGGGTATGATTTATTATGTCCAGTTACAGTAATATCTTAAATAATAATATTATGACTAGTATCAAGCTGCAGCAGGTGTCAAATTATCTAGATTCCAGATTAAATAAACTAACAAAGGTTATTGCTTTCATGGAAGAAGTTATCAACTCAGAAAAATTTAAAGAACAAATTTTAGGTTTTCAGCATAATGGTGAAAATACTTTCTTTTATAGAAAGAATATTTGGGGAAATTACATAGACCATGTTTATAAAAATTCAGAGGTTTATGAGATGGTTATCATGGCCAAGGAAGAATATGGCAATGTTCAAAATAATGTTATAGATCTTTACCTTGAGCTTATTAATGGCTCTGATGGTTCGGTAATTGGATTTGGGAGGCCAGAGGAGAAAGAAGTTTATACATACTCTAAAATGTTTGACATAATGACTATTCCTGAATTAGTTAATCATTATGTGCATGAATGGACGCATAAAATTGGTTTCGATCATTCCTACTCTAGAAATGCAAAGCGTAATTATTCTGTTCCATACGCTGTAGGTAATATTGCAGAATCAGTTGCAGATGGCATTTTAAATCAACATTAGTCTTTACAGAAAATGTTAAATTTTTCTTAATTTATACCTTAACGCTCTTCTCATGAAAAAAATTACGCTCTTATTTTTAACGCTTTTTTGTTTCATACACATCAAAGCTCAAGATTCTACACGCTATCTGAATCTTCGGTTCATAGATTTTTATCGAGAGAACCACCCGCTTTCATACATTGCGCCATTAGGAGAAATAGGCTCAAAGAATAAGTATGTCTTTACAGCCAGATTGACTACTCCATTTATGGCAATGGGTACAAAGTGGTCTAGGCTGGCACTAGCCATAATTCCAGACTTTACGATCAGAATGTTAAGACAGGATTCTAAACCAGTTTATACCCCAGATCTTAGAATAGGGGCAGCCGCTTACTATAGGTTGAATAATAGTGAAGATAATTATAAATATGTTACAGCAGGATTTATGCATCATTCCAATGGACAGGATGAAACGCCTAGATCAGCTGTAGGAACATTGAATTATGAAAACTGGGATTTTTCAACGAACTATGCCTATTTTCGATATAACTGGGGTAAAATAAAGAAGGATCAATTAGTCACTTGGTCTTCTTGGAACCACCAAATAGAATTTAAAAATCAGATTTTTAATTATGATTCAATAATAAAAGGGGATTATGGTTTTAGCAGGGTTAGCTACAAAATATCCTATCGTGACTATGTTTATTTTAAGGATTTTTTCACACAAAATGATACTCTATTTACTGCAAAAGACAAGAAAAAACTCACAGAAACGGATAAAGGATCACTTAATAAAGAACGTTTTCGATGGGACTTTGACATTTCTTATGCGATTAATAAATATAGTCACTATAACTTTCTTATGGCGCAAAGACGTTTAAACGTTGAGGCTGCCGGCTATTATTCTCCAAAGTTTATGAGACAAGTTGCTTTTACAGTCAATATTGGTTATTATGGCGAAGATCCATATAATATCTATTTCAAGGATCGTTACGCCTGGGTTAGAGCGGGGATAGCTGTAGGCTTTTTAAAGTATACGGCGAAGAGCAACGGCTACATTAGCAATTAAACTCAGCTCAAATCATCAATCATAAATACAAAAAGCTCTTTCGGACCGTGGGCACCTAAAACCAGCGTTTTTTCGATGTCTGCGGTTCTGCTTGGGCCGGTAATGTTACTGATCATCGATGGAATCTGATTGCCGTACTTATTCTTTAATAACTGAAAACCATCTTTAAGGTCTAAAACCAATTGACTGGTTTTTGCAATGACAATATGGTGGTGGGGAAAAATACTCAACCGTCTTCCAGCCGCTCCCTGGTTACTCACCATTACACTTCCATTGCGGGCAATTAATGCTTCGCAAAGTGTAATCCCAACTTCTGCCTGTTCAAAATCCTTATCGGTTTGATAAAAGGGAAACTCATATTTAGCTAAAAAGTCTTGAAGTTCAGGTTCCCAGCAATAGATTTTACGCCACTTAAATCGATCTGCCAGTTGGAGCATGTTTTCAAAAAAATCGATTCCATCTTCACAAAAAATAAAATTACCCGATATCGCCGTCAGTTGTTCAGCAAATAAAACTTCGAGTTCCTCCGTATTTTTTTTGTATAACGGACTTTCCTCTAAGTTTGGATATGGATTTTCACGCTTCTCTAAGAGCGCTTTTCTTATTTTTTTTAAGATCTGCTCTTTCGCTGTCGTATTATCTTTCATTGGGATAAAAAAATGAACCCTTGAACTTTTCAAGGCTCAAGGGTTCAAACATATGTATAATTGTGTTTATATGCAATTTAACGCATCACAATACTAGGCTTTATCTGAAGCAGGGTTCAATCCGTTTACTTCTTTGTTGATATCTGTATCGCTTACGCCATCATGAATTAATCCTTCTGCAGCAGGGCTTTGATCCCCTGTTCCATTTACGAATTCATCATAAGTAGTACGGGTATCAAACGGACGTTTGCCTAAAATTTCTTCCAGATCTGCCTGGAATAAAATTTCTTTTTCCAGTAGTTTCTGTGCTAATTTTTCCAGGCCATCCTGTTTGTCTATCAATAACTGTTTGGTTTTGATGTACACTTCACCAATCAATTTACGAACTTCAACATCAATCAGTTCTGAAGTTTTTTCAGAATATGGTTTGTTAAAATTATATTCATTCTGCGGATCATGGAAAGAAACATTCCCAACAACTTCATTCATTCCATAGATACTTACCATGGCATATGCAAGCTTGGTAATGCGTTCTAAATCATTCTGTGCACCGGTTGAGATTCTACCAAAGGTAATATCCTCTGCAACACGACCGCCCATTGTCATACACATACCGTCTGTTAATTGTTCGGTAGTATATAAGAATTGTTCTTTAGGTAAATATTGCGCATAACCCAATGCTGCCACACCGCGTGGAACAATGGAAACTTTAACCAAAGGATCTGCATGCTCCAGAAACCAACCGGCAATGGCATGACCAGCTTCGTGATAAGCAACGATTCGTTTTTCTTCCGGAGAGATAATTTTATTTTTCTTTTCTAAACCACCAATTACACGATCAATTGCATCCTGGAAATCCTGCATGTCAACCTGCTCTTTATTTCTACGCGCTGCGATAAGTGCAGCCTCATTACAAACATTAGCAATTTCAGCACCAGCAAAACCCGGTGTTTGCGCTGACAATTTTTTTGCATCAACTTCTTCAGCAGTTTTGATTGGTTTCAAGTGAACATTAAAAATGTGCTCACGACCAACTAAATCTGGCTTATCAATAGAAATTTGTCTATCAAAACGACCCGGGCGTAATAGGGCCGAATCTAAAACATCAGGACGGTTCGTTGCAGCAAGAATAATAATTCCTGAATCAGTTCCGAATCCATCCATCTCTACTAATAGTTGGTTTAATGTATTTTCACGTTCATCGTTACCGCCCATTACACTATTTTTTCCACGAGCACGGCCAATGGCATCAACTTCATCAATAAAGATGATACATGGTGCCTTGTCTTTTGCTTGCTTAAATAAATCTCTCACACGTGATGCACCAACACCTACAAACATCTCCACGAAATCTGAACCAGATAAAGAGAAAAATGGTACTTGTGCTTCGCCAGCTACAGCTTTCGCCAATAAAGTTTTACCTGTACCCGGAGAACCAACTAATAAAGCTCCTTTAGGAATTTTACCTCCTAGATTGGTATATTTTTTAGGGTTTTTAAGGAAATCTACAATCTCCATTACCTCTTGCTTGGCTTCCTCCAGTCCGGCTACATCATTAAACGTGATGTTAACCTGGCTTTCTTTATCAAATAGGGTTGCTTTTGACTTGCCTATGCTAAAGATCTGACCTCCGCCAGCTCCACCACCGCCCATACGGCGCATCATGAAAATCCAGAAACCAATTAAAAGTAATAAAGGAAGACCGATATTTACCAATAAACCCAGGAAAGGATTACTGCGGCTATCTTTTTCTGCCAAAATAGGTTTTTGACCAGCAGGTAAGTTTTTCTGAGATTCTGCAAGTTGTTTATCTAACCCATCCATTGTTCCCGCATTAAAATATACGGTTGGGCCAGTATTTACAGCAGAAAATGTTCCTGTACTTTTATACTTTTTATATTCTGGTTTGTTCTTTAAGGCTTCAGGTTTGATATAAACTTCAACCTTAACCAAATCTTCAGACCTGAATGCGACCAGGCGTTCTACATCTCCGGTTAAAAGCATTTTACTTTCAAATTCCGGGTAGTCTACTTTTTTACCACCATCGCCAGAGAACAATAGTTGAGCTGCAATAACAGCAATAATGATTGCGGCATAAATCCAGAAAACATTAAACTTTGGTCCTTTTTGTGGTTTTTTTGGGATATTTGGAATTCTTTTTCCCGGTTTTTTACTGTCGTTCGTATTTTGATTATCGTTCATTTGTTTTGTTCAAAATGGTTCTAAAGGTTAAGCGCTTTGGTAATTTGTACTTTCGGCATCTCCCCACAATTCTTCTATGCCATAAAAGTGGCGCTTTTCTGTTTTAAAAATGTGCACAACCACGTCAAAATAATCAAGAATAATCCAATCAGCAGATTCCTGCCCTTCTTTATGTCTTGGATCGGCCTGGGTGGCCTTATATATCTCTTTTTCTACACTATCGGCAATTGCTTTTACCTGGGTGCCAGAATTGGCACTTGTTATAATAAAGTAATCTGCTACTGATGTATGAATATTTCTTAGATCTAACCGCACGATATCTTCTCCTTTTTTCTCTTGTATGCCTTGTACGGCTAACTCAGAAAGGTATGTAGAAAGGGCTACTATTTTCTTTTTTACCATTAAAATGCTTTATTTTTGGAATTACAATATTATAAATTCAACACTTGCAAAATAACACTTTTTCGACACTATTTGTTGGTCAAAATTTAATCAAATTAAAAGAGGTTGATTCTACTAATAACTTTTTAAAGGAAATGCTGTCAAAATCCGAGCCATTAGCAGAGGGCACTGTAATTATGGCAGACAATCAATTTTCTGGAAGAGGGCAGCAACAGAGCATATGGCAAACGGAGCCAGGTAAAAACATCAGTATGAGTTTATATCTTAAACCTGTTTTTTTACCCATAGATAAGCAGTTTTACTTAAATATGGTGGTTAGTTTAGCTGTAAGTGAAGGATTGAGTCAGTTTGTTCGCGAAGGGATAAGGATAAAATGGCCTAACGATATCTATTATCTTAATAAAAAGATTGGCGGAATATTAATCGAAAACACACTGACAGGCACTACAATCAAATCATCTGTTATTGGCATTGGCCTAAACATTAACCAGGTAAATTTTATTGAAAGTATTCGGAATAAAGCGACCTCCTTAATACAGATTTTACAAAAGGAAACTCATTTGATCGATATTTTAGAGAAAATTTCCATATTTATGGAGAAATATTACCTGCTATTGAAATCAGGCAATTATGATATTTTACACAAAAATTACCTTAAGCAATTATACCATATTAACGTTAAGGCGTCTTACCTTCATAATGGAGAGATTTTTGAAGGCGTAATTACCGGAGTTGAAGATGGAGGGCAGTTAGTCGTAGAATCTGATAAAGGACGGGAAGTTTTTAATCTCAAAGAAATAGAATTTATACACACAAAATAAACACACAATGAAAAAAATCACCCTTGCGCTATCTTTGGTATTATTTACCATTGCAGGAGCGTTTGCTCAAATTGAAAAACCAGTTACATGGTCTTACGTTGCGAAAAAAGTTAGCAAAACAGAAGCTGTTCTTTATTTAAAAGCAACCATAGAAGATAGATGGCACATTTATTCTCAAAACGTTAAAGATGGCGGACCGGTAAAAACTACATTTACGTTCTCTCCTTCTAAAGATTTTTCATTGGTTGGAAAAATGGTAGAACCCAAAGCCATTACTAAATATGAAGATACCTTCAAAATGAATGTAAGCTATTTTGAAAAATCGGTAATTTTCCAGCAAAAGATTAAGTTAAATAAGGCGGCTACAACGGTTAAGGGAAAAGTAGAGTTTATGGTTTGTAATGACAGACAATGTCTTCCTCCAGAAGAAATAGAATTCAGTATTCCGGTTAAATAATTGATTAAAAGAAATTTATAGACAGTCCCGACAAAATCGGGACTGTTTCTTTTTAAAGTAAAATCTACCTTGTGTAAGGGTAATTAAACTCATGGTTTATAAAATTATGCTTAATTTCACAGCCTCAAACACACACGAGACACACAAATGAAAAAGGTTTTATTATTGTTATTAATGGCTGCAATGTTTTTAGCCTTGCCAGCTGTTAAAAGTTATGCCATGTTGGTACAAGATACCACGGCAACTGTTCCGCCAGATGATATGGTTTTTACAGAGGTTGGATCTGCACAAGATAGTGCTGCTAATGGCATTGTTAAAGATTCGGTTAAGAAGGATACAGTAAAAACAGGTGTATCTGTTGTAAAAACGCGTACAAGTGATGCGGATAAATTAACGCTTTGGCAAACTTTTATCAAAGGATTACTTTTTGGTTTCGCCGCCATTTTAATGCCTTGCATTTTTCCGATGCTCCCATTAACCGTTAGTTTCTTTACTAAAAAGGCAGGAAGCAAAAGCAAGGCCGTTGGGCAGGCGGTAATTTATGGTATTTCTATTATCGTAATATATGTAGCATTAGGGATGCTGGTTACCATCGCTTTTGGATCAGACGCTTTGAACGCCCTTTCTACAAATGGCATATTTAATGCATTTTTCTTCCTGATGCTAGTAGTTTTTGGTGCATCCTTTTTAGGGGCATTTGAGATCACCTTGCCAAGTGCATTCGTTAATAAAATTGATGCAAAATCTGATAAAGGTGGATTGATGGGCATATTCTTTATGGCTTTCAGTTTAGCCTTGGTTTCATTTTCCTGTACAGGTCCGCTTATTGGAACTTTGCTGGTAGATGCAGCATCAAAGGGTGATCGTTTAGGCCCGGCAGTTGGAATGTTCGGGTTTTCATTAGCGCTAGCCATCCCTTTCGCTTTATTTGCCTTATTCCCTTCGTTATTAAAATCGCTTCCCAAGTCTGGTGGTTGGTTAAATAGTGTAAAAGTAGTTTTGGGTTTTATTGAACTGGCTTTCGCATTTAAGTTTTTATCAAACGTAGATTTGGCTTATCACTGGAACTTGTTAGACAGAGAAGTTTTTCTTGCCATCTGGATCGCCATTTTCTCTCTGATGGGCATCTATTTATTAGGTAAAATTAAATTTTCTCACGATAGTGATTTACCTTATTTATCAGTACCCAGAACGTTTTTAGCGATAGTGGTATTTGCATGGGTAATTTATCTGGTACCAGGCATGTGGGGAGCGCCTTTGAAATCTATCAGTGCATTTCTGCCTCCAACGGCAACGCAAGACTTTGATTTAAATAATTTAACTGCTTCACAACCATCTGCAGGCGCGAAAACATCAATAAAAGAAAAGAAATATGCGGAGCTTTTTCATCGCCTAACCCCAAAAGGATTTGATCCTTACTATGATTTTGAACAAGCCAAACAGGCATCGAAAGAATTGGGTAAACCAGTTTTAATTGATTTTACTGGTTGGAACTGTGTAAATTGCCGGAAGATGGAAAATAATGTCTGGTCTGATGCAGAAGTTGCAAAGAGATTAAAGAACGATTTTGTAATGGCAGAGCTGGTTGTGGATGATAAAACCGAATTGCCAGTTGAGGAACATTTTGTTTCTACTTTCAGTAATAAAAAAATAAATACCATTGGTAAAAAATGGAGCGATTTTCAGGCATCAACCTTTAACAGCAATTCTCAGCCGCAATACGTTATTGTTGATGGAGATGGAAACGTGTTAGTACCTCCTCAGGGAGCAGATTATAATCCTGAAAACTACATTAAATTTTTAGACAGCGGAAAGGCAGCTTTTCAGAACAAAAACAAATGAGTAAGATAAAGAATATAGGTGTTTTAACCTCTGGTGGCGATTCGCCAGGCATGAATGCCGCAATAAGAGCCGTGATAAGGGCTTCAATTTATTACGATATAGAAGTAACAGGTTTTATCCGTGGTTACGAAGGATTGATCAATAATGATTTCATCCCGATGGATAGAAAATCGGTTGCCAACATTATACAGCGCGGCGGAACGATTTTAAAAACGGCCCGTAGCGAAGCTTTCAGAACTGTTGAAGGCAGAAAAACAGCCTATCAGAACCTGAAAGAAAAAGGAATAGATGCTTTGGTGGTAATTGGTGGAGATGGAACATTTACAGGAGCAAATGTCTTTGCCAAAGAATTTGACTTTCCTATTGTCGGCTTGCCGGGAACAATAGACAATGACTTAGCCGGAACAGATTTTACCATAGGTTACGATTCGGCAATTAATACGGTGATTGATGCCGTAGATAGGATCAGAGATACAGCAGAATCTCATGATAGATTGTTTATTGTTGAAGTGATGGGCCGCGATTCTGGTTTAATTGCCTTAAGAAGTGGTATTGGTGTAGGTGCTGAGGCAATTATGATTCCTGAAGCGAACATGAATGCTGATGATATCTTGCATAAATTAGAGCACAGCCGTAAAGACAAATCTTCGAAAATCATTATTGTTGCAGAAGGTGATGAAAATGGAGGTGCATTTAAAGTAGGTGAAATTCTTCAGGCTAAATATCCGCATTACGATACAAAAGTTTCGGTTTTAGGGCACATTCAGCGTGGCGGTAAACCCACCTGTATGGATCGTGTTTTGGCCAGTCAATTAGGTGTTGCCGCAGTGGAAGGTTTAATTAATGGAGAAAGAAGCGTGATGACCGGACAGATGAACAGGGAGATTGTATTTACGCCATTTGATCATGCAATTAAACATATTGATGCTGAAAAGGTAAGTTCAAAGTGGTTAAAGTTGATCGATATCTTATCTTTCTAATCACTAAATAATATCAAAAAGAAAAGTCTTTCCCGCACCGGAAAGACTTTCTTGTTTTGCTTAGTTTTCGCAATAAGCAATATCTTTAATCTGCCAAAATAACCGCCGTTCCATTGGCGCTTACCATTAACATGCTTCCGCCACTCCCCACTGTTTCGTAATCTAAATCTACACCCACAATGGCATTCGCACCTAAAGCAGCAGCATATTGTTGCATCTCATTTACCGCGGTATCTTTCCCCTCACGAAGCACGCGTTCATAAGAGCTTGATCTTCCGCCGACAATATCGGTAATACCGGCAAATAAATCCTTAAAAATATTTGCTCCGATAATGGTTTCGCCCGTCACCAGGCCAATGTATTTTATAATCTTTCTGCCCTCAACTGTAGGCGTTGTGGTTACTAACATAGTTCGATTTTTAGTATTAGAATATTTTACCTGTAAAATGTTACAGCTTATTACATTATGAATCTTTTTATGGATAACGCCTGCCATTTGTAATTTACTGCTTGATTAAGGCATATTAAGGTTTAGGGCTAAAAAATAATTTATGCAATCCTTCAAATTTTTGCATCACTATAAAAACCTTAAGCTATGCGCAACATAAAACTTCTACTCGCCTTCCCTTTATTATTCCTTGCCTTTATTGCACCGGCCCAAATGCCAGTTTTAAAAGTTCAGCAGGCATCAACAGATGGACAAAAAAACGTGGTTAAACTCCAGGCGCTTAGCATTGATGTGCAGATAACCGGAAACATTGCTACTACAGTAATGACAATGACCTTTCATAACAGTAGCAACCGGGTTTTAGAAGGGGAATTAACTTTGCCAATGCCAGAGGGCGTAAGTGTAAGTCGGTATGCTTTAGATATTAACGGTAAAATGAGGGCGGCCGTTCCGGTAGAAAAGGCTAAAGCAACCGAAGTTTTTGAGAGCATTGAACGCCGGAGAGTGGACCCGGGTTTGCTGGAAAAAGTAGAAGGAAATAATTTTAGAACCAGAATTTATCCCTTACCAGCGAATGGGGAAAGAACAATAATGATTGGTTATGAAGAAGAATTATCTTTTAATAAAAGTAATTTAAAATACCATTTGCCATTAGACTATGGGCAGGCAGTTGAAAAGTTTTTGTTAAAAACAACTGTTTTTGAAAGTGTAATTAAGCCAGAATTAGTAGAACAACCCGATGGATCTTTTTATTTAAATGCCAGGGGCAATACTTACACAGGCGAAATTAACAAGGTAAACTATCAGCCTAAAAATGGCCTGACCATAAACATACCTAAACGCAATGATTTGCCAGAAGTTCAAATGCAAAAAGCATCAAATGGATATTACTTTCTGGTTAATGTTTTTCCTAAATCTCAAAGCAGGGTAAGGCAATGGTCAAATCGGATTGGTCTAATTTGGGATTGTTCATTAAGCGGCTTGCAACGCGATACAAAAAAAGAAATAGCACTTTTAGGCTTGATGATTAAACAGAAACAGAACCTCACCATTCAGCTGGGTTTGTTAAATAACGGTTTTAAGCATGGTGGTATTTTTAATATTAAGGGCGGAAATTGGGCAGCCTTAAAAGATGTGCTGGAAAAAATAGTTTATGATGGCGGTACGAATTTTAGCGCGATTAATGCAAATTCTTTCCAGGCTGATGAGTACATTTTTTTCAGCGATGGCCTATCAACTTTTGGCAAAAATACTATTTCACTTAATAAGCCGGTTCATTGCATCAGTACCGCGCTAAAAGCTGATTATAGCACTTTGAAATACATCAGCCTAAAAACAGGCGGACAGTTTATAAACTTAAATGCATTAGCTACCAATGATGCATTTAAACAATTAAACCAGGAAAACCTGCAATTTTTAGGGATTAAGAACGGGGGTGATGTTCGCCAGACTTATCCATCTATGCCTATAAATGTGGATGGACATTTCGCGGTAGCGGGAATCTTAAATGGTTTAAATACCGAATTTGTATTGCAGTTTGGATATGGATCAACTGTTGTTTCAGAACAGCCGGTTCGTTTAAATGCAACTGAACATAATTTGAGTAGTATTGATATAAGCCGGGTTTGGGCACAAAAGAAAATTGCAGAAATGGATATTCAATATGATGCAAACAAAGATGATATCAGCGTACTCAGTAAACAGTTTGGTATCGTTACCCGTAATACAAGCCTGATTGTTCTGGAAAATCTGACAGATTATTTAAGATATGATATCATACCTCCGGTTGAATTACGCCAGGCTTACGAGGCTGCTTTAAAGCAAAGACAAATTAGCAACCAGGAGCGAAAAACCGATTTATTAAATGCTGCGGTGGCCATGACGAAAGAATTAAAAACCTGGTGGAATACTGACTTTGATTATAAAATACCTTTGGGTAAACCAGCACAATATCCAACTCCAGAGGGTGTTATTGTAAGTCAGGATAATGTAGTCACAAACAATAGTTCCAGGAATGAGCGGTCCGTTCAAACTCCGCCACCTCCTGTATCGGCTACCGGGGCAAACTTTGATGATCGACAGGCACTTGCAGAAGTGGTTGTTGTTGGATATAGTTCTCAAGCGAAAAGCATGGTAACAGAAAGTTCGGTTAGGCTTAGGGGAATTAGTTCAGTTAATAACGGAGAGTCCCTGCAAGGTAGATTAGCCGGCGTGAGTATAGGCAAGGCGAATAGAACCGTTGCTCCTCCGCAACCTGTTATTTTTATCCCGGAGTTTAAAAGTGACAAGAATTATATGAAAAGCCTGGTTGGTAGACCTGATAGTGCTTACCGGGCTTATCTAAAAGTACGCCCAAATTATATCAGTACGCCTATGTTTTATTTCGATGTAGCGAATTGGTTTTACCAGCAAAAAGATAGTGTTAGGGCATTAACGATTTTAAGTAACATTGCTGATTTAGATCTGGAAAATGCCGATTTATATAAAACGCTGGCTTATAAACTAAAGCAGACTGGAAATTATAGCGAAGAAATTTTTGTTACAGAAAAAGTTTTGCAATGGCGGCCAATGGATGCACAAAGTAATCGGGATTATGCGTTGGCTTTAGCAGATGCCGGTCAGTATCAAAAAGCTTTGGATAATTTGTACAGGATTTTAACAAAAAGTTACAACAGTCAGATTGCCGATCGCGATCAGGGTATAGAAGAAATTGTCATCTCAGAAATCAATAACCTAATCAGCAAATATGGCACTAAATTAAATAAGAAAGAGATTGACAAAAGATTAATCCAACCCTTACCTGTTGACATTCGGGTGGTATTGAACTGGAATAAAAATGATACCGATATTGATTTATGGCTAACAGATCCGGCTGGCGAAAAAGGATATTATGGAAACTCCAGGACGAAAATTGGCGGAAGAATCAGTAATGATTTTACTTCCGGTTATGGGCCGGAGCAATTTATGCTTAAGAAAGCCGTGAAAGGAAAATATAAAATTGAAGTGAATTATTATGGCGACAGGCAAATTAACATTAGCGGACCTACAACTGTAACTGCTGAGATTTATACGCATTATGCTACGGGTAAGCAACAAAGAAAAGTGATTGTATTGCCAATGGTGGCAGGAAATAGTGGTGGTAGCTTGGTTGGTGAGTTCTCTTTTTAAAAGAATGATTGCACTGATAAAATGATTTCACGGATTGAAACCAGAAAAATCAATCATAATTTTAAAGCAGGCTTAATTGATTGTTGCAAGCTGTAGTTTTTTAAGCGGGATTGAAGCGATATCTTTTGTGTTTTAAAAAGCTGACAACCTTAATATCTTCATAGAAAACAAGTTGTCAGCTTTAATTACAAAAAGATTTAGCGGAAAGCCCGGCTACAGAAACGATGAAAGCCTACACTTTGACTTCCATGATATTAAAGCAATAGTCCGGCAACCTCTTCCCAGGTATTTACGCGTTCATATTCCGTAATGAGCAAGTTGTGTGGCGAAGTAAATAATAAAGGCCTGCCCGCAAAATTGACAAAATTCTTGGTGCGGTCATCAATCATAATGTCGACATCAACTATCTTTTTTCCGCAAAAAATAATATGTTGCCAATCTATGAAGGGAAAATGATCTGCCAGCCAGTCGTACTTGTCTTTTAAGCAATTTGGAAATTCCATTGCAGCAGAAACGATATAAACATCGTACTTCTCCTGCAAGGCTTTGATCACACGCTGGCTATCCGTAATGATATCTAAATTACGAAAAAATCCTGGTTCATTAATATATTCAAACCATTTTTCACTTGCATGCGCCGGAACATGGTTGTAAATTTCATTCCCGGCGTCAATTATTAAATCTAAAGGAACGTTATAATCACGGTTATAAAGCTGAATAAATTTTTTAAGCGGATCGGCAATAACCTCATCCATATCAATGGCAATTCTTTCCATAGTGTACCTGCTAGTATTTTGGGCTAAATCTCCTGAAAATAAAGATATTAAACTATGTTTTTAATTTACAGTATTTTAGTTATCTTTGCAGCCCCGCAGTATGTAGCTCCGGGAACTATGTTGAATACATAAATACGAAAAAAAATGGCAACTAAAATCAGATTGCAAAGATTCGGTAAAAAAGGAAAGCCTTTTTTCCATGTTGTGGTAGCAGATTCCCGCTCTCCACGTGATGGTAAATTCATTGAGCGTTTAGGTTCTTATAACCCAAACACCAATCCTGCTACTATCGAAATTAACTTCGAAAAAACTTTAGCCTGGGTTAACAGTGGTGCACAACCAACTGATACGGCTCGTGCTATTCTATCTTACAAAGGTGTTTTATACAAAAAACACTTAGAAGGTGGTGTTAAAAAAGGTGCTTTAACACAAGAACAAGCTGACGAAAAATTCACTGCTTGGGTTGATGCTAAAGCTGGTAAAATCTCTGGTAAAACAGAAGGTTTAGCTACTTCTAAAGCAGATGTGCGTAAAGCAGCATTAGCGGCAGAAGCTAAGAAAAAAGAAGACAGAGCAGCAGCAATTGCGGCTAAAAATGCACCAGTTGCAGAAGAAGTTGTTGAAGAAGAAGTTCCGGCTGTTGAAGCTGAAGCTACTGAAGAAGCACCTGCAGCAGAAGCAACTAAAGAAGAAGGAGCAGAATAATTTTAATTATTTTGATTCAAAAAATAGCGTTCCGAATTTCGGAACGCTATTTTTATTTAAAGGATTTTCTACACATTCATCATGCTGAAATTATTTCAGGATGACGGCCATAATTTAAAAGCCCTTCAGGGGTTTGAGTTGATATGAAACATGAAGAAGCATTTTACGTAGGTTACGTTACTAAAACCAGAGGTTTAAAGGGTGAGGTTCAGGTATTTTTCGAATTTGATGAATATGAAAAACTCGAATTTGATGTAGTTTTTGCGGATATGAACGGAAAGCTTGTGCCTTATTTTGTGGCTGATTCCAAATTGCAGGTGAATAAAACAGGTTATTTTAACTTTGATGATGTAGACCATATCGATAAAGCCCAGCCGTTATTAAAAAAGAAGCTTTATTTACCGATTGCCCTCATGCCAGAGCGTGATGAAAGCGAGTTCTTCTATACAGATTTAAAAGGTTTCCTAGCTATTGATGAAACGCTTGGCGAACTTGGTGAAATATTAGAAGTAAATGAATATCCTCAACAATTTATCGCCATGGTTTCTTATAAAGGAGCAGAAATTCTTTTTCCTTTAAATGAAGATTTCATTGTAGAAATTGATGATGAAGAAAAAATTCTGACACTCGATTTACCAGAAGGTTTGCTGGATATTTATCTTGTAAATTAAATTCTTATTTTTTTAGCAGCTTCACATCTGTAGTTAGGCCTCTTTGTGTAAAATATTTTGGATTAAACTTATAATTAGTTAATGGTATTTTATTGCAACATATATCGCTTTACAGATAGCCTAAAATCAAAAAACTGCTTTTCCAATTCTAACTGCAAAATCACCTAAGTCAGTCAGATTCGTGTTAGACAGCATGATAATACTAACATTATGGTTTAGGTAATGAAACCAAGCGCAGTTAGCACCTTGTATTCTTCCGTATCTTTCCATTCTTTTATACTTATCTGTAACTCCTTTGTAATCTCTTATCCAAACACTGTATCCGTAATCATCTAAACCAGGAGTTAATAATTGATTTAGCGTTTCTTTATTGATCAATTGATAACTAAAAAGAGCGTTATTAAACTTAATCAGATCTGTTGTGCACGAGTACATTGCGCCTGCGGCAGAAAAATCCTCAATATATAAAGGTATGTTTGGAATTAATTTAATGTTTTTACCTTCATAATATGCCGTGGCCAAGTTTGGTATTAATTTATAATGATTGATGATACCAGAATTACTCATGTGCAATGGAATTAGAATTTGCTCTTCTAAAATTTTTTCATAGGGTTTTTGGTATATTATTTCTAAAATCCTTCCTAAAATCATGTATTCCCCGTTGTTGTAATCAAATGTCTTTCCAGGTTCGTTAATAAGTGGATTTGAACAGAAATTATCTATAATTTCCTCTAAAGTATACGGCTTATGATAAAACCCAATTCCATACCTCATAAAATGAGCGTCTGTAGCTGTATCTGTATTTTTCATTCCAGATGTATGGTTTAACAATTGGTGGATGGACACCTTTGAGCCGCCTTCCCCCTTGTAGGAAGGAATGTAGCTGTTTATTGTTTTATTCAGATCTATCTTCCCTTGTTCCATTAGTTGGAGAATTAGAACCGCTGTAAATGTTTTTGTGATAGAACAAATCTGATATTTTGTATTGTTTTTAATTGGTGAATTAAAGGAGCGTTCTGATAATCCGAAACTTTGGTGATAAATAATCTTTGCATCTTTTTTTATCAATATAGTTCCATTAAATTGATGTTGGCTTGCATAGTCTGCAATGAATTTTTTAATATTTTTAGATTGAGCATGCACATTATAGTTAATGATCAGAATGTAAGCCAATAGTAAAAGATATTTCATTTAACAGTGGGATTAGTTTCTAATATATGACGTTAGAGATTATACTTACGTTACACTTTGAGGAAAATATCATTGTTATCAAGAGTTAAAATTGGCGATAAATAATAAATGCCTATTATGATTGCTTAATAGATAATTGGAATAATTTTATGAATAGGACTGTGCGAATACGCTTTCAATTAGAAAATTCGACTTCAGGCTATAGACTTCAGACTAAAGACTTAACTTTGCGCCATGCGTTTCGATATCATTACCGTTTTACCAGCTCTTTTAGAAAGTCCTTTTGCCCATTCTATTTTGCAGCGCGCCCAAAAAAAGGGTATTGCAGAAATTGTTGTTCATAACCTGCGGGATTATTCAACCAATAAGCAAAAAAGTGTAGATGATTACCAATATGGTGGCGGAAGTGGAATGGTGATGAGTATTGAACCTTTTGCTGCATGTATAGAAAAGCTTCAGGCGGAAAGAGAATATGACGAGATCATATTCATGAGTCCCGATGGCGTAACGCTTAATCAGAGCACGGCTAATGAATTATCTGGCAAACAAAACATCATTATCCTTTGTGGCCATTACAAGGGGATAGATCAACGCATCCGGGATATTTTCGTTACGCGCGAGATCTCTGTTGGCGATTATGTGTTGAGTGGCGGAGAATTGCCGGCTGCGATAGTGGTAGACGCAGTGGTGCGTTTGATTCCAGGTGTTCTGAATGACGAAACCTCTGCCCTTTCTGATAGTTTTCAGGGAGAGTTATTGGATGCGCCGGTTTATACCCGCCCGGCAGATTGGAAAGGCCATAAGGTGCCAGATATTTTATTAAGTGGGCATGAAGCGAAAGTGAATGAATGGCGACATGAACAGGCCTTAGAGCGGACAAAACAACGTCGGCCTGACCTTTTGGAATAGAAGAGTTTACACCTGCTTAATGTGGAATTCTAAAAGAATGTGGAAAAAATAAAATTAGTTTTTTTAATTGAAAAAAAATCCCTAATATTGCAATCCGAATTTCACGGGTTGAAATATCGATTTAATAGCTTAAAATCATGGATTTAGTAAAATTTGTTGAAGAGCAGGCCATCGCGAAAAAAGATTTTCCTGCGTTCAAGTCTGGCGATACAGTGAGCGTACACTATAAAATTCGCGAAGGTAATAAAGAACGTATTCAAATTTACCAAGGTGTTGTAATTCAACGTAACAGTGCTGGTGCTAACGAAACTTTCACAGTTCGTAAAATGAGCAACAGTATTGGCGTAGAGCGTATTTTCCCTATCAATTCTCCTAATATTGAGAAGGTAGAAGTAAATAGCTATGGTAAAGTTCGTAGAGCGAAATTGTTCTATTTACGTGCTTTAACTGGTAAAGCTGCTCGTATCAAATCTTTGAGAAAATAATACTCTTTATTATAAGATATAGCCTTCACGATTAGTTTCGTGGAGGTTTTTTCGTTTACACCGCTTATTAGAAATGTTTTTAGCAGAAATCTCATTATTACCTAAAATTTTAGATATTTATATATGTTAGACACTGCTTTTTTCGAACAGGTATTTTGGGGCAATACGGTTAAGGCCTACTGCCTGTTTGGTGCAATTCTTTTCCTGGGGATAATTCTTAAAAGAGTTTTTTCTAAGTTGCTAAGTAAACTCCTATTTAAGCTTTTTAAAAATTTCTCTCAGCAATCGCATGATGATGCCTTTGTGGCCTTGCTCGTAAAACCGATTGAGGTGTTTATTCAACTAACTACCCTTTACCTGGCCATTAATCAATTAAAGCACCCACTTGAGGTGGCCATATTTCATTACAGAAAGTTAGTTGGGAAAGTAAAAATATCCGTTCCGGTAAGCCTGGGCGATTGTATAGACAGGATTTTTCTGTTTATGATTATTCTTTCCGTCTTCTGGATTATTTTAAGAATTATTGATTTTATCAGTCATGTATTGTTGTTCAAAGCCTCACTAACAAGCAATAAATCCGATGATCAACTGGTGCCCTTTCTAAAGGAGCTTTTTAAAACCTTGATCATCTTCATTGGTTTCTTTACGCTGTTGGGCTTTGTGTTTGAAGTGAATGTATTAACCCTGATTACCGGTTTAGGAATTGGTGGGATCGCAATCGCGCTGGCCGCAAAGGAAAGCCTCGAGAACCTGATCGGATCTTTCACTATATTTCTGGATAAGCCCTTTGTAGTAGGCGATCTGGTTAAGGTGGATGGTGTAGAAGGAACGGTAGAGAAAGTTGGGTTCAGAAGCACCAGGATCCGTACTTCAGAACGCACAATGGCAACTATCCCTAATCGTGGGATGATTGATGGTGTTTTGGAAAACCTTTCGCTTAGAAACTCCCGGAAGGTAAACTTTACAATTGGTTTAACTTATGAAACTACTGCAGAATCTGTAAAGCGAATTGTAACCGAAATTGAAGCTTACATCAATGCACACGAAGGCACAAGTGGCGATGGAACGGCTTCTTTTAAAAGCTTTGGTGACTCTGGATTGATTGTGGAAATTAATTACTTTGTTACCATATTGAACAATGATACATTTTTAGATATCCGACAGGAAATTAACCTGGAGATTATGGATATTGTAATGCGTAATCAATCGGATTTTGCTTATCCTACCCAACGTTTAATCAGCGATCGTCCATTGGCTTCAGATGCTGAAAAAGAAGTCGGGAATGACGCGACGGATTAAGTTTGTTTTCTGTTTTTTTATCCGCTAAAAAAAGAAAACCCCAATTCGGAATTGTTTCCAAATTGGGGTTTTTATATTATAGTACCAACTGCTTAACTTAAAGTAGCCAGTGTGGTGATGCCACCTTTTACTACCTGATTAAGTTCTACGTTAACCTTCGTTCCAACAGGTAGAAATACATCAACCCTGGATCCAAATTTAATAAAACCAAATTGCTCGGTTTGGACTACCTGATCTCCTTCTTTTACATACCACACAATTCTTCTGGCTAGAGCGCCTGCAATTTGGCGGAACAAAACAGGTACCCCACTTTTATTCTCTACCACAGTGGTGGTGCGTTCATTTTCTGTAGATGATTTTGGGTTCCAGGCTGCCAGATATTTTCCAGGATGGTATTTGAAGAATTTTACCACTCCAGAAATGGGGTTTCTATTGATGTGTACGTTAACCGGAGACATAAAAATAGATACCTGTAAGCGTTTATCTTTAAAGTATTCACCTTCTAATGTTTCTTCAATTACCACTACTTTGCCATCTGCAGGGCATATTACCAGGTGATCGCCAGCAGAAAAGCTGCGGCTTGGGTTTCTGAAAAACTGCAATACAATAATAAATAAGGCAGCAGAAAAAATGTAGATAAACCAACGTAACCAGGTAATGTCATAGTATTTGTAATCAACAACGGCATTGATAACGAAAATAAGTAAAATGGTTATGGCTATAGTGGTATAGCCTTCTTTGTGTATGGTCATGGTGATGAATTATTGGGCAAAGGTGCAAAAAATAAATTAATCCACTTAAAAATTATCCCTCAGTAGCCCGGTAAATATCTATCAGGTTTCTTCCCAAGCCGTTATAATCTAATCCGTAACCGACTACAAATTCGTTAGGAATTTCAAAACCAATGTATGCCAAATCATCAATATCATGTTTCAACGCTGCTGGTTTTAATAGTAGTGAAGCAACTTTTACTGAAGCAGGATTTTTTTCATTAATCATTTTAAGAATGTGTGTTAAAGTTAAGCCGGTATCTACAATATCTTCAACAATAATAATATCCCGGCCCTCAATGTTTGTTGGCAGACCGATCAATTCTTTAACCTCACCAGAACTGGATGTGCCTTCATATGATGCTACACGTATAAAAGCGATTTCACAAGGAATATTAACTTCTTTAACTAAATCTGCCATAAACAGAAAACTCCCGTTTAATACCCCTATAAACAACGGACACTTATCTTCATAATCCACATTGAGCTGAATGCCCATTAAACGAATCCGTTTAATAATAATATCGTTTTCTAAAAAGATTTCAAACTCCTTATCCTCTACTTTTATTTTGTGCATGTTGTTGCTGTAATATTTAATGTTATAAAGTTGAATGGTTAGTTAACCACGGCTATTAGTTAAAATCACTTAGGTGAAAAATTAACTCAACCTCCGTTTTCAAGCTCCTTTTCCCGTCTTCGCTGTTCTCTCCGCTCTTGTCTTAATTGTTTTTTAGATTTAGTAGTATCAGCTTGTTTGACGCTCGAAGTATCCTTTCTGCCACCGCCAAAAATACGGTCGAAAAGATTTTTATTATTATCCTGCATAATCACAGGAGGCATTCCTTCGTCATCATCCCCATCAAATGCAGTAGTATCAACCGCGGCAGTATCGGGAGCTAAATATTGCCGTAAGCCTTCTCTCAACCTAACATTATAAAAACCGTAACCAGCAGTATCGGCAGGGGTTAAACCTCTTCTGGCCATAATATTCCCCATAAAACGGAAATAGTTGAACATGTAAGGCTTCAGGCCACCGCCAGCCATAAATTTGTACATAGATGCTTTTGGCTTGGGTACAATACTGGCTAGAAATAATCCATCACCGATAGTTAAATCTGCAGGTTGTTTTCCGAAATAATATCTTGATGCCTCCCCGATGCCGTAGATGTTTTTGCCCAATTCCATAATGTTGAAATACACTTCCAACATCCTGTTTTTGCTTACCAGGTGATTGTGTTCAATTAACCAAACGATCAGAATCTCTTCTGCCTTCCGGGCTAAGGTTTTCTGACGGCTTAAGTAAACATTTTTAACCAACTGCATACTGATGGTACTTCCTCCGCGCTTAAATTTCTTTTCTTTATAATTTACAGCGATTGATTTCCGGATAGATTCTTCTACAAAACCATTGTGTGTAAAAAAAGATGGATCTTCTGCCGTTAATACTGCATTGATGAAGTTTTTAGAGATTTGATTTAATGGTGTGAAGTTGGGATTGGATGGCCCGATTGTGATGTCTCGCATCGGTTTACCATACTCATATGGTGTGTATACGAATGGACTGTTAATTTTTTGAAGATCAGTTTTCCCCCATTTGGTTATTTTAAAATCAACAGGCGTTAAAGTAGAACTGAAACGAACACTATCTGGAATTTTGGTGTCCAGGTAAAAATTCAGATTGTACTTCACCTTTCCCTGTACTTTAAGTCCTTCCAAAGACTCAAATAAACCTTGCGGAAAGGCATCCAAAACACCTTGTGCATCTTGTTCTTCTGCTGTTAGTTTTAACTCGTAAATCTTGTTTTTTCCTAACGTGTATTTGATGTATGGGTGGATTTGAGCCGTTTTAAGGAAAGCAGTTGAAGTGCTATCCAATGTGATGTAATTTGGACCAACTAAAATATCTGCATCCAATTTTGCGCTTTGTACAATAATATCGTTTGAAGCAATACGCGGCTGATTTATCAGCATATTCTTCACCGACCAGGAACCTGAGATTTTATAGTCATTGCCACTGTATTTCGCGTTTTTCAACTCGGTTTGCAGGGTGTCAAAACTCAGTTTAGCATGCAGTTTATTGTTTAGATAAGGCAATTCTAGTTTCTTTCCGTCAGCGTAAGCTGTGAAACTTAACTCCTTACTTCCAGGATTTACGTAACCGTCTACATGCCAGGTAGATTCTCCATTATTAACGTTAATGGTTGATTTTAAATCTCCACCATCAATCACCGCTGCAGTTGCAAAGCTAAGTTGCGCGGTATCATGATCATTGAATTTGAAAACCATATCTTTAACATCCATATCATCAGGAATTTTATATAAAACCTGATTCAGAATATTATTGGCAATCTCAGCCAGATTCGATTTGCCTTTATTCTCGGTACTGTCTTTTTTCTTCCTTTTTAAAATAAAATCAATGTTTGTAGTAGAATCTTTTAAAACCACACTCACAAAGCCGTCGCTCATTTCGACTTCCGATAATTTAACATTACCAAAGATCAGGGGAAATAGTTTTACGCCGATGCTGAGTTCTCCTATGTTGGAAAGCGTATCGCGATCTTTAGGAACTACAGAAATAGCCGTCATTTTTACGGTACTCAAACCTGTAAATCCGGCAGAGCCGATCTTTACTTCTAAGCCATAGTCTTTATCTGCTTTAGCTATTGCTTTGGCCACCATTTTCTTCAGGAGGGCTTCCCTTTTAGAATAGGCAACAGCGCCCAGAGAGATACAAACAATTAAAAAAACACCTAAAACCCAGGCTCCGATTTTTAAATATTTTTTGGGGATCTTGATTTTTGGTATTCGCATATGGTCGTTAAAATGGTTAATTGCTTAAACGTAACAATTAAATGTTTATTTCGTGTTAAAATTACAGTTTAAAAGGCTAAATAAAAGTATTTGTGGCTATGTTTTGTTAATTTTGAATTTAAACTAATACAATGCAAATTAGCCCGCAACAAGTTTTAGATGCACTTAAAAATGTAGAAGATCCGGATCTTAAAAAAGATTTGGTCACCTTAAACATGATTAAGGATTTAAAAATTTCTGAACACCTCGTAAGTTTTACGCTTGAGCTTACTACGCCCGCATGCCCAATGAAGGAGATGCTGAAAAATGCCTGTACAAATGCCATTAAGCATTTTGTATCTGCAGATGCTGAAGTGGCCATTAATGTTACTTCAAGAGTTACCCAGCCAACTCATTCATCATCACTGGATAACATCAAAAATATTATTTTAGTTTCTTCAGGGAAAGGTGGTGTTGGCAAATCTACCGTATCTAGTAACCTTGCAGTAGTGCTGGCGAAAGATGGCGCTAAAGTAGGCTTAATAGATGCTGATATTTATGGCCCATCAGTACCAACCATGTTTGATTTGGTTGATGCAAAACCTGGAGCAGAGGAAACGGCAGATGGGAAAACCAAAATCATTCCGATTGAAAAATATGGAATAAAAATCTTATCACTAGGCTTCTTTGCAGATCCAGGTCAGCCGGTGCCATGGCGTGGTCCGATGGCTTCGAATGCGGTAAAGCAATTATTTAATGATACCAACTGGGGCGAACTGGATTATTTAATTGTAGATCTTCCACCAGGAACGGGCGATATTCACATCACCATTACGCAAAGTTTTCCCATTTCGGGTGCGGTTGTGGTAACTACGCCACAGCAGGTTGCACTGGCAGATACGCATAAAGGACTGGCAATGTTTAAAATGCCGGGAATTAATATTCCGATTTTAGGCGTGGTGGAAAATATGTCTTATTTTACACCAGAAGAATTACCGGATAACAAGTACTATATTTTTGGTAAGGGTGGTGGAACGAAGCTTGCGGAGCGATTTGATGTGCCATTTTTGGGCGAAATTCCAATTATCCAGAGCATTTCTGAAGCTGGAGATAATGGCAAACCTGTAGCACTAAACCAAAATCCATTGTTGGATGTTATATTTGGAGATATCGCGAGTAAGATTGCGCAACAAATATCCATCAACAATGCACAAATGGTGAATTGCTAAAAAATTACTATTTTTATATTTTAAAAAACTTATAATGAATTTAACAGAGCAAGTAGAACAGGCATTGGAAACTATAAGGCCATATTTAAAGGCTGATGGAGGTGATGTTTCTGTTGAAGAAATTACAGCCGAGGGTACCGTAAAGCTTAAGCTATTGGGTAACTGCGGCTCCTGCCCAATGAGTTTCATGACCATGAAATCTGGTATCGAGCAGGCAATTATGAAAGCTGTACCTCAAATTACCTCAGTGGTTGCCGTGAATATGGCAGAGCAAGATTAGCTTTAACACTATTTAACAAGGAAGTTTTATTTTTAAAATTACTTTTGTCACAATGAAATATTGTGTAGCCCTAATTTGCTTATTTTTTTCCGTTGCCAGTTTTGCCCAGCAAAGACCGGCCCGGGAAAAACTTATCCAATTTTCAGGGATCATCACTGATATTGATAGTTCAAATGTAATTCCTTATGTTACCATTACCAATTTGTCTGCAAATAGCAAGCGTATCGCTGCAGATTACAGGGGTTATTTTACATTTATCGTAAATCCGGGAGATACCATTCTATTCACCGCCATTGGTTATAAAAAATTCTCTACCGTTATTCCAGAAGGTACGCCAGATAGTAAGTATACCATTATGGTTAAACTGAAATCTAATGTAATCGATTTACCTTCGGTTCGTGTTTTTCCCTGGGCAACAACAGAAGAATTTACCCGCGAGTTTCTGTCCATGAAACTTGCGGATGATGATATGGCGATTGCCAAAAAGAATCTTTCCAGGTCATCAATTGATGGATTGATCCAAACGCTACCTCGTGATGGACAGGAAATTGGCAGTCAGAACTACCGTTACAACTTCGACAGAATGATTAATAAAAATATGGTGCAAACTAATCCTTTATTAAATCCTTTTGCATGGGGGAAATTGATGCAGCAGATTTTCGACGGGGATAAGAAGAGAAACGAAAATTAGTTTGGAGTCTGGAGTTAGGAGTCCTGGGCGTTCAACCTATAGCTTAAAAGCATTATGAACAGCTATGTCTGACTAATACTTAAGTCTGGAGTTAGGAGTTAGGAGTCCTGGGCGTTCAACCTATAGCTTAAAAAGCATTATGAACAGCTATATCTGACTAATACTTAAGTCGTGAGTTATAAGCCTGAAGTCTTGGGCATTCAAAAAACGATATGGGAAGATGTTGCCATCTTCCCATTCAATAAATTTTTATCTTTTTTTACTCTTATTTGGAAATTTCATCTTATAATCCGTTTGGATATTTCCTTTTGAAATTGCATCCAATTTGCTTTTAAGCATCGTTTTACGCAAAACGCTAACCTTATCTGTAAATAATTTTCCTTCAATGTGATCATATTCATGTTGAATTACACGCGCTGGCATTCCATCAACATCATCTGTATGTTCTACAAAGTTTTCATCGAGGTAATTAATTTTAATATTTGGTTTTCGGGAAATGTTTTCACGGATATCCGGAATGCTTAAGCAGCCTTCGTTAAAAAACCACGGCTCTCCTGTTTCTTCTATAATCTTTGCATTGATAAATACCTTTTTATAGCCAGGCGTTCCATCCTCATCTTCGCCTATATCAACAATAAACAAACGAATCGGAAGGCCAATCTGAGGAGCAGCTAAGCCAACCCCATTTGCATAATACATGGTATCAAACATGTCGCTAATCAGCTTTTGCAATTCAGGATAATCTTTATCGATATCAGTTCCAACCTTTTTTAAAACGGGGTCTCCGTAAGCAACTATAGGTAATTTCATTATGTAATAGTTTTTATTTCGCCAGCCATTAAAGAGCATTGAAGCAATACCTAAAGTCTGGCAATACCAATCGAATCAACGAATTGTATTTGCAAAAATAACAATTATTCTGCTATTGGCGAGAAAGTAAAGATGTTAAGGTTTTCGATATCTAAAACCTCATCCACAATTTGTGCAATTTCTTGTGTGGTAACGTCATTTATTTTCTTAAAAACAGTTTCAAGAGCGTCTATTCTGTTGTGATCAATTAAGCTTTTCGCCATAGAGATAATCAGTCCGATTCTATTTTCTTCCCCTAAAGCAATCTGACCAATAAATTTATTTTTGGCTTTTTGTAATTGAAGGTCATTTAAAGGATTTTCCCTCAATTTTTTAATTTCTTTAAAAATTAAAGACAGTGCCCTGGCATGTTTTTCTTTATCTGTTCCAAAATAGATGGAGAAAATTCCGGTGTCACTTAGCGGCGAAAAGTTAGATTCAATAGTATATGCAATTCCATATTTTTCCCTAATCTGCAAATTCAACACCGAACTCATTCCATTTCCGCCGAAATAGTTGTTTAAAAGCATTAAACCAACTTTTTCTTTTTGGTGCGCAGAATAAGTCTGCGTGCCTAATATGCAATGCGCTTGCATAATCGGTTTATATATTGTGGTTGTAGTTGGTTTTAAAACAGCAGGTTTTATTCTGTGTATTGCAGGTGTATTTTCCTCAACATTGCCAAAATGCTTAGTGCCTTTTTTTACTACGCTGTTGAGGCTATAGTTTCCAATTACTGCTACCACAATTTCATTGGTGCGATAATTCGCTTTTCTAAAATTAATTACATCTTCCCGGGTGAAGCTTTGCACCGATTCTGTTGTGCCGAGGATGTTATTGCCGAGTGGATTTCCCGCAAATAACATGTCTTCAAAATCATCGTTAATGGCTTCTTCCGGTTGATCCAGATAGGATGCAATTTCATCCAGAATTACACTTTTCTCTTTATCCATCTCCTCCTCCGGGAAGGTAGAATGGAAAATTATATCATTAAAAAGATCTAATGTACGGTCTAAATAAGGATTCAAAAATGAAGCATGAACGCAGGTATATTCTTTAGTGGTATAGGCATTTAAATCTGCACCTACGCTTTCTAATCGATTTAAAATCTGGTTCGTGCTGCGTTTCTCAGTACGCTTAAAGATCAGATGTTCGATGAAATGTGCTAAGCCAGCTTTATTTTCAGTTTCATCGCGTGAGCCGGTATTAATGATGATGCAGGCATGAGATATGGCTGAGGCCGATGGCACGTGCAACAAGCGAATGCCGTTCGGTAAAGTGTGAACATTGTATTCCATTAGCAGACAAAGATACGGCTAAATGATTACAATGTTTCGGTATCAGGATATTGCAATTGTAAAGTGGATATCAATTTATCTTTTGTTGGCCTGTTGCGGATGAGGAAAATTAAGTTAGCTGCAGCAAAAATTAGAAAGAACGCATTGTGTGATATAAAGGTACCCACAAGGTTGAAAAGCGCACCGCCTTCTAACAGTGCAGCGCTTACGATAAATGCGGTTTGGTATTGGTTTATTTTCACATCAACAGAAGCTGCTTTATCAATTTTCGATATTAAATTTTTATAAGCAATGATGCTTACTGAAATGGTAATCAAGCCTACGATCGGAAATATGGGATTGAAAGGTGCTGTATTAGTCGGATTGGCATCAAAGTAAAACTGATCTTTATTGATAAAGCTGGTGACTGCTGCGAAGAGAAATACGCCAAAGCACAATGCCAGATGAATAACTTGAAGCTGTTTTAATTTAGAATTCATTTAGGATTTAGATTGGATGTTGAGGTGAGTTATAAAACAAAGGTTAAGCCTGTTGAAATAGCTAAATTTCAACAGGCTTAACATTAAAAGTTATTTAGTAATTCCTTCCAGTTTAAAGAAGAAAGCATAGCCTAAAGCTTCTTCTTTGAGGTAATCAAAGCGACCGGATGCACCACCATGGCCAAATTCCATATTGGTTTTTAGGAACAATACATTTTGATCTGTTTTCATTGCCCTTAACTTTGCCACCCATTTCGCAGGTTCAAAGTATTGTACCTGGCTATCGTGTAAACCCGTTGTGACTAGCATATTCGGATAAGCTTTTTTCTCCACGTTTTCGTAAGGAGAATAACTTTTCATGTAATCGTAAGCATCTTTCTTCTTTGGATTTCCCCATTCATCGAACTCGTTTGTGGTAAGTGGGATACTTTCATCCAACATGGTGTTTACTACATCAACAAAAGGTACATCGGCAATTACACCATTCCATAAATCAGGAGCAAGATTTACAACGGCACCCATTAACAAGCCGCCCGCACTTCCACCATTGGCGTATAAATGGCCTTTGGAAGTATATTTTTGATCAATTAGGTATTCGCCTGCGGCAATAAAATCCGTGAAAGTATTTTTCTTTTTCATCAACTTACCATCTTCATACCATTGGCGGCCCATTTCTTGTCCGCCGCGAATATTCGCAATAGCGAAAACAAAACCGCGATCCAGCAAGCTTAACCGAACAGAAGAAAAATAAACATCAGAATTTGAGCCATAAGAACCGTATCCGTAAAGAAGCAACGGTGATTGACCATTCTTTTCAAAGCCCTTTTTATACACCAATGCAACCGGAATTTTAGTTCCATCTTTTGCGGTTGCAAAAATGCGTTCTGTTACATAATCTTTAGGATTATAGCCTCCAACAACTTCTTGCTGTTTCATTAGCTTTTGTGTTTTCTTTTCCAGGTCATAATCATAAACCGAACTCGGCGTAGTTAATGATGTATAAGAATAACGCAAGGTTTTGCTGTCATATTCCGGGTTAGCGCCAATACCTGCATCGTAGGCAGGCTCATCAAATTTGATGTAATAATCGCCACCGCTTTTCTTTAGCACACGCAATTCCGTTAAGCCATTTTTGCGCTCTGATAATACGGTGTAATCTTTAAATTCTTCGGCGCTTTCCAGAAGAACATCCGTACGGTGAGGAATCACTTCTTTCCAGTTTTCCTTTTCTGTTTTATCCAACGGGCATTCCATTAACCGGAAATTCTTTGCCTTCCAGTTCGTGAGAATTAAAAACTTCCCATCAACTGGCATTACATCATAAAGAACATCTTTAGATCGCGCTGCGAAAACTTTAAAATCAGTCTCCGGGTGGTCAGCATCAATCATTTTATATTCAGAAGTTAGCGTACCTTGCGAAGCAATAAAAATATACTTTCCGTTTTTTGATTTTCCTACACCAATATAATTCGTATTGTCTTTCTCATCGTAAACGACTACATCTTTTTTTGCATCAGCACCTAGCGTATGTTTTTTTATCTTCTCACTTAATAAAGTAATTGGATTTTTTGAGGTATAAAACAACGTTTTATTGTCGTTTGCCCAGGCACCCGGGCCTTCGGTATTGGTAATGGCATCTTTATAAATCTCGCCTGTTTCGAGGTTTTTCACTTGAATAGTATATTGTCTGCGGGAAACTTTATCTACCCCAAATGCTAATAATTTATTATCTGGACTCACTTTAAAGCCATTTGCACTGAAATAAGAATGTCCTTTGGCCATTTCATCAACATCAAGCAATATTTCTTCCGGGGCGGTTAAACTTCCTTTTTTACGACAGTATTTGAAATATTGTTTACCATCTTCTGTGCGTGAATAATAGAAATAGCCATTTCTGAAAACAGGGACAGATTCGTCCTTTTCCTTAATTCGTCCTTTCATTTCTTTAAATAGATCAGCCTGAAAAGCATCGGTACTTTTCATCATTTCATCGAGATATTTATTTTCTGCCGTTAGGTAATTAACCACTTTGGTACTGTCTGGTCCTTTTTTGAAGTAATCAATCATCCAGTAATAATTATCCACCACCGTATCGCCGTGAATAGTACGTTTATGCGGAATAATTTCCGCCACAGGTGCCTTTGCAGCTGGCCATTCTATAGGTTTCATTTCTTTTTTTTGAGGATTATTACAAGCTGAAATTGCGCCAAGCAAAATCAGCGAAGGTAAAATACGTTTCATGTTTGGTTCAGGTTAGGTGATGGCAATTTAATGAAATAGTTCATTAGTTCAATGTTATTGGTTCAGAAGTATTATGGGGGTTATTAGGTTGATCGGCTTCGAACGCCAGACGCTCAACTTCAAACTAATTATCATTTTCGTAAAAATCGATCGAGCCTATAGATAATCATCTGAATTAATAAAATAGATGTTAAATTGCCAAAGCAAATGGCATTAATATAGTAATGAAGTTAGGGTATAAAAAAATAATAGTTAAAGTTGGTTCGAATGTAATTACGCAGGAGAATGGACTGCCAGATGAAGGAAGAATTAATCATTTGGTAGATCAGTTGGCAGAAATTAAGAAGCAAGGTATAGAAGTTATTTTGGTTTCTTCCGGAGCTGTTGCAGCTGGCAGAAGTTTAATTAAAGTTTCTGAAAGGCAGGATGCAGTTACCACCCGACAACTATTGGCGGCCATTGGTCAGGTAAAACTGATTAATACCTATTCTAATTTTTTCGCCGAACATCAGATTAAGTGTGCCCAGGTGTTGGTGACTAAGGAAGATTTTCGTGATCGTGCCCATTACCTGAACATGAAAAATTGTATGCAAATTCTGTTGCAGAACGATGTGATTCCGGTGGTGAATGAAAATGATGTAGTTTCTGTTACTGAATTGATGTTTACTGATAATGATGAGTTGGCAGGATTAATTGCCTCTATGCTAAATGCTGATGCCTTAATTATTCTTTCGAACGTAAATGGGATTTATAACGGCGATCCGAAAGTTGAGGGTTCGCAGGTGATTGAAAAGATTTCAGGAACTGTTTCCAATCTGGCTTCCTTTATTCAAACCGGAAAATCGCAGTTTGGCCGGGGCGGAATGATTACCAAATCGACCATGGCGCAAAAAGTGGCTAAACTTGGCATCACCGTTCATATTGCGAATGGTACCCAGGATAATGTGTTAACTGCTTTGCTTGATCAGGATTTAATTCATACGCGATTTGTTCCGGAAAAAAGTAAATCAGGGAAGAAAAAATGGATTGCGCATTCTGAAACAGCGGCAACGGGCATTGTTAAGTTAAATGATGGAGCGAAAACAGTGTTAACATCTGGTAAAGCCACCAGCTTGTTACCCGTTGGGATTATAGAAATTCAAACAGATTTTTTAAAAGGTGATATTATTAAGATTATTGATGAACAGAATCTGCTAATTGGTTTAGGGATTGCAGAATATGGATCGGATAAAGCAAGAGAGCGAATTGGTCAAAAGAAGCAAAAAGCCTTGGTACATTATGATTATTTTTATTCGGCTATATGAGCTGAAAGCCTAAAGCAGAAAGACCAAAGCGGAAAGTCTAAAGCGGAAAGACCAAAGCGGAAAGGCTATAGCAATTGTAATTAAAGTAAATTTATCGCAGCGGTCAATGCGGTTTAAGACATAATGAATTATAGAGGTGGTATCCGTACACTAGGCCGCAGTTTTTAACTGGTGACGTCGGAATTGCAAGGTGGAAGCAGTCTTTCTGCTCCTATTCTTGATGCTTACTACTAAACACCCACAACTCAACACGCACAATAAACATGAACTACTCCACATCCTTCGAAAAAGCTAAAAAAGCGACTCGAGATCTGATCAGTCTATCTAAAGAAAAAGTAAATACTGTGCTTGCTGATTTGGCAACGGCTTTAGTGGATAATACAGCAGTCATTTTGCAGGAAAATGAGAACGATCTCGCTAAGATGCCCACCGAAGATCCAAAATATGATCGTCTAAAACTAACAGCGACTCGTGTTGCAGATATTGCTAATGATGTTAGAAATGTGCAGAACTTAGTTAGTCCACTGAATGAAGTACTATCTGAAAAGGTTTTAGAAAATGGTTTAGATTTAAAAAAGATCCGCGTTCCGCTTGGGGTGGTTGGCGTAATCTACGAAGCCCGGCCAAATGTTACGGCAGATGTGTTTTCATTGTGTTTCAAAACCGGAAACGTAGCGGTTTTAAAAGGCGGAAGCGATGCTGAATTCTCCAATCTGGCGATTGCCAAGATTATTCACAGTGTTTTAGCTGCGCACAATATTAATCTAGATGTGTTGACATTATTGCCAGCTGAACGTGCTGCAACTGAAGCATTGTTAAATGCAAGGGGTTTTGTAGATGTGTTGATTCCACGTGGAAGTCAATCGTTGATTACTTACGTTCGGGAGTATAGTAAAATCCCAGTTATTGAAACGGGAGCTGGAATTGTACATACTTATTTCGATGAGACTGGAGATCTGGAGAAAGGAAAGACAATCATCTTCAATGCTAAAACAAGAAGGGTGAGCGTTTGTAATTCACTAGATTGTGTGCTGATTCATGAACAGAGATTGGCTGATTTGTCTGAACTTTTATTACCGCTGGCTGATGGAAAAGTTGAACTTTTTGCTGATGAAAGGAGCTTTGCTATTTTACAATCAACCTATCCTTCACACTTGTTAAACGTGGCTCAGGCAGAACACTTCGGGATTGAATTTTTATCCTTAAAACTTGCCGTCAAAATAGTTGAAAATTTAGATGAAGCATTAGATCATATTGCCGTTTATAGTTCAAAACACAGTGAGGCCATTATTTCTGAAAATGCAGAACACATTACAAGATTTCTAAATGAGGTGGATGCCGCTGCGGTTTACGCCAATACCTCTACAGGCTTTACCGATGGTGGTCAGTTTGGCCTGGGCGCAGAAATTGGCATCAGCACACAAAAACTCCATGCCCGCGGCCCAATGGGTTTGGAAGAATTAACGAGTTATAAATGGGTGGTTCGAGGGGATGGACAGGTGAGGAAATAGATTTGAGGGAGATAAGAAGAACAGCACATTTCAGGGTGCAGGAAGACAATCTTATTTCTTTCACTGAAAAAAGAGTTAATGTGTTATTAAGTTTTGTCAGCAAAGAATAGCGGTAAGCAAAAAAATTAGTGCATTCGGTTTAAAGATGTTAATTTGTTATTAAGCATTTAAGAGAGCGAATCGCGGGAACTAAATATGATTTAACAATTAAATTTCAAATACTTCTCCCCTTTCAGGTGCTACTACATCAAAACCATCTTCCTGCAAAGCAGCGGATAGACTTTTTAAGCTTTTATCTTCACCATGCACCAGAAAAACTTTTTTAGGCTTACCTGTTTGTTTTACTGTTCGCATTAAATCATCGTGATCACCATGCCCGCTAAGTAAATCTGTTTGGCGAATAGTTGCATAAACCATCATTTCCCGGTCTTTAATCCGCACAATAGGTGCGCCACTCAAGAGTTTATAACCAAGCGTCCCCTTGGCGCAATAGCCAATAAAAAGAATGGTACAATAATAGTTTTGAATGTTATAATACAAGTGATCCTGAATACGTCCGCCCTCCAGCATTCCGGCAGATGAAATGATGATGCAGGGGTCAAAATAATTGGAAACATCCTTACTTTCCTTCATGGTTTGCACATAAGCCAGGTGTTCAAATTCAAACTCATCGCCCATGGTTTTGTAAAAATCTTTTGCTTCCTGGTTAACCAGATTATGGTGTTTGCGGTAAACATCGGTGGCATGGATAGCCATTGGACTATCCACAAAAATCTGAACGGGAGGCAATAACTTTTTAGTAAAGATTTGGTTCAGTGCAAAAACTAAAGATTGCGTTCTGCCGATACTAAAAGCAGGAATAATTAATCGTCCAGGTGTTTTGATACATGCTTCTTCAATTTCTTTTACCAATCTTTCTTCAAGTGTTTGGTCTTTGGTATGATATCGGCCGCCGTAGGTAGCTTCACATACAAAGTAGTCTACTTCTGGAATAGGCTCTGGCTTTACGAGTACTGGGTAATGTTCCCTGCCAATATCACCCGAGAATGCGATTTTCTTTTCTTCTCCATTTTCATTAATGGTTAACACGGCCGCAGCAGCACCTAATAGATGTCCTACCGGAATGAAAGTTAAACTAATATCGCCATTAATTTTGAATGGTTTGTTGAAGGCAATGGTTACAAAACGATCAATGGTATCCATCACATGTTTGTGGAGATATAATGGTTTTGGACCGCTGAAATTACCTCGTTTTGTGCGTGGCTTTCTACTTTGTTTACGCAAGAAAAGCTCCACAGAATCAAACAATAATATGGAAGTTAAATCGGCTGTTGGTGGTGTGCAAAGCACTTGTCCGTCAAAACCGAAGCGAACCAGTGTAGGTAAATTACCTGAATGATCAATGTGTGCGTGGGTTAAAATAACCAGATTTATAGTCGCCGGATCGAAAGGAAATTGTTGGTTATGTTCCTGATAGGTTTCCTTTTCATAATCCAAACCACAATCTATCAGTATTTTATAATGCCCAACTTCTAACAGGTGCATACTTCCTGTTACCTGTTGCGCAGCACCCCAAAACGTTAACTTCATCTTCTAATCTTACGGTAAATAGTTTGGTGTAAAATAGTACAAATGATGGGATTTTTAAGCAGCAGCAAGTAATTTTTTAGTTATTGGTAGGTTTCTCTTCTTTCTTTTGCAATGCGGAGCAACGTATTTCTTCTCTCTTCCATCAACTCACTTAAATCATTTTCAATAATGATAAGGTGCACTAATAAATCAATTGTGGGATACTAAAATATAGAATTTTTCAGTCCATCGTAACGCCTTGCGATTTGCTTATCAAAATCTTTCACCGCTTTATAAATTAAATGATAACCTTCGAGATAAATCTTTGGCTGTTCTATTTTCCATTTAGATTAAGGCATAAATATTAATCTTTTAAACCATTATCTTTGAAGAAAAAAAGAGCAATGCAAGAACCATTTGATATAGAAATAGGCCCGGTAAATTATTCTGTTTTCCCTGAAGGAAACGACTCTTATACCATTTTTAAAGATGGAAGAGAATATATTCAGATTCAAAAAGACACTTCTTCCATTTGGTTGAAAATGGATTATAAAACAGAACTTCCGATTTTTGAAGAAGATGAAGAGGTGAATGCAATTGGGCAAGCCATAGAAAAATATGTGCCTGAAGAGGATGAAGACGAAGAAGAATTATAACAACATAAATTTTCTACTGGTTGCATAGTATACGACCAGTAGAAAATTTTGAATTATTAAATAAGTTTTAACAATTCTTCCGCTACTTTTTCTGATGATGCTGGGTTTTGGCCAGTTACCAATAAGCCATCTACAACTGCATATGGACTCCAATCTGCGATTTTGGTATAAATTCCACCATTTTTAACCAACATATTTTCAACCAGGAATGGTACTACATTGGTTAATTCAACAGCATCTTCTTCAGTATTGGTAAAACCGGTTACATTTTTGCCTTTTACCAAATATTCTCCATCAACTTTTACATCTTTCAACACACCTGGTGCATGGCAAACAAAAGCAACTGGCTTGTTGGCGGTATAAAAATCAACGATCAATTTTTGAGAAGTTTTGTTTTCTGCTAAATCCCATAGCGGTCCGTGACCACCTGGATAAAATACGGCATCAAAATCTTCCATTTTAGCGTCTGCTAATGGAATGGTGTTTTTTAGTTTATCAAGAAGAACAGTGTCACTGTCCATTCTTTTAGTAGTCTCGGTTTGGAAGGAAGCTTCTTCACTTTTTGGATCAATTGGTGGTTGACCGCCTTTAACGGATGACAGTACAATTTCAACACCCTTATCTGCTAAAGCATAATATGGAGCGGCTAATTCTTCCGACCAAAATCCTGTTTTTTTACCTGTATTTCCTAATTCGTCGTGGCTCGTAAGCACGAATAAAACTTTTTTACTCATATCATTAATGTTTAATGTTAGTCAAAGTTAAAGCAATACTTTTTAGTTGCATAGGACTTCAATCACAGATTTTTTGTGCGTTAAATCACAGTTTTGGCAGAAAGCCTACTCAACGTTTCTCTCGAAATACCAAGGTATGCAGCAATTATAGTTTTAGAAAGCCTTTGCCCCAATTGTGGGTATTGACGGGAAAACTGCTCAAAGCGTTCCCGTGGATTTGTGGTGAGTAATGATAAAATCCGCTGCTGTAAGGCCACATAACCTGAACTATTTTTAACTCTGAAAAAGTGTTCCATTTTATGGTTTTCCTGGCAGATCTTATCTAGGTTTTCTTTGGAAAGTGCCAGCAGTTCTACGTTTTCGAGGCAACTGATATTGGTAATCGATTTTACATTGTTATAGAAAGCCTGAAAATCGGAGATCCACCAATTTTCCATCGCAAACTGAATAATGTACTCTTTGCCATTTAAATCATTAAATGTTGCTTTTAAAAGGCCACTGATTACAAAGTAAATGGTTTTTACCTGCTCATCAGCCTGAATTAAATATTGATGTTTTTTAAATTGTTTAGGTTTGAAATGGCTGCTGATGTATTCAAACTCTTCATCCGTTAACGAAACAATTTCCTGGATATGCTTTTTTAATTCCACACTCATTTTATAAAGCTAAGAAAAATCAGAACTGAATTGATTGTTGAGGCAAAAACTCCATGGAAATGCAAAAAAAAAAGTCCCGACTTTCATCGGGACCCTAAATTTTCTTTGATACTATCGAGTACAGTTGGCTGTCCAGTTACCGTTGGAATTTGCAACGGCAATCTTTAAATTACTGGCATCAATGGTAATCCCAATTAATCCTGTACCCACACTTACATATGTATTTCCACTTTCCTGAAATTTTACACCTGTAATGTCCGGAATATTGTTTCCGAAGAAGAAACTATAGGTATCGTTAACCTTAGTTACAGTAACTCTTCCATCAGTACTTTTAATTTCATTGCCATCTTTACTGTAGGAAACACTTCCACGGTAGGTACCTACGAAGAAATCTTTATCTGCCGGATCGGTATCTTTTTTACAGGAAACCATTACTGTTAATGCTATTAAAAGCATGCTGAAAATTTGAATTGTCTTTTTCATCTTGTTGTTTTCATTTAAAATTTGCTTTTGTAATCTGCAAATCAAGTTAGTGTAGCAGCCTGGTTACAATGACTGTGCCAAAATAAAATTTAGATTATAAATGTAGGTTTAGGCAAGTTGAAAACGATGATGGCTTATTTAAAAAATTTAGACAATCAGAGGGTTATTTGTTGTTCAATATTTTTAAGATTGCTGTTTTCAGGAATTGATCATAAAAAATTCCATAGCTTTTTAAAAAGATGTAACTGTTTAGTTTAGAAGAATAAGAATTTCCTTTCGGATAAAATTGTGCGGGAGTTTCCGATTAAAATAGCTTTTATAACCGTTTTAACTCAACTTATTTATGCGGTATGATGAATATACATCACTCTTCTAAAGGGCGGTAAAAATCATTAACGAATGTCTTTTGCCCTTCATTAAAAATATTAACACTGTTGAAATTTATTATTATCCCTTGGGGAGCTTCTAATAGCTTCATGTAAGTTAATATCTGGGCTTCGAAAATAGGCTCTATAGTTTTTGATGCTTTTATTTCCACAGTGAGACATCCTTCAATGAATAAATCGCATCTAAGGTAGGTTGCAACATTTATGTCTTTATAACGCACGGGCATTGATAATTCGGTTTGAAAGCTTATTTGTCTTAACAGCAATTCATGCTTCATACACTCTTGATAGACACTTTCTAGAAGACCTGGTCCAAGTGCTTTATGGATTTCTATTGCTGCACCAAGAACATTGTATGTTAATTCTCGTAAATATGTTTTTGTCATAATATTCGGTTTAACCATATAGGCGTTATAAGTTTCACTATTGGTGAAAGGGTAGGTTGAAATAGGTAACCATATAGGTATTTAGTTCATATAGATTATCTTACATTAATTTGTTATTGATATGTGGTTTTGCCATAAATTCAATATTAATTAAATCGTTATTTTGATGCGTTTTCATTATTAGCCATATAGGTATATAGTTCATATAGATTATCTTAGAGTAATTTGGAACTGATATTACTATATTGTTTTGCTATAAAATTCACAATTAATTAAAGCGTTATTTTAATATGTTTTCATTATCAACCATATGGATATTTAGTTCATATAGATTTATGTCTTACGGTATCAATTACTATATGTTCTATATTACTATATGGTTTTGCTATAAAATTCACGATTAATTAAAGCGTTATTTAGATATTATATTAATTATATAGATATTTAGTCCACATAGAATTATATTCTATCAATTGGTATTTCTAAATGGTTAGTATAATTTCACCTTAATTATTCTTTTAAAAGACTAACCTGCCCAGCCATCACGGTCTAAACTTCGGTAATTGATTGATTCTGCGAGGTGTTCAAGTTCCACATTTTCACTCCCATCTAGGTCTGCAATGGTTCTGGCCACCTTTAAAATTCGATCGTAAGCGCGAGCAGACAAGCCTAGGCGTTCCATAGCCGTTTTCAGAAGTGCTGTTCCTGCATCGCTGATCTGACAAACTTTTCTTACCATTTTCGGACTCATTTGTGCGTTATAATGTAAGTCTTCTTTCTCGGCAAAGCGATGGTCTTGAATTTCTCTGGCCTTAATCACTCTTGCTCTGATTTGTTCACTTTTCTCTGCTTCGCGGGATGATGCCAGTTCGGAGAAATTAATGGGAGTAACTTCAACATGCAAATCAATTCGGTCGAGGAGTGGGCCTGATATTTTACTCAGGTATTTTTGTACCACACCTGGTGCACAAACACATTCCTTTTCCGGATGATTATAAAACCCACATGGACATGGGTTCATAGAGGCCACCAGCATGAAGCTCGCAGGATACTCTACTGAGAAACGGGCCCTGGAAATGGCAACTTTACGGTCTTCCAGTGGCTGACGCATTACCTCTAACACTGTTCGTTTAAACTCTGGCAATTCATCTAAAAACAATACTCCATTATGTGCGAGAGAAATTTCTCCCGGCTGCGGACTTATACCTCCGCCTACCAGCGCAACATCAGAAATAGTATGGTGTGGCGAGCGGTAGGGACGAATAGTCATCAAGGCATCTGCAGCAGAAAGCTTGCCCGCAACAGAATGTATTTTGGTGGTTTCCAGTGCTTCGTATAAATTTAATGGAGGTAAAATAGTTGGTAAGCGTTTCGCTAGCATGGTTTTACCTGCTCCCGGCGGGCCAATCAGGATAACATTATGCCCACCTGCGGCGGCAATTTCCAAAGCTCGTTTAATATTTTCCTGTCCTTTAACGTCAGAAAAATCATGTTCATAATTGCCAATGTTTTTTAAAAATTCTTCTTTGGTATTGATTTTTACCTGTTCCAGCGTATCACTTTTATTGAAGAAAGCAATCACCTGTGCCAAGGTTTCAACCCCATAAGCAATCAGGCCATCTACAATGGCAGCCTCCCTCACATTTTGTTTAGGAAGAATGAATCCTTTAAAGCCATCTATTTGTGCTTGTATGGCAATTGGTAGAGCTCCTCTAATGGGCTGGATGGCGCCATCTAAAGAAAGTTCGCCCATGATAAAGTAATTCGTCAACTCTTCATTTGGAATTTGGCCCGATGCTGCAAGGATGCCTATGGCAATCGGCAAATCGTATGATGAACCTTCCTTTTTTATATCTGCAGGTGCTAAATTGACTACAATTTTCTGTCTCGGCATTCGAAAACCGGCAACATTGATGGCACTGGCTACCCTTTGTAAACTTTCTTTAACGGCATTATCAGGCAAGCCAACCATATAGTATTTGGTGCCCCCACTAATACTTACTTCGATCGTGATGGTAAGTGCATTTACACCAAAAACGGCGCTCCCGTATGTTTTTACAAGCATGAATGATACTGAAAATGGAACGGGATGTTATGTTATTCGGGGATGAATAATCGGTTTTGATAAATATAGAAAGATTTTTTTAATTCTGATGGTTGAAACAAGCGGCGATGAACGCAACCGTCGGCTCCACTGGTATTCATAGCACGCTGCTTCACATGCTGCAACTCCACCCTTAATAAAAAATCCCAACCATTTCTGGTCAGGATTTATTTATCTGCAATATGCGCTCTTTGCTTTAGTCTTTAAGCTTTAATCTTTCTGCTCAAAAACTATCTGTTTCCAAACGGCATTTTCGGCATCCCTTTCATCATCGCTGCTGCGGCTGCCGGGTTAGAAAACTGCTTCATCATTTTCCGCATGTCTTCAAATTGTTTAATGAGTTTGGTTACTTCTTCTACCTTATTGCCCGAACCTTTGGCAATGCGTAAACGGCGGCTTTGTTGAATAGCATCAGGGTTTTCTTTCTCAAATGGCGTCATTGAATTGATAATGGCTTCGATTGATTTAAAAGCATCATCCTGAATATCTACGTTCTTCATCATTTTACCCACACCAGGAATCATGCCCATCAGATCTTTCATGTTACCCATTTTTTTGATCTGCTGAATTTGGCTATAGAAATCGTTGAAATCGAATTTATTTTTGCGAATTTTTTTCTGTAATTCAGCGGCTTCCTTTTCGTCAAACTGCATTTGCGCACGTTCTACAAGGGAAACCACATCGCCCATCCCTAAAATACGCGATGCCATACGATCTGGATAGAACACATCAAGTGCTTCCATTTTCTCGCCTGTACCAATAAATTTGATTGGTTTGTTTACTACTGATTTAATGGAAAGTGCAGCACCACCACGGGTATCACCGTCAAGTTTTGTTAAAACAACACCTGTGAAGTCTAATCTATCGTTAAATATTTTTGCTGTATTTACCGCATCCTGACCAGTCATTGAATCCACTACGAATAAGATTTCATGTGGTTGAGTCTTTGCCTTAACTTCAGAAATCTCATTCATCAGCGATTCATCAATCGCTAAACGACCAGCAGTATCAATAATGATTACATTATTACCATTTTGCTTACCATGCGCAATACCTTCTAATGCAATGCCAACAGGGTCGTTAGACTGGCGGTTGGCATAAACAGAAACGCCAACAGAAGTTCCTAAAACCTCCAGCTGATCTACCGCTGCCGGACGATACATATCACCCGCAACCAAGAGTGGCTTTTTACCTTTTCCTTTTAAGTGTAATGCCAATTTACCAGCGAAGGTAGTTTTACCGGCACCATTTAAACCAGCAATTAATATAACTGTTGGGTTTGCTTTAGTATCTAATTCAGTAACCTCGCCACCCATCAAGGCAGCAAGTTCATCGTTCATGATTTTAGTCAGCAACTGACCAGGTGAAACGGCGGTAAGTACGTTCTGACCCAATGCTTTTTGCCTTACATCATCTGTAAATGCTTTTGCAGTTTTATAGTTAACATCGGCATCTAATAATGCTTTACGAATCTCTTTCATGGTTTCTGCCACGTTGATTTCCGTAATACTACCTTGTCCTTTTAATACTTTAAATGCCCTATCTAGCTTGTCCTGTAAATTATCAAACATCTTTTTATAAGCTTATAGCCTGTTGCCCAAAAGCGAAGACTATTTATTTTTAATGAAACGCAAATGTATCAAATTTTGCTCGTAAATCTCTGCAACACAAAGTCAAAACTTTATTGGTTAGATTAATTTTTCAGGTTGATGCAACATTTAGATGTCAACCCAGTCTTATGGATGTTAACCTAAACTAATGAAACGCTACTTAACCCTCTTTCTTCTCCTCGTTTTTGCTTTTTGTAATGCTCAGAATCTTCCCAAACAAAGGCAGCTGGCGGCGGTTAGAACAGCTAGCACGCCGAAAATTGATGGTGTATTGGATGATGAGTGTTGGTTAAATGTACCGATAGCAAGTGATTTTATTGAGTTGAGACCAACGCCAGGCAAAATTGAATCCAAAGACAGGCGAACAGAAATGAAGGTGCTTTACGATGATGTGGCTATTTATGTTTATGCGAGAATGTATGATCATCCGGATAGTGTTTTGCATGAATTGGTTTCCAGAGACCAGATTGGGAATGCCGATTTTATCTCTATAATAGTGGATCCGTTTTACGATAAAATGAATGGTAACGGCTTTTTTGTTACGGCAGCCGGGGTACAGTTTGATGCCAAATACTCTCAGGTAGGAGATGAAGATCCAAACTGGAATGCCGTGTGGGAAAGTGCCGTCAAAATTGATGATAAAGGTTGGACATGTGAAATGAAAATCCCCTATTCAGCATTGCGTTTTTCGAGTAAGGACATTCAAAACTGGGGAATTAATTTTAGTCGCCGCACACAAAGAAGCAACACCCAGGTGTTCTGGAACTTTGTAGATCCGAAAGTAAATGGATTTATTAACCAGGAAGGATTGTGGACAGGAATTAAGGATATTAAACCACCGTTACGGCTTTCTTTTTCGCCATATGTTTCTGCCTATATTAATCATTATCCTGTTAATTTACCGGGAGTAAAAAATACGACATCACGCTTTAACGGAGGGATGGATGTTAAATACGGCATTAACAATAGTTTTACGCTGGATATGACCCTTGTGCCAGATTTTGGTCAGGTGCAATCAGATAACCGCATTTTAAACCTTACACCTTTTGAAGTTAAATTTAACGAAAACCGGCAGTTTTTTACCGAAGGAACCGAACTCTTTAATAAAGGCGACCTGTTCTATTCCAAACGAATTGGTTCTATTCCCTCTTATTATAATAGCAACGCTATAGGTGCCAATGATAAGATTGTAAAGGATCAGACAGAAGCCAAAGTCTTAAATGCAACAAAGATTTCCGGAAGAACAGCAAAGGGTTTGGGTATCGGTATTTTCAATGCCATTACTAATAGTATGCAAACCGAAGTGGAAGATGCCCAGGGTAATCTGCGTGAAGTGGAAACACAGCCTTTAACAAACTATAACATTCTGGTTTTTGATCAATCTTTAAAAAATAATAGCTCTGCTACGTTTATCAATACAAATGTATTGCGCCAGGGAAGCGCTTATGATGCCAATGTTAGCGCTTTACTACTCAATTTAAATAACAAAGGCAATAAATATTTTATCAATGCAAATGGTAAAATGAGTGTTTTAAAAGGAGAAGAAACCAATACGGGGTACAGCTATGCACTTCGGTTCGGAAAGCAAAGTGGCAACTTTACCTGGAGTTATAACCAGGTTTATGCAGATGATAAGTTTGATCCATCGGATATGGGTTTCTTCACCAACAACAATTTTTTAGATCAACGGGTGGGCATTGGTTACAACATATTTAAGCCTGGTAAATGGTATAACGAATGGCAAAATTGGTTTAATGTTTCTTATTCAAGGCGTTCCACTCCGGGCGATTATCAAAGTTTCGGGATTGAAACCGGCTCTTACGTTCGATTTAAAAATTTATGGTCTGCAGAAATGGATGTAAACTATGATGCCAAAGCGAATAACTTTTACGAAGCCAGAAATGGTCAGGTTTATAAGGCACCGGAAAACTATACAATTGGTGTTTATATCAATCCAAACCGCGCCAAAGCCTATAATTTTGGCGGAAATATTCGGTATCAGGAACAACAACTTTTTAAAGGAAAATCATACAATTTCTATTTCTTTCAAAACTTCAGGTTGAATGATAAAGTGGCTTTCGGACTTGATTTAAGCTTCAACCCAAATTATGATTTTGTAAACTGGGTGACCACTAAAGGTAGTCAATCGATCTTTTCTAAATACGACAGAAGAACGGTAGAAAATTCTGTAGATGCTAAATACACATTTACCAATTTAATGGGCGTAACCGTTGTACTTCGGCACTATTGGAGTGATCGACGAAATAAGGATTTCTACCTCTTGAAGCCTGACGGGAACTTGACAGATTATCAGGGGCCATCCTTACCAGGATTGGATCGGAATTACAATGTTTTTAATATAGACTTAATTTATATCTGGCAGTTTGCACCTGGAAGTACGCTTTCGGTTTCTTATAAAGATGCTGCAGAAACATCTGATACATTTTACAGACAGCGATATAATAAAAACCTGAGTGGAATTTTGAATGCGCCACAAAATAATAGCTTATCAGTTAAGGTTTTATATTTCGTGGATTATTTAGATTTAAAGAAAAAACGTAGAAAGGTTTAAGAAACAATTATCTGGCCTTACCCGGGCTCACACCAAATTTTTTACTGAAAGCATTGCTGAAATGTTGTACTGATGAATAGCCCAACTGTTCTGAAATGTTTTTAATATCCAATTCCTGGTCTGCCAGAAGTTCTTTAGCCTGCATCAGTTTATGATCGCTCAGGTAACCAAAAACGGTGTTATGAAAAGTTTCTTTAAAACCCTGCTTTAATTTAAATTCATTTATTCCGGCGGCCTTCGCTAATTCTGTTAAGGATGGCGGATTACATGCCCGGCTTAACAGGTACTCCCTGGCAAAATATATCCTGTCCTTATCATAATCAGATTTCAAGGTTTTTGGTGTCGAATTTTGATCTGCAGAATCAAAAGCCTGCGCCTGCAAAGCCAATAACTCTACACATTTAGATTGTAAAAAAATCAATTTTAATCCTCCGGTAAAAGAACAATTCATAATGTCATTAATACAGGCATGCATGGCAAAGCTGATGGGTAAATTCTCTGCAGAGATTACCACAGATTTGTTGTTCATGATATTGTCTCCGAACTTTTTTAACAGGGTGCTACTGTCACTCGTTAAATCTATAAATTTCTCCCGTTGAAAGTGAACCTCGAAAAACTTATGGGGCTTATTGGTATCAAACTGGGCAATTCCATCAAAAAAAGGAGTATAAGCAATATTATGCTGATTTTCTTTAATGGAAATTTTCTTATTCGTCAGGAAATTTTCCAGAATCCCATGGCCTTTGATAGCGAAATGAAGCTCAACTGATTCTGGCTCATCAAAAGATTTTATTCTTAATCTGCTTTCTCTTACACTTACATCTCCATACATAATATGGATGCCAGAGAAACCGATTTGAACAAGCTCTGCATCACCAAATGGAAAACTGAATTTCTCACGCCGTTCGGTAACCAATGGCAAACCAATTTGCTGCTGGTTGATCGAATCGACTAATATGTAATGCTGATTACTGTTATCGTAAATGCTTAAAGCCATAAAATCCGTTTAATATAAATCTTAATCCTTCTGGTGTAAACGTAGGGAATTATTGGACAACTACTTTTGCTTAAAGTTACTAAACAATTATACGATGCCGAATTTGTCTCCCTGGTTAGCCAATACTTTAGAAAAAGTGATTCGTAATAAAACACATGAAGTTACTGTTGTTGAAACAAAAGTATTAGGTGATGATCTAAAACAGATTACCTTTGAAGCCAGTAACGAACTGGATTTAATCCCCGGAAACGGGATTTTAATTCAGGTAAATGTTGCTGAATACAGATATTATACAATCTCAGATTTTAATAGGGAAGCGAATACCTGTCAGATTATTTTCTATTTAAAGCCCCAGGGGCCGGGGAGCGTTTGGGCTAAGAATGTTCAAAAAGGAGATTGCTTAGCATTAATTGTAGATCAGGCCGAAATCCAATATGATCTTAATGCCAATCAACATTTCTTTTTTGGCGATGAAACCAGTATTGGTCTTTATGAATCCTTTGGAAAAATTGCGACGAATTTGGAACATGAATATTTTGGTATTTTGGAGCTGAAGGAAGAAAATCACTCCGCTTTAAAAAACATTAAACTGCTTATTGATGCGGTTTCATCAGAAGTAATGTTCCCGGCAGAAAATGCAATAGAATGGATGGAAAACATGCATCCCAAATGTTGGGATATGTGGAAAGGTGCAAAATTCTATCTTACAGGAAGGGAAAAATCGGTACAGCGGTTTAAAAAATACCTTAAAAATAAAGGCGTTAGCTCCCTGCAAATTCAAAGTAGCTTCTACTGGGAGAAAGGAAGAATGGGTAACTGATTACCTTGGGAAAACAAAAGCGAAGCCTAATGCCAATGTCTGACTTGCCTGAATTTTATTTGTACCGGTATCCTCATCAAATAAAGCAATGCCTGTTAAACTGGTGTTCATGAAACGATTGATCTTTGCTGTTAAGGCAATATCAAGGCGATGATCTATTCTATTCCAGCCAAAATCTTCATAAGGGATAAGCATGGCATAACGGGCCTTCAGATTAGTGTTGGTAAAGATATCCTTATCAAAGGCAGAAACAATCTGGAAAGCAAGGTCATTTCTAAAAGTTTTACCATAATCTACGCCATAAACAGATTCTTTTGGTGGTTTTGTAGGATCCGGATCGTTAAATAAGGCTTCATCCAACACAAAAGTTTGACGTGCCGTACCGGTACCAAAACGGGTTGAAAAGTATTTGGATGGCTTATATTCAAAACCGATTGATTCTGTTAAATAACCCGGGCCCATAAATTTTGAAATCAGCGTAGCTGTTTCTACACCGTTTACCGTTGCGTAAGAAAAGCCTTTATCAAACTGCGATTCAAAGTTGATTGAACCAAAGAAATACCAGTTTTTAGAAAGTTGAAACGAAGCTTTGTTATCCCAGAAAATCCTATCGTTGGTTTTCTTCTGCAACTGGTCTTTGTTTTTAATTTTACCATATTGTAAAATGACCTCGCTCACATAGCTATAATTATTTTTGTTGTACTCGGCCTTCCAGTTCAGCAAACCACCTACAGCAACAGAGTTTACACCACCACCCTTCCAGTTATCGCTAAACTGTGCCTGGTTAACATTGATGCCTATCGAAGTTTTAGTTTTCCAGTAATTAACCTTTGCATTTACAATGTAAGGCGGAATTTTAACAGGTTCGAAATTTAGCGGGCCCTGTCTGCTTGGTAAAGGACTGCGCTTTAATTTAATGTTCAGGTCTTTGGTATTAATCGGAATTGTATCAATTTCCTGTGCATATAAATCTAAAGAGCAGAAACTTAGAACAAGAACAAAAACGGCTAAACAATTTTTCATCGGTTACAAAGAAAACGAAAAATTTTCTAGAACAAAAGTTTTAGGGATGATTATCCAGTTCGTTACAGAATCTGAAGCTTAAATTACACTGTTAAATCATTTTAAGCCAGCCATACCAATTGCCTTTTTTAAGGTATTGGATCTCTAAATCATATTTATAGGCTTCTTTCTCAAAAACGATATTTAAATAAGCCGTATGGTGATTTTTATATCGGATCAAGTTGATCAGATAATTAATCAGGTATAAGATATAGAAAGGCAACACCAATAATTCCAGCTGCTGCCTAAGGTGAATTTTTTCATGGTTGATTATGCTCCAGTCTTGTTTAAGCTTTTCGTTCTTAAGTAGGATAAACGGAAAAATAGCCATGCCTGCTGCTGGCAGATTCTTTATAATTAAGATTGGTGCTTTCAAAGCTCTTCTATGGTTATATCAGGTAGCTTGGGCAATTGTAAGGCTTTTGGGTTTAAGCGATAACTCCGGTAAGCATTTTTAATGAATACGTTGAAGGAGTAATCATCAGCATCGAGCACAAATTGATAAGTGGGGCGATATTGCTGCATAAAATCGATGAGTTCAGTTTCTTTTATTCCCAGCACCTTCTCAACTAAGTTGGCATTAAAACGATAATCAATCAAATCTTCATGATAATCTTTTTCCAATATCTTTTGAAGGTGGCGGGCATTTCTTCCCTGTCTGCTTAATAAATTATAAATAGCATCAATACCAAGGCCAACCCCTCCATTACCGAGGCTGAGGATATCATTACCACTGCCTTTTTTTGTTTGGTAACGAAATTCCTGTACAGATTTTTCGTAAAGCTGCTGTGGCGTCAATCTTTTATTTTGAATAACTACATCCCGTAACCGGATTCCTAATGATTTTAACTGAAAGTAGGCGGCCGCCTGGCCATGAAAAACAATCGTATCCACGCCATAACCAGAAAGTGCAGCTACCAATGTATCTCCAGGGATAGCCATGGTGCTAAATTCACCTTTGGTATTGTTGTAAAGCCCATCTCCTGTGCGAAGATTATAGATGTAAACTTTTGCTAAACGCTGCTTGCTTTCCTTATCAATAACAATGCCCTGCACAGGTTTAGTTTGTGCATGAACAAGCATCGTAGAGAAGCTCAATAGGAATGTTAAGGCTGCAAAAAGTTTCATTAGTTTACAAAACTACAAATATCCTGCACGGAATGTTTAGGCTTAACATTATTTAACCTTCAATACCTGCCCGAGTTTAATGCCGTCTGTAGACATTTCGTTTAACATTTTAAGTTCATCAACACTCAAGTTAAATCGTTTGGCAATATTATATAAAGTGTCGCCTTTTACCACGGTATAAGTGCCATCAGCAAGAATAGGCTTTGCTCCAGGCGGCGGCGTTTCTACTGGTGCAAATTTTTCTTTTTCTTTAGGAATGTTCTGGTTAATCTGGGTAAATACGCGGTCTTCTCTTGCTATTTTTTGTTTCTCACTTTCCGGTTGATCGTATTGGTAGAGCTGATATTTTTCAATTACGCCAATAAGCAAATCCGGATATTTTGGATTGGTTGCATAGCCTGCTGTTCTTAACCCTTGTGCCCAGCTTTTATAATCATTTCTATCCAATTGAAACAAAAAGCTGTAGCGTTTTCTTTTTAAAAATTCCGAATGGTCCCTGAACGATTCGCGGGCATCTTTATAAACCCGGAAGCAATCATTTTTTTGATCATCATCCCGGAAATAATTTTTTCCCTTCCAATCTGAGGTGCATTTAATGCCGAAATGATTGTTGGCATATTTTGCTAAATCACTGTTTCCACTGCCAGATTCTAGAATTCCCTGCGCCAGGGTAATACTCGCCGGGATTCCATCCGAATTCATTTCTTCAACAGCAACACCTTTAAATTCATCAATATAACTTAACGTATTATAGCTTTTGTAAGAATTGTTATTGGCTTTATTTGCAGCCTTTTCAATCTGCTTATTATTCTTTGAGTATTTACGTGTTCCGCAAGAACTTAAGAAAAGTACAGCAAAAGCTAAATAGAGATAAGTGAATTTCATTTTATGTAGGGTATAAAATTGAGTTTAGGAAGTGGAATACAGCTATATACTTATAATTTGAGTTTTTGTCCGGGTTTTAACTTCGAACTCTTCATGCCATTCTTTTTCATAATGGCTTTGGCCGTTGTACCCTTCCTTTTAGCAATTAGATTTAAATTGTCTCCAGATTTTACGGTGTATCTTGCCGAACTCGTGTGTCTTTTTTTTCGGTGATAAACAGGTTTGGCGTACACGGGCTCTACATAATCAGCAGGGCGATCATCATATCGATAAAGTTCATATTTTTTTACCAGTGCAATTACCTGGCTGGCCCAGGTACGGCTTTGTGCATAACCCGATCTAGCAATTCCCCTGGCCCAGCCTTTATAATCGTATTGATCATATTTATCAAACAAGCTATTAAACTGAGGCCGGGTTTCCATAATTTCTACAAAGTGATTATAAGATTCTTCATCGCTTTCGTAATCCCGGTAAGAAGAGTGGATTTCGGTATTGTCATTCGGTCCCTTAATGCCGAAATGATTGTTTAAATGATGTGCTATTTTACTGTTTCCGGCAGCTGATTCATGGATAGCTACGGCTAAAATAACACTTGCAGGTATTTTATGATCCTGCATTAGGCCCTGTGCATAATCTAAATGCTCATTAATGTAGTTTTCTGTTTCCTGTGCTTTGGCAATAAATCCACTTAAAAAGATGAAGCAAAAAGTAAGTATTCTCATTATTATTTATTCATGTTTATCCATTGCCCTTTATGCGGCAATGAAGACTGTTTTATTTTTTTCTGATTACAAATAGGCCGTCTCTGACAGGTAAAATTAATTTTTCAACACGCTTATCTTCAGCGATTTTGTCATTAAAACTAGTAATATTCCTGGTATCTTTGTCTTGTTTATCCTGAAGAACTTTTCCACTCCAGAGTACATTATCCACAATGATGATTCCACCCGGGCGAACGCGATCAAAGATCAAATCATAATAAGTGCCGTTGTTTTTTTTGTCCGCATCAATAAAAACGATATCAAATGTTTCTTCCAAATCATTTACAGTTTTCGTGGCATCGCCTAAAATATAATTGATCTGGCTATTATAAGGCGATTGAGCAAAATGCTTTCGAACCATGTCTTCCAATTCAATATTAATATCTAAAGTATAAAGTATCCCATTTTCAGCTAGTCCTTCGGCCAGGCACAAAGTTGCATAACCGGTAAAAGTGCCAATTTCAAGAATCCTTTTGGGTGAAACCATTTTACTAAGCATACTTAAAACCCTTCCCTGATAATGGCCAGAAATCATTCTGGGCATTAAAACCTTTAAGTTGGTTTCCCGGTCTATTTGTTGCAGCAGTTGATTTTCAGGCTCGCAATATTGAAGGAGTAAATCTTGTAAATCGTCGTTTATCAGGCTCATGTATTCGGTTATAAACGGTTGGTTTCCATAAAATATTGTAAAATGATGGTGGCAGCAATGGTATCTACACGATCTTTATCTCTCCTATCCATCTTTTTTAGTCCGCTTTGCATAATGGCCTGATGTGCCATTTTAGAAGTAAAACGTTCATCTACCCAATGCTGCGGGATGGTTGGGAAGGCTTTCTTTAATAGCGTGGAAAAACCTTTAACGTGTTGTTTAGAGTCAGAATCTGTTCCGTTCATTTGTTTAGGGTCGCCAAGTACAAAGGCTTCTACCTGTTCATTAAGCAGGTATTTTTTAAGGAATTCAATTGCATCTTTAGGGTGTACCGTATCCAATCCTGTTGCAATAATCTGCAAAGGATCTGTAACGGCAATGCCAATACGCTTGGTGCCATAATCAAAAGCTAAAATCCGGGCCATAAATATTAAAAGCACCAAAGGTAAGGTTTTTCATTTTATTGATCTTTTTAAGAATTGGGGCTATAATTCCTCACATGTGGAATATAGTACTCAGGACTATAACTTAGTATAATATATAATACTTTGATATCCAGTTTGTTTGTAGCTTGGCTTACAGCTTGTATTACGATCATAAAAACAAAATATGAATCTAAAAATTACAAAATCTCTAGCCCTAACTATTGTTACTGGCTTAATGTCTATTTCTTTTGCATTTTCGCAAAAAACAGCTGATACAGGGAATAACCTAATTAAGGTAAACTTTGTATCATTATTTATGAAAACCGCTAACATTCAGTATGAAAGGGCTATTTATGGAAAAACCAGTGTAGGTATTGGTTTAAGAATAATGCCTAAAGGTACTTTGCCATTCAGTTCTTCTTTTAATAGCATTGATGAACAGATAGGAAGTTTAAAAACAGGCAACTTTGCAATTACGCCCGAAATTAAATTTTATCTGGGTAATGAGGTTTTTAAAGGATTTTATATCGCACCGTTTTTAAAATATGCAAATTACAGTGCTTCCATAAATTATGAATATCGATCAAACAACCAAGATGAAGTTATTCCGTTAAACGGAAGCATAAATACGTATACTGTTGGTGTTTTAGTTGGAGCGCAATGGCGTATTGCAAATAACTTTTATCTAGACTGGTCTATTTTTGGTCCTCAGTATGGAATTTCAAGAGGAAATTTAAAAGGGACAAAAACATTAACAGCACAAGAGCAAAAAGATTTAAAAGGTAACCTGGATGATATTAATCTTCCTGTAGGCAAAACCTCTAATACCGTAACTGCTAGCGGTGCAATGGTAGATTTCAAGGGGCCATGGGCAGGAATCCGTGCAAATATTGGCATAGGCTACCGCTTCTAATCTTATAATAACCTGAAGCTAATCTATTTAGATGGCTTCAGGTCTTGATGTCGATTTATACTATAAGACCTTTATCCATTTCATTTTTAAATGGTTTTTAAGTCTGTCAAGTTTAAAAATATATGCCGGTAACCGAACTTCGTTAGTGCAAATGTGCTAATCTCATATCTATTTCTTATTTTGCCACCAAATGCAGTTTAGAGATATCATCGGTCAGGAAAGAATAAAGCAACAATTGGTGCAAACGGTTAAAGAAAACCGCATGAGCCATGCGCAACTTTTTTTATCGCCTGCTGGTTCTGGTGCATTAGCTTTGGCGGTGGCCTATGCGCAGTATGTAAACTGCTTAAATAAAGGAGATTATGATAGCTGCGGAGATTGTTCAAGCTGTAGAAAGTACGAACGATTAATCCACCCAGACTTGCATTTCTCCTATCCATTCTTTGCTTCTGCCAGTACAAAAGTAGCTGTAGATGTTCTAGAAGAGTGGCGAAATATGTTCTTACAGGATCCTTATTTTGACATGGATATCTGGCGTTCAAAGCTAGATGCTGCGAACAAACAAGCCAATATTCCAATTGCAGAATGCCACGATATTATCAAAAAATTAAGTTATAAAGCTTTCGAGGCAGAAACAAAGGTTTTAATCATGTGGCTGCCCGAGTATTTAGATAAGGCAGGAAATGCCTTACTTAAATTAATTGAGGAACCGCCTGCAAATACCCTCTTTGTCTTAATTGCGCAAAGCCAGGATCAGATTTTAACGACCATTCTTTCCAGAACTCAGATTGTTAAAATTCCAAAATTAAGTGGAGAAGAGATATCTGGCTACTTGCTTGATAATAGCGGGCTTACAGAGCATCAGGCGATTGATTATGCCTTTCTGGCTGATGGGAATTTAATCGAGGCCAAAGCATTAGCTGCAGATACACAGCATGATAGCTCAGGCACTTTCACCGCATGGTTAAGAATGGGTTTTGGCAATAAGGTGCCTGATCTGATCGATTTTACAGACGTAGCCGCAAAATGGGGAAGAGAGAATCAAAAGAATTTTTTAAAGTATGGCGTAAATTATTTACGTGAATGCTGTTTAATTATAAGTGGTGCCGAAGAATTGGTGAAATTACCTCCCTTAACCTTCGAAACCGCGAAAAAGTTGAGTACACATGTACTTAATCTGCCAATGGCGGAAGCCATAATCAGTGAATTAGAAAAGGCGCATTACCATATAGAAAGGAATGCAAACCCTAAAATTCTCTTTTTAGATGTATCTTTACAATTGGTAAAAATTATCAAGTTTAAAACGCTCCCTACGGGGACTCAATATATATACAATTAGTTATGGGATGTGGAAGTTGTTCAACAGGTGGTGGTTGCACCCCTAATGGATGCAAAAGTAATGGCTCATGCGGCACCGGTGGTTGCCAAACAATGGAAGTTCATGATTGGCTATCCAATTTGGATATGCCCTCAAATTATAAACCTTTTCAGGTTACAGAAGTAAAATTTAAAGGCTCACGTAAAGAGTTTTTCTTAAATACCGACAATATATACCTGGAAATTGGTGAGTTGGTTGCTGTTGAAGGCCCAACTGGTGGTTTTGATGTAGGCCATGTTTCGCTTACGGGCGAACTGGTTCGTGTTCAAATGAAGCGAAGAAAAACGCCATTGGATCAGGTAGTAAAAAAGATTTATCGCAAGGCTACAGAGGCTGATGTGGAAAAATGGAACGCTGCAAAAGAAATGGAATGGGAAACCATGCATAAAGCGCGCAAACTTGCATTAGACCTTCGTTTATCAATGAAAATCAGTGATGTTGATTATCAGGCAGACAAAACTAAGGCAACTTTCTTTTATACTGCCGACGGACGGGTGGATTTTCGCGAACTGATTAAAAAAATGGCAGAGAGTTTCCGTATCCGGATAGAAATGCGCCAGATTGGAATGCGCCAGGAAGCTGGCCGTTTGGGTGGAATTGGCTCTTGCGGGCGCGAATTGTGTTGCTCTACCTGGCTTACCAACTTTAAAACGGTTTCTACCGCTGCTGCCCGTTATCAGAACTTATCTTTAAATACCTTAAAGCTTGCTGGCCAGTGCGGTAAACTAAAGTGCTGTTTAAATTATGAGTTAGATACTTATTTAGATGCGCTTAAAGATATTCCGGATCGTATAGAAAATTTAGATACCGAAGCAGGATATGCACGTCATCAAAAGACAGATATCTTTAAGAAAATTATGTGGTTTAGTTACCAGGGCGATGAAAACTGGATTCCGGTTAAGGCTGCTCGTGTAAAAGAAATCATGGTGATGAATAAGGCAGGTAAAAAAGCACCCAACTTAAAAGAAGAGGCAGTTCAAATGGCTGCTCCGGTAATAGTTGAAAAATCTTTCGATTATGAAAATGTAGTTGGTCAGGATAGTCTTACCCGCCTGGATGAACGTGCTAAGGGTAAAAACAACCAAAACCGCAATCAAAAAAATAAAGGCAATAACAACCAGAACAGACGTGAAAGAATTCCTGCAGGCGAAAAAAGCCCTCAGGCGAATGCTAGGCCGCAGCAAGGAAATCAAAAACCTCAGGCAGCCAATAAGCCTCAGCAAAATGTACCTAAGGTGCAACAAAATAGTACACCTAAACCGCAGCAACCTGTTCAAAAACCACCGCATGTTAATGGACCAAAGCCACAAAATAATGGGCCAAGGCCTCCAAAGCCGGTAGTTAAAGCAGAAGGTGAACCAATGGTGGATGGTGCAAAGCCAGAGCAAAGCAAGAATAAAAATAGAAACAACCGTAGGAAAAATAATAACCGCAGAAAAGATAATGGTTCAGAGAATAAACCTGCTGCTGAATAAAAGACAAGCTTATCTGCTTATTTTTCTGCTGGGTGCATCCTTATTTTTGGGTTGCACTTCCAGTGTGATCGATTCTAATGTAAAAGTCCCGGAAAGAAAGTGGACCTATAGAAACCATATTGTTAATTCCTTCGAAATAAAAGACAATAGCAAAGCCTATAATATCTATTTTAAGCTAAGGCACACTGCTGATTATAAATATTCAAATATTTTTATTCTGGCTCATTTTAAAGACGGAAAAAATACAATAACCAAACGTTTTCAATATAAACTGGCTAAAAATGATGGCGAGTGGTTGGGAAGTGGGTCCGGAAATATTTTCAGTTATGTACTTCCGATGCAAACAAATTATCGTTTTTTAAAAAAAGGCCAGTTTACTATAGAAATTGAACAAAATATGAGAGATAATCCGCTGGTTGAGGTAGTGGATTTAGGTGTTTTGGTGGAAGAGGTTAAATAATTTAATTTCTTCATTGAGAAACTAACAATAATATAGTTTTCTCTTAGTTTTATTGCTGCTTGAGGAGTAGAATCGGGTGTTTGCTTAGTATTTCTGTTGTATGTTGAAGAAACAAGCACGGAAATAATCTTTATTGTAATAAAATCGTTATCATTGTTTTACCAACTAAATCAATGACTTATGATAAAAACACTACTCAAAATCTCTCTTTCCATTTTTTTTCTAATAATTTCGAGCCAATTATTTGCACAGAGTTTGCAAGGAAAGGTATCTGATTCTACAGGGGTTGCCATTCCCGGGGCCAGTGTACAAGTGGTGGGCCAAAAGATTGGTACCTCAACGGATGGAAATGGGATGTATGTATTGAAGTTTCCTGCAGCAGGCACCTATAAAGTTAGGGTTACGTTTACAGGGTATGTAAATGCAGAACAGGAAGTTGCCATTGAAAACACTGTTAAAACATTAGATTTCTCTTTATCAGAAACTAAATCTGATTTAGGTGATGTAGTTGTAATTGGTTCCAGATCCACACCAAGAACAAATATCGAGAGCGTTGTGCCGGTAGACTTAATTTCATCGAAAGATGTTAAAGTTTTCGCTCAAACGGATTTAACCCAAATCTTAAACTTTGTAGCCCCTTCTTTTAGTTCAAACAGACAAACTGTTGCAGATGGAACAGATCATATCGATCCGGCATCACTACGTGGGCTTGGACCAGATCAGGTATTGGTTTTGGTAAACGGAAAACGGAGACATACTACAGCGCTCGTAAATATTAATGGTACTTTCGGGCGAGGTTCTGTAGGTACAGATTTAAATTCTATTCCAGTATCGGCTATTGAAAGAATTGAAGTATTACGTGATGGGGCAGCGGCGCAATATGGGTCTGATGCCATTGCAGGGGTAATTAATATTGTATTAAAAAAGGTTACTCCATATAGTTTCTCCACATCATTTGGTCAATCTGATTCAAAAGCCTTAGGTCGAGAATTTAATGACGGACGTACCTTTCAGGCCGATTTTAGCAAAGGCTGGGCATTTAAAAATGATAAAGGTTTTATCAATTTAGCGGCACAGTACCTACAAAGAGATTTCACCAATCGTGGAGGTTTAGATACCCGTCCGCTTTTATATTCCGGTAATCCCACTCGTGGCGCCACAGAAACAGAGGCCGCATTTCAGGCACGTTTTGCTAATCTTAAAGCCGCAGATGATGCAAGAGCAGCCGCGAATGGCTTAGATAGAAATAATATGCGGGTTGGTAACTCGGATTCTAAAAATGGTGGTGCTTTCCTGAATGGCCAGTTCAATTTCGGTAAAACGACGCAACTTTATTATGCTGCAGGCTTTACCCATAAAACAGGAAGTGCCGCAGGTTTTTATCGCCTGCCTACCCAAACCACGCAAATCGACTTGTCAATTTATCCTAATGGATTTCTTCCGCTAATTGATACTAAAATTAATGATTACTCCTTTTCTGTAGGCTTGAGGGGAAAAGTGGGGACCTGGGATTATGATTTGAGTAATACCAGTGGAGAAAATAACATCAAGTTTGATATCAATAACACCGTTAACGCTTCATTACCAACAGGAACAAGCCCGACATCATTTTACGCAGGCGAATTACTTTTCAGACAAAATACCACCAATTTTGATATCAATAAAAAGCATGTTTTTGAGGGTGCATTCTTAAGTGCATTGAATACTGCTTTTGGTGCAGAATTCAGGATTGATAATTACCAGATCAGGGAAGGAGAATTATTGTCTTATTCTAATGGAGGCCGATTAATTGGAACGTCGCCAACGGCATCAGGAACACAGGTTTTTCCTGGTTTTAAGCCAGCAAATGCTTTAGATCAATCTAGAAATAACGTTGGGACTTATGCAGATTTAGAAGCTGAATTTGGTCCCCGGGTTACTTTAGGTGCTGCAGGCCGGTATGAAAACTACAGCGATTTTGGATCAAATTTCTCTTATAAGTTTACAGGTAAGGTGAAGGTTATTGGTGATATTTCTTTGCGTGGAGCTTATGCAACAGGGTTTAGAGCACCATCTTTACATCAGCAATATTTTAATAATGAAAGTACACAGTTTGTGGGAACCGTTGCTACCCAGGTATTAACGGTAAATAACAGTAATCCAATTGTAGGTCAGTTTGGTGTGGGAACGCTTAAGCCAGAGATTTCTAAGTCAGGAAGCATCGGTTTGGCTGGTCGAATTGCCAAAACATTTACCTTCACGGTAGATGCCTATAACATTGACATCAGCGATCGGATTGTATTCTCGAGTCAGTATGCGCGAGAACGTTCTGGAGGGGTTTTAGTCCCAACAGGAGTGGTTAATCAGATTTTAAATACGGTAGATCCAACTGCGCAAATAAACAGTGTGCAATTTTTTACCAATGCCATTAAAACGAATACAGCTGGTATTGACGTCGTGCTAACCAATAAATTTACATTGGGTGCAAAAAGCAGCCTGATCTTGAGTGTCGCCGGAAATGTGAATAAAACAGTGGTAAGAAGTGTTCAAGGGTCTGATAGAATTGAAAGCGATCCAACGTTGAAAGCAAAACTTTTCGATCGGTTAGAACGCTCACGTTTTGAAAGTTCGGTGCCTAAAAATAAGTTGAATATTACGGCAACATATAATGTAGATAAATTATCATTTGTAGCCAGAACTGTTCGTTTCGGCGAGGTGACCTATTTAAATGCAATTGATCCAAATATTCCGGCAAATGGTTTGCCAACCCAGCTTGATCAAACCTTTTCGCCAAAATGGGTTTCAGATTTTTCGGTAAGTTATGCCGCAAGTAAAGTTTGGTCGGTAACGGTTGGGGCTAATAATATTTTCGATGTTTATCCGGATAAGTTATACATCGATCCAAGAAATAACCCAAATAATTTTAATAGCGCATCTACAAGTAGCTATTCCGGAGGTTTAGATAATACATCAAACGGAAGATTTTTATATCCGAGAGCAGTAAGCCAATTTGGTTTCAGCGGACGGTACGTTTATGGAAAAATAGCTTGTACTTTTTAAGATCATACTAACCAAACCAACTAGAAGCGCTGTTCAGAAATGTTCAGCGCTTTTTTTAGCTTTGGTAATAAGGATTGTCTAATTTATTCACTAACGCAATCATTTACTAACGCAATCATTCACTAATTCAGTTATTTAATCACTATTTACTTACAGATATTTCAATAGGTTTTCAAGTTTCATTCCCCTTGATCCTTTCAGTAAAACTAAGTTGTCTTTAACTGGATTTTGCTGTAAATAATCAGCTGCTTCTGTAGGTGTTTCAAAAAAACGGCCTTCAAACCGATCTTTCAAGGCAGAAAAATATTTTCCAATAAAAATGATTTGGTCTAATCCACTCGCTACTGCTTGTTTAGCAATAAGTTCATGTTGTGTGGCAGATTCAGGGCCAAGTTCGAACATGTCGCCTAATATTGCCGTCTTTTGATCAGCAGCTAAAACGGAGATATTGTTTAAAGCAGCAGTCATGCTACTTGGATTAGCGTTGTAGAAATCGCAAATTACGGTATTGTGATCTGTTTTAGTTAACTGAGAACGGTTATTTTTCGGTTGGTAATTCGCTAAACCATTATTGATTTCTTCTGGTTGCAGATCAAAGAAATCTCCGATACAAATGGCCGCCAGTATATTTTCAAAATTATAACTTCCTGTTAGGTTCGTTTTTACTGAAGAGGGGATTTCATGGTTAGTCCATTCAACTTCAATAAAAGGATCACTACTTTTTAAGGCTCCTTTAATGGCGTTGCCATTTTCAGTTCCATAATAGAGTAGTTTATTTAAGCCCGCATTTGCGCTCATTTCCATCAGAAAGGTGTTATCTCTGTTGATAAATGTATAGCCATTATGCGCTTTCAAATAAGCATAGAGTTCAGCTTTGCCCTTTTTCACCCCTTCGAATCCCCCAAAGCCATCCAGATGAGCCATGCCCACGTTGGTGATAATGCCATGTGTAGGTTGTGCAATAGTGCAAAGCAGTTCTATTTCTTTCTGATGATTTGCGCCCATTTCAATGATGGCAATTTCTACTTTATTGGTGATTGATAAGATAGAGAGTGGAACACCAATGTGGTTATTGAGGTTGCCAAATGTGGCAAAAGTTTGATAGCGTTCGGATAATACGGCATTAACAAGTTCTTTACTAGTGGTTTTGCCATTGCTTCCGGTTAAACCAATCACGGGAATGTTTAATTGCTCGCGGTGATAGCGTGCTAAGTTTTGAAGTGCCAGAAGTACATCATCAACCAATAAGCATTTTTTACCTATAAATTCTACCTCGTCAATCACAGCATAGGCTGCTCCTTTATCAATAGCCTGCGCGGCGAATTCATTTGCATTAAAATTATCGCCTTTTAATGCAAAAAAGATCGAACCAGGAATAATATTTCTAGTATCAGTTGATATTATAGGGTTTTTTAGAAAGTGCTGGTATAATTCCTCGGTTTTAATCATGTTTATTCGTAAAAAATATGCTGTAAAATTAATGTTTAGCATCAACAAAAAGCAAAATTACTACATTAGATGAAATTTAATTGTTTATGAAAAAAAGCATTGCATTTTGTCTGTCTTTAATTGCTGTATCAGTTACTTTAAATGCCCAGGTGAAGTCGCCTGCAGAATTTTTAGGTTATGAACTCGGATCGCATTTTACACCTCATTATAAGGTGGCCGATTATTTCAGGCAAACGGCTTTAGCTTCTCCAAAAAACATCAAATTAATTGAATACGGTAAAACCAACGAAGGTAGGCCGTTAATGGTTGCCATAATTTCATCGCCAGAAAATATTACTAAAATTGAGCAGATCCGTACGGATAATTTAAAGTTAACAGCTGGTGGCGCTACAAATATTGATTTAGCAAACCAGCCTGTAATCACCTGGTTAAGCTATAACGTACATGGAAATGAGGCTAACTCTACTGAAACGGCAATGAAAATGCTTTATACATTGGCTTCAGGTACAAACCAACAGGCAACAGCATGGTTAAAAAATACAGTTGTGGTTATTGATCCATGTCTGAATCCGGATGGAAGAGATCGTTATGTAAATTATTTCAACAGTGTGGTGGGTAAAACGCCAAATGCCGACCCCGCATCAAGAGAGCATATTGAGCCATGGCCGGGTGGCAGACCTAATCATTATTATTTTGATTTAAACCGCGATTGGGCCTGGCAAACGCAGGTAGAAAGTCAGCAAAGGTTGGCGCTCTATAATGACTGGATGCCACAAGTACATGTAGATTTTCATGAGCAAAGTTATAATGAGCCTTACTATTTTGCACCGGCAGCAGAACCAGTTCATCAGGATATTACCCCATGGCAAAAAAGCTTTCAAGTGGTGGTGGGAAAAAACAATGCAAAATATTTTGATGCCGAAGGATGGCAGTATTTTACCAAAGAACGTTTCGATTTGTTGTATCCCTCCTATGGCGATACTTATCCTTTATACAATGGCTCAATTGGAATGACTTATGAGCAGGGTGGCATCAGGGCTGGTTTATCTGTGGTTACCAATGATGGCGATACTTTAACATTGAAGGATCGCATTGCGCATCACTTTACCACTGGGATGTCTACCATAGAAGTTTCCTCACAAAACCATAATAAGCTGCTGGAAGAATATCAAAAATACTTTCAACAGGAAATGACTGGTTCGCCAGGTATTTACAAAACCTTTGTTATAAAGGCGAGTAACGTATCGCGTCAAAAGAAATTAGTCGAATTATTAAAGAAGAATAAGATTGAATTTGCTTATGGCGGAGAAAAATCTGGAAAAGGTTACGATTACGATACGCAGAAAGAAGAAAGTTTTTCTATTAATCGGAATGATTTAATCGTGAATATGCAGCAACCTCGAGCGGTTTTGGCGAATGTTTTACTAGAACCACAAACTTTAGTTACTGATTCTAACACCTATGATATTACTGCATGGGCTTTGCCATATGTATTTGGTTTGAAAGGTTACGCCAGCAAAGAAAGTTTTAAAGGAAAATATCCTGACCTCGCATTTGCGGAGGAAGCATCCAATAACATCGAAAAACCCTTAGCCTGGTTATTCTCCTGGGGATCTGCAGAAGATGCGCAGGTTTTAAATAAGCTGCAGCAAGACAATATTAAAGTTCGTCAGGCTGATCAGCCCTTTACGGTTTCAGGTAAAGAATATCCTGCCGGAACATTGATTGTATTAAGAACAGAGAATGAACGGGCAGTTAAAAACTTAAAATCAAAAGTGGTGTCTGCTACACAACAACTTAATAAACCTGTTGTGGGAATTACCAGTGGGTTTGTAGAGAAGGGCAAAGATTTCGGATCAAATGTTTATCCGATTTTAAAACAGCCTAAAGTAGCTATTGTATCCGGAAATGAAGTCTCATCTCTGGCCTTTGGCGAAGTTTGGTTTTATTTAGAACATGATTTGAATCTTACACCAATTATCTTAACCGCTAAAGACATCAATAATTTAGATATTAATAAAGTAAATACACTTATCCTTCCCGATGGGAGTTATAGTGCCTTTATAGGTGATGGCTTAACGGCCTGGTTAAATAAAGGAGGAAAACTTATTTTAATGGAAGATGCAGTTGAGAGTGTGTTGGATAAAAAAGGCTTCAACATTAAAAAGAAAGAAGTTGTTGTGAAAAAGGATGAAAAGCCTTTACCTAGTAAATTACTGTTTAAGGATAAGGATAAAGACGATTATGAAACTTCAATTCCAGGCGCTATTTATAAGGTAAATCTGGATGCTTCTCATCCATTCGCCTATGGAATAGGTAAAACTTATTATACCTTAAAAACGGATCGCAAAATATACGAAGCTTTTGCAGAAGGTTGGAACGTGGGGATGGTAAATGAGAAAAGTTTAATGGCTGGAGTGGTTGGAAAAAAGGTTCGTGAAGAGTTAAAATCCGGATTATTGATCGGGGTTCAGGATTTTGGTCGTGGATCGGTAGTTTATTTGGCAAATGATCCACTTTTTAGGAACTTTTGGGAATCTGGGAAGACACTTTTTAGTAATGTTGTGTTTTGTAGGTATTAATCTTGCTTTATGTTACTGGAAGCAACCTGAATTTATGAACGAGATCAATGTTCAGAGTTAAGGTGATCTTTATTAGGAAAATACTTCTAAAGCTCATTGTCCTGTTATCAAAACTTATGAATTCTTCAAATCACAAACCCTTAAGGCTTCTTGGGTTATATATTTAAGCAACTTCCAATTAGCTGTTATTACTAACTGAAGTTTTGTTTTAATGTGTTATGTTTATGTAAAACAAGTAATTTTCGAATAATTTGTATTTTTTATCACGCAATTTTAGCTTAAAAATGTAAATTCTGTAATTTTTACCCTTTTTTTACTAAAATTTGTGATTTATAAAGGCATTTATTAGAATTTATGTTGTTTTCGGTTAAAAACTGCTTTTGATATGGTGCAATACAGTATTTTTGTTACATTGTGTAAAAAACTGATAATCAATGAGTTAAAAAAATAGTCTCCGAGATTGTTTGATAAATGTTAAAAATTGTTAAAAAAAGTTTCTTATCCTGAAGGTCAAAACCTAATTTAGATCATCATTAATCATTAACTAACCTATTTTTCTAGACTATGAAAAAACTTCTACAGAGTTTGTTCATTTTGTTGTTTATTGCTTTTACGGCAGTAGGACAAGATCGGACAATATCAGGTACAGTTACTTCTGCGGACGACAAACTGCCTCTTCCCGGAGTAAACGTAAAAATTAAAGGTGCACAAGGCGGCACAGTGACTGGAGCAGATGGGAAATTTACAGTAAGAACTCCATCAGGCGCAACAGCATTAGAATTCAGCTCTATCGGATTCACGACTCAAACAATCACAATTGGTACCTCTGGAACTGTTAATGTTGCATTAGCTGGTGATGCTACTTCTTTAAGTGAAGTTGTAGTTACCGGACTTGGTGGAGCAAGAGATCAAAAAGCCCTTGGTTATTCCGTTGCTAAGGTAGATGGAGATCGATTAAACAATGCCCGGATTACAGACGTTAATACTGCCTTAGCTGGTAAAGTAGCAGGTGTTCAATTGAATGGTTCTCCGAGCTCATCATTTGATAACGCATCTATTATCATTCGTGGTATTAATGGCGTATCCTTAGGAGCCCCATTATTCGTTATTGATGGTACACCTACCACTGCTGATAACGTAAATATGGATAATGTGGAAAGCTTAACCGTTTTGAAAGGTGCAGCAGCAGCGGCATTATATGGTCAAAGGGCTTATAACGGTGTAGTGGTAATCACTAATAAAAAAGGTTCAAGAAAGCCAGGTACCTCGGTTGAATTAAATACAGGATATACTGCCGAGAAAGCTGCTTTATTGCCAGATTATCAAAATGAATATGCAGGCGGTTATACTGCTGAATGGCCTACATTTGTCTACGATCCCACAATCCACCCTGCATCATGGGCATCGTTTAACGGTCAAAAAATGTTAGAGTATGGTGCAGATGCAAGTTTTGGTCCAAAAATAGATGGTAGTCAATATAGACCATATTATAGCTGGTTACCTGGAGAAAATTTTGGTAAAACAGTGCCAATTACTGCTCAGCCTGATAATATAAAAGACTTTCTTCAAACAGGAGGAAATTTTAATACATCTATTGCCTTTACTACTGGTGGAGATGCATATAACCTACGTGTAGGCTATACCAATCAAACCAGAACATTGATTCAGCAGAACTCAAATAGAAATATTAATATTTTTAACATTAACGGGAGTTATGATATTAGTAAAAAATTAACCGTTTCTACGGATTTACAATTTTCGAGAGAAGAAAGAAGAGGCCAACCTTATGAGGGTTATAGAAATGATGGTTTAAATATTGTTCAGGGTTTCAATCAATGGTTTCAGAGACAATTGGATATGAAAGAGATGGAGGCGAATCAAACGCTGCCTAATGGTAATCCAACCTCTTGGAATATTGGAGATCCAAATGGAAGTGGAGATTTAGATGCCATTGGCACGCCCCAATATTGGGATAATCCATTTTGGGTTGCAAACAATAATTTCCGTACGGCCAGAAGAAATAGAATTTTCGGTAACCTGGGCTTAAAGTATAATATCACAAATGAATTGGCTTTGCAAGGCTTAATTCGTGCTGATGTAAATACTTTGTTAGGTGACGAACGTATGGCAACAGGTGGTTTACAACAAGATTATTTTAAAACAACATCTAATAACAATAATGAGTTCAACTATGAGTTGAATGCTACTTATAAAAAATCGTGGGGCGACTTTAGCTTTGATGCTTTATTAGGTGGTAACATTAGACATGAGCGAAGAGAAGGTTTAAACATGGAAACTGCTGGCGGTTTGAGTTTTCGTAATTATTTCAACATAGCAGCATCTGTAGCAAGACCAATTACGGCTAATACCTTTTATGAGAAAGAAGTAAGAAGCGTATACGGAAAAGCATCGTTAGGTTACAAAGGTTTCCTATATCTTGATGTTACAGGAAGAAACGATTGGTCATCTGTTTTTGCGCCAGACTTAAACTCTTATTTTTATCCATCTGTTTCGGGATCATTCATTGCATCTCAGTTCTTTCCGGAGCCCTTAAAAAATATAGTTTCATTTGCAAAACTTAGAGCATCCTATGCAAAAGTAGGTTCGGATTTAGATCCTTTCCAATTGATGTTGCAATATAATATTAGACAGTCTTATGGCGACAATGCAGCAATCAATATTGGGGATCAATTAAGAGACGGAAGAATTAAGCCAGCTTTATCTGGTTCGATCGAAGTAGGTACAGAACTGAAGTTTTTAAAAGATAGAATTGGAATTGACTTTTCTTACTATAAAAACAGCAATAAAGATCAGATCATCTCTGTTACTGCGAATGGAGCGACTGGATTTTCTAGCAATTTGATTAATGCTGGTAAACTAACAAACAGAGGGCTCGAGTTAGCTTTAACAGGAACGCCGATTAAATCAGGAAATGTGTCATGGGACATTTCTGTAAACTATAGCAGAAGCAGAACAATTGTTGATGAAATTACACCTGATCAGGATAATGTTTTGTATGAAAACTCTACCTTCTTCGGCAGTAGCTTGAACTTAACAAAAGGTGAAGAATGGGGCAGAGTGTTAGGAAATAAATTTAACAGAGATGCTAGTGGAAATATGATTATTGGAGCCAGCGGCCAGCCAACTTTTAGTACTGCACAATTTATAGGTTTTGCAAGACCAAGATATAATGGTGGTGCTTTTAGTTCATTAAGGGTTTACAATTTTGACTTCTCATTCTCTTTAGATTTCCAAAAAGGTGGTTTATTCAACTCAACAACTCGTGCATTTAATATGGGAAGTGGGTTATCAACAGAAACACTTGGTGTAAATGATAAAGGTATTGATTGGAGATTACCGGTATCCCAAGGTGGTGGATACAAATTTGCTGGTGTTCTTGCAAATGGACAGCCTAATAACAGATACATTGAAGCTAGTTCAGCATTTTATACCGGCATGCAGAATGGTTCAGGCGAAATGTTCATGATAGACGCTTCATACTTAAAATTGAGAGAGGTTAGATTAGGTTATTCTGTACCAACACGTTTTCTTAAAACAAAGTTAGGTTTAGTGAAATCCGCGAATCTGGGCTTAATTGTAGGTAATGCATGGCTAATTTCTGCTCCAGGGAAAAAATATGGTGTAGATCCTTCGGAATTAGAAAATTTCTGGCAGGAAGGTGGTCAGTTGCCTCAAACCAGAACTTTTGGTTTTAATTTGAGACTGGGCTTTTAACTAATAATAGAAAGAAATCATGATTAAGATAAAACAATATATAGCGCTTTCACTTGTTTTTACAAGTGTTATGCTGAATGGGTGTAAAAAACCTGGTGATTTTGGGGACATGAATATTGATCCAACTCAGGTGCCGAATCCTACTACCAAATCTCTTTTTACAAATTCATTACAGGCACTTTCGGGCTCTGTAACCACGGCTACTGGCCAGGCACAAAGTTTACCTGCGCTTGTAATAGGGCCAAATATAGGTTTCATTTGGGCACAACACATGTCTGAAGGTCCATATTTAACGAGTTCAAATTACGGAGATGCAGCTGCGGGACAATCTTATTGGGCATTCTATACTGGTGCATTAATTAACCTTAAAAAGATTATTGATGCAAATAATGCTGGAGGTCTGGAAGCTGAAGTAACTGCGAATGGTTCAAAAAATAATCAGCTTGCAGCTGCAAGAATTCTAAAAGCATTTGTATTCTGGAAATTAACAGATAGATGGGGTGATCTACCTTATGAAGAGGCGCTTTTAGGTGCAACAAACTTAACACCCAAATATCAAAAACAAGAGTTGATTTATGCTGATTTATTTAAGGAATTAAAAGAAGCCTCAGCACAAATAGATGGAGGTGCCGGTATTCAGGGAGACATTCTTTTGGGTGGAGATATGGCGATGTGGAAAAAATTTGCAGCTACTCAAAGGTTATTTATGGCTTTAAGGCTTTCGAAATTATACCCTTCAGCTGGAGGATTAGCTTCAACAGAATTTAATGCCGCACTTCCTGATGTAATTGGTGCGGGTGAAGACATTGCCTATAAATATTTGTCCGGAGATCCAATTAATAATAACCCCTGGTATGTTAACTATTCTGTTTCAAACAGAAATGACTTCGCGGTTAGTGAGCCTTTGGTTCGTTATATGAGGGCAAATGGCTCTGGAACAGATCCACGATTACCAGTTTTTGCTGAAACACTACCAAACGGAACAGTTCGTGGATTAGAATATGGTAGAATAACGCAGGCTAATATCCCTAACGTCTATAGCCGTTTAGGAACTGCGTTTAGACAACAAGATTCTCCAGGTTATTGGCTAACTTACGCACAGGTGTGTTTTGCGAAAGCAGAAGCGGCTAAACTTGGCTGGATTTCTGGTGGAGATGCTTCCGCAAAAACTTTTTATGAGGAAGGTATTGACTCTTCATTAGCGCTTTATGGTGTTGCATCACCAACATTTAAAAACGAAACTGGCATTGCCTATGCGCCGGCTACGGCTATTCAGCAGATTTCAACACAAAGGTGGATTCACCTTTTTCTTAATGGATGGGAAGCATGGTCTGAATGGAGAAGAACAGGTTTCCCTGTCTTAACTCCTGGTCCTGGTTCAACCAATACGGCTGGCGGTATTCCAAGAAGACAAGCGTATCCAGTGGCCGATAAAACATCTAACAGAATCAATTATGAGGCTGTTATTGTACAACAAGGTCCTGACAATATCAATACAAGAATGTGGTGGGATAAACCAAATCCATAAACAAAAAGGGAGCCTAAGGGTTCCCTTTTTGTTTACTTATTAATTGAAAAATTGGCGCTTTTAGGCCTTAATACATTATCAAAATCTCACTATCATTGATGGAGTCAAAACTATTTACCATAAAATATTATAATGCTAGTTTTCACTTGCAATGCACTAAACAGCTAAAAAATGATTAGCTAAGCATGAATACTGATAGGTGATTCTATCTAACTAAAGTTTCTTTGAAAAGAATTATTCGTATTTTTCTGATGTTAAATGCAAAAGACTTATAATTAAGAATATATTCGGTTAACTACTACCTTCCCTAAAAGAGTAAATTATTTCATAATGGCATTTATATACTAGGCTTATGTGTCAACTTAGCCTACTTTACCTAAAAACAATACTGTTGGTTTTAATTATTTGTCCTTTACTTAAAGTGATTCTCTTGCTAATAATAGCACAATCTTATAAATCAGGTACTTTAATCTTTACAAAAAAAATAATAGCTCTGTATTTTTTATAATATTGTTTTTTTACAAAAATGAATGCTTTTTATAAAAAATATGCCGTTTGTTGTCTTAATCATACGTCAAAATCAAAAAATACTGCTATTTAAAATACCAAATAGTTAGTGATATAAAAGGAATTTCATCCACATCTTGCAACCTTATTGAAAAATAATATACTGATTATTAATTGTTTATGTTGTTAGTTCTGTAAGTTGTTAAAAAATGTTAAATAATATTTCTTAACTCAGTTATCAAAACTTAAATTAGGAGAATCATTAATCATTAACTAACCTATTTTCAAATTATGAAAAAACTTCTACAAAGTTTGTTCATATTCCTGTGCATGGCTACGGCTGCATATGCACAAGATAGAACAATCACTGGTACAGTTACTTCAACGGAAGACAAATTACCGATTCCCGGAGTAAGTGTTAAAGTACAAGGTGCTCAAATTGGTACCGTAACCGATGCAAATGGTAAATACTCCCTTAGAGTTCCAGCTGGATCAAATACCCTAAACTTTTCTTTTATTGGTTTTGTCACTCAAAGTAAAAATTTGGGTACATCAAGCACAGTAAATGTTGCCTTGGCTGGCGATGCAGCATCTCTTGATGAAGTAATCGTAACTGCAGCAGGTTTAACAGCTAGTAGAAGATCTTTGGGTACAGTAAATACAACTATTAAGTCTGAGCAATTAATTGGTGCTAAACCAACCAATATTGCTAGTGGTTTATTAGGTAAAGTAGCTGGTTTGCAAATTAACGGAACGTCTGGAGGAACGAATCCTAATTTTAGGGTTGTATTAAGGGGCCAAAGGTCTCTAACAGGTAACAACGAGGCGCTTGTCGTTTTGGATGCTGTTATTGTTCCTAACTCTGTATTAGGTAATTTAAACCCCGAAGACATTGATAACGTAACCGTTTTAAATGGAGCAAGTGGTGCTGCACTTTACGGTTCTGATGCATCAAATGGCGCCTTAATCATTACAACTAAAAAAGGTAAACAAGGTAAGTTGGAAATTAAAGCACAGCAAAGTATAACTGTTGAGCAAGTTGCATTCTTTCCTAAATTACAACAACAATTTGGTGGTGGTTCAGATAACGACTTAAAATTATATTTAGGTTATGAGAACCAACAGTTTGGACCTGCTTTTGATGGCGTACCAAGAGAAATTGGTTTGCCATTAGCAGATGGTACAGTAAGAACAAGTCCTTATGAATGGGGTAACGATAAATATGACTTTTGGGACAACGGATTAACTAGTCAGAGTGATCTATCTTTATCTTCTGGTGATGAAAAAGGGACATTATTTATCTCTGGTCAATATGTTGATGTCAGTGGTACACTTCCAAAAGACAGATTTAATAAGGCAAATGTTCGTTTTAATGGAACAAGAAATTTGCTTAAAAACTTGTCAACTTCATTTGCATTGAGTTATGCTCAAAACCGTTACAATCAAACCACTTCAACTGGTTTTTACGATCAGATGTTACAAAGTCCAGGAAATTTGCCAATCACATCGTTCAAAGATTGGAAAAATGATCCTTTTGCTGATCCAAGTGGGTATCCAAATGCTTATTATACTAATCCTTATTTCAGTATTGATAATTTCCGTGAAAACGTTAGAAATGACTATTTCACTGGAAGCTGGGATTTAAAATATAGCCCGGCAACCTGGGTTGACCTAACTTACCGTGTTGGATTTAACAGTAGAAACAATTCAGGTAAATCATATTCTGACATTTACAGATTTAACGATTACATCAAAACCAGACCTGAAATTGGTGCTTATAAAAGAACTGATGTTGTTGGTAGTGTAACTGATAACTCTTTATATACTGGCCGTATTACCAATGAGTTTCAAGCGTCGTTCAAAAAAACAGTTAATGATTTCAATTTTAATTTAATTGCCGCAGCATTTCTGCGTCAGGATCGTACCAAATCTTTAGAAGCTTCTGTTAGTGGCTTGGTTCAGCCAGGATTATTTAATCTTAGCAATAGTACTAATACACCTACTGCAACTGAGACGAACTATTTAGCGCGTCAACAAGCTATTTATGGGTTATTAAATGTGAGTTTTAAGAATTATCTATTCTTAAATGCCACAGCACGTAACGACTGGGATTCTCGTTTATCTGCTTCCAATAGATCATTCTTCTATCCGGCCGGAACGATCTCATTTGTACCAACAGATGCAATTCCTGCATTGAAAGAAATCAAAGCAATTGATTATATCAAATTAAGAGCTGGTTTATCTAAAGTTGGTTTAGTTAACGTAGGTGGTGCTACAAATACTTTAGGTGCTTACCGCTTAGATGCTACTTTCAATCAGAACTCTGGTTTCCCTTATAATGGAATCGGTGGGTTTACTGTAGGTAATAGTATTGTATCTCCAAATATTACACCTGAGTTCTCTTATTCTTTTGAAGCTGGTGCAGACATGTCCTTTTTAAAAGATAGGATCAATGCAAGTTTTACTTATTATAGTACCAAAACTAAAAACCAGACAGTAACCGCTGCAGTTGCTAACTCTTCCGGATTTAGTAATTATTTATTAAACGCTGGACAAACCAGTAGCAAAGGTATTGAGACTACATTAGGATTTGTTCCTGTTAGAACATCTGACTGGACAGTTACTGTTGCAGCGAACTATGCCCATTACAAAAACATGGTTGATGAGTTACTAGCAGGTATTCCAAGCATAAACCTGTCTAATACAACAAATGCAGGTTCTTATGGGATTGCTGGTCAGCCATTCCCGGTATTGCAAGGCAGATCTTATAACAGAGATCCTCAAGGAAGAGTTATTGTTGATCGTGTTACAGGTTATCCTTCGGGAAGCTCTACTTTATCTATTTTCGGTAATGCTGCTCCAACTGATATCTTCGGTATTAACCTTAGTGCAACCTTTAAAGGGATTACTTTAACAGCTTTGGCAGAATATAGAGGTGGTTATTCTGTATATAACGGAATCGGTCCTAGTAGTTTGGATTTTAGTGGTGCAGGTATCAATACAGTAGCTTACAATAGAGAGCGTTTTGTGATCCCTAACTCCTCTTACCTGGATCCGGCAACCAATACCTATGTTCAAAATACAAATATTACCATTAAAGACGGTGGACCAGGCTACTGGACTATCGGTGGTCCAAGAACGAGCATAGATGAAAATTATATTACCTCAGGTAACTTTTGGAAAATAAGAGAGATTACTTTAGGTTACGATTTCCCGAAATCACTTCTAGCTAAATCTAAATTTATTCAGGCAGCCAGAATCAGTGCTCAAGGACGTAACCTGTTCATCTTTCTGCCAAAAACAAACGTATATACAGATCCTGAATATAGTAACAGTAGTAATAATACAAACAGTGGTAATGGAGTTGGTTTAAATTCAACGCAAACGCCTCCATCTCGTTATTATGGTGCTACGTTATCACTTACTTTTTAATACAGAAATCATGAAAAAGATATTTATATTATTTTTTGCAGCTACTGTTGGTATATCCTTATCATCATGCAAAAAATACCTTGATGTTAATACAAATACTAATCAACCTATTTCAGGTACGCCAGAGTTAGTGCTTCCTCAGGCTATGACTGCCGTAGCGAATTTAACTTGGGGACAAACAGCACTTGAAGGAACGATACCTAATCCTGGAAATGCAACAACTACTGCATCCTTTAACTTTTATGGTTCACAAGTAGTAGGCTATGCCGCAAATGGTGGTGGCGTAAGCGGTTGGGGTGCAATCATTTCTTATGATTATGCATCTACAGATTGGCAACGTTTATGGAATAATAGCTATGATATTGCCAATGATTTTCAATATGTAATTGATCGTACAGAAGGATTAGCTGGTTATGCTCAGTTTAATGCCGCAGCTAAATTAATGAAAGCTTATACCTTTCAAAGATTAGTTGATCAATATGGTGACATACCTTACACTGACGCATTAAAAGGTGCGGCAAGTGTTACACCTAAATATGATAAAGCAACTGATGTTTACAAAGCTTTGGCAGATCTTTGCGATGCGGCGATTGTAGCATTTAAAGCTAATCCGACAGCAGCTAGTAATTTCAAAAGTGCAGATGTAATGTTTGGTTCAAGCGCAACACCTGCTGCTGAGATAACAAGATGGGTTCAGTTTGCGAATACACTTAAGTTAAGATTAATTGTAAGGGCAGGAAATAAAGTAAACTTTTCGAACAGGGTTTTTGATGGCGCTGGTTTTTTAACTGATGATGCATCTATCAATCCAGGATATACCAAAGTGATTGGAAAACAAAACCCAGCATGGAACGGTTTCGCCTACTCTGCAGCAAATGCAGCAGCTGCAGGAGGTTCTAATTATGTGCCTACTCCATTCATTATGAGTTTTTATAATGGAACTAAATTAACTGATCCGGCACGTGCAAATGTAGTTTATAAATCAGGAATAGCAACAGCAACAAATCAGTTGGGCAATCAATTGGCTACAGCTGGGCGTGGCGCTACACCAAACTCTTGGTTTAGAGGCACCAGTGCAACCGCTTTTGAAGCTATTGGAATTTTCAAAGGTCCAGATGCTGCTCAACCTGTTATCTTGGCTGCAGATAGTTATTTTCTTCAAGCGGAAGCAGCTTTAACTGGTATTATAACAGGTAATCCGCAAACGTTATTTAACTCAGGCATTCAGGCATCTTATAGATATTTGTATAAAACAAATACAGGAGCTATTGCTGCTGGTAAAGATCCAGTTGCCGATGCAACTGCTTATCAAACAGCAAATGCAACTAAATATATTGCAAACTATGGTTTGGCAACAGGCTTGGCACAGCAATTAGAAGCCATCATTACACAAAAATACATTGCATTAAACTTAATCTTTGGAGATGAGGCTTGGAATGAATTTAGAAGAACAGGTTATCCGGTAAGTAACCCAGATATCAGTGCTGCTACCCCTGCGCAAACAATTGTTTCCATTGCCGGAGTTTCAACTGCTGCTGATAGATTACCAACCAGATTACTTTATCCTAGTACTGAGTTTACTTATAATGGTGCAAATGTACCTACTAATATCAATAAGTATTCAACCAAAATATTTTGGGCTAGATAGAATAGTTATTTAAATTTAAACGAAAAGAAATGAAAAGAATATTTCAAAACCTGGCAATATTATTTGTCGTATTGACATTAAGTTCTTGCCTTAAGTCTGATCCGCTTATCGGACCAGATGCGCCTAATAGTGCTGGTGCAATCATTGAATTTGATAATCCAGATTTCATCGCCTCTGGTTCTTTAACGGCAAGTGTGAAATTAGCCCGTTATCAGCTAACGCTTGCCAAAGGAACAGCATCTCCTTTAAATATCCGGGTTAACTACAGTGGTACAGGTAAACCCGCGCCATCTGATATTACCGTTGGGCTTGGGATTGATGCAGCTGCGCTTACTTTGCACAATACTCAGGCTAGCAGATCTTATACATTAATTCCTGCTGCTTGGTATACTTTACCTGCAACAGTTGTTATACCATCAGGGCAAGCAGGGGTTAACTTAACCATCCCAATAAATACAAATAACTTCGTATCGGGGTCAACTTATGCACTTCCGCTAAGGATAAATTCAGCCTCACAAGGTACCATCAGTGGTAACTTTGGTTCGATAATCGTAGCTGTAGCTGCGAACTAGGAGATAGATTCTACTTATAAAAGCCATCCAATTAGTTTTGGATGGCTTTTATGTTATATGAGTATTTCGAAGGTTAATTTTTTAATGTTGGACGTCTTTTAAACGTCTATAGTCATTTACTAAGAATAGCCTGTCATTTAAATCATTTCAAAATGTAGATTTATAACGATGTTTGTCGTGAAATTGTCATTTATTCTTTTGGGTTGTTAAAAAATGTTAAATACTAAACAGACAACATTAGATTTGCCTCTTACAAATTTTTAATCAATCTACTAACATTAAATTCATGAAAAAACTTCTACAAAGTTTGTTCGTACTTTTGTTTATTGCATTTTCTGCAATAGCTCAAGACAGAACAATTACTGGTACAGTTACTTCTCAGGATGACAAATTACCAATTCCTGGTGTAAGTGTAAGAGTAAAAGGTGTACAATCTGGAACAGTAACAGATTCTAACGGAAAATATTCTCTTAGTGTACCTTCGGGATCGAATACATTAGAGTATTCATTTATTGGTTATACAACAAAATCTGTTGTGATATCTAATACAACTACAATTAATGTGGCTCTTACTACAGATGCAAAAACACTAACTGATGTTGTTGTAGTTGGATATGGTCAACAAAGCAAAGCCTTAACAACTCAATCTACAACTACGGTAAATTCGAGTTCATTTAAGAATATGCCAATTCAAACACCTCAACAGGCTTTACAAGGTCAGGCGGCTGGTGTGAATATGGTAAATTCTTCTGGAGTATTAGGTGCTGAAGCACAAATTACGGTTAGAGGTGGTTCGTCTATCGGAGCAGGTGGTAGACCACTTTATGTAATCGATGGTGTTCCATTAAATTCTTCTGGTGGTGATTATAGCCAAGCTCAAGGTGGATCATCTTCATTAAATCCATTGTTGAATATCAGTGCTAATGATATTGAAAGCATGACTGTATTAAAGGATGCTTCCGCAGTAGCTATTTATGGTTCTCGTGGATCAAATGGTGTAATTTTGATCACAACCAAAAAAGGTGCGTCAGGAAAAACGAGAATTACTGCAGAATATCAAAACGGATTTTCTTCTCCAACAGCTACTGAAGAAATGATGAATGCAGATCAATTCCGCAAGTTTAGAACGGATTATTTGAGAGCAAATAATGGAACTATTCCAACTTATCCATCAGCTAGTTATGATTGGATAGACGCAGTTGTAAGGACTGGAAAATTAAACAATGCCAATTTGAGTGCTGCGGGTGGTGATGAGAGAACACAATTCTATATTGGTGGATCATATTCTGATGAAAGTAGTTATACTTTGGGTAATCAATTACAACGTTTGTCAGGAAGATTAAACTTAACACATAAACTATCCGACAAGATAAATTTTGGGTTAAATTATAACCTTTCGAGAGTTGACATGGACCGAATTGGTTCTGAAAATAACACATATGCACCATTAACTGCTGCTTATCTGCAATTACCTTATATTACACCTTATGGTCCAGATGGACAATTCCAAAATACTGGTTTTGTAGCTAATGTAGTTGCCATTGCTGCTACAGGTATCAACAAAAATTATTCCGACAGAAGCACAGGAAATGCATTTGCAGAATTAAAAATTATTGATGGTTTGAAATTAAAAACTGACTGGGGTATTGATAACTATGGTATTGACGAAAAATACAGAGAACTTGATCTGCTTACTCCAGGTGGATATGCTTATAGATCAAATTATACTGATCGCAAATGGGTTACCAGCAATACGTTAAATTATAACAAAACTTTTGGTAAGCATACCGTTGGAGGATTGTTAGGATATAGTTTTGAAACCTCTACTTTAACTCAGATTTTTGTTGAAGGATCAGGTTTCGCCAGTGACGACCTTCCTAACGTGGGATCAGCATCTACGCCAATTACAGCATCTGAAAACATTTATGATTGGGCACTTGAGTCACAGTTTGCTCGTTTGAATTATGATTTTGATAAAAAATATCTATTAGAAGGCTCTTTCAGAAGAGATGGATCTTCAAGATTTGGACCTAATAAAAAATATGGTAATTTTTATGCTGTATCGGCTGGATGGTTGATCTCAAATGAGAAATTTTTTAATAAAGATAACAAGTACGTACAAAGCCTTAAACTTACCACCAGTTACGGAACAGCAGGTAATGATAACATAGGCTATTATCAGTCTGTTGGTACGTTCGCTTCAGGCGCCAATTATCTTGGGGCTGCTGGTTTAACCCCAGATGTAGTGCCAAACCCTAATTTAAGTTGGGAAGAAACTGCCCAATTAGATATTGGTGTATCTGCAAGGTTATTTAATGCTATTGATTTACAGGTAAATTACTACAATAAAAATACTACTGCATTACTTGTTAACGTTCCTTTCCCATATACTACTGGTTTCGCGTCCAGTTCACAAAATGTCGGCGAATTGAGAAATCGTGGGTTTGAATTTTCTGTAAACTCAGATAATATAAAGGGACGTGATTTTACCTGGAGAACATCATTCAATATCGCATTCAATAAGAATAAAGTTTTATCTCTACCAAAAAATCTTGATGAAGATGGTCGTGACTTTTTACAAGGAAGCCCTGTACAACGTGCAATCACCGGATATTCAAAAAATTCATTTTATTTGATTCGCTATAATGGCATTAATCCACAAACTGGAAATGCAGAATGGCTAAAGAAAGATGGAACACCAACTACAACTCCGACTGCTGCTGATCGAGTAATCGCTGGAAAAGGAGATCCTGATTTTCAAGGAGGTATCACCAATACTTTTACCTATAAAAACTTCGATTTAACAGCATTCTTTAACTTTACCTATGGAAATGATGTATACCTTGATGGTTTAACATTCACAGATAATTTTGGTACAGGTTCTTACAACAAAAGTGTTAAGTTGTTAGACTATTGGACACAGCCTGGACAAAATGCTTTTGCGCCTGCGTTAAATAGCCCCACTCGAACTACTTATTCTCAGGCCTCTACAGCGCAGTTAAGAGATGGTTCATACCTCCGTTTAAAGAATTTAACTTTTGGTTACAATCTTCCAAAAGAATTCTTGCAAAGAACAAAAATCTTTTCAAGCGTAAGACTTTATTTCTTGGCACAAAACATTTGGACAATTAAGAATAAAGAATTTAGAGGAGATCCGGAAATCTCAGCAAATGGTGCATCAAACTTAGTTGTAGGTCAAAGTTTCTTTGCTTTACCACAAGCAAAATCGTATACTTTTGGTGTAAATATTGGTCTTTAATAACTGAAAAAATGAAATTAAGATATTATATATTAACCTCAGCCATCGTTTTATCGATGTTTGGCTGTAAAAAAGAACTAGATTTGTTACCGCAACAATCTCTTTCAGATCAGATAGTTTTTAATAGTCCTGCCACTACGCTTAGTGCACTAAGGGGTGTATACAGTACCGCTCAGACACTGGATTTTTATGGTAGCTTACCGCAAGTAATAGGTGACTATATGGGAAATAATGTAGATTTTGTAGGCACATTCCCTACCCTGCAAGATCTAAATAATTTTTCAGCTGTTTCAACTAATTCAAATGTTCAGGTACTGTGGCAGATTCATTACCAAGTTATAGCAAGAGCAAATACGATCATTTCGAAAGTGAATGGTGTTGAAGGATTATCTGCAGAAGAAAAATCTCAATACATAGCCGAGGCGAAATTTTTACGTGCTTTAGCTTACTTCCAGTTAGCTAACTTCTTTTCTCAACCTTTCCAGGTAAGTGCTGGTACAAATTTAAGTGTACCCTTAGTTACCGCTGATTTTACAGGAACTATTGAGTTTCCCTCGAGGAATACGCTAAGCCAGGTTCATGCGCAAATCATTCAGGATTTAACGGAAGCTTCAGGTGTATTACCTCAGTCGTATGCTGATGCTGCAGAAACCCGTGGACGTGCAACAAAAGGTGCTGCATTTGCACTGCTTTCAAGATTATACTTGTACAGAGAAGAATGGTCAAAAGCAGAAAGTGCAGCAAGAAGTACGCTTTCTCAAGGTATTTATGATACCGCGCCAAATTATAGCTTTTATAGTGGCAATACAAGTGAAGATGTTTTTACTATTCAAAACAGTGCTATCGACAATGGTAGGACAGGTTCTGGTGGATGGGCTTCTTACTATAATCCAGCTGCCGTTGGCGGGCGCGGTGACGCTCCTTTTTCTCAAGACCTAATTAATGCATATACTTCAGAACCTGGCGACAGAAGATATAATTTAAAGAATTCAGGTACAGCTGCTGATGGTTTGCCTCACTTCTTTACTTCTAAGTTTCCTGATGCGGTAAACAATTCAGATAATTCTCCAGTTATTCGTACTACAGAAGTATACTTGAACCTGGCAGAGGCGTTAGCACATCAGAGTGCTACACCTAATGCTGAAGCCATTACAATTTTAAACTCGAGAATTAGATCAAGAGCAGGCCTTACCGCTAAAACGGTCGTTTCTCAACAAGCACTTATTGATGCATTATTGATAGAACGTCGCAAGGAACTTGCCTTTGAAGGACACAGCAGAATGGATTTACTTCGTAATAGACAGCCGTTGAGAGTAGGAAATGCACCTGCAGCTTTTGGTGGTGCCAAAACAGTCTTACCAATTCCTCAAAGAGAAATAGATAACAATCCAGGTTTGCAAGGTCAGCAAAACGCAGGTTACTAGTTTCTGATTTAACATAATTAATAAATACAAAAGCGTCGCTTTCGATTGAAGGCGGCGCTTTTGTATTTATTAATTTTTTTTGATAAAGAAGTTATTGCTAAAATATAAATAGGCACCTTAAAGCAATTAAGTTTTTATCATCTGAATGTAAAACGCCTGTTTAAAAAGACGCTAAATGCTTTTATTGGTTCAGAAATGTTGCGTATTTTTTTGAGATGTTATAAATTGCGGATTAATTAAATAATCAAACAAACTAATTTAAATTCATGAAAAAACTTTTACAAAGTTTGTTCGTGCTTCTGTTTATTGCATTCAATGCAATGGCTCAAGATCGAACAATTAGTGGAACAGTAACGTCTTCAGACGATGGACTTCCTCTTCCGGGCGTTAGTGTTAAAGCTTTGGGTACACAATCCGTTACCGTATCTAATGGAGAAGGTAAGTATTCAATCAGGATTACTTCAGCAGTACAAAGCTTACAATTTTCCTATCTAGGTTTCGTAACCAAAACAGTTAATGTAACCTCTTCAGGTATTGTCAATGTTGGTCTAGCTAGTGATTCTCAGGCATTATCTGATGTTGTTGTAGTGGCTTATGGCACTCAAAAGAAAGAGGCAATTACTGGATCAGTGGCTACGCTAGGTGCTAAAGATTTAGAAAACAGAACAGTAACCAATATTACCGCTGCGTTACAAGGTTCTGCTCCAGGCATTAATGTAGCTGCCTCTAATGGTCAGCCAGGAAGTTCAGCCGGAATTAGAATCCGCGGCTTTGGTTCATTTTCAGCTTCAAATACGCCTCTTTATGTATTAGATGGATCTGTTTATGACGGAAGTATCGGTGATATTAACCAAAACGATATCGAAAGCATTTCAGTTTTAAAAGACGCATCTTCATCTGCACTTTATGGCTCAAGAGGTGCTAATGGTGTGGTAATTATCACAACAAAAAGAGGTAAATCTTCACAGCCAACTATTAATGCAAGCATTGTGCAAGGTTTTTCAGAAAGAGGTATTCCTGAATATGAGCGTGTTAATGCACAAGAATATTATCCTTTAGTTTGGCAGGGTATTAAAAATAACCTGATGTATAATGCATCCCCTGCATTAACAGAAGCAGCGGCATCTACAAGAGCTTCAACGGATGTTTTTGCTAATCTGGTTTATAATCCTTTTAATGTTCCCGGTGCTCAGATTGTAGGCACAAATGGTCAACTCAATCCGAATGCATCATTATTGTATGATAATTTCGACTGGTATGATGCGATGGCAAGATTAGGAAAAAGAACTGATGCAAACTTAAGCTTTTCGGGTAAAAGTGAAAAATCTGACTTCTTTGTATCAATGGGATACTTAAATGATCAGGGATTTGTGATCAGATCTGATTATCAGCGTTTTAATGCTCGTGTTAATGTGAATACACAAGTTAAACCTTGGTTAAAAACAGGTTTAAATGTTTCTGGATCCATGACCACAGCAAATACAGCAAACGATTCTGGTACAGGCAGTGGCTCAAGCTTTGTAAATGCATTTTCATTTACAAGAGGCATTGGTCCTATTTATCCTGTTCGTGCTTACAATGCTGCAGGTGAGCCAATTATGAATAATTTAACTGGTGAGCAATGGTATGATTTTGGAAATCAACCAGGTGCAGTTGCTCGTCCACAAGGTGCTTCACCAGGCAGACATGTTGTGTATGAAACATTATTAAACGAGTATTTAACGAGGAGAAATCAAGTTAGTGCCAGAACTTACCTAGAAATAAAATTCTTAAAAGATTTTACATTCACTCCTACCTTTAGTATTGATTTAAGAAATAATAATGGCAATACTTATTGGAACCCTACTGTAGGGGATGGTGTAACTCAAAATGGCTATAAATCACAAACAAATAGCACGGTTAGGTCATACACACTTAATCAAATTGTAAACTACAATAAAACCATTGGAGATCATACGATCTCTGCCCTTGTTGGTCATGAAAACTATGATTTTAGCTACCGTGGTTTTAACGCAGCCAGAACTGGTCAAATTGTACAGGGAAATACAGAATTTGCTAATTTTGTAACTTCTAATAGTTCTGGCGGACAGGCAGATAGCGATCGAATTGAGTCTTATTTCTCGAAAGCAGGTTATAGTTACAAAGATAAATATTTCTTTGATGCTTCATTAAGACGGGATGGTTCATCAAGATTTGCACAAGAGTCGAGATGGGGAACTTTCTTCTCTTTCGGGGGATCATGGTCTATCAATAAAGACTTTTTGAAAGAAGTAAACTGGCTGGATGATTTAAGACTGAAAGCTTCTTATGGCCAGGTTGGTAACAATGCTTTGTTAAGTGGTACCAACACTTTATTAGATGGTAACAATAACAGTTTATATTATGCAGATCGTGCATTTTATGATTTAGGTTCAAACAATGGTGCTGAGCCTGGCGCCCTTTTATCATCAGTAGCCAACCCAGAATTAAGATGGGAATCGCAAAATACGTTTAATACTGGGTTAACATTTTCAGTATTTAAAAGAAGGTTATATGGTGAAATTGAATATTTCAAAAAATCAGTAGACAATTTATTATTTAATGTTCCTCAACCATTATCTGATCCTGTTGCTTCAATCAATAGAAATATTGGTTCTATGTACAACTCAGGACTAGAATTAATGTTGGGTGCTGATGTGGTAAGAACAGATAATTTCAACTGGAACTTAATCACTAACTGGACAATATTAAAAAATAGAGTAACTAAACTTCCTGCAGAAACACCACAAATAATAAGTGGTACAAAGAGAAGAGAAGTAGGTTATGATTACTATCAATTTTGGTTGAGACAATATGCAGGCGTAGATCCTAAAGATGGAGCCGCTTTGTACTTGCCTGATCCTACCCAAACTATTGCTGCAACGAATAAAAGGACAGTTAACGGGGTTGAGTATACTACAAATCAGTCAAATGCTCTTTTTGGTCGGTCAGGATCTGCTATTCCTGATTTAATGGGCTCTTTCACCAATACATTCAGCTATAAAAATCTATCACTTTCTGTTTTGGTAAATTACCAAATTGGTGGTAAATTCTATGACAGTAATTACCAGGGTTTAATGAGCACAAGTTCTTTTGGTGCGGCATTGCACAAAGACTTATTAGGGGCTTGGACACAAACTAACACAACAAGTTCTATCCCACGTGCTGATTATGGTAATTCAGCCAATATCAATGCTACATCAACAAGATGGTTAATAGATGCATCTTATCTGGCCATTCGAAACATTAATCTTTCTTATAATCTACCTAAAACCTGGTTAAGCAAAATCGATGTCACCAATGCAAGATTATTTGTAACGGCAGAGAACTTACACTTATTCTCTAAAAGAAAAGGTTTGAATCCTTCAGAGTCGTTTGATGGAACTAACTCCAATGTATATCCACAGGCAAGAATTTTAAGTGTGGGTTTAAATGCTTCTTTCTAAATTTTAATTATATAATATCAAACAGATATGAAAAAGATATTTTACTCAGCGATTTTAGCCGGTATGATTTTAGGCGGATCGGGCTGTAAAAAAGATTATCTTCAAACAACACCAACAGATAAAATTGATAGCAAGGATATTTTTTCTTCTACTGCTAATGCAAGTGTTGCTTTAAATGGGATATATCGCTATATGTTCGAAAGAACCACTACTACTACAAGTAATGCGCAAGGAAAACCAGGGGTTGCCGGAATTCTTTTGGGGATAGATTTTATGGGCGAAGATTTACACCAGGCTGCTGCAACATGGTTTACATCAACAGGTGAAGGTAATTATATTGCGCCTCGTACAGATACTGCACCAAGTAACTTATATTATTACCGTACATTTTTCAGGATGATTGGTAATGCCAATTACATTATTGAAAATATTGATGCTGCGGAAGGTTTAGCAGTTGATAAATCAAGAATAAAGGCTGAGGCGCTTACGCTAAGGGCTTATGCTTACTCTTACCTCGTTCAGTTTTATGGTACAAGATATAATCCTGATGCGAAGCCTAATAATCAGCTTGCGGTTCCATTGCCATTGAAGTCTTCTGATACCAAAATGCCAAGAGTTAGTGTGGAAACTATTTATGCTTCGATAGTAGCTGATTTAGATGCTGCAATTGCTTTAAATGCTGTTTCTGTTCCTAATAAAACTCATGCTGGGGTATGGGTTTCAAAAGGTCTTAGAGCCAGGGTAGCCTTAACTATGGGAGATTATGCTAATGCGATTAAATATGCTAAAGAGGTTGTAGACGGTAATGCTTTCCCGTTAATGAGTCAGGCGGATTATCAAACGGGTTTTAATAACATCAACCTGTCAGAATATATGTGGGGTGCGAATCCTACAACGGAGCAAGGTGATACTTTTGGATCGTTTTATGCACAAATTGCGTACAATGCAAATTCAAGTTACCAGCGCTCTACACCAAAAATGATTAATCAAAATTTGTATAATCTCATTTCTGCAACAGATGTAAGAAAGAAAATGTGGGAACCTCAGCCAACCGCAGTAAATTTCCCTCTGCCCTTAACTACATTTGTTAGAAGAAGTTATATGACCAGAAAGTTCTCCGTTAAAGCAATAGGTGACCCATCTTTAGGAGATGTGCCTTGGATGAGAAGTGCAGAAATGCATTTAATTCTTGCTGAAGCTTACGCAAGAAGCGGACAATACGCATTAGCACAGACCGCTCTATTTACGTTAGTATCCAAAAGAGATTTAAGCGCTATTAAATCTACTAATACGGCTACTGCCCTGATCGATGAAATTATGGTGAATCGTAGAGTAGAACTATGGGGTGAAGGTTTTAGATATTTAGATTTAAAACGGTTGAATTTACCTTTAGACAGAACTATCGCGAACGTTCCAAATTATGTTCCAGCTTCTGTTGCTAACGTATTGCAAATTCCTGCGGGAGATCCGAGATTCTTATTTTTAATTCCTCGTGATGAGTTAAACGCAAATCCAAATATTGGACCGCAAAATCCATAGTCTGGAGTTTAAATAATAATGTAAAAAGCGGCAATTTTCAATTGAAAATTGCCGCTTTTTACATTATTATTTTTTTATCAATTGATGCTTAAAATAATTCCAGTCCAAATCTAGATTGCATTTAATAGATATAACTCTCCTAAATGTAAATGATAATCCTAATAGTTATAACCATTTTCTATCATTTTTCTTATCGGAATTCGTTTATTTCCATTCTATTAGGGCATACTTTCATTATGTATTAACAAATAATTTATTAATGGATGCCATAGCAATTTTTCTTTTATCTCATTTTAATATAAATGTATCTTTTTAGTTAAAAAGATTCAGGCTAATTTAAAATTTACAGTACAAAATACACTATTAACGCATTATTTAAGCATTTGTAGCTATAAATTAACTTACTCTGGCAGGTTTTTGTTGAAAATCTGCAAAACAAAATTTGTTTGTAAAATTTGCTTTACAGATTTCTAGTCATATATTAGAGAAAATTATTAACTAAACTAAACTAATTTATGAAAAAACTTTTACAAAGTTTGTTCATCTTCTTGTTCCTGGCAGGTACTGCTATGGCTCAGGAAAGAACAATCACTGGTACAGTTACGGGTAAGGAGGATGGATTACCATTGCCTGGTGTAAGTGTAAAAATCAAAGGGGCATCTGGCGGAACCACAACCAGTGCTGAAGGTAAATTCACTATCAGGGCTACTAATGGTGCAAGTATTGAATTTTCATCTATAGGGTATTCGCCTGTAGTTCGTGTTGTAACCAATTCGAATGTGCTTAATGTTGTTTTGACTAATGATGCAAGATCACTATCTGATGTTGTAGTGGTAGGTTACGGATCAGTAAACAGAAAAGACGTTACTGGTTCTCAATCTAGTGTATCCGCTCAAGAATTTACGGACAGGGCTATCCCTTCATTCGACAAGGCTTTGGCAGGTAAAGCAGCAGGTGTGCAGGTAATTACGGCGAATGGATTATTAGGCCAACCAGCTCAGGTACGTATTCGCGGTACAAATACAATCACTTCGGGCCAGGGACCATTATATGTTGTTGACGGAGTGCCAATCTTCTCAGGCGATGTAGGTGGATTTACAGCTTCAAATGCTTTGGCAGATATTAACCCTAATGATATTGAATCTTTTGAAGTATTAAAAGATGGAGCATCTACGGCTATCTATGGATCGAGAGCTGCAGGTGGTGTAATCTTAATTACGACCAAAAAAGGTAAAGCCGGACAAGCCACATTCACTTATGATGGTTATTATGCTGTTGGTAAAGTGTCTAAAAGATACGATCAATTAAATGCTGCTCAATTTATTGAAATTGCAAATGAGCGCTACGCAGCTCAGGGTATTGCACCTCGGGCATTCTCAATGCCTGATGGTCAAGGTGGGATTGTAGATACAGACTGGCAAGATTATCTTTTCAGAACGGCATCTCAACAAAATCATAATGTATCAGCATCTGGAGGTACGGAAAAAGCAAAATATTATTTTTCATTAGGATACAGCGACCAGGAAGGTGTAATCATTTCCAACTCGTTAAAAAGATATTCTTTGAAAGCTAACTTTGACCAAAAGGTGAATAAAGTATTTAGCTTCGGTTTAACATCTGGTTTTACTTATCAGGACAACACAGGGCCACAAACAGGTAGTAACACTTTGTCTGGAAATATTTTTGGTGGACTTCGTATGTTACCCAACGTACCTGTTTATGACGCTGCAAATGTAACAGGCTACAACATTGCACCAAATAGAACTGCGTTAGGGCAGGGCAATAATTTAGTTACCATCTCTGATAACATCGGTAACCAAAGATTTATACTAGATAATAACATCAGAAGGGCGCAAACTTATCGTTTGTTAGCAACTGCTTATGCAGAGGTGAATCTTTTCGATGGCTTAAAATTTAGAACACAAGTAGGTGTTGATAATCAAAATGTGGATGATTTTATTTATACTGATCCTCGCGCTGGTGATGGAGTAAGTAGTAATGGTAGTATGTCACAATCTTTTGCTCCTAGTATTAGGTTAGATCTTCAGAACGTATTGTCGTACAATAAAAGCTTTGCAGATGCACATAACCTAAGTGTAACCTTGGTTCAGGAATTTCAAAATGACAGGTCATCTTTCTATCAGGCTTCTGTTTCTAACTTAACAGATATCTACTGGAACCAAAATATCGTAACTGGTACTTTCGTTACGCCAACAGCATCTGGAAGTTTGGTTCGAACAGCTTTAGAATCTTATCTTGCTCGTGTAAACTATAATTATAAAAACAAGTATTACATCGGTGGATCAATTCGTTCAGATAGAAATTCAAATTTACCGGAAGCAAATCGCTTAGGTTATTTCCCTGGTGTATCTGCTGCCTACCGCGTTTCTGAAGAATCTTTCTTTAAAAACGCTTCTGGTTTAAGTTTTATTTCTGATTTACGCCTTCGTGGATCATATGCGGAAGTGGGTAATGTAAGCATTGGTAACTTTAGGTATTTAGGGCAATATAATGCAGCGGTTTATGGTGCGCAACCGGGAATTGGCTTCAGTAATATTGGTAACTATAACCTTCAGTGGGAATCTCAGAAGAAAGTTGACGTTGGTTTAGAATTAGGCTTATTTGCTGGTCGTATTAATGTTACTGCAGATTATTTCAGACAAAATACAGATGCATTGGTACAAAATGCACCTACAGCACCGTCTCTAGGTGTTCCCACAAATACCATTACACAGAACGTGGGTAACATTTTAAATTCAGGTTTCGAATTCTCCATTGGTGGCGATGTTATAAAGAATGACAATTTCTCTTACAATGCAAATTTCACTTTTACAAGTCAGAAAAACGTTGTAGAATCTTTGAGAGAAGGTCAGGATCAGATCAGCACTTACAACATTATCCGCGTTGGTGAATCTTTAAATTCTTTCTATGGTTATGAATACGCTGGCGTAAACATGGCGAATGGTAACCCATTATATGTTAAAGGGAACGGACAAATTATACAAGGTGATGTAACAACCCAAACGTATAATGTTTATGATCCTGCTAACCCAGGTGCAACAGGTGCTTCTGCTATTTTATCTGCATCAACAGATAAGAAGGTTCTTGGAAGTTCATTACCTAAATGGTTTGGAGGCTTAAACAATACCTTTACTTATAAAGGCTTTGATTTAAATATCTTCTTAAGATTTCAAGGTGGAAACAAAATCTACAACAGAACACGCGTAGACCAGTTGAACCAAAACTTTGTAAATAATGGAACAGAGATCTTAGGCAGATGGCAAAGTGTTGCTAATCCAGGTGATGGGGTTACGCCAAGACAATATTTTGGAAGATCTACCTTCATCAATAGAGATGGAGATGCTACAACCCGTTTCTTAGAAGATGGAAAGTTCTTGAGATTAGACAACGTGGCTTTTGGTTATAAAGTACCTCAGAGTTTCGCCAATAAATTAAAAGTAAGCGGAATCAGATTATACGCTTCTGCACAAAATTTATTTGTAATTACAGGCTATAAAGGTTTAGATCCGGAAACAAATACAGCAGCTTCTGCCACTGCTGGATACGGAACAGACTTCAACGGAAACCCTCAACAGCGTACCTTCACATTTGGAGCTAACGTTAGATTTTAACTGACTAAAGAAACTAATAATGAAAAACAAATATTTCATAAATAAAAAGGCCTGGGTGCTGCCCTTATTAGGCTTAATGTTATTTGCAGGATCTTGCAAAAAATATACAGACATTGTACCTGACAATACTTTTGCCGAAGATGATGCCTATTCAAACCCTCAAAGAGCCGCATTAGCCATTACTGGGGTATATAGTGCAGCACAATCAAGTCCATACACAGATAACTCCAATCGTGGCTATCCTTTTGGCGCAGCAAACACGATTCAGGGAGATATGAGAGGTGAAGATATGATGGCAATTCCTTCATTCTTTTTGGTTACTTACGAAAATAGTTTCGATGCCACTACAGCAAATAATACAGCCCTATGGACAAGTTTATATGCCACTATTAACCGTGCAAACATTGTACTTACCAAATTAAAGGAAGCGGCTGCCGCTGGTACAATTACCACAGATGTTGCTACAGCAGGCGAAGCAGAATGTCGTTTCATAAGGGCATTAAGCTACCATGAATTATTAATTCATTTCGCTCGCCCGTATAATGAAACCACTGGTGCAACACATCAGGGGGTAGTATTAAGAACGGTAGGTATTAATACTCCAGAATTGGTAGAACAATTTAAAAATGAAGGTCGTAGTACAGTTAAGCAAGGTTATGATTTAATTCTTTCTGATCTTGATTTTGCAGAAACAAACTTAGCAGCGCAATCAACGGCTTCACTTAGAATCACCAGAGCGACAAAAGGCGCCGCGGTAGCTTTAAAAACAAGAGTGAAATTACATATGGGCGATTATGCGGGTGTAATCACTGAAGGCGCAAAATTAGGAACAGCAGCAACGGCAGCCACTTTTACCGCCCCAACTGCGCTTGGTGGGTATGCTTTAACTGCTACACCTGATGGTCCCTTTGCCAGCGTTGGTGCAAACTACGGCAATACGGAATCAATTTTCTCCATTGAAAATTCAACAATCCGGAATGCGGGAACCAACGGTTCATTAAGTACTATGTATTCAAAAGCACCAGGTAGAGCTTTGGCGGTAATTTCTCCAATTATCTGGAACGATCCATCATGGAAAGCCACAGATCTTCGTAGAACGTTATTAGCTACAACAGATGCTGCAACAGGAGTAGCTGCTAAATACTATTTTAGCGCAAAATACAAAGATCCGGCAACCTGGACAGATGCAAATCCAATTATCAGATATGCAGAGGTTTTATTGAACGTTTCTGAAGCTTATGCCAGAACTGGAAACACCATTCAATCTTTAGCATTGTTAAATGCCGTTAGAAACAGATCCGTTCTTGCTGCGGATAGATATACTGCTGCCAGTTTCCCAGCTACAACTAACTTAATTCAAGGCATTATCAACGAAAGAAGAATCGAATTTTTAGGAGAAGGTAAACGTTGGATGGATATCCACCGTTTGGCTAAAGAAAACTTATATGGTCCAAATGGTATTCCTGCAAAAACAAGCTCTACTGTTGCTTTTTCTGCATATAATGCGGCTGCAGGTTACACAGGAGCAAGAGCTATTTTAGCAATTCCATATACAGGAGCGAATACGAGTTTCAGATTTATCTGGCCAATTCCAACCGTAGAAACCCAGGCTAACCCTGTTTTAGCAGGACAACAGAACCCAGGCTACTAAGCATATTATAAGTGATTAGATATATATTAACACTGATTTAGTCACGCTATAGTTTTAAACCACAAAAGCCAGCAATTTGCTGGCTTTTGTGGTTTAAAAGATTTATTTACTTCTTATCTACGCTATACTTTCCTGGCCCAATAAAAATTAAAGCAAGAAATACAATGCCTAATTCTATAGCATGACTCGCGCCACCCAATCCATCACCTTTACCAAAGTGAACCAAAGCTGCTATGATCATGGTGAAAACAAGGGAAATGCATGCTGGTCTAAAAAACAAACCCACAATTAATAAAAAGCCACCAAATGTTTCGGCTACGGCAGCCATAAAGCCCCAGAATGTAGGTAGAAAGTTTACCCCTACTACTTTCATGCTACCTCCTAATTGTTCCCAGCCTGAGGGGCCGCCGGCTAATTTCGGAAAGCCGTGAATAATAAACATGATGCCAATACCAATGCGCATCAACAGTAAGCCCGTATTGCGGTATTTACCTAAATTATCAAAAATTGCCATGTTATAAATATTTAAATTGAACGTTATTTGTTTCTGTTTTTAAAGAGACCTCCGCACCCAAAACCATACTTAGGTTATTTTCAATATGTCCGGTTGGAAAATTGAAACAAACCGGGTAATCATATTCCTTTACAATATCCCAGATCACCTCATCTACCGTTTGCCCGAACGAAATTTTCTCCGCTTCAATTTCGTTAAAAGCACCAATAATCAAGCCGTTCAAATTAGCCAGTTTTCCAGCCCTTTTTAACATTCTCAGCATCCGGTCTATACTGTATTCGTGTTCGCCAACATCCTCCAGAAAAAGAATTTTATTGTCAAAATTCATTTCCGAAGCAGACCCCTGTAACATGGTAATTAGGGTTAAATTTCCACCAATTAATAAGCCGTCTGCCTCGCCCGGCCGATTACTAAATTCACTTTCGTAAACATAAGTCTGTTTTTCACCGAATAAGGCTTTTCTTAAAGAATCTAAAGCTTCAAATGTGCTTTCTTCAAAAGTATAAGGCATTTGGCCATGGATGCATTGTATCTCGCTTTGCGCAATAATATGAGACAACAGCACTGTAATGTCGCTAAAACCAACTATCCATTTTGGGTGTAGGTTAAATTGTGTAAAGTCGAGCGCATCAATAATGCGAATAGTTCCATAACCGCCCCTGCCGGCAATAATTGCTTTAATGGAAGAATCATCCAGAAAATGTTGAATATCTGCTGCTCTTAACTCATCCGTTCCGGCAAATTGATGGTGACTGGCATAAACGCTTTCGCCAATAACTACTTCAAGTCCCCATTCCGTTAAAAGCGCTATCGCTTTATCAATAGACTTTGGTAATTTCTTCGCCGGACAAACCAACGCAATCTTATCTCCTTTTTTTAAATATGGGGGCTGCTTAATCATCTTCAAAACACTTATCTTTGCCAAATTAATAAAAATTGTTTTGGATAATAGTAAAATAAAAAGATATACCGTAACGGCAGCACTTCCATATACCAATGGGCCAGTTCATATTGGGCACCTGGCAGGTGTTTATATTCCTGCAGATATTTATGCCCGTTACCTGCGTTCGAACAAGCGTGACGTAAAGTTTATTTGCGGATCTGATGAAAACGGTGTTCCCATTACGTTAAAGGCCAAAAGAGAAGGAATTACACCGCAAGAAGTAGTAGATAAATACCATAAAATTATTGGCGATTCTTTTAAGGAGTTTGGTGTTTCTTTTGATATTTACCACCGTACATCATCACAAACGCATCACCAAACCGCATCAGATTTCTTTAGTACCCTATATGATAAAGGCGTTTTTACAGAAGAAGTTACCGAACAGTATTACGATCCTTCTGCAAAACAATTTCTTGCAGATCGTTACATTACGGGTACTTGCCCAAAGTGTGGGAACGAAAATGCTTATGGCGATCAGTGCGAAAACTGTGGCTCAACACTTAACGCTACAGACCTGATCAATCCCAAATCTACCCTTTCCGGCGATCAGCCCATTCTTAAAGAAACTAAAAACTGGTTTCTTCCGCTGGATAAATATGAAGAAAGGTTAAGAACTTATATTGAAAGCCATAAAGAATGGCGACCAAATGTTTATGGCCAGTGCCAAAGCTGGTTAAATGCCGGTTTACAACCACGGGCCATGACTAGAGATTTAGATTGGGGTGTTCGTGTACCACTTCGCGATGCGGAGGGTAAAGTATTATACGTTTGGTTTGATGCCCCAATTGGTTATATCTCTGCTACCAAAGAACTTTGTAATTATGCCAAATTGGATGTTTGGAATCCAAAGGCAGAAGAGTATTACATTAACAATTACGAAAGTGATAAATGTGGTTGGGAAGAGTATTGGAAAAGTGATGAAACCAAATTGGTGCATTTCATCGGGAAGGATAATATCGTTTTCCACTGTATTATTTTCCCTGCTATGCTCATGGCGCATGGCGATTATACCCTTGCAGATAATGTTCCGGCAAATGAATTTTTAAATCTTGAAGGCCAAAAGATATCTACTTCAAAAAACTGGGCAGTTTGGTTAAACGAATATCTACGTGAGTTTGAAGGCAAACAAGATGTTTTACGTTATGTGCTTACGGCTACCGCTCCGGAAACCAAAGACAACGACTTTACCTGGAAAGATTTTCAAGCTAGAAATAACAATGAATTAGTAGCCATTTTAGGTAATTTTGTTAACCGGGTGGTGGTGCTTACCCATAAATACTTTAATGGAGTAGTACCTACCTGTATGGAAATTACACCAGTAGATCAAGCGGTAATTGATGAATTGGCTGGCTATCCTGCAAAAATTTCTGCATCGATAGAAAACTATCGCTTCAGGGAGGCCTTATCCGAAGTAATGAACGTAGCCCGCTTAGGGAATAAATACCTGGCCGAAACAGAGCCTTGGAAATTAATTAAAACGGATGAAGATCGGGTTCGTACCATTCTGCACCTCTCGCTTCAAATTGCGGCTAATATTCAGGTTTTAATTGAACCATTTTTGCCTTTTACCGCCGAGAAACTAATGAATATGCTAAAAGATGGTGGCAATGATTGGGATGATGCTGGTCGTGTAGATCTATTAAAACGCGGCCATGAAATTGGAGAAGCAGTACTTTTATTCGAGAAGATTGAAGATGCGGAGATCGATTTTCAAATCGAAAAGCTCAATCAAAGCAAATCAACAAATGCCGCCAACAGCGCCGTAGCTATACCAGCAAAAGAAAATATTAATTTTGATGATTTCTCTGCTATGGATATTCGCGTAGCCACAATTGTTGCTGCAGAAAAAGTAGAGAAAACTAAAAAACTTTTGAAGCTGACGGTTAATACCGGTATAGATGAACGTACTGTAGTTTCGGGTATTGCCGAACATTATAAACCTGAAGATATCATTGGGAAGCAAGTAAGCATCATTGTAAATTTAGCGCCGAGAGAAATTAAAGGTATTTTATCACAAGGGATGATTTTAATGGCTGAAAATTCAGCAGGAAAACTTACTTTTGTAGCACCTGCAGAAAAATTTGAAGCAGGTAGCGTAATAAGATAATATTGTTACTAATTGCGATTTTAGTTTTTGCATTTGTAAATCTAAAATCGTAATTCTGCAAATCTAAATTACCTTGGTCCCGTAGTTCAACGGATAGAATAGAAGTTTCCTAAACTTTAGATATGAGTTCGATTCTCGTCGGGACCACTTCCTTAGATTCAAACCAGAACATTGTCGCGCAAATCGTTGATTTTCAAGACTTTGTTTTGGTTTGTATAGCACGTTAAGACTCATAGTTGTTCATTCTGAATGACTGGTTTTAGTGAGACGAATATTTACTGTTTCTTGTAAAGCACTGTAGGTCAGTAGATTGATTGAATATCAAAACTAGAATTATTCCGAAATGTTCGGGTGCTGGATTATTTTGTAAGGTATTGATTTACAGTTCGTTCGACTGACGAACATCTTGATGACTCACTGGCTCAAATGTACATTTGTTTAATTTTAAATGTATCATTATGAGTTACAATTTTCATCTTCTATTCTATCTGAAAAGACCAAAAAATTTAATCAAGGGCGAGATGATGCCCATCTATTTACGGATTACCGTGAAAGGAAAACATTCGGAATATTCTGTCGGCAGGGAAATTATTCCCAGCTTCTGGTCTGCGCTTAAAGGGAAAGGCACTGGCTTGCGCGAAGAGATCCGGGAACTTAATGATTACTTGGACACGCTAGCCTCAAAAGTTCGACGTTTTCATACCTCTCTTGTTGAAAAGGAAGATGAGGTGACAGCGGTAGTCTTGAGGGATCATCTTACCGGAAAGAATACGTCTAACCATAGCCTACTGAGACTTTATCAGAAGCACATTGACAATATGGAAAAACTGATTGGTAAAGGATACAGTAATAGCACGTTTCAAACCTATCAAAGTTCCATCAGACATGTTAAGCAATTTCTTCAGCTCAAATATGAGGTTCAGGACATTAACGTCAAAAAGGTAGATTTTAAATTTATCACCGATTATGAGCTATTTCTTAGGATAGATCGAGGAAATAATGCAATGTCTGCCCGGAAATATATTGTTCACCTGAAAAAAATCATGCTGTATTGCCTGGGTGCCGGGTTGATTGTTGGTAATCCATTTTTAAATTATCGCAATACTGCTAAAGCTAAGGCAAGGACTTTTCTAAATATAGAAGAGTTGGATCGGATCAAAAACAGGGAATTTCCACTTGAGCGTTAAACATCGTTCGAGACATTTTTATATTCAGTTGCTATACAGGCCTTTCTTATATTGATGTGAAGCAGCTTCGCCCGGATCAGATTACGAGAGGCGATGACGGTAATTTATGGATATTCATCAAACGGCAGAAAACGGAAACACCTTGTCACATCCCCTTGTTGGATGAGGCAAAAGTAATTCTTGACAGGTATAAGAATCACAGGATATGCCGATGGAGAAAAGTGGCGTTGCCAGTGCTCACTAATCAACGCATGAATGGTTACCTCAAAGAGATCGCAGATCTTTGTACCATCACTAAGGTACTCACTTATCATCTGGCTCGTCATACTTTCGCAACCACTATTACGCTTTCCAATGGTGTTCCGATTGAGACCGTATCCCAGATGCTCGGGCATAATAGCTTGAAAACAACGCAGCACTATGCGAAGGTGATCGATACAAAAGTTAGTACTGAGATGTTTGCATTACAGGAGAAACTGTTAGACCGAGATAAGAAGGAAGAAGATACTGGTGATACGAAAGTTATGAAGCTTTTTAGATAAGTTGATATTCGAGAAATTGAAAAAATTTTGTTTAGGTATGGCATAGTCATGCTTCGTTCCACAGCATTTTCTTTAGGTATAATGAGGTCTAATGTTGAATTGGTAATTAAAAAGTAAATGGTTTCGCTAATCTAGTTTGAGAAATTATGATCCAATATCTTATTTTTGTTTTTGCAGTTTTGTGGATTTGATTAAATCAGAACAAAATTTTTGATCCGGTAAGGTTTTGGTTGGGAGAATTTTTAAGACTATTCCAAATAATAATTTTGGGGAGCAAAAGGTTTATTTCAGTTTTTTTACAAACTTTTAGACACATGTGATCAAAACCTTAAAATAAACCAAAAGAGTTTCGAACGCAATTCTTTGGGATACAAGTTAATTAATAAGCAGAAGTCAAGTATCATAGCATGAGCATAGAGAAAGTAAGGTCCCTATTGGGAAAACGAGAAAATATTAGGCTTGAGTTTAAAAAATCTCTGTCCTCAATCCCGTCGAACTTATTTGAGTCTGTAGCGGCAATGCTGAATCGTGAAGGGGGGGAATATTCTACTCGGCGTAGATGATGACGGCACCGTGATCGGTATTATCCATCTAAAGTGGATGGGATGAAAACAGATTTGGTCAATATGGGTAACAATCCGCAGAAACTGGATCCGCCTTATATTCTTTTCCCAGTTATTCATAAGCTTGATGATAAATATATAATACATGTTCAGGTGCCGGAGAGTTCCCAAGTCCATAGCAGTAACAAAGTAATATACGATCGCAGCGATGATGGGGATTTTAGGATATTTCAGGCTAATCGTATCGCGGAAATGCATAATCGAAAAAGAACTCATTATACAGAAAGTAAGATTTATCCTTTTCTGAAATTTGAACATTTTGATAAAGCTATTTTTATAAAAGTGCGAAACCTAATCCGCAGTAACAATGCAAGTCATCCTTGGCTTTCCCTAGATGATAGACAGCTTTTGGAAAAGGCTGGGTTCTGGAGAAGGGATTTCCAGACTAGAGAGGAAGGATATACGCTGGCTGCTGCCCTCCTTTTTAGTACTGACCTTACGATCTTAAATATATTACCTCACTATAAAACAGATGCTTTGCTTAGGGTTAAAGAAGTTTATCGTTAAAAGGCTAACAGATCAAAATCACCGCGAGAATACGACTCCAGCAGCCAAGAAAGACGATTTAATGTCTGCTGTTGAACCATTAGAGAAAATTGAAAATACATTATCAAAAGCTGACAATGGTTTTTTGTACGTCTAAAACGGATGTTTAAGAATCAGATAGACGTTCAAGAAAACAAGATCTTGTTATTATCGTTCAATCTTCTACATTGTTTGATAATTTAGAGTTATTATCATTTTAATAAAACATGAAAGCCATAATTGAAGCTATTTATAAACACATGCTTAAAGCGATTATCGTTTCTCAAGTATAAATCTGAAAATGCTGTTGTTTACGCTTTTCTTTCTTGCTATAGTGGAGAGAATAAGCGCCCAAGAAGCTCAAAATATTGCAGACTTGGATTTCTTGTATAAATCAATTCGTCGGTTACCATCTTATAAAAAGCAATTGAAAACTGATACGAGCTATCGGAGACTTTATGAACATATACGCAAGGATCTTAAATCTAATGATGAATTTGAGGTTTATCAAAGATTATTGCAGCTGATTTATCCAATAAAAGACAATCATCTGGGTTTTTATAAAAGGCCAGATTCTTTAGTAAACTTTCAATATTTGAAGCCGAAAATTGATGTGGCTCAAATGGAATTAAAGTATAAAGCGTATCCGACAGATAGTTTGGAAGGAATTTACTCTTACTTTAGATGGAGAAAAGTTTGTTGGCTATAAATATAACAAAAACAGTTTTTACCTACAGAACTTACGAACAAAAGTTGTAGCTGTAATTTTGAACAGGACAGGACAGGGATCTATGGATGCCATTCGATTTTTTGGTCCTCCGGTTCCGTATGTTTTATTCAGAAACGTGAGGTTACAAAATGGAATAATTAGCGGGCTCAATTATAGAAAGGTCGCCTTGCCAATTTGCACCCCGGTTCATTTTAGTGAAGGCAGATACGAGTATAAGGAACTTGACCAAGGAGTTAGGTATTTACGATTAAGTAGTTTTGATTCCAGCAGGGAAAATATTGATGTTGCTACAGCTTTTTTCAATAAAATAAACTCATCTATTAATCCCTACCTACTTATTATTGACCTAAGAGATAATACTGGGGGCGGCAATAAAACATCAGACCAGTTTGCAGATTTTGTAAGAAAATATCGTGGTAGGGTTTTCATTTTGCAAAACAATAATACGGTAAGTAACTCAGAGCAATTTATCATTAATCTAAAAGAGAAAAAGAATGTAACAACATTAGGTGAGACAACAAGGGGCACAATAGCCTACAGTAGCAATTATGGAAAGATAATAGAAATGCCAAGCAAACGTTTCTTATTCTATCCTACAGACATGACTAGTCTTGCAAAATACCTCGCCTATGAAAATATCGGCATTAGTCCATGTCATACTAGATGCCTTCGGAGAAGATTGGATAGACCGGACAATTAAATATATTCATAACAGCAAATGATCAAGTTTGGTAGCTCAAAGATAAAAATGATTTATTTACAATCTATTTTTGCACCGGAGATAAAGTTATGATAATTTCGGATTCTCATATAGCATAAGTTTTCCTCTACTTTTATTGACCAAGTGTTTTCCCGGTTAATTTTCTTAAGTCCTTCACATATGCTAAAGGCAGTGAGACAATTGAAGCAATTGAAAGTTGATTTCTTTTTAATTATTCTTAAATCTTTTGTAGCTTTTATAGTAGCTAGACCTTTATGCAGCCATATGTGAGCTTGTCATGGCAAACAAAAACAACCATCTAAAAAATGAAAAAATATCGAACAGGGCTTAACTTGGTAATGCGTACGTTTTTTCTATTTCTTCAATGAGGCTTTTACCGAAAGACAGATTAGACCTCGCTTTCATGAACCGAAAATTGCTTCCCGAATAACTGATTCTTTATCCTCAATTTCATGCTTTCTATATGATTTTATTGAAAATAATCAGATGGATAAATAAATTACATAAGGAATAAAATCTATCTAAGATGGATCTATTTTTTCAACGCCGAATATTCAATCCATATAATTTAACTTCAAATCAAAAATTATGAAAAATCAATTTCTAAAAAAGCTTTCTCTAAACAAGGAAACACTTGTATCGCTTCAAGATAGGCAAATGCAGGCAGTTTTGGGTGGACAAGCTCAGTTCTATTCAAGTGGGGATACATCCGGGTGTCCGTCTGCAGATTGTAACGACAGTTGCTGTAAAAAATCATGCAAAAAAGCCGAAGAACCAGTAGAGACAGTTAACCCTTAACAACAAACAAAATGAAGAATTTCAAAAAATTAGTACTCAAGAAAGAAACACTTTCAAACTTGCAGCAAAAACAAATGCAGGCATTAATCGGTGGGGCAGCAATGATGAGTAGTGGAACCAGCTCCATGTATACCTGTAGTGGGGATTCATGCATTTGCCCTTCAACACCTTCACCAGCAGAGCAAGCCTTGGAGGCAGCTAGTTGTTGCAAGGGTACCTGTAACTAACAACATCTTAATGTAACGGAACGATATTCGGACTGGCTCCTACCAAAAATTTTTGGAAGGGGCCATTTTTTAAGCCGCTTAAACATGCAAATCAGACATACCTATTTTTTTATAATCATCACTTTAATTTTCATTTATTTTTCACCCTGTGTTTACGGACAATCCACATCACTTTCTGGAACTGTTGTTAATAGTACCTCTGGTCAGCCTATTGTTGCTGTAAGTATTAGGATAGTCTATCAGCAATCTCAATTGGTTGTCATTGAAACAAAAAGTGATGAAACCGGAAGATTTACTATTAGAATTGAACCTTCCAAAAATTTGGAAGTTATCTTTGAGAAAAAAGGTTATAGCACAAAGGTAGTAACCAACGTCACAACCCAATCGGCTACTGATGTGTTGCAAAATGTGTTTTTAGAGCAAGTAACACATTTGGAGGAGGTATCAATAAAAGGCAGAAAACCATTGATTGTATACGACGCTGATAAAATTACTTTTAATCCCCAGAACATGCCCGGACTGGCATCAATGAAGGTATTTGACCTCTTTAAAAATCTTCCAGGCGTTATGGTCGAGAACGATAATATAAGGTTAAATGGTAATACGGACATTCAAATACTTGTGGATGATAGGAAACGGTCATTTACTATTGAACAGGCGGTCAAGCTTCTGAAGTCTATGCCCGCTAATAGTATTAAATCTGTCGAAATCATGAATGGCAAATCAGCAAGGTACGATGCCTCAGGTTCAGGCGGAGTAATCAATATCGTGACAAAAAAGAATGCAGCAGATGGTTATAATTTCAGTCTAACAAATGGCATCTCATTTGATGATTTTGTTGGATCTTTTCATAATAGTAGTTTCAGTTTTAAACGAGACAAAATCTCTATTTATGGCTCCCTTAATTATGATAATGATTATAGTCTTGTTGAAAACCAATCATCCTCAACGTATTCTGGCGGAACAAATGCAGTGCGAACAACGGATAATCAAATAGTAAATAGTAGAACAAAATCTCCATATGTTGATTTGGCCTTAGATTATGCAATAAATAAAATGACTACTGTAGGTGTAGCAGGAAGTATTTACTATGGAAAAACAACAGGTGAGGACAGACTAAGTACAAATCTTGATCCTGTGGATGTGAACTCAGTTATCACAAATAAAGCTTTGAACTTACGCGACAATTTAAATAACATAGACTTTATCTATGTCAGCAAATTTGACTCTTTAGGTTCGAAAGTGAAAATTGACCTCGGCTATATTAGCGGTTTCACCAAAGATCAACCAACAATTTTAAACACCATAACAGACATTTTAGGAAATCGTTCTCAATATAACGTGATTGCGAATATACCCCTTGAAGGTCATCAGTATATTTTTCAACTAGATAACGAGAAAATTTTCAATAAAAATAACACTTTGAAATTCGGAGGTAAGATAACAAGGGGTAGTATAACCAATAACACCAGTTACGACACTTTAAGAAATAATAATTTATATAAAGACTTTAATCGGTCCAGTAACCTTGGGTACAGCGAGAATACTAACGCTTTATATTCTGAATTCAAACACAAATTCAGTCCTTTACTTAGTGCGGTTGCGGGATTACGTTTCGAAGATACAAAGATGATTAATGAAGATTTGATCAGTCGAGGCGAACGTGCCAGATCATTTAGAAACTTCTTCCCAAATTTTTCCCTTAGCTACAACGGAAAGGATATTAAAACAACCCTTACCTTAAATAGGACTATAAACAGACCTTACTACGGTTATCTCAATAACTACGAAAGATATATAGACGAATTTACTATCCAGCAGGGCAATGAAAACCTGAATCCTAGCTTTACTTATGGCATTGGGATCGGAAACATGTATAAGGGCTACTTAACCTTTAATTTTGGTTATCAATATACCAGGAATGTTATACTGTTACAACGTAGGCAAGTCGAAAATTCAATCCTTACACTTGTAAGACCTGAAAATGCAAGCAATAATAAAATGTTTTATTTTACCCTTGCACCAACATTTTCTTTTTTTGATGGTAAATGGAGCGGGCAAGTCTCAATATCTGGATTTTTCTATAAGTCAAGTTTCAATCCAGGGTTTTTTACAAGTTCACTGGATCAAAGGCGGCTCGGCCTGATATATGGCTTTACTTACCATCAAATAGAAATTGCAAAAAAAACATTCTTGGAATTTAGCTATGGATTTTATGGACCTAACCGATCGAATCAAATGTTTATAGCAAGTAGGTCTTATTTTAATACAGGATTAAAAAAAGAATTTTTTAAAGATAAGCTTTCCATTGCCTTTAATGTTAATGACCTATTTAATACTTACCTGCAGGATCGCCAACGATATTATGATGGATATAATTCCCAAGGTATCTATAATCAAAATATCCGAAGATTTAAATTTTCATTAACAGTGAACTTAGGAAAACTGAGATCAGCAACTCCGCCCAATACATCAGCTAAGCAAGAATCTTCCAGGTTTAAATCAAATTAGAAATGAAAATGCTCCAATTAAAAGGAATGTCTGCTCAATGGGGGCAGACAATTCACGACAATTCGAATGTAATCTATAACTTAGGTATAAGAAACGGACTTGCGGGGTTTGCGCTGTTTTTTTATTACAGGTCAGAAAAGTTCAAGCGCAAGGAAGATGAAGAGGCTTTTTATGAATTTTTTGAAGAATGCATCGATAGATTTAACAGGGGATACAGGCACGAGGCCTGGCTATTTGATCTTACTGACCTCATCTATCTTATTCATGAAACAAGACCACGTTTAGCAAAAGTCTATGATGTACACGAACTGTTGATTCAGCTTGCTGGCAGCTTAGAATCTGGCGTTAAAGAATTATTAGAAAATCAGATTTTTGATCCTTTCATTGGTGCTTTTTATCCGGCATTTTGCTTTATGTCAGAATATCCAGATCATTCACTACTAAAAGTATTGCGTGATGCGCTGATTGATCATTCGCAAATCGATAGTGATGGGCTCCATTATTTTAATAGCTGTTTTGCAGGTGAAAAAATCTATCTAAGCATAGGACACGGTCTATCAGCTTACATCGCATTTTTGAGTAACTACCTGGAGATATATCCGGATGATGATAAAGTCAAGCACCTACTCGAAAACTTTCTTAAATTTATAATGAAGCAAAGAAAAGAAGCAGATTTTCCATGCTTTTTTGGGGACTTTGTTGGCGATAAAAACGTCAGTTCGCTGAGTCTTTGTTATGGAGATTGTGGTATCCTATATGCGCTATTAAAGGGGGCGAAAATTACGCAGAATTGTTCAATCTACGAAGAAGCGACGCTAATGGCTATTGCGACTGGGAGAAGATCATTAGACAGAATGGAAGTGCAAAACGATGTATCATTACTATATGGGGCATCTGGCATGTATTTGTATTTTGATTTGATTGGTGAAATCTGCAATAATGATTTTTTGACTAAAGTTGGTGCAAAATGGAAGATAAGAACTTATAGTCTGCTAAGCCAAAATATCGAAGCGATGATAGCCATGGATAAATCCAGACTATTTAAATTAATGTCCTTTCAAGAGGGAGTCACTGGAGCCTTTGGCTCCTTATTGTCAGATAACAAGGCGTTGTTCTTGAAAATACATCATTTGAATTGATATGAATGCTATGAGTAAACGAAATTATCCGTCAAAACTAATTGAGAAGTTAGATAGAGTGCTCATGCAAAAGGACGAAGGTTTGATGTTGGGTTTGTTTGAAGGTGCATCGGGCCTTGCTCTATTAGGTTTTTATTTATCAAAACAGATTAAAGTCTCAGCATTCGAAGAAAAAAGCTTTGCGCTTTTAGAATACATTATCACTAGTTTGAATGAGGAACAATATGGAAAAATGAAAATTATCCATAGTCTGTCCGAAGGAATTACTGGCATAGCTTATACGTTTTGGCATTTGAATAAGTATAATTTTATTGATTTTGATTTTGAAGAAAGTTTCAGTGGATATGATGAACTGCTATTTAATCTAGCCAGAGATGATTTTGCTAAAGGAACTTCGGATTTTTTACATGGACCGATGGGGGTTTTATTCTATTTTTCGAAAAGACTTGAACAACCAAAGGTGAAGGCTTATGCAGGACATCTGATTAACGATTTCCTTCTAATGTCAAAAAGAGATTCCTATGGCCTTCGGATACATAATTTAATTCTGGAGGGAACCGATATTAGAGACTATGACTTCGGTTTAGCACACGGCTTACCTGGACAGTTGCTGATTATGTCAAAATGCCTGGATAAAGGGCTTAATGATCTTTTAATCAACAAAATGATAACGGAAGGGCTTCTGTATTTGAGGAATCACAGACGAGACTGTTTTGGCGAAGAGATTGATTCAATTTATCCAAGTTGGATAAATGAAGATTATGGGCTATATCACTCTTCGAATGATGCCAATTATAAATGCAGATTAGCTTGGTGTTATGGCGATTTGTCCATCGCCTTGGCATTCATCCAAATTGGAAAAAATACGAGGAACCAATCAGTGATTGATGATGCTATTGAGATAGGACTTGCAACAACTTCCAGACTGAACCCAAAAGAAAATCTGGTCACTGATATTTACGTTTGCCATGGCTCCTCAGGAATAATGCATATGTATAGAAGGTTGTTTATTGCAACAAACCTTAAGGCTTTTTCAGATGCATTCGATCATTGGAATAATACTACACGCACATGGTTAGAACATTCAGATCTCAGGTCTCCTAAGTTAAATAACATGTCAATATTAGAAGGGTTAACTGGGCTATGCCTCTCATTTCTGCCAGAGATCGAAGAAAATTATTGGGACGATATACTATTACTTAGCTGATATGAGAAAAATAAACATTGGGATATTAGAGTTCGGCTACCTGCAATCAGACATAAACAGTATGATGGTGATTGAAGAAATTTTCAAGTATTGTGAATTAGCCGATAAGCTTGGTTATAAAAGCTTTTGGCTAACTGAACACCATAATTTCTATAAATCAAGTCCCTGGTCAACTCCAGACACTTTGCTTCCTTTATTATTGGCAAATACAGAACAAATAAAAATAGGTGTTGGAGGTGTTCTGATTAATTATCATTCCCCGTATCTTGTTGCATTAAACTACAAACTGTTAGCAAATATATTTCCTGGTCGGGTACATTTAGGTTTTTCAAACGGTACTCCCTCATTAAAAGTTTCTCAGCTGTTATCTCAAAGGCTTTTTAAAAAAAGGCCAGATAATTATCTGAAAAATATTAAAGCTGTTACTGGATTTTTTCAGAATGAAGAGTTACATGCTCAAAAAGAAGAAATCCTTATCCCACCATTTTTAGGAACAACTCCTGACTTATATCTATTAGGTTCTTTTTGTCACAACCTTGGTTTTGCACTAGAAAATAACCTTAATTTTTGTAAATCAACATTTCATGATTTACAGAGTTTGACTGAAAGTCCTGATTTGCTTAATAGATATAGAGATCAATTCCATGCTGCTAATGGCCGAGATCCAGAGGTTAGCTTTGCTTTAGCTATAATTTGCGCGAAAGATGAAAAAAAAGCTAAAGAACTTGCCTCGAAAGCACCAATAAGGCCTGTAGTTAATACGCTTATTGGATGCCCAAATTTTGTGACAGATAAAATTCTTGAAATTGGAGAGAAATATAATTTAGGAGACTTCATCATTGCCGATAAAAGTTTCCATAGTGAAGCTAAACTTGATACCCTACATCTACTTAACGAAAAATTTAACTTGAATTATTTATGATCAGTTCATTCAACCAATTTATTTATCGCATACCGTTATATTCTGTTCCAGTTTTACTTGAGCAAACTGAAAATATTGATGAATATCTTCGTTCAATTTTTCAAAGAAATGAATTCCGTGAAGCTCTTTATATAGCCTCTCCCGACTTCTCCTATGAGGTTGATTCGTTTATGAAGGGAGAGAATCTGAACGATAAAAAAATAAGTAAGTTTCGATTAACCGCGCTGAAATATATAATCAGAATGGCCACCCGTTCCACGCCTTTCGGAATGTTTTCCGGATGCGGAATAGGCACTTTCGGTAAGGAAAACAGTATTAAGATCCCTGATATTTTTCCCTTTGAAGCGAATGTTAGACTGGATATGGGTTTCTTGGCTTCTTTTGTCGAATACATCCTAACAGATAGAAAACTAAGACGTATTCTCAAATATTTTCCAAATAACACGATGTATAATGTTGGGGATTCTGTTAGATATGTTGAGTATTCTATTGCCGATGGAAATAGGTCCTATAGTTTGTCGAGTTTTGAAAAAAACGAGTACATCGAAACTATATTAAAAATTTCTCGTAAGGGAGGCTCATTTAGTGAGCTGACGGATTCCCTTACCTGCGAAGATATCACTGAAGAAGAAGCTACCGGGTTCATCCATGAGCTCATCGATTCCAAGATTCTCGTATCTGAACTTGATCCTAATCTTAACGGGGAGGAATTTGACATTCAGGTAAGAAACACATTGGCTAGCAAGGCCACGATATCCAACGAAGATAATCAGGCTTTTCTGGACAAAAGTCAAAATATATTTTTTGACATTGCGAGCATGATTAAGAAAATCGAATCCAATACCCAAGCTACTCATTTAGAAACTTACCAGGAAATCATTAAAAAGGCAGCCTCACTTGATAAGCTTTTTCCTGCAAAGTTTGCTATTCAGGTTGATGCGATTATTAAACCTGAAGAACCGGCAATGCTGGAACAGGAAATTTTAAATGACATAATTTCTGGCACAGCCGCATTCATTAAATTTTGCACACCTAGATCAAATCCTACGTTAAAGGATTTCAAAAAGAAATTTGCGGATAGATATGACGATAAGTTTGTAAAAGTTTCAGAGGTGATTGATCCGGAAATGGGGATAGGTTATGGGATGGTTAATAAGGATTTCATGGAGTTTACACCATTTATCGATGATATTCCTATAATGCCACCTCCATCGGGAAGTACAACAACCTTAAACTGGGATAAATCCAGACATGCGCTATTGTTCGCAAAAATACTCGATGCCGGAAAAAAAGGCGCTAGAGAAATAATTTTAATGGAAAAAGATTTGTCCAATCTTGATACAAATGAAAAGTATCTTCCAGCTACCTTTAATGCATTTGTAAACTTAACTACAGATGAAACAGGTAAAATCTGGAATACTTTTGGCCAAATAGGAGCTAGCAGTGCAGCATGTTTATTAGGACGATTTGGTTTTATGGACGAAGATATTAAATCACTTGTAGAAGATATTGCCGAATATGAAGAATCATGCTTCCCAAATAAGATAGTTGCAGAAATCAATCATCTTACGGATTATAGAGTTGGTAATATTATGGCTAGGCCAAAATACAGACCATTTGAAATCTGTTATTATTCGAAATCGAACGCTCTGGAATCGGGCATGATCTCAGTCGATGATTTATACATCGGTATGCTTAACGGAGAATTAATATTATACTCCAGAAAGTTGAAAAAACAAGTTATTCCAAGACTTTCAAATGCCCATAATTTCAATAATAATCCTTTACCATTGTACAAGTTGTTGAGCGATTTGCAAGACACCGTCCAACCTGGATATATAAATTTAACTATAGACATCGAGCCGCTTCAGCACCTATTTAGATTTATCCCAAGAATTGTATACAAGAATAACATTTTTTATCCAGCTACATGGTATCTCAATACTACTGATATAAATAAATTTTTCCAGCTGGAGGAAAAGCAAATGATGGAGGGTATTCGGAGCGTGCTAGTGAAAAATGACGTTCCCATGGAATTTACTATAACTGGTAGGCAACATGATATTTATATCAATTTGGAATATAAACACCTCTTTTATGTATTTGTTGAGGAGGTTAAAGCCTTACCTTCCTTTACGTTACAGGAAGTTATTAGAGACAAGTCTGCAAATGGTTTATTTAAAAATAGTATTGGAGAGTTATTCAATGAAGTTATCATTCCCCTCAAATCTGACTATAGACAGCAGGAAAAGAATAATAACCAAATTTATTTTGATGATGATGTGCAAAGACAGTTTTACATTGGCGATGAATGGGTTTACCTGAAAATTTATGCCGGGATTAAAAATAGCTCGAAAATTTTGAGAACAGCGATATCCCAACTTCGGAAAATTTTAATACAAGAAAAAGGATATTGTAGTAATTGGTTCTTTTTAAAGTATACTGATCCTGAATTCCATTTAAGGGTTAGATTTCACCTGACTTCAAAGGACGATTATGGTGAGGTACTTAAGATAATTTCTAAAGCCCTTGAACCATTTATAACTAACCAGATGATTTCAAACGTAGTTTCAGAGGCCTATAATAGGGAACTTGAGCGTTATGGCGGCAATCTGATTGTTGCAGCAGAACAAATATTCAGTTTGGATAGTGAATTTGCACTAAGCTGTCAGTCAATTCTTGATGAGAAGGGGCTTCAATCGAGTTACTGGCTCATCGGACTGTCTATTATCGATGTCTATCTGAGTGCTTTTGACATTGATTTACAGGGAAGATATGATTTCGTATTAAAAAGAAGAGATGGGTTTGCAAGGGAATTTAATGGAAACAAGACGCAAAGAAGGCATTTAACAACAAAATTCAGGGAAAATAAGGATACCATTATCGAATACTTTAAAAACGATAGGATCGGGACCGAAGACATATCGCAACTTAAGCATCTCATAACCTTATTTGAATCTGAATTGGCTGATGTTTACAAAAACAATTATGCAGCGTATGAAACGGCATTGAGCAATGAATATTTGGCAAGTTTCATTCACATGTCAGTCGTAAGGTTTGTGACATCAAAAAACAGAATTCATGAATATGCTTTCTACTCATTAATGGAGCAACAATACCGGACTCAACTTGGACAATTAAAATATCATAATGAATTTATTTCGAACATATAAACACTTCGTGTATCAAACGGGTTCAATGGATTGTGGGGTTGCATGCCTACGAATGGTTTGCAGATTTTTTGGGAAGAATTTTAACACCGAATTTATAAGATCAAGATCAGAGTTTGAGATTCGTGGGACATCAATGTTTGGGCTAAAAAATGCTGCGGAAAAGATTGGGCTAGAGACTGATTGTGTCGAAATGTCCATTGACAATATAAAGAAAGTGCTTGAAATAAGTCCGATAATTATCCATTGGCAAAAGAATCATTTCACCGTTATATTTTCGTACAAATCTGGAAGATTTCTGATTGGTGACCCTGCCAAAGGGATGAGTAGTCTTACCAGCGAAAAGTTGTCAACAAAGATTTTTAGTGCAAACAATGCTTTAGCCGCTTGTCTGGTATTTGAACCTACTGATAAATTTAACTCACAAACAGAGACAGGAAGTTCAAGTAGGATGACTCCTTTCTTTCTTGAGCATATTAAAAATAATAAACTGTATTTTCTGGTAATTCTTTGGGGATTTATGCTGGTGCTATCCCTGCAATTTATACTTCCATTCTTTTCAAAGACTGTTGTTGATCTAGGTATCAGTTCAGGCGATATTACTTTTGTGAAGTATATACTCTTGGGTCAACTGATGGTTATTATAAGCAGTAGCATTTTTTCAATGATCAGAAGCAGAATTACCTTACATTTAAGTAGTAAGATAAACTATTCCATGCTATCTTCTTTCTTGGGAAAACTATTTAAGTTGCCTCTGCCGTTCTTTGAATCTAGAAAAATCGGGGATATTATCCAGCGCTTCAGTGATCACAACCGGATAGAGCAATTTATTACAAAGACATCATTTTCATTTGTTTTTAGTATTTTAAGTATAGTTGTCTATGCAACAGTGTTGGCATACTTCAATATTATATTTTTAATTCTGTTTGTTTTGAGCGCTATGACGTATCTGGCTTGGATTACATTCTTTTTGAACAAACGCAAATCAATCGATCATGAACGATTCGAATTTTCTTCATTAAACCAAAGTTTACTTGTTCAAATAATAAGCGGCATCCATGACCTTAAAATCAACAATGCTGAAAATGCTTATTTTGATAAGTGGAAAGAACAACAGGCAGGGCTCATAAAAAACTCATTTAAGAGTTTTAACATTTCAATGTTTCAGGAATCAGGAGCCACACTTATTTTTCAGTGCACTCAGGTATTATTAACCTATTTCTCTGTGTCTCTTGTAATTAAATCAAGGTTAACTATTGGTGAGATGATATCAATTCAATTTATAATTGGTCAGCTTATTGCTCCAATCTCGCAGGTAGTAAATACCGTCTTAGGTGCACAGGATGCAAAAATAAGCTTCGATAGGTTGTATGATATTTGGAGTGTGAAAAATGAAGATGAACAGAGTGGAAGGGCAATCAAAACACCTGTATTTCAAGGATCAAATAGTATATCCATTGATAATGTGTCTTTTGAATATCCCGGCAGAGATCAGTCATTCTTGCTCAAAGACATTAACATCTTATTACCAAAAGGAAAGGTTACCGCAATAGTCGGCTTGAGCGGTAGCGGAAAAACGACACTATTAAAGATCTTGTTGGGATACTACGAGAATTACACAGGTTTAATAAATATTGGAGATATAGACTTCAGAAATATTGATCTAGCAAAATGGAGAAGTGCTTGCGGCGTAGTTTTACAGGAAAGTTTTATATTTAATACAACCATAGCCTTTAACGTTAGCATGAGTGAAACTACAGACTATGAACGCTTAAAGTATGCAATAAAAATTGCTTCCCTTGAAGAATATATCGAATCACTTCCTATGAATGCTGATACTATGATAGGTAATGAAGGGAAAGGCTTAAGTCAAGGTCAGAAACAACGTATACTCATCGCGCGTGCTGTTTATAAGAATCCTGATTACATTTTCTTTGATGAGGCAACTAACTCACTGGATGCAGAAACTGAATATGAGATTATCAAAAATTTAAGAACATTCTTTATTGGAAAAACAGTTTTACTTATCGCTCACAGGCTAAGTACAATTCAATTTGCAGACAATGTAATCGTCATGAGAAATGGTCTTGTAACTGAGCAAGGCGATTTAAATCAGCTTATGTTGAAAAAGGGAGATTATTATAATTTAGTTAGAAAACAATTATCTGAACAGGAAATTTTTAATTAATTGATCAATGAAATTGAAAAATAAAACACTGTTGACACCTTTAATTGCTTATCTGATCGGCACATTTGCATTGGCTATTTTTTTATTCGCTTTTAAAACCAAGCGGTATAGGAATATTGCTATCTATATTTATTATTCTGATAAAATAGGTATGGCCGGAAAGGTGAAGCTAAATGGTAAGGATCATGATCAACTAGAGAATTTGGTGAGAGAAGTTTCTTTAAATGATAATAGAAAAATTAATATCAGATTTTTACAATTAAAGGAACTTTCATCAAACAGCGAAGAGATATACAGTATTTCTTTATTAAAAGGTGCTAAACTAAAATATCCAGTATCTGGACAATTGAAGATTGTTGTTGATTCTGAGGATAATGTTATAAAAACTCTTATCAAATAGGCTGAAAATGGGGCGCGATGATATTGAACCTTACTCATACATCAGCATTGGTGACTATGATTATAAATTTATTACTGATAATGATGTAGACTACTCTGTTAATTTTACGAGATATTGGCAAGAAGACGTGGTGAATTTTTATACGGATTCTGACTTTTCCATTTTTGAATTTAATTTTATCCAATCCCAAGAAAAAAATGGTGTTTTTGACCAACGCATTTCTTACACAGTAATTAAGATCATCGACGATTTTCTTAACTCAAAACGGGTCTTATATTATGTCACCCAGAGAATTGATGGACGAGCAAAGGAATTGTTTAAAGTGTATCAACTCTGGTATAAGTTGTTTTTACTCTCACAATTGAAATTTACAAATTCAATTATGAAAATTGATAAGGAAGTCCTTTATGAAAGTAATTCAGTGGAAGCGTACATATCGGTAATGATAATAGAAGATAAATATTCTTCAGAAGATCTTTCACGAATGACCGATGTGGTACTGAAAGAAATATATCCAAATTCCATAATTAAAAACTTTAGATAAACATGTGGAAAACGCTGCTCGAGGATTTGAAAACTGTAGACAAAATCCATCAGATTGCTGATGAGCTCTCAACTGTGAACTATAGCACGCTAAAACCTGGGCTGATGAACGGGACTGTAGGGATATGTTTATTTTATTTCTACTATGAAAAATGCTTTAGTAATAAGAAATATCATGAAAAGGCAAATGAGATTTTTGAAATCACAATAGAAAAAATTCATTCCGAATGGTATTCATCTACACACTGTTCAGGGTTAGCAGGCATTTTTTGGGCGATAGACTTGATGGTTAAAGAAGGGTTTTTAGAATTGGAATATGACAAAGAGGATATTCATGAATGCATTGTAATGGAAATGGGTATTTATAATGATTCAAAAAACTTTGACTTTCTCCATGGCGCTGATGGTATTTGGTTCTATCTCCAAGAGATGGAGCTATCCAGCTCTGAGGAAGTTAGGAGCTACATTAATCTGATAATATCAAATTCAATCGTTAGTAGCAGGGGAATAACCTGGCATACATCACTTGATAGCATTCCACTCCCTGTTGCCAATCTAAGCCTTGCCCATGGGGTATCAAGTAGAATAATTTTGCTAGCGAGACAACTGGAAACAGATTGTCATAATCAGGAGCTAAAAAGATTATTGATAGCGTCAGTAGAATTTTTGTTATCCTGCCAAAACAATCAGCAAACATATAATTCATGTTTTCCCGGATATGTTAGCGAGGATTTTCTGGGAATGAATAGCAGATTGGGATGGTGTTATGGAGATCTTGGGAATGCTATTGCGATTTACCGTGCATCGATAGCTTTAAAAAGCGATAAACTTTTATCAAAATTCAAAGAAATTGCAATCTGCAACGCTAAAAGAAGAGATTTGAAAATAAATAAAGTTTTTGATGCGGGTCTCTGTCATGGCACAGCAGGTATTGCCCATATATTCAACAGATTTTATCAATGGACTGATGAACTGATATACAAGGATGCCGCTGAATACTGGTACAATAAAACCATCACACAGGCAACATTTAAAAATGGCCTTGCCGGTTACAAAGCATATTCCAATCCCGAATATAAGGAGGTAGAAAACGTAATTGAGGGAGTAGCCGGAATCGGTTTGATTCTTATTTCATCAATATCCAATATCGAACCTAAATGGGACAGGGCTTTCCTTATTAGTTAGGATTTAGATGGGGGAAATTAAAAGAATTTAAGTCCTTCAAATACTTAAAATATCAAATTAGACTATTTATTTAACCGTTTTAGCGTTTGGGTTTGAATTGAGATGCGAACATTAAAAGTGTCATTTTCAGTCTCACAATGGAAATAAAAACCGTTCCCATAAGTTGCAGACAATCTTTCTCTAATGTTCGATAAACCGCTATTTGTGCCACCTGTTGATGGATTTTCATTGATTTTGTTTGTCGAATGAATATGAAGTTTGTCATCGCCCATGAAGACTGAAATCATAGCTTCATGAGTGAGATCATTTAAATTGCCATGTTTAAAGATATTTTCTGTCAGTGTTAATATTACAAGTGGAATAATATAATATTGAACTGCCTCCTCATCCATGTAAATCTCGAGAAATTGGTTCCCTACTGTTCTTATTTTATGTAATTTGGCCAGCTTTCTTGCCTGATTTACTTCATTATTCACCAGTATTAAACCGTTGTTATGAGAAGCTTCAACTGCATATCGCATAATTTCTGAAACAATAATTATCGCTTCCTTCGCAAGGTCAGGATCATTATCTATATTGTGGTAAACACAATTTAATGAATTGAATAAAAAATGAGGATTAATTTGCGCCCTTAGAAAATCATTCTGAGCCTTTGATAAGGAACTTTGCATTTTTTCTTCGGCTATGATATTCTGCAGTCGCATCCTTTCAAGATGAACTGTTTTCTCTCTTTCTTTCAAATAGGTTGAAAGAAAATAAAAGGCTGTAGCCAGACCAGTAAAATAAATGCATCGATATATTTCTTTTAGGATATATCCTTCATCTAAATCAATTCTTTTTACGTGATTAATGGCGCCGATGCGTATAAGTAAATTATCTGCAATAAAGTTGATAAGTATGTAGCTTGCTATGGCAATAATTAGCATAGCAGGGAGCTTAAAAAACCTAGATCCTTTGCCATTTAAAGCCCAGTTCAGCCCTTTTATTGATAGTAAATAGAAATAACAGATTATAATGGTGTAATGCGCTATATATGTTAACGGATTTCCGAAAATACCAAAGACAACCCCTACGATGATGGTCTCATATCCAATGAATATGGACCAAATCAATATGTGTAGCCAACTTTTTCTTAAAACAAATGATTTCATGTAAGAGTAGTCTTGTAAATAGAAAAACACACTGTTTGTATAACAACTTTTTTTAGGGGCATCGTTTCATCTAATTTTCAATCAAAAAGATGAAACAAAAACAAACTAAATTGACAAAGCTTACGATTTTTATTTTCAAATCCTCAAAGCCAGTGGAAAATAGAAAAAACACCGATCCGACTACTCACACTATAAGTATAACCCTAACAGGTGTTACATATAACTTTTAAGCTACTTTCTCTTTTTGGCTTTAAGAAGGAGTCTAACTACGAATTCTTGAAAATCCTTTCGGAAATAATCGCCGACAGTTATTTTCTTTCCGTTATCCATACTGATCATATTGCCTTCAATGGTGCTGATATGATCAGTATTTATAATAAAGCTTCGCTGAAACTGGACAAAACCTCTATTAGTTGTTAATTTTGATGATATTTCGGTTAGAGACATGTACGTTAATACGCTACGGTCCTTCATTTGTATCAGAATGTAATTTAATTTACTCTCTACAGCAATAATATCTGAATACCTTACTTTAACAATTTTAAGATTATCTCCTTTACTTTTCACAAAGAAGAAATCTTCAAAAGCTTCAAGTTGAGGTGCAGCAGCTATCTCGTTATCAATTTTAGGAAAAAGGCTGTTTACGATCTCAAAAAATCTTCCTAAAGAAAATGGCTTAAGCAAATACCCATCTGCTTTAACTTCGAATGCTTCATAACCATATCTAGTATGGGCAGTTGTAAAAACTAGCTTAGTGGTCATATTCCTAATTAACTTCGCTAATTCAATTCCCGAAAGCTCAGGCATATCCACATCCAGTAATACAAGGTCAATAGATTTATTTGAACGGATAAAGCGTAATGCTTCCAGGGGATTAGTAAAACAGCCAATCAGGTTAAGGTCTGGAATCTTTTCTATATATCCTTTTAAACCTTGAGCAGAGTGTGATTCATCGTCAATAACAATACAATTATACATTTATTAAGAGCATCTAGATTGTTGAAGGGTAACTAATTCATGTAAAATAGGCTTTATATCCGTGAATATAGATATCTTGTATAAAAAATGCAACAATATCAATTATTTATTTTAAGATAAAGAATTGAAATAGATTTTAAGTAAAGAAGTATTTTTGTTGCTTATATGCCATTAAGCATACATCTTTTGTAACATGCCTTAATAACAACAATTATTATTTGGCTAATTATTATAGACAAACATCGGATTCATATTCAACATAATAAGGCCTCATTATTTATACACTCATGCTAGAAAGCATTCTTTACATCTATCAATTATATACAAAAAGCTAGATAGTAATGGAGAAGTTGAAGGTAATTCAGAAAAAATGAAAACCATTAAGAGATGAGTATGAATACAATTCATTTGATTTAATCCCGGTCAGTATACAGAGCAAAGCGTTGGTCTAACCATTACCGATGCTGGTATAATATAAGGTTTTTGCCTGCAACGTTTGTCAGGAAGCTGCTTCTTAATAACAAACAATAGCAAAAAACTAAAATATAAAAGATATGAAAACTTTAACAAAAACATTTTTCGCAGCAGCATTAACAGCAGTATTATTTAGTTCCCTATTCCTTTATAGTAATAGTAATAAAACCCACATACCAATACGCATAGGGCAAAAAGGAATAACTGTATTTTACGGTGGGTTGCTTTTGTCATTTGAGGTAGTTAAGCTCTAAAGGTAAATTATTATTTATCTCTCCCATGTATCAATCATCTCTGTCCCATTGCCTGATCATTTCCTCTACATAATCCACAAAACCTGCTAGCTAATCTAGAATTATGTTTTTAACCAAGGCTAGGTAATTCTCGATTTGAGATACCTGATAAAATTTGACAATCTTTAATTGCAAAACTACTTTTTGTTACAAAATTAGGGTTAATTAGTGAATATTTCGTCACAGAATTAGGGTTAATTAATTAGTTTTCTGTCACAAAATTAGGGTAAATGTATGTTGTTGTTACCGAAATGTTCGCGGAAATCATTTTTTAATTTCCAAATATTTTAGCTGGTTGTATTTAGATGATTTTTTTTGTGTAAACGACTCAATTTTGTAGATTTGAGTGATAACTTGAGCCCAAAAACGGTCATTTTGACAGTTAGTGAGTCGTGTTTATGTTTTGCAAGCAATTGTTAGTCAGAACGTTATTTAAATAAAGCTTGTTCTGGCTTCGTCGGGACCACTTCCTTAGATTCAAACCAGATCATTGCTGTGCAAATTATTAATTTTCAAGACTTTGTTCTGACTTTATTATACATTAAAACTCGTTTTCGATCAATGCTTCTTTAATATTTTAAAGTCTTTGCAAAAAAAAAGATACCCATGCAGATATATCATTTTTATTTGTTTTACTGAATTCTATTGGTGTTTTATTAATTTTAACTGAGCGCAGATACGTTGTACTAAAAAAAAGCAAATCACAAAGTAGGAAGTGATTAGTTAAAAGCGCATTTGAACGTGGATTCTTGATGCAACCAATCATGAATTTTAACCGTCTTTGGTAAACCCCCTTATTGGTATGAGAACTATTGCTTTCGTTTTATTGTTGTTATCATTTACATCAAACGGTCTAGCCCAGAAAATCTCCAAAAAAGAGGCCATTTTTGACCTTGAATATTTTAATAAACTTTTGCTGGAGGTGCACTATAATCCTTTTTTGTATTGTTCGGAATCCAGATATAAAAAGGAATCTAAGCAGCTAATAGAAAGTCTACACGATTCCGTGAATACCAAAATCTTCACTCTTCAACTTAGCGCACTAACCGCTATACTGGGAGATGCCCATACTTCACCCACAATTATCCAGTCAGTATTTAAATCGGATTATGCAAAGCCATTGTTTCTGCCGATAGCATTTGTTGCAGACGAAAAGATGCATCTATTTAGCAATGGGAAATTAAATAGTGATATTATTCCCGCAGGGGCCGAAATTCTTTCGGTAAATCATATCTCAATCTCTAAATTCTACAAAAAGGCAATAGGCTTTAGCGGTGGAGAGGAAGCCTATAAAAAAGCAATAGCAACGAGGATGTTAAGCTATAACCTTTACCTGTCAGGTCTCAAAGCTCCATTTATAATTGATTATCGCTTTAAAGGACAGCATCTCAAGAAAAGAATCGAAGCAGGAACCAGCTTGGGTAAACTCATAAAAGACGTTTTCCCAAATATTGCTGGTAAACCATTTGAATTCAAAGTGATGGAGAATAAGCTGGGCTATATCCAATTAAATACGCTAGAGGGTAACTATGAGCCTTACATGAAGTTTTTTGATTCTTGTTTTTCGGTAGTCAAACGGAATGGAATCCGGGCTGTCGCTATTGACATCAGAAAGAATACGGGGGGTAATTCGATTAACGCTGACTTATTACTTGGCTACTTTAATAAATCCAGGTACAATCTATCGGGCATAAAAAACTGGAAAATCAGTCAGGCATATAAGGATTTATTGATCTCCAATGGGGATACTGCTAATCATTACCTTCAACAGCTCAATAATAGCATCTGGAAAATCGGAGACTGTATGCCAAAAGAACCAAGATACATTAGCCCGGATCTTTTCTTTGATGGAAAAGTGTACCTATTGACAGGGCCTATTACTTTTTCAAGCGCCAACATGTTAGCTGATGGTGTGAAGAAATTTAAGATGGCTACCCTGATAGGTGAGCCGACAGGGGAGAAAACTACTGATTTTGGGGAATCATATCATTTAATTTTACCAAATAGCAGAATCACCGTCTCCATTTCAACCAGTCTCGATGAGGGCGTGGATTGTAAAAGCTACTCAAATCAGACCGTTATTCCAGACCTGCTTATTAAAACCAGTCATTTGCAACTCATCGCAAATGAAGATCCCTTACTCTCTTGCTTGTTAAGCCTGGCAAAATAGTTAGGCTTCTTAGACGGTTATTAATTCAATAGTTTTTATTGTGCTAATGCTAGGGAGATGATTTTTATCTAGAGGTTTAAAAAATTAATAATTAGGATATGAATAGCGTAACTTCTCTTGTTTTTTAAACCAAATTTTGGATATGCCTGCATTTTATTAATGTGTTCAGGGTTTTAAAAGACGAATAATAAGACTTATATGGGTAAACCGATGTTAATTGACCCTGTCACGCCAAAAAATTCTAGTAACTCTCTATTTATTAGTGAGCTTAAAAAAATCGATGAAACGGGCTTAAATTAATCAGTTTGTTCAATTGCCACAATGATAGCTTGACACAAGTCAGGCTTTAGATTCGCTAAGGTTCGTCTAGAAAATACAGGCATTGGTCTACTGGTTACTGATGCTGGTATAATACGAGGTTTTTGCCTGAAACATTTGATGGACAGCCGCGTCTTAATAACAAACAAGAGCAAAAACCTAAATAAACGATATGAAAACCTTCGCAAAAACATTATTCGCAGCAGCATTAACAGTAGTATTATTTACTTCATCAGCAATTGCAACTTTTGCCGCTGAACCAGTTGAAGCAGAAACAGAAACTTCTTCATTATCAAAATTCAACAGGATCTGGGTAAGCGGGAATGTGAAAATCGTTTTAACCCAAGGTAACAAGCAAAATATAGAAGGTGAGAGTAACTATAACGCTGCCAAAACCTCCGTATCAACTGATGGAAAAACCTTGTTTATCAATTCGGAAGAAACCAGCCAGGTAACACTTAATATTACCGTAAAGGATTTGGAAAGAATTGAAGCCTATGGTCAATCAGTTGTGGTAACCAACAATAATTTCGATGTAAAATACCTACAGTTATTTTTGAATCAGAGTGCCACAGCTAAGATTAAAACTACAGCAGGCAGTTTATATACCATCGTTAAGGATGATGCGGTATTAAAATTAAATGGTACTGCCGATCAAAGTACAATGATCGCTAGCAACATGATGAATGTAAAATTAGCTGACTTTTCGAGTCTTAAATCAGAATCATATGCTTCTGAAAGCATCATGGAAGCTGCGCAAAATGCTATGGTTTTAGCAAAATAAAAAATATCGATCAAAAGTTAAAGCTACCAATTGGGTGGCTTTTTTTGTAAGAAAAATTCTTATTTGGACATTACTATTAATTCTTAAAAATATTTTCCCTGTGCCATGTTATTGCAGCAAGCTCAGGAAAATGGATTCGTTCTTTTGGTAATATAATTTTTCTATGAACTAGGCTATTTAATGCATAAGTATGTTTCTCGTTTTCAATTAAATGACTCGAAAGTAAAACCGTATAGTCATTGGAGATGCTAACGAGTCCACGATCAAAAGCACGGTGTAAATTTGGACATAAAGCGATACCATTTGTTACTTTGTCATTATGACTGACATTGAAAGGTACGATATGGCAAGCGTCAACAAAGCTATGGCCAAATGTGCTACTGAGCTGCATGCCAGTAATGCTACATTGATTACCGTAGAGTTTAGGGATGAGCCTTTTGAAGAGTCCGTTACGCACAAAGATATCTTCTTCTGTGTTAATAATAACCCGCTTATAGTTTGTCACTGGTTCATTTAATACAAACTCTTCCTGTTGGTGCAGATAGCCTTCTCCATGATTTTTCGCAGATATATAATTAGCTTTATAAGCGGAGAAATAAGTATCCAATAAAAGATTTTTTGCAATTATTCTATTTGTCTTATCAATCAATAGAATAGCGAGCTCTGGACCAAAGTAACCAAAGGCACAAATTTCGCTTAATCGGTTCACTGATTTAATGTGCGAATTAATTTGCATGCCCAAATTAGGCTGTAACGACCAAAAGGATTTTCCTGCTACTTTTTCACTTTGTAAGTAGTAAAACGGCTGAGTAAAATCTGATTGATGTAATGTCGGAACAAGTAAAAGCCAGTTTTCTTTGAAAGTTGCTACCAAATCGGCATTTACTTCAAATTGATTGTTAGTTACTGCACCTTTATCTATAAGTTCAATTAGGCTTAGTAATAAAACTGGCTTATGTGGCGCAAGGCCATATTTAGTAATACCACGTTTAAGGCCTATAAATGCTTTGAGGTATTTCTTGAGGGCGGAGTTCAATATTTCTAATTTATGTTTAAGCTTGGGCTAATTTAGCGGTGTCTTTCCATAGGTATGCCGGCATGGGTTCATCAAGCAGCCATTTAATATTCATTGGTTTATCTCCATTACTTTCTAAAAAGCCTGCTTTTCCTAGAAATACATAGCCCATGGTATTACCAAACTCATCATCATTTTGCTCTCGCACAAAGATTAAAATGTATTTGTTTAGTTTTTTTTGTTCAATGTAAGATCTGCCTTTGGGAGAGGTTGAACTCGTTGCATTTTGGGACTGCCAATGAAATAGTGTTTCACTAATAGCATAGTCATCATATAATGTTGTCGGAGAGTATTCTTTTTCTGATTTTTTTAAAGTAACAAATAGGGCTTCTGTATTGAGCTTACTATTCAAAGCTACCCCCTCGCGATTGGATGAAGCTTTTTCAAATTGATGCAGTTGCAGTGCGACCAAAATCTGATCTCTATTGTATCTGCTATGTACTCTTAATGGAAATGCAAATGGTAGGCTGATCGGTTTTTCTACAAATTTAACCTGTCGGTTAAGGTAATGAATTACTTCACTTAATTCATCTAACATTATACGGTTTGATCTCAATGCCCGATAAGAATCCGATAGGGTTTTGTAATCAGATTTATTATCGGACTGGAAAAAGTCATAATAGAACATAAGGTTCATCAACCTTTCCTGCTCGGTAACATGTGCACTAATACTGAAATCATTTTCAATAAAATTCAAAAGAAATCTAAAGTAAGAAATAGAATTAGACTGCATGAGTTTTTTAATGCCTTTGGTAATCTGAATTTCTAGAGGCTCTTGAAAATTCTCAATTAATCCTGCGTCTGCACATAACCTTTTCCAACTCCCCTTTTTATAGACGTTGGCTAATTCCAAACCTGTAAAGTTTAGAAAGTTTTGCAGAGATAGAGTAAGTGTCGATTGGTGCTTGAAATTCTGAAGCTTAACAATAAGTTGCCTACGGTTTAGACCTGTTGCTGCTTTAATATTAGCGAGAATTACAGATTTTGCTTTCTTTTCTAAAACTATGCTACAACCTAGTGGCAGGTGCGGGAAATTTTCTTCCACTTCTTTCAAAATAGGTGTATTCGTTTTTCCTACGAGTGCCCTAAACTTATGTTCAAAGTCATACTCTACACGTGCCTGACCTACAAAATCCAGCACCGTTAGAAAATCTTTGTTTGTTGCCAGGCGCAGACCCCGGCCTAATTGTTGCAAGAAAATGGTTAAGCTTTCAGTAGGTCGTAAAAATAGCACAGTATCAATTTCTGGGATGTCAATTCCTTCATTAAACATATCTACCACAAACAGAAAATTAATTTCTTTATTGTATAAACGCTTACGCATTCCGTCCCGTTTAACAGATGCATTCTCAGAAGTTAAGTAATCTGCCTTCCAACCATAGAAAACGAATTTTTCTGCCATATACCTTGCATGCTCGGTGTTTACACAAAAGCCAAGCGCTCTTACCTGATGAACATCGGTGAGGTAAAGTTCGCAGTTATTTAAGATTTCTTGAACCCGGCGGTCATCACTGGTGTAAATTTTAGTGAGCTCCTTACTTTCATACTTGCCATTTTTCCATTGAACCTGACTAAGATCCACTGAATCGGATATGCCAAAATATTGAAAAGGAGTAAGTAGTTTACTGTTTAATGCCTCTGGCAGCCTGATTTCTGCTGCGATGGTATGATCAAAATCTTTTAAAATGTCAACGCCGTCCATCCGCTCCGGGGTAGCAGTCAAACCAAGCAATATTTGAGGGTTAAACTTGTCTAAGACTGGACGGTAGGTGTTTGCAGCAATATGGTGTACCTCATCAATAATGATAAAATCGTAAAAGTTAGCACTTAGTTTAAAACCGGGCAAGCGGTTGTTCAGGGTTTGAACGGATGCAAAAATATGCTCATATTGCATCGGTTCTATTCCATCTACCCACAAATCTCCAAAGTTGGCATCACGTAACACATGGCGAAACATATCCTGAGCCTGTTCAAGCAGTTCTTTTCTGTGCGCGATGAAGAGTAATCTTGCCTGCGAGTTATGATCCTTGAACCGTTTATAGTCGAATGCGGAAATAACGGTTTTACCTGTACCGGTGGCAGCAACAATGAGGTTCCTATAGCGATGATGATTAATCCGTTCAGATTCCAATTGTTCTAAAATCTCCTGTTGGAAATGTTTGGGTGTGATGTCAAAGAAAGATAAAATGCCCCGATCATTGCTGGTGCTTTGTTGCTTTAAAGCACTGGTTAATTTGGCTTTGTCAGTACCGATAGTATAACTTTCAAACTCCTTATCGGCCCAGTAGGTATCGAAGGTTTTTTTAAACTTATCTATAATATGTCCAATTTCTTTTTGGGTAACCTTCAAATTCCACTCTAAGCCGTTGGTCAATGCTGAACGGGACAAATTGGAAGAGCCAATATAACCTGTATCAAAACCTGATTTTCTTATAAACAAATAAGCCTTTGCATGCAACCGTTCATGCTCTGTGTTATAAGAAACTTTAATTTCTGTGTTCTTCAAGCCGGACAGAAATTCTATTGCCTTTACATCGGTAGCACCCATATATGTAGTGGTGATGATTTTCAATTTCCGGCCACTGTTGGTGAAAGTTTGCAGTTCATCTTTAAAAATCCTAATGCCCGAAAACTTGATGAAGGATACAAGCCAACAGATTTCATCGGCAGATAGAATTTCTTTTTTAATTTCACTTTCTAAAGAAATGCCTGCATTACTACCAGTAAATAATTCGCTCTGACTTAATCTTGTATAAGGCATAATCTGCTTTATATGCTCCTTTAGATCAGGGAAAGGTGAATCTTCAATGGATAACACGGCTTCTAATAGTTGCCCCTCAGATGTGATCAGGTTATTGGTTAGGGTTAAATCTGGTAACGCAGAAATAAGTACCTGTATAATCTGATTGGATAGTTCAATTTTCTTTTGAATGCCGCCGTGTTCGCCTTCCTTTATTTGTTGTAAAGCAAACTGAATAGTTTCGGAAAGATAAGCACTTAAGTATCTAGCAGCTTCTGATTTATCGAGTACAGCTTTTTGAATGAAGAACTTTTCCTCATCCATTTGGTCAAGTTTTGAAGCAATTATTTTGGTAATCAATTGTTCGTACAGACCGAGTTCAAAAGACATATTTTTATTTATTGAGCGTTTGTAGGTAATATTGAGCCACTGGTATATCAGCTTCTGCCCAATCCAAATCTAATAACTTATTAGGATTAAGCCAACGGAATGCTTGGTGTTCGCTGAGTTTTATCTCACCTTGTTCTATTTTGCAGATAAAAGGATTGAGAATGATACTAAAGTTTTCATAGTTGTGAGTCATCGATGGCAATTTATTACTAATGCTAATTTCAATATGTAGCTCTTCTTTAATTTCTCTGACAACTGTTTGTTCCGGGCTTTCTTCTCTTTCAATTTTACCACCGGGGAATTCCCATTTTAATGGTAATGACATGCTTGAACTTCTTTGGGTAACCAGTATTTTTTTGTTCTGGGATACTATGATGGCACAGCTTACTTGGAAGATTTTTTTAATAATAGCTTTATCTGATGACATGACGTTAATTGCTGATTGTGATTACTACTGGTCTAGCATATATCTGAATTATATAGCATGGGATATTTTTTAGCTTATATTACAAACTTAATTTAAGTTATTATAAATTATTAATTATTAATCTTCTACTCAAGTATCGAAAAATGTGAGGCATTGGGGTAACAAACTCTTATATATATCTCAGTAAATGTAGTTATTCGTCATCTTGTGAATAACTGGTTTAATCAATATGGAAGTATATAAATCTTAATTTCGGTTATTTTGTGTGGTATTAAATCCTCCGAGGATAATAAAATCAGAATTTCTCACCAAAATTCATGAAGAATTATGTTAAGCGGAATAGTTTAGATGCGGAATGAGTAGCCAAGTATTCAGTTACTCAACATTGTGTATTTACGGTTTCCCGTACAATATGAGAATTTCTAATACCTAATTTGCCAATAAAAATTAAACCATGGCAAAATCTAAAGAGACCAAAGTTGTTAAGACTAGTGTAAGTGACGAAGAAAATGAGATTATAGCAAATATGCAAAATCCACGGTTAGTAAAATTGATCGTGAAGAATTTCAGGTGTATTGGGCCTAAAGCAGTGCACATAGATCTCAATGATATTGTCGTATTGGTGGGGTCAAATAATGCCGGCAAAAGTTCCCTTCTTCGAGCCTACGAACTGGTTATGTCAGAAGGCTCTAATGAGGCAAAGATTAAACAGGATGATTTCCCCAATAACTTTATTAATCCGGAAAACCTTCCCGAAATCGAACTACATACTATCGTCTATGAAGAGCGTGTTGGAAAACAGTGGGTGGATGTAACCGAGAATGGTGAGCTTTTGGTAAAGGAGAAATGGACCTGGGCTAATGTCGGCGCTCCGATAAGACGTGGCTGGGATGTCACGGCAGGAGACTGGCATACAACAAAGGCGCCCTTTGGTCCGGCAGGGGTAGCAAATACACGAAGGCCTGAGCCGCACAAGGTTGATGCGTTCAGTAAACCTGAAGATCAGGCTGAGGCAATAAAAAAACTCCTGATGGCCGGCATTTTGGAAAAGGTAAACCAGTTGAAAACCGAAGAGCAGAAAAATGAGTATCACAAGATGCTTGATGCCATAGAAGTAGTTCAGAATAAAGTGATCAAGGATACTCGTGGCCAGATTGATTCTGCAAATGACGAGCTGAGCAAGTTAATAGATAAGGTATTTCCCAATTATAAAATAAATTTTGACGCGCAGCCAGATAGTAAGTCTGAGTCTGTCCTTTTCAAGTGGACCGCTGATCTTTTGATGGGTCCTATGGATGGATATATGAGTACGATAGACAAACAAGGGAGTGGAGCAAGAAGAACTCTTCTTTGGACAGCTCTTAAATATATCTCGGAAACGACAAGGCCGAAAATGGCTGATGATGTGCCAACTCGACCACATATATTACTTATTGACGAACCTGAGATATGCTTACATCCAAACGCAATTAGAGAAGCTTGCAAGGTTCTGTACGATTTGCCGGGGTTTGGGAATTGGCAGGTGATGGTAACCACTCATTCTCCAATTTTTATTGATTTTTCAAGGGACAATACCACTATTATACGTGTAGAGCGTAATGCGGAAGGCGATGTGGAAGGAACGACAATCTTTCGTCCGGATAAAGCAAAACTCGATGATGGCGACAAAGAAAATCTGAAATTATTGAATATCTGTGATCCATATGTGGCGGAATTTCTTTTTGGCGGAAAGGTGCTTGTGGTTGAAGGTGACACCGAATATACTGCTTTCAATTATATCAAATCCAAACTTCCTGAGGAATACAAAGACTTACATATCATTAGAGCAAGGGGAAAAGCTACTATCGTTTCTCTAGTCAAAATCCTCAACCATTTTGGGGCGAGCTATTCTGTTTTGCACGATAGTGATATGCCAAAAACAAAAGATGGTAAAGGAAACCCAGCTTGGGGAAACAATCCCAATATCCTTAAAGCAGTTTTAGCCAAGCCTGAAGGTACAAAGGTTCGTTTGCTCGCATCTCTCCCAAATTTTGAAAAAGCATATTTTGACATGGAAGTATCAAAGGAAAAGCCATACAATGCGATTCTTACCTTATCAGAAGATGAAAGTAAATTCAAGATAATCAGGCAGTTGTTGGACGCGTTAGTAGACCACGATGCACAGACGCCACAAAATTGCGTGGAGTGGACTGATATAGAACATTTGGAAACTGAGCTGCATAGAGCATTGGGATAAAGATGTCGTAGGACGTCAAAAATGATAACTTCTCCTAATCCAATGGGGAGAAATTAAAACTGGCAAAATATTTAAATACACTAAGCCAATAGTCATCAATGTAGTTGACTAGCTAAATATTACAATATGTCATACGTTTACAAAGAATCGGAACTTTATTTTAATGGATACAATCCGCATCACGTTCCAGGTGATAACCCTAATATCAGAGGCAAAATTGATAGAGATAGATTTGATAGGCATGAAAAATATGAGATCGTACCGCTCATTAATGAATTTGCAAAGTTAAAAAACTTAACAATGAAGAAACAGTGCAGGTTAGTAGAGGCAATTATTCACGAACATTTGCCATCTAATATAGTAATGCGCGTTGATGTATTGAAGTGGCTGTCCGAGAATTTTACTAAATGGGATCTCAAAGAAGGTAGTCAAGCTGATCAAGACTAGAAAATAAATGGGCGGGCAACAATAAAAATTGTCAGCCCTTTTTTTGTAGCCTATCTTTTAGTAGCGCTATATTTTATAATAACAGGAGGAAAGCGAATAACTTCCTAAGGTCCTTTGTCAAATTAGATTCAATACTTCTGATTCGGTTTAGAATTGGCTATTTGACTAAAATTATAAATAAAAAAAGAATGTAACTGACAGAGGCTAATTATTTTAGCTAACAAATTGTTAATAACTTAAATTACTAAACAAATGCGCATTTCAATATATTTGTCTAATAGATAAGACTAATATTATAAGGTTTGTTAAAATAATAAAAAGCTCAGGAAACTTCGACATATCCTGAGCCTTATAAAATTTATCATTCGCACCAAGGGAATTAGAATGCGAACATTGAGATAGCCTCGTTATTTAGCATGTACAAAAGTATAAATAATATACTTTTCAGACTACAAAATCGTACTCTTTTTCCCCTATGCCTTGGGGTTACCAGCCTTGCTTATTTCTGGAATTAAATTATGTGCTCAATTTATGGAGTACGATTTCTTCATTATTCAATTTTAAAGCAATGGCAACAAATGGAAAGCTTGGCGATAGTCGCAGGCACGGGGCAGTAAAAGACCGCTCAGAAACTTTTAACCGCGAGAAAGAGCAATGGGTAAAAGGAGCTGCTCAAACAGGTAAGTTTATGGATGTAAAACAAGATGGTTTGTCTTTCAAGCGTACAATAGAGGAGAAAGGGTAATATGGATACTTTAGATTACTTCAATCAAAAAACTTATAGTCTTGAAAAAATTCAAGATATAAATAAAAAGGTTACTTCGAAAGATTTGTTTGACATACTTAAAAACCATGAGGTAAAACAATTCGTGGAAGAAACCTACGAGATTACTGATGACAAAATCACCATAGATAAAATAGGCGCTATTAAAGCCATTGTTGAAAATTACACCAAAAGGTTTGAAACTTATAGGGTTTTATGTGAAGGTAAAGATACTAAGGTTGAGTTTGTGAAAAATAATGAAAAAGACGTGTTTTTTATTCTTGCAAATTGTGCAAATGAAGAAGCAGAGGACTTAGGTGAAATCGAAGGAATGTCAATCTATGATTCCCTCAGTTTATTTTACGACGACAGAAAACTCAGTCAGCATATTAACTATATCAAAACAAATCATCGAGACCAGAATCTATTAAATTCTATAAATAATTCTTGGGCTGATTATTATGCGAGAAAGAATAAATCATCAAAAGAAAAATTGTTTCGCATTTTGAAGGATAATCAAAAGGGAGACTATTTTGTAAAGAGCTTCAACACCAGAAAGTACAAAGAATATGGCGTAGCGGAAACATTTGCACTGACGATGCTTGAATTAAACAAATTACAACAGGATGAAAATTACAAGTTTGACATTACAAGTTTAGCAATCAGTGAAGCAAAAATAGAGATTACTATAACTTCTAATAAAGAATATTACCTTAAAAGGTTTGGTAAATTAAGAGCCTCCATAACTATTCGAAATGAAGACCAAGGTAATACATCTTTAGGATTCTACAGCACAATTGATTTTAACTTGGAAAAAGAAATCGGTGGCAAAATATTCCTTTATCCAAATAGGGAGATAGAAGGAATAAAATTTAAAAAGACTTTTCAGCATACAATTGCTGCTGTTACATTTGTCGAAGCTCACCAGATCATTGGCGATTTAATTGGAGAAGTAGATCGTGTTTACAGTGACATACATTTTATGAAAAACAAGCATACTCCTGATGAATTAAGAGCAAAGATTTTTGAAAGAGTAAATTCTAAGAGAGGAATGTTTAAAGGTGTTGAAGAGTTAAGTGATCTCTTTAGGAAAGATGTTGACAATGAGATATCTAATATTAAGCAATTACTGGAATTGTGCTCTAAGGCGGAAGTGTTGGAAATGGAATATGATACCAAATTCAAATTAAGGTATTTGATTTCTAATGTTTTATTGTATGGTAAGAATGAATTAGAATAGTTAAAAACTCAGATATGAAAAAGATTTCAGTTTCCAATGTAATTAAGTTCATTAGAAAAGGTGATAGAAGTAGAATGGCTTTTATAGCAAACCTAAAAAAGCCTAAAGTCAAAACTGATGATTCCGGTGGAGGTAATTATTGGATGTGTTCTACTAGCACCATCAGTCAAGTTTTAAAATCAGAGGAATTGAGTGAGCTAGAAAAGAAAATAGAGATTCTCAAAGAAAAGAAGCGTAATACACCAAAAAACGTTTCAAAAGGGATGTACCAAAAGAACATTGACATACTCTACAATGCAAAAGACTTTGATTATTCGGAACTGAAACCTTATTTCGATATTGAGTATCTCAAGAATACAAATGTAATATTGGAATTGAATACCGTTCCTGTTCAAATTATTCCTAACCACGTATTTAAATTTCAAGAAAATGGAGTGGAGAAAGTAGGTGCAATTTGGATCGTCGCTAACATCAAGTCCTACAAAAAAGAAGAGTTAGCGGTGTTTGCCTATAGCCTGTTTCAATACTTAAAACGTATCTATGAGGATAAGTATCAAATAAGCGAAGATTATTGTATTGTGTTAGATGTTACAACGTCCAACGTGTTATCTTATAAGCAAGCAGCTGATTTTGGCCATATAAATTTTGTTCAAGAAACGTTAGCTGTGATAAAGAAAATGATATAACCTAATGTGGCATTAAAAGAAGAAACCTTGTGCGCCTGATTTGCTGATGTCGTTTCTCTAATTTTAGTTCATTTCTTTCTAAAGTGAAACGGATGTGGATCTATTTGCCTTGTGATATTGGTTTTTCCAAGTAGATATTGACATAGTTGTCTTTTACTTTCAGTAGTTATATATTAGTAGTAATCGATAATTACCCTCTCTCGATTAGAAGAGGCTCATACATATTCTATTATGGCAGAACATTTCTTTAAATTTCGGGGGAGATTTGACTTTTCTCCACATCCATATGAGGTCGGCAATCCAATATTCCATAACAGAAAATTAGAGGATAATTTTTTTGCGCTGAAACTTTATGGTCTACCTGAAGGTGAATATAAAGCATTCTATGACTTCCATCTAAGCCATTATCTGGCCCGGAATCCAGATGGAGGCGAGCACTTCTTTCGTAAGGTAAACAGGAGCATCCAAAGGAGAATTGCTTTTTATTCTGCTAAAAACCCCTTCAAATCTGTATATGAGATTCATTCAGCCAACCTTGATAAATTAGAGGCCTTCCAAAAATTCTTAGATAGCATTGATGAGTGGAATGTAAATACTTCAACGGAAAAAATGCTTAGTCAAAAAGATGCGGAAATTGCGCGGCTCAAAAGTAACCTGGCAGACTTGCAAACCCGGTTCGATGAAGTGTTACAGTATGAGGCGAGCGAGAAAATTGTCATCAACAGCGGGAATTTAGCGGCATTTATGGATCTCATGCGCCAGTTCCAAAAACTCATGCTTCCATATGAGAAAAGGTTGTTGAGCACTCAAGGTTTCAGCCTTTGGTATAAAATGATTGCCAAAAATTTTGTGCATGGAGACAAGCCGATACCGCTGGCAACCGCTCAGAATTATTTTTCATCTGAAGACTCTTCTAAATATATTTTTATATCCGATAAGGATATGGCTTTTGATATTTCCGGTTAAGCCTTGTTAATCAACAATAGCCTAGTTTAAAGCGCAGTGATGCCCTCCACCTATCACAAATGCATCAGTAATCTGCTCAGCCATACCGCCGGGTTAAATGTTCACGGCTTTGGAGGCCCGTCAGAATTTACCTTGAAAGATATCAATCTTACTATCCCCAAAAATTAAATCACAGCCATAGTAGGCTCAAGTGGTAGAAGAAAAACAACCTTACTAAAGGTGCTTCTCAAATTGTATAAGATTGATCAAGAAAGTGTACGGTTGAGATGGCTAAAGTAAGCATCATGACGGGGGATACTTCGCAATGCCTAAACGTACAAGCATAAACAATCAATTAGTGATCACAAATTGGTTCCTGATGATGGTAGGAATATGTTGCAAGGTATTGATATGGAGCAACGGATTCTCCTCAAGAATCAAAATATCGCCATCTTTACCCTGGCTAATGCTACCACTTCTTTGCGCTTCACCCATTACTTCAGCGGGTATAATGGTTGCAGACCTGATCGCATCAAGCGGACTCATGCCGCATCGCATATAGTTCTGGATCTCATCGGCTATGGTTCCCTCATTGTCCGTTCCTGCAACGATCGGTATATGATTATCTGCAAACAGCTTAATGAGTTTTTGATAAAAGGCAACTTTCTTATCTCCCATCAGGCGGTAAACATTTAGTGTGGGATCTAAAAAGGTATGATGAGATCTCATGCTGTCCAGCAGATTTTGATTACCCGTTTTCAGATCAGTAGAAGACCAGTTTATATTATTCATGAAAAAATTGATGTGACTGATACTCCGCATTCCGTTGTTAATAAAGTAGCTTATCGTATAACCTGTTGGCAAATGCCCTACAACATCCATATCATACCGTTTGGCCTCTTCCACGATACGATTAAAATCTTTCTTTTTAACGCTACCGTATACTTTTATCTGCTTAAAACCAGCATCATGGTAAGCACGTACATTTTTTTTGATTTCGTTTTCATTAGTGGCCAGCATGGCCCCTAGTGTGGCTGGTGATTTTCCATCCAGAAGCCCGGCGGCATAGAAATTTGGAGCTGGTGTTGATTCTTTTCTAACGATATCCATCAGCTGCTTTACAAAATCAAACTCATTACCCATGTCTCTCACTGAAGTGACCCCTGAGCGTAACTCCCGCTGAAGGTAAGCCGGATGGAAAATATGTGCATGCATATCCCAGAGTCCGGGAAGCAGGAATTTGTTAGTTGCATCAATCAGGCGTGCTCCCGGCGGAATCAGTGATTTGTTAATGGCGCCTACATAGTCTATTTTTCCTTTGATAATTAGGACCATTGTGTTATTTTGAAGGTCACCATTATGGGTAACATCAATGATAGTTCCACCTAAAATTGCAATTGCAGGGTTTTTTTTGAACGAAATGCTGCTATTATCCATATAGGCCTGTAGCAAATGGTGTGTTGATTGTTGATTGAGCTTGCTGAATGCCGATAGATACCGCTCATCAATCACCTCTCTCTTATCACCCTCGCTATCTATTGTGGTTAAAAAAATAGCTTTACCTTGCGCATCTGTCCAGAATATCTCATCCAGGCCATTGTTGATCAGAAAGGCTTTCCATCCATCTGCTTTATATGCATCTGTAATATTAGCTATTTCACTAATCCGGATAGCGGATCCATCTAATGCCGATTTTACAACAGCAGGACGCGCTGCTTTAATCCAATAATCAATCAGCATTTCTCTCAATTTTATAGCGCCATTCTGGCTCAGAGGGAAACCCTCATTGGGGGAATACTGTTTGTCTATTTTTTCTTGCTTAAAACGCGAGGTTTGTCCGGTGGAGGTATATCTTGAGCCGGCAGCATTTGGGGTTAGTGAGGCGGTAAGCATTAAAGCCTGACCACGGTCTACGGTGCGGATAGTGATATCCACAGCAGCGTTGTTATTGTCTCCAACAATGGAAACTTTTTCTGTGCCGATCTTATTTTCAAGTTTATACACTTGATAGTTTTGTGTTACCTGAGCAGCCGCAAAAGGTAAATAAGCCGTGCAACTGAATATGAAAATGATCAGGGTGCTGAAATTCCGGGTCTGTGTCATGTTTGTAATAATAATCATAATGCCTGACAACGAAAAAAAAACTAAATTTTTGTACTTGGCAGTAAAACAGCTTCCCCTCAGGAACGTCAGTTGGGAGAAAAGCAGTGAAGTAAAGTCAGGCCTATGCTTGTATATTCATCAAGTCAAGGATACAGTGTTCATTGTTAAAAAAATTATTTTTTTCCGGATCTGAGCGAAGCAACCTGACGGTTTCCCCAATCCAATACGCGTAGCATCTGTATAGATCGCGCTTGATGTATTTTTTCTGTATAGTTCGAAAAATTTCTACCTTACATCTTTTGCATTTTATATAGACATACAAATAGGACGGAAAGGATCCAATTTCTTGTCTTAAGATAGAAAGGCTGTATTCGTAAATACTTTAATTGGCATTGCACGTAATAAACCTCAATCATCCTGCATTTTACCCAAAGCCAAAAAACATAGAGAAACAAAACAGGTGAATCAATTTATTAATATATTTTTGCAAGAGGCGATATAAATCAGGCATTAATCTGATCTGTTGCATTTAAAAGCCATAATAGAAAAAAATTAAAGCATGCAAAATCTTGCCCCAATTGCCCTTTTTGTGTATAACCGTCCGCAACATACCGAACGAACATTAAAGTTTTTGCAACAAAATGAACTTGCAGCAGAAAGTAGATTATTCATTTTTTCTGATGGTCCAAAAAAACTTCATGATGAAGATAAGGTAGCAGAGGTAAGATCAATTATAAAAGAAATTGATGGCTTTAAATCGGTAAAGATTTTCGAAAAAAAAGAAAATTCTGGCCTGGCAAATTCTGTAATAGCTGGGGTAAGCCAAATCATAAAAGATTATGGGCAGGTGATCGTTTTTGAAGATGATTTAGTGAGTTCACCATATACCCTTACTTATTTTAATGAAGCGTTACACCGCTATCGCGAAGAAGAAAAAGTAATGCACATTGGTGCTTACATGTATCCGCTAAAAACTAAAAATCTTTCGCAATCATTCTTTTTTAGAGCAGCAACCAGTTGGGGTTGGGCAACATGGGGGCGGGCCTGGAAAAATTTTGAACCAGATATTGATACACTGATGAGCCAGTTTGACCATAAGAAAAAAGCAGCGTTCTCTATTGATAAAACCATGAATTTCTGGAAGCAGATGGAGGAGTTTAAAAAAGGCAAAAACAATAGCTGGGCCATTAGATGGTATGCCTCTATTTTCTTAAAGGGCGGCTTAACGTTAAATCCTGCACAATCATTGGTTAATAACATTGGTCATGATGGTTCGGGAGTGCACTCTGGCATAAATAACATTTACAATGTGGCCATAAACCCAAAACCAATTACACAGTTTCCAACTGTTATTGAAGAAGATAAAACCGCTTACGAAATGATCAAAGCTTTTCTGGCGAGCAGAAAAGGTAGCATTATTAAAAGAATCAGAAGATTTGTTAATGAAAAACTTAGTCAATATTTTTCAAAGTAGCCATCAGAATTTATTTGTAATTTAGTGAAATGATGAAGTCTTTATTGCTGTTTTTGCTCTTTATTTCTGTAACTGTTTATGCACAGGATGCTCCAAAACCTTATGGAGCCTTGCCTTCAAAAAGACAATTGGCCTGGCACGACATCGAAGTTTATGGATTGATTCATTTTACACCAACCACCTTCGAAAATAAAGAATGGGGATTTGGCGATGCAGATCCGAGAACATTTAATCCAGGAAATTTCAATGCCGAACAAATAATAAGTGCGGCAAAAGCCGGAGGTTTGAAAGGCATTATCCTGGTGGCTAAACACCATGATGGCTTTGCACTTTGGCCCACAAAAACAACTGAATATAACATTACAAAAAGCCCCTATAAAAATGGTAAAGCCGATTTGGTTAGAGAAGTAGAGCAGGCCGTTCGCAAAAATGGATTGAAGTTTGGCGTTTATTGTTCTCCATGGGATAGAAATAATGCCTTGTATGGCACAGATAAATATTTAGCCATTTATCAGGCGCAGCTTAAAGAATTATACGGAAATTATGGCTCACTTTTTATGAGTTGGCATGATGGAGCAAATGGTGGCGATGGTTATTATGGCGGTGCCAGGGAAAAAAGATCAATAGATAATACCACCTACTACGATTGGAAAAATACCTGGGCCATTACCCGTAAAATGCAACCTATGGCGAATATTTTTAGTGATATTGGACTGGATATTCGTTGGGTTGGAAATGAAGATGGCCATGCGAACGAAACCAGTTGGGCAACTTTTACGCCTATGGCTCCTGATGGAAAAAATGAAGCCGTTCCAGGACAGGCCAACTATCCTCAAAGCCCTGGTGGCATTAGAAATGGGAAATTCTGGATGCCTGCAGAATGCGATGTTCCCCTTAGAAAAGGCTGGTTTTATCACCCTGAAGAACAACCTAAAACACCAGAACAATTATTTGATTTATACTTAAAAAGTGTTGGTAGAGGTGCAGGCTTAGATTTAGGCTTAGCGCCAGATACGAGGGGCCAGTTACATGAGGATGATGTTGCGGCCTTAAAAGGCTTCGGAAATATGATAAGGAATACTTTTGCGAAGAACCTGGCCAAAGGTGCTATAATTAAAGCAAGCAACATACGTGGCCCGAAATTTAAACCTTCTTTATTACTAGATGGAAATAAACAAAGCTATTGGGCAACAATTGATAACATACATCAGGCCAGTCTGGAGTTGGATTTGAAATCAAAACAAACATTCGATATCATCAGTCTTCAGGAATTTATCCCTCTTGGGCAAAGAATAGAAGCTTATAACATTGAAGTTTTTGAGAACAAGCAATGGAAAAAAATCTATAACGGTACAAGCATCGGCGCAAAGCGATTAATCAAACTTGATTCAGCAGTAACTACGAACAGCGTTAGAATCAATATTACTAAATCTCCGGTTTGCATTACGCTAAGTGAAATCGGACTTTATAAAAAAGCTTTATAATGGCTTCTTTGCTTCCAGAATAATGTATGGCGAAAGGCTTTTACTTTCGAAAGGAATAATCTTGGTTAACACTTTACCTGTTAACCAGACTGCTTTTTTAAATAATCGAACGCCTGCTGGTTTTTGACTTTCGTTTTCTAACCACACACTAAAATGACCAAAATAGCCAGACCTTACTTCTTTTAATCCCGCTTTTTCGCAAATAGATTTCAATAAAGCAGGGTTCATACTATCGATATTGTGCTTGTCATAGTTTTCTTTATCGAAATTTTTCTGAAACCATCCATTTACCGCTTTGAAATTGGGTAGGGTAATAAATAACGTACCGCCAGGTTTAACAAAAGTGATGTGGCGATTAATGATGTCGGCAGTATCATTAAAATGCTCAATTAAACCACAGCTTAAAACTAAATCATATTGCTGCGCGGGCCGATAGCTAAACAAATCGGTTTCAATTATATGAATGTCTTGTTCGTTTAGGCCATTTTTTTTCAATAATTCATTCACCACAGGCGGGTGCACAAAGTAATCTAGTAAAGTAACATCTAACTTTAAGAATTTTTTTAGAAACACAGCATAATAACCAGGGAAACCACCTAATTCGATGGCTGTTTTCACCTTGCCCTCTTCCACAATCTCAGCCAGCTGCCGATGGAATAAATAATGCTCCGGGAGTTGAACCGCAAGGCCTTTTTTACGTTCCCAATAATTTACCCAAAAAGCCCTGTCGGTTAATAAATTTGCCATGTTTCAAAATAATTCCAATACCAAAGAAACGGAAATTCGAGAGATAATTTATAAATTTTGTCATGTTGAGCTTGCCGAAACACTAAAGATGCTTAGACAAGCTCATTATCTTCACCTATTATTTTAAATCTTTTAAAATTTCTGCAACAGCTCTTTCCAATTGTGGATCTTTATCTGCCAGTCTATCTTCGAAGGTATTTTTTACAAAAATATCTGGCTTAACACCTTCACTTTCCAGGTTCTTTCCATCCATGGTGTAACAACCCCAGGATGGTAAACGGTAAGAGGAACCGTCAACCAAACTCTTTGCAGAGGTAAAAATAATCCAGCGGTAAGTTTCAGTCCCGATGATTTTTCCAAGCTTTAATTGTTTAAATCCAGCTGCGGTCATTTCCGCATCGCTTAGCGATTGCTCATTAACTAAAAGTACAATCGGCTTTGCCGCCGGACCGAAATTACTTTGCGGGGCTAATTTTCCGCCACGATATTTCCATTGCAGATAAGGCCGTTGAGATAAAAACTTCAATACCTCGTCATGTACATTTCCCCCCGTGTTGTACCGAAGGTCTAAAATAATCGCCTCTTTATTTTCTTCCTGGGCAACCATGTCAAGCAAGAAAGTTTCCAGCTCACTGCCACTCATGTTTTTCATGTAAGAATAGGCAATTCGGTTATTTCCCCATTTATCAACGTTTTTTCTATTGTTGCTAATCCACTCGTCGTACAAATTACCTCTTAAATTACCTGCACTTTCCGGATGAAGATTTACAAAAACCTGTTTGCCTTTTCTATCAAAAGTTAAGGTCATTTCCTGGTCCAGAGATGGTTTGCTGAAGTAATAATCGCGGTCTGTTTTTTCATCAACTTTAACTCCGTTTACCGCTGTTAAAATATCGCCCGGCAAAATATTAATTCCGGTACGGGCTGCATTACTTTTAGCAGCAATCCGTTCTACTTTTAGTGGGTTTTCCTTTTCGAAAATCAGGCCAGTTTCATTGGTAGTATAGTTCAGGTTTTTACGTTCTTCTGCTCCGGTACTATTGAAACCCATGTGCGATGAATTCAATTCACCTAACATATCATTAAGCAAAATCCGTAAATCACTCCGGTTGTTTACATAAGGTAAATAGGCTGCGTAATGGGTTCTCATTTTATCCCAATCTACCCCATGAAATTTTTCATCATAAAAATTTTCATCTAAGCCTACCCAGGTTTCATAAAACATCTGGTTAAACTCTGCATTTAAATTCCTGGTAAATTTATAACCCTGGTCAATTTTATCAAGCTTATTAGATTCTAAACTGTATTTATTAATCACGCCACGCGATAAGACGAAAAATTTATCGCCAGCCTGAACAATTGAATAATCGCCACCATCGGCAACTTTCTCTGTCTTTTTCTCCTCAAATGGTTCTATAGAGGTTCGATAAAGCGCTGGGGAGCCACCTTCATGATTCGAGGCATAGAAAAGATAAGTTTTATCTCCCTTTGCAAAAGCATCTGCTCCAAACTGCCCCCCAAAATTCGGACTAACCAATTCTATTCTATCTAAAATGTTCTGCGTATTAATGATAATTACGCTGGCTGGTTTAGGTGTGGGTGGAGTGGTAATCTTTTTGGAAGTATCTGCTTTAGCCTTTTTAGTTTGATTTTTAACCATATCCGGTTTAACTTCTGATGGTTTTGTTTCCTTAAACAAATCATCAAATTTATCAGAACGGAAAGGCTCATCATAATTGTTTAATGCCATGCGATAAACATGTGAATTTGCAGATCCTGTAGGGTAAGATGGCCGGGTTCTGGCACTGGTAAAGAAAATGTATTTGCCGTCTGGAGACCATGTGGGGTTAGTTTCACTTACGCCTGTATTGGTTAGGTTAATGGTTTTATGTTCTTTAATATGGTGCACTACTATATCCTGCTCAAAATTTCTGTAAACGGTAAACAGCACATATTCATCATTTGGCGAAAAACCAGGAGCCGAATTTTGAAATGCCCAAAACTCATCCGTTACCAATGTTTTACTTTCCAGCGTTTTCAAATCCATTAACTTCAATTCATTTCTTCCACTTAAATAAACGGCCAGCGTTTTACTTTTATTTAAGGTGATATCACGGTTGTTTGCCTTATCCTTTGTAAGCTGTTTAATGGTTCCTTTTCCGTCGCCGGTAATGGTAAACCAGTTTTGGTAACCATTTGCGGTCTGACTAAATAAAATTGTTTTGTTATCAGCAAGCCATTTGCACTCTATTGCCCGCTCACCGCTATTTGTTATTTTACGGATAAACTTTCCATCAGCATCGCTTACAAAAACCTCTCCTCTGGATACAAAAGCAATTTTTTTACCATCGGTGGAAGCATCAAAAGCAGATATATTTCCCTTAACATCATATTCCTGTTCTTTGCTCAATACTTGATTTCTGGAGGTACTAATCGCTACTTTTTCAGTTTTCTTAGCCGCAACATCGTAGGTGTAGAGTTGATAATCTTTTTCGAAAACTACTATTTTGCCATTGGCTGAAACAAAAGGACGCTTAATAGAAGTATCAAACTGAGTTAAACCCGTTTTCTTTCCGTTAATAAAAGTGTACAAATTGTATTCATCATTCCCCTCGTCTGACACAAAAAATATGTTTCCCTTTTGATCGATGCTTGTCCAGAAATCTTTTCCAATATAATCTGTATAGCGTTTGTAAGTTTTCGTTTTAGGGTTGTAAGATTGAATATCAGGGTTGTATGCACCTTTGTAATGTTTCCTGTTAGGGAAGCGGTAACTCTCCCAGGTATCATTAAAAAACAACGCGCCATCAGGCGATTCGGCGATATGATGGGTCGTGTTGAAATAGTTATCAAATAAGCGTGTTGGCGTGCCTCCTGCAATCCCCACCTGGTAACTTGAAAAAGAGTTATATCTTCCAGAGGTGAAGTATATGGTTTTGGAATCCCAACTCCAGTTATCCACCTCATCAGTAGCATCATTAAATGTTAACTGTTTGATGTCTCCACCTGCCAGCGGCATTACATAAACATCATTATTCCCAAACTGGTTGGATGAAAAAGCTAGCCATTTGCCATCAGGCGAAATTTTAGGGTTAACTTCTTCGCCCTGCATGCCGGTAATCCGGGCGGCTACACCACCCTTTACCGGAACTTTCCAGATATCGCCATCATAACTGAATACTATTGTTTGTGCATCGGGCGTTAAAGCAGGATATGAAGCAAAATAAGTTTGATTTTGGGCAAATAATTGGCAAGGCAATAAAAAAGCTATTGCAACAAGCGATTTCAACAGGGTTTTGATCATGATTTTATTTGTTGGCTTAAGAAGTTTGAAATTACACAACAGATTTAATATTCATAAACAATAAAATGTATTTTTGATTGATTTGAAAGTAATACACCTAAATACCTATGATGGGAATGGCGGAGCAGGAAGAGCCTGTTTACGCTTAAGCGATGCCTTAATCGCCAATGGAATCGACTCTAAGGTTTTAGTATATTATAAATTTGGCCAAAATCCGAAAATTGATACGTTCTCAAAATCACCTTTTCAAAAGGCGAAAGCTGTTTATAATATTTTATCAGAAAGATATTATGCAAAATGGCTAAGTAAATCGGTTAAAACGCCATTTAGCCTGCAGTGGTTTGGCCGCTCCATTAAAAATCATCCAGCGGTTAAAAATGCTGATATTATTCATTTGCATTGGGTTAATCATGGTTTTCTAACCCCTAAATTCTTAGCGGAGCTTGATGAACTGGAAAAACCAATTGTATGGACTTTTCACGATAGCAATGCCTTTACCGGCGGTTGCCATGTGCGTTACGGATGCGAAAATTTTCATCAGCAATGCGGCAACTGCCCGATCTTAAAAATTAGCAATAAAGAAGATTTCTCTCATAAAACCTGGCTTCGCAAACAAAAAGCGTATACAAAGCTTAATTTCCATATTGTAGCACCAAGCCATTGGATGGCAAAATCGGTTAAGTTTAGCAGTTTACTAGGTACCAGAAAAGCATCGGTGATTCCCAATACCATCGAAACAAAAATATTTAAGCCGTATGTTAAATCAGAAGCAAAGAAAATTTTAAAGATTAATCCGGAAAAATTTGTATTAATGAGCGGTTTTATGCCCTCAAAAAATGATAAACATAAGGGTACACCTTATTTAATTGAAGCATTGGCAATTTTATCACGCCGTTCCGGAATAAAAAAAGAGCACATAGAACTGGTTATATTTGGCAATAAGGATAATGCAGAAATGCCAGAATTTCCTTTTAAAACTACTTTTTTAGGAACAATTAGCAATGATGAACATCTAGCCAAATGCTATTCTGCCGCTGATGCTTTCATCACGCCATCATTGGAAGACAATTTACCCAATACGGTAATGGAAAGTTTGGCTTGTGCAACGCCTGTAATTGCCTTTACAACTGGTGGAATTCCAGATATGGTAAAACACATGCAAAATGGTTACCTGGCCAAATATGAAAATGCTGAAGATTTAGCCAATGGTATTGAATGGTTGTATCATCGCCCGAATAAAGAAGAGATTCAAAAAGCTGCACGACTGAGTATTTTAACTCATTTTTCGGAGGAGGTAATTGCTGCTGAGCACATTCATTTGTACGAAACATTAATTGATTTACAGCCGAAATAAAATGGAACTCTCTAAAAGCCACCTCAATAATATAAAAGCCTTAAAATCTGCAATTCTCCAGAGTCGCTATCATGCAGCCGCTTTGGTTAATAAAGAACTTTTAACACTTTACTTCGCCGTCGGAAAATTCATTTCACGCAAAATTGAAGAAGAAAAATGGGGAGCCAAAATTATAGAAAGTCTTTCTGCTGATTTGCAACTGGAACTTCCTGGATTAAGAGGGTTTTCGGCATCTAACATTAAGCGGATGAGGCTTCTTTATGAGTCTTGGAAACAGCATTCTGTAATTAGTCCAACAGTGTTGGGCCAATTACAAGTTATTGATTTAGAGGCAATTAAATTTAGTCCAACAGTGTCGGTCCAATTGGAGAAAACATTTTTTGGATTAAGCTTTTCACACCATTTAGAAATCATTCAAAACACCGAAACACTAGAAGAAAGAATCTTCTACATCCAAAAAACAGCCTCCGAATTTTGGAGCTTAAGTACACTAAAAAACCATTTAAACAACCAGACTTTTCAAAAAACCGGCAGTTTACCTAATAACTTTTTTAAAACCATAACCAACGATGAAATAAGGCAAAAGGCATTACAATCATTTAAGGATGAGTACTTGTTGGATTTCATTAATATTGAAGATAATGATGAAAAAGACGAAAGCGTATTAGAGAGTGAAATCGTTCAAAACATTAAAAAATTCTTAATGTCTCTAGGATCAGATTTTGCTTTTATTGGCAATCAATACCGGTTAATTGTAGAAGACGAAGAGTACTTTTTAGACCTCTTATTCTTTAATCGCCGTTTACAATGCCTTGTTGCTTTCGAGCTGAAAACTGGTAAATTTAAGCCTGAATATATGGGCAAAATGAACTTTTATTTATCAGCTTTGGATGAGTATATTAAACAACCACACGAACAGCCATCAATTGGAATTATTCTGTGTAAGGAAAAGAAAAACAAAGTAGTGGAGTTTTCCTTCAGAGACTTTAACAAGGCAATGGGTGTTGCCACCTATAAAACAAGTACCGTTTTACCGGCAGCATACAAAGGTGTTTTACCTGATGTGGAAACCTTAAAAAAACTAATGGATTAATATGCCTAAATTAACCATCATCACCATTGTGTATAATAACGTTCGGGATATTGAGCGAACGATTAATTCTGTTCTAAATCAAACGTATCAAAACATCGAATATATCATCATTGATGGGAAATCTACTGATGGCACATTAGCGGCTATAGCGCAATATAAAAGCAAGATTTCTAAAATCATTTCTGAAAAAGATAAAGGGATTTACGACGCTATGAATAAAGGCCTGGCACTGGCTACTGGTGATTATGTTTTATTCATGAATTCTGGTGATGAGCTTTATGATGAACAAACGGTAGAAGATGTTTTTGATTCTGCTCCTGGTGCAGATATCTACTATGGTGAAACGGAAATGTTCAATGATAACTGGGAAAGTTTAGGCCGCAGGCGCCACGAAGCACCAGAAGTTTTTAACTGGAAAAGCTTTCAATTTGGTATGAATATTAGTCATCAGGCCATTTACATTAAGCGAAGTATTGTGGAGCCTTACAACTTAAAATATAAATACAGTGCAGATATCGACTGGATTATAAAAGCCACAAAAAAAGCTTCTAGCATTGTTAACGTTCACCGCTATGTGGCTAAATATTTAGTGGGTGGCATGAGCAAGAAAAAACACCGGGAAAGCCTTAAAGAACGCTTTGATATTTTTACTAAGTACTACGGATTAATTCCAAATATCCTTAACCATGTTATAATTGCAGGTAACCTGGCCTTCTACTTTGTGAAGCATAGAAGAACGAACGATTAATCGGTTAAACACCACATTACCTGTTATAAAATTCTTTCGGAGCAATAAATTTATATTCTAAAAAGCGCGAACTAAACTCATTAACAGGCATATAAATAAACATCAATCTCAACTTTCTAAAAACAAAAATTCCCTCATTTTTGTCTTAAATACATTACTTATTTAAATAGAAAAGATTATGGGACAATTAAGTAACCGCACTATTGCTGTACTTTCAGAAAGCGGATTTGAAGAAGTTGAATTAACCGAACCAGTAAAAAGGTTAAAAGAAGAGGGCGCAACCGTTCACATCATCTCCTCAAAAAGTGGAAAAATAAAAGCTTGGGATAAAGACCACTGGTCTATAGAAGTTGATGTAGATAAAACCATTTCAGAAGCAAATGCCGACGATTACAATGGCTTACTTTTGCCAGGTGGAGTAATTAACCCGGATAATTTACGTGTAAATGAAGATGCAATTGCTTTTGTAAAATCTTTCTTTGCAGATGGAAAACCAGTTGCAGCGATTTGCCATGGCCCACAGACTTTAATCAACGCAGAAGTGGTAGAAGGTAGAAAGCTAACCTCTGTAAAAAACATTTCTAAAGATTTGATTAATGCAGGTGCACTATGGAGCGACGAAGAAGTGGTAGTAGACCAAGGTTTGGTAACCAGCAGAACACCAGCAGATTTACCAGCCTTTAATGATAAAATTGTAGAGGAATTTGCAGAGGGAGTACACGAGGGGCAGCACGCTTAAACGTTTTGAAACGCTCTTTCTAGATTCACTCAAAAAGCGGTTGGTAATTTTACCAGCCGTTTTTAGTTATAGCTTTACCTGTCTGATGATATTTTTGATATTCAGTTCGATAATATCGGTCATGTTTTTACACTTCAAATAATTAGTATCCTTAAAATAATCACTCATGCCTTGTTTCAAAATGGCAATGTTTTCAGGAGTTGTTAGTTCTTCCTTATTTGATACGTCGCGAAGATCCGTTAAGCGGTGTCGTTCGCTTCTAACACGATGTACGATTGACGAGCGCTCTTCCTGCTGATATTGCAATACGGTTTTTTCTGTAAGCTGCTCCATACTCATCTTTACGTAAGGCAGATTTTCTTTAAAAAACTGAGGCAAATAGACTTTAAGATTTCCTTCGTAAAACTGTTGATCAAAATCTATCGCACGGATGCGGAACTGAATATCATCAAAATCTGGCGTAATCTGCACCACAAAATTATAGGCCCTCATATCACCCAGGAGCATAATTAAACAACGCTCATTAAATTTTACAAACTCTTTTGCAATCCTTGTTGGGTTAAACCCTGGGGTGTATAACTGGCCTTTTGTAAACACATCCCCTGGAATTCCGGCAACATGTTCTTCAACCAGTGTATCACCATCTACCAGGTAATTTACTTGATTTGGCGATAAAATTTCTTCCATTTCTAAACCATAAATACGGGAAGCATCGGCTTTTTTGATATAGAAATAATCATATACATCATTCAGCCGATTAACAATTCTGATTCGAAATGGATGGGTGTTTCCAAAAGTGCAATATTCAATTTTGTCAATATATTTATGTTCTACAATACGAAGATTTCCTGATGCTTTAAGGTTAGCGTAAATCTCTTTTAAACCACTATGCAAGGTTTCAATTAAATCCTGTGCATAAATTGGCCCTTCCCAAAGCGAATCTTTGCCAAACTTATCCATTAAAGGAAAAGCCTCATTAAACTGCATCAAATCATCATAACCAATTGGCAATCTGGCCTCCCGTTGGTAAGTGCGCAAATACTTCTGTAATGCCGGTGTAACCGGAAAAATTGGTTTCTTCTTTAGGATTTTTACGTCTTCGTTTTCCATTCAGAAGCAATGTAGCATTTTAAACTTTTAACCGCAAAGAATTTAAAGCAAACGCCAGGGGCACAATGCCAGATATAAAACTTAAAATCTTCTTTGCGAAAAACTTAGCGTACTTAACAGCTAAACTCATTAATTAGGATAGCTAAAAGACATACCCGCAAGGTATCTGCTAATTTTTCGGTAAGGATAGTCTCCTGCGCCCTGCGCTGCAAACTGAACAATAATAGTATTTGTTTTAGGGTCTACGTATAACCGCTGTCCGCGCATTCCCTCAGCAGCAAAATCACCTTTATCACCCACTTGTGGAATCCACCATAAATAATGATGTGCAGATTTTTGCCAGCCTTTTGCAGAAGCTGGTACTTCTTTCCCAATACAGATAGATTGTTTTACCCAATCTTCAGGTATAATCTGATCGTTATTGTATTTTCCACCATTCAGGTATAAACGACCTATTTTAGCCCAATCAATCGCAGTCACCTGAAATCGGCTGGCGGTATTGGCTAAACCGTTTTCGTGATCGAGGCCCCAGGTAGCGAAATGTTCAGTTCCTATTTTCTTCCAAAGTTTCTCTTCAAAATATCTTGATAAGTTTTTTCCTGTTGCCCGTTCAATTACCCAGCCCAGTAAAATTGGATCGATGCTTTTATACTTCCAAACGGTGCCTGGCTCATTTGCGAGTTTTACCTTTAAGAGCTCAGTTTTCATATCATGAGTATAGTAATATTTTGCTTCATCAGATAAGAATGCCTTAATAATTCCGCCCAATGCATCCTGAAATACTAAACCCGATTTCATCTCTAAAAGGTGTTTTATGGTGATGTGTTTAAAAGCGGGATTTGCCTTCAACTCGGGGATATAATCTGTTACTTTTTGAGATAAACTTTTGATCGCACCCGCCTTCAAAGCCTGACCCAGGACAATAGACACCATACTTTTTGCACCTGAGAATACAGTTGTTAAGGTCGTGTCTGTATATCCTTCACTATACTTTTCATATAAGATGCTGTCATTTCTGATCACAATAAATGCATTCAACTTCCCTTTTGTAAAGTAATCGCTAAAATGGATAGATTGCCGATCGCCGGTTAAAACATGAAGCGTATCCATATCAATTCTTTTTTTTTGTGGCCGAATAAAATGAAAAGCAACATCACTTTTATTAACCGTATCTTGTGGAAATGCCTTATAGGTAGTGGCATCAGGCGTACGGTACCAAAGTACACGGAGTAAATATGGCTGCCAAAGAAATAGTCCGATAAAAAATAAAACAAGGAATAGAAAAAAATAAGCTGTTGCTTTTTTAACAATTTTCATTGGGATCCATTATACCAGCAAATATAGAAGATTAGGATTATTTACATTATCAAGTTTGATAATGTTGCTGATTTGGTACTGGGTTTATATTTCCATCTTCTATGGCTCCATAACCAATATTCGGGTTTTTCTCGAATGATTTCTTCGAGCAACCGGGTATGCATTTCTGTGATTTCAAATTCTTCAGTTGCTGCTGGGTTTAAGCACAGGGGAATGCAATCTACCTCGTAATAACCCCGTTTCACCACATTCACTTTGAAATAGAAAATGGGGCGGTTAGTTTTTCTGGCAATCTTTTCTATGCCTAGTTGAATAGAGGCCTGTTGATGTAAAAAACTGGTCCAGTAGTGAGATTCATCTTTCGCTGGCGCCTGATCATTACCAAAACTGAAAATGCTTGGTTTGCCTTTACTGGCAGCTAAAACCCGCATGGTTTGGCGCATGGCAACTAATTTGTTTCCAAAACGGCTCCGAATTTTTTTAAACCAGTTGTCGAACACCGGATTGCTTAATGGTTTATAGATTGGATAATGATCAGCCTGAAAGTTCAAATTGATCCCCATGGTACCCCATTCCCAATTTCCATAATGAGCAGAACAAATCAATACACTTTCACCACGATCTAAATATTCTTGCAGCAGCCCTTTATTGTGAAAGATGAAACGCTTTTTAATCTGTTCGGCAGAAATACTGTTCATTTTCAATATTTCAAAAATAAGTGAGGCCAGATACCTGAAGAACTTTTTCTCTATTCTAACGATTTCATTTAATGACTTTTCTGGCAAGGCATGCAACAGGTTTTCGCGAACAACTTTTTTACGGTAACCAAATACTCGGTAAAGCAGAAGATAGGTGGCATCAGCCAAAAGGTATAAAATAGGTAATGGCAATAAAGACAATACGCCTAAAAGAAATATCCCAACATAGGAAATGCTCTTTTTAATCATATCAGATTAATTTATTTTTAAAAATGGTAGAACAACAGGAAAATCTAAAAAGTTTAGCTTTCAAATTGCCACGGAATGATTAGAAAAGCATCAGTTTATAGCGCAGAATCGCTATTGATACTTCGCATTAATGGGGATGATTTCATGCGAAATTAAAATGATTTCAGAAGCCAACTGCCATGAAAATGTTAGTTTCTCAGCGTTAAAAGTGGTTTGAAATTGGCATGACAAAAAATAAGGACTTTGATTAATCATTTAAATGGAGAATGGAATTTAGATACTATGTATGAACAGTTCTTTAGAAATTTTGTCAGCCTATTTATATGATCGCTGATGTGAAATGACTTAACCTGAGCCAGGCTTTGGCTCGCAGATTAAAATAATTTTGCAGTATTTTCACAATTTGCTTCTGCTTAAATCCTCTAAGTTTGCGCTGGGAATTAGCTGAGTAGTGGCAAATTCTTTTAGTTGGTTGATAAGGGTTCAATTATTACCTCATTATATTCTTTCGGAAAAGAAGAACAATCATTATCAATCAATAACACAATATTTTTATACATTTGCAGCATCATTGGGGGTGCCTTGTTTGTATAAACACAAAAACAGGCTGAGATCATACCCATTTTGAGGTGAAAGGTAGAAGGTAAAAAGGTAGAGGCTAATGCCATCAACTTTGGAACCCTCCAGCCATCAACCTCGAATGCACCTGATCCGGGTAATGCCGGCGTAGGGATTGGAGTTATGGAAGTTTAACTTAAATCGGGAGAACCCCTGTTTCCGATTGGTTTAACTAAAAACAAAAATATTGAAGACTTTACTTTTTGCAACATTAGTTGCTTTCTTGCCTTTCTTTACTTTGGCACAAAATGCTGTTACCGGACAAATAACCGATAATAATCAAAATGCCTTGCCTGGGGCAACTATCAAGATTAAAAACCAGCGAACTGCGGTATTGAGTGATGTAAGTGGCCATTACTCCTTAAGTAATTTATCTGCAGGAAATTACACTATTGTGGTGAGTTATGTGGGGTACAAGACGCAGGAAAAATCTGTTGCGCTTTCTGATCATACGGTTTTAAATTTCAACCTGGTTCAACAGAATTTCCTGGCAGATGAAGTGATTGTTAGGGCAACGCGGGCAAATGAAAAATCAGCTACAACTTATAAAAACGTTACCAAAGCAGAGATCGAAGAAAATAACTTTGGTCAGGATTTACCTTTCATTCTTCAAAATACACCAGGAGTGGTGGTTAATTCTGATGCAGGTGCGGGCGTAGGTTATACAGGTATCAGGATTCGTGGTAGTGATAACAGTCGGATCAATGTAACAGTAAATGGCATTCCCATTAATGATAGTGAAAGTCAGGGAACCTTTTATGTAAATATGCCCGATTTTGCCTCTTCTGTAGATAATATTCAAATTCAGCGAGGTGTTGGAACATCTACAAATGGAGCAGGTGCTTTTGGTGCCAGCTTAAACATTCAAACTACAGCAAGTGAAATGGAACCCTATGCAGAGGTAAACAATACTTATGGAAGTTTTGATACCTGGAAAAACACCGTCAAAGTAGGTACAGGTTTAATCAATAACCGCTTTAGTTTTGATGGCCGCCTGTCCAGAATCAGTTCTGATGGTTATGTAGACAGAGGCGCTTCGCTATTAAAATCATACTTCCTTTCTGGGGCTTACCACGGTAATAAAGATTTGTTAAGAGTAAATGTTTTTGCAGGAACAGAAAAAACGTACCAATCGTGGAATGGTATTCCGGAATCTCGTCTAAACAATGATGTTGCGGGGATGCAGGCGTATATTGATCGGAATGGATTAAGCGCAGATGATGCTGCAAATTTGTTAAATTCAGGTCGCAGATACAATAGTTTTACGTATGATAACCAGACGGATAATTACCAGCAAAATCATTATCAAATGCTGTATGCAAGGCAATTTTCTGATAAGTTTTCCTTTAATGGCGCTTTGCACTATACAAAAGGTGAAGGTTATTATGAAGAATTCCGGGTGGATAATAAGCTGAGCGATTACGGCCTGAATCCGGTTACCATTGGCGGAACAACCGTGACGAATACAGACCTGATCCGCAGGCGCTGGCTGGATAATGATTTTTATGGTGTTACTTATGCCTTTAATTATGTGCCTCAGAAAAGCTTAAACTTCACCCTTGGCGGTGCTTACAACGAATACAAAGGCGCACATTTCGGACAAATTATCTGGGCGCAATATGCATCGAACGGAAATATAGACCGTCACTATTATGATAACGAAGGTTTTAAAACTGATTTTAACATTTATGGAAAGGTAAATTATAGTCCTATTGAAGCCTTAAGTTTATTCGCAGATTTACAATACCGCCGGGTTAATTACAACGTTGCAGGGACGGAAAATAAGTTAAATACGCTGGCCATTAATGATCAGTTAAATTTCTTTAACCCTAAACTAGGCGCCACTTACTTTATTAATACGGAAAGCAATGTATATGCGTCATTTAGTGTAGCCAATAAAGAGCCAAATCGCGATGATTATGTAGATGCAGCAGCGGGTGTTTTCCCTAAGTCAGAACGTTTAAATGATGTAGAGCTAGGTTATCGTTTTAAGAATAGCCGGTTTAATTTGGGTGCCAATGCTTACGGAATGTTTTACAAAAATCAACTGGTGGTAACGGGCAAAATTAATGACGTAGGTGGAAATTTTCGTCAAAATGTAGATGATAGCTATCGTTTGGGTATTGAATTGGATGGTGGATACACCATTAATAAATCTTTTGCTGTAAATGCGAACGCAGCTTTTAGTCGAAATAAGATTAAGAATTTCACAGAATATTATGACGACTATGACAACGGCGGACAGGTAGTTAACAACTATTCATTAACAGATATTTCCTTCTCACCAGCTGCTGTGCTATTTGGCGAGTTTGTTTACAAGCCAGTAACAGGGTTCGCCATTGCTTTGCAAAGTAAATATGTAAGCAAACAGTATTTAGATAATACGCAAAACAATGATAGAACAATTAACGGATATTGGGTAAGCAATGCAAGATTAGGTTATAATTTTAAATTTGCAGGCGTAAAAAATATAAACCTGGGTTTATTGGTAAATAACCTGTTCGATAAAAAATATGAAAGTAATGGTTATACTTACGGCTATCAATCTGGAGGGAGCCGGATTACCGAAAACTTTTTTTACCCACAAGCTGGAACCAACTTTTTGTTGAACCTGAATGTGAAGTTTTAATTAACCTGAATAGGATAACATGGCGTTAACAAAGGATATGAAGCAATCTTCTCATGAAATAGATTGCTTCTATTGAAGATAAAAGTCTAGCAATAAAGTTGGTATACTCCTAATATCTTTCTTTTTAATGAAGTTTAAATCTGGTAGTTTTAAATGAACTTTTTAATTGCAGAATTACTGCATAGGTATCATTTAAATGAAGTTGTTTTGCCCTATAATAGCACTTTTGATGTAAAGTTAGGCTACCTCTCTACTATTTAACATCTTAAAAGGTTGTATTTGCTGTTATAGGATGATGTAGACGCTCACTCATTTCTGTAGCATAACCGTTCATTAAATTTATGATCTTCCTTTTTAGATCATCATACTATTCAAATGAATTGTTTTCTATAACTAAGCTAGCTGCCGCTAATAATTCTGCCTCATAGGTTAGTATGGATAATTCGATATTAGTTAAATCTGCGATTCGGGGAATACAGAATTCGTTAATGGCCTGCTGAATTGATGGCATAAGCATTTTACCAGCTTTTGCGCCTCTTCCGCTTAGCACAATACATTCGGGATTTAAGATATGAATAAGGGTAGACAGACCCTTTCCAAGCTGAAATGCTGCATTTGACAGGATCGAAATGGCCAGAGGATCCTGTGCAACAACTGCATCCAGAAAATGATCGATCTCTTGTTTTCCTTGGTCTTTAAAAAGTTCATTCATACTACTCCTCATCCCCTTACGCATAGCTTTTTTGGCTTTTCTGACCATAACCCTTAAGGAGGTCTCTACTTCTAAACACCCTCTCTTTCCGCATGAACATAAATCATTAGTATTTGATAGTGGAACATGACTAAATTCACCGGCATACCCACGGCTTCCCCGATAAAGGCTTCCATTAATGATAATACCTAAGCCAGTTCCAGATCCAATATTGACAACCATTACATCATTTAGATTCCTCGCTTTTCCGAAATTTAATTCCGCTAGCGCGATAAGGCTCGAGTCATTATCAATTGTTACTGGCAGATCAATCCCTTTAATAAGGTAATCCCTTAGTGTTGAGCCATCTTTGATAAAAAGATAAGACGAATTGATACCAATTTCTGAATTTACGAAGCCTGGCATGCCAATTCCTACACCCAAAATATCAACCCTGTTAATTTTTGATTTAGCGATGCTTTCGTTGATAAAGTTAATTAACACATTTACATCATTAAAAGAATCTGAAAGTTCCAGATCAAGATGTTGCACAGGAATCGCAGCTTTCCTCGACAGATCGTATATCGTTAACCTTGTGGTTAATTGTTCCATCGCTACCGCTACTGCATATTTAGTTTGGTTTGGGTTGAGTACGTAAATGGAAGCCCTTCTGCCACCGGTAGACGGTGCCAGTCCCTGCTCGCATAAATATCCTTCATTAACCAAACTGGATACAATGGACCTGATTAAGGGAAGACTTTTTCCAGTGAAGATACTGAGTTCTGTTAGGGACAACACCCTTTTATAATAAAAGTGCTTAATTATATCAGCACGAAGCCGTTGACTTTTCTCAAAAATAACTGACATTTGGTGAGGGTTATCGCGTTAAAAATAGGATTAGTGATCTAAAACTTTTATTTCATCACCTTCATTATAGGTTAAAAAAACGAGAAGCATAGTCATCATTTCATCTGTTGACTTCATATCATTGGCAGAGAAAACCATTTTAGGAGGATTGTTCGGATTATTGGGGTTGTTCCTGGTATTGTCATAAGTCCCTTCAATTGTTAATACAGATCCCTTGGGCACTTTAATCAAGTTTTTAAAGCGGTAAATTTCCTGCCACCTAAAGTCCCACGAGGGTATAGAAACAAGCCTGATAGTATCGCCCAAAGGCGTAACGGCATAAGATTTAAAACTCTTCCCAAGCAGGTGCATATGTGGCCAAACATAGAGTAGAGATTGATCCTGCGGGGTTAAAATTTTTAGTGTAAACTTTTTAACAGAATCTGCCTTAATCATGAAATAAGGATCTATAGAACTTTCACCTACACCACCCGAGCCCAAACTAACTACATTCACTATTCTTTTTACAGGCGTTTCCTTGAAGAAAAAGTTGATACTTGCTTTAATTTCTTCGGCTTTTGCCAGCGGTGCAAAATGAATGGTTAGCAAAATAACACCTCGCTTAGGCATTACCCATCCTAAATCTGCCGGGTATGATTCAAAAGATGTGCCTGGAATCCAGCCACCGTAGTAAGTCATCTTTTCTTTAAACGGCAGGTATTGGTCGTAATTGGTTCTGGAATCATCCGTTAAGTTAACATAGTCTGCAGTTGATTCTATATCTATGGAATCGGCAACAGGGTGTATAGCGAAATTTGCATGATGAACTATTTTTTTATTATTACATACGAATTCCATTGCTTCTACATTTTTTGCAGTAGCCATATTAAAAGGTATTTTAAAGACAATAAACCGTTCTTCATTATCGCCCTTCACTATAAAAGCATTTTTCATACTGAGGGTAAAATCTGGTTTTCGGGTGTATTGTGTCCCTGCTAGTAAAGGTTGAGCTGATGGTTTCCTTTTTTTATCTACACCTTCCGGCGCATCGTTTTCTATCCAGTTGATGATGGTGTTTTTCTCTTTATCAGTTAGAGAGCGGTTATTTGCAAACAGACGGTAATGATTGTCTGGTTTCCATGGTGGCATATAGCCAGAGGTCACCACATCTTTGATAAAAGAGGCCCTTTTTGCTACATCGGCATAACTTAGTAATGAAAATGGCCCAGCCTCACCGGGCCGATGGCATGGTGCACATTTGCTTTGAATAATTGGCGCAATGTGTTCATAATAGGTAACTTTCTGACCAAATGACTGTTCAAAAAATAAGATGCCAAGAAGAATTAAAAAAAATCTATTGAACATATTAAAGATCGTTAATGCGGCACCCTACAGGATTGGTTTCGGTATAGGTATAGTTTTTTGATGTAATTTTCTTAAGCGCATTTTCTAGGTAGTGATCGGTAATTACCTTTCGCTTTACGCCGAGTGTTGCTTGCCAATTGTCGATCAAGCCCCTGTACCTGATATTCCCTAGCTGATCCAGTAGCACTGTTTCCGGCGTTGTTTTCGCAAGTAAAAGTTTTGTAAGCGCTTTGTCCTGATCCAGATAGAGGTTGAACTGCGCCTCATATTCTATGCCAAATTCTTTAATAACTTTAGCGGTGTAGCTTTTGCCTGGAATTATCCCAACAATATTTACCTGCGGATATGTTTTAACGAGGTTGTTAAGTACCAACATGTAATTTTTACACAATGGGCACTCGGGTGAAAGAAATACGAAAGCTGTATTTTTGCTCAGCACTATTTTTTCGTTATTTTTTGAATTAACCAAATGGGTGGTGCCAATCGCAGACCATAAAGCTTTTTGAGACAAAACATTTTGGCTAACACAATTATTAGCACAGAATAGAGCGGTTAGTAAGATGATCGTTTTTAACTTCATAAAGAAAAAAGAACTCCTAAGTAAATTAGGAGTTCTATAGTTTTATTAAATATAACTTTATTTTTTATCCCACCAAACCCTTCCGGTGATATCGCTAGGCCCTTGACCAAAATCAGGGTCTGCCTGCATGGTACGGTAGGCAGCCACAATGTTCTGGTAGTTTAAGTTAGTAATGGAAGGTATGGCTAACGCAGCTCTTCTTGGTATTGTTTGCTCTGTTCCGCTTGCTACAAGTTTCTCTAATTTAAGGATAGTTGACGAGTTTGGCATTCCGGTTCTTTTATAAAGTGCCCATGCCTCGCTTGGTTGCTTAAAAAAGTTGAGGTAAGCCTGTCCAATAATTTGATCTAAGGCCCGGCCTGCATCAAATTTGATATCTGTTTTATTCATATAGGTGGTTACCTCGGTAGCGTTTACTGCCACATAACTTAACGTACCTGTTCTATCTATAATTTGTGCTTTATTAGCTAAATCATCATAAAATGCAACAGATGCAGCAACACCTTTATTATACCAATCTTGGGCAGATTCTGTTGTTACGCCTCTCGCTGCCAATTCTGCACGCATAAAGCAAACATCAGCATAAGTGATGAGTGGAAATGCATTAATTCCTTTTCCGCCGTTCTCACCAGCAGCAAATAACCTTGGCTGAAGCATAGATAGTGAATCCATGGGTTGATTAACCGTTTGCCCCGTTCCATTTACCACCGATATGGAAATATTATTTAAAAAATTCGCAAATGCCGGAGCGGCAGAAACATCAGGGCTTGTTGGTACACCATAAAATCTTCTGGTATCAAATGTTGCAGCGGCAGGTATTTTATTTTGCGTTTTTGCCGTGGTAAAATTTGCCTGAGTGAAGGTATTCTCCTGGTAGAAAAACCTGATTCTTGGATCGCTGTTGTTATACATGAAATCTACTACAGGTTTGGGTGCACGTAGATTTAAGGCAGACCAATCTCCACCATCAGCATAAGTTGCATTTGCCTTAAAAACCCAGCTTTCAGCAGCAGCGTTGATAAGGCCACCTGGTGCAGCCAGAATTTCAAGAACTTTTGCCTTCATCTTATCAGGATTTCTTTTCATTAAACGCATGGCCATTCTCAATCTGGTGGAGTTTGCCACTTTGATCCAGTTGGAAATATTGCCCTGATAGAAAAGATCATTTGTACCCAATGAACTTTGTGCTACAGGTGGTGTGCTGTTTAATGTAGTTACCGCTGTTTTTAATTGTGCATCAAGCAAATCAAATAATACCTCCTGAGTATCATACTTGGGTGTTTCTGTGCCACCGCTTCTTACCAAAAATGCTTCCGTATAAGGCAGGCTTCCGGTTACATCAGAAACATAGAAAGCATAGTAAGCTTTTACGATGTGCGCAATTTCCACCTGAAAAACCCGTTTAGCCTGTTCTTCAGCAGATAGTTTCTTTACCAAGTCTTCCATATCAGTAAGGTTTCCTCCAACTTTTGGATAAAAATTACCATACCTCACGTTCCTGAAACTTGCCGCATCCGAAATAAAGGTAACCGCATTTCCATTTAGTGGCGTTGTCATTTGCATCCAGGGCATTATCGCTCTGAAATTATCATAATATGCTTCGAAACGATCAGCATGCATATTAATTACAGAATTCATGAACTGTTGTTCTGGGGTAATCTGATTTACAATAGTGGGATCGGTATTAAGTTCTACAAATTTTTCCTTTTTACACGATGATATGGATAGCCCGATTAATGCAGTTAGCATTAGGGTAGATTTTGTTTTCATTTTCATGGTCAATTTCTTTAACTGTTAAAATTATAACGCTGCTCTTACCGAGAGTGCGAAAGTGCGTACATAAGGCATACCACCATACTCTGCGAAAGAACCTGCACTATTGCTGAATAAACCTTCAGGATTTAAATGATCTGGCAGGCTGTTGTAGATGTACATTAGGTTACGCGCTGTAACGCCAACATTAACTTGTTTAAAGTTTATTTTATCGGTTAATTTCTTTGGTAAAGTGTAACCTAAAGACACCTCCCTTAAGGCTACCCAGCTATTTTCAAATGTAGAATATTCTCTAATTCCGGTAGACCATTGGGTTAACCTTGCATAATGAACCCTTGCACTAACTGGCTGAATAATTCCTCTTGCATTGGCTTCTTCAAAAGTTAAGCCGCCAACATTTACATTATTAATCATAGTTCCCTTGGCAAATACGCCATCAGGAATTATTCCGTCGTTGGCAATTACCGCACCTGAAGCATCTTTTCTTGGTAAACCGCCAAATTCAGCAGAACGGCCAAACAAGGTGCTTTCAAACGCTCCAAAGTTAGTTCCATACTGGTGCGTACCAGAAGCCAATAAACCACCTATTTTAGCATCTACCTGAAAGCCGAGGTTGAAATTTTTATATCTGATATTATTGATCGCACTGGCATTGAATTTTTCCATCATGGTACCCAGGTTTTTATTCCCCTGGCCTGCATCCCCACTTCTAAAATAGCTTCCGTTAGCCTTCAATAATTTCTTTCCATTATTTGGGTTGTCAATATTATTTCCGGCCGCATCTGTAGCCTGGTAAGTTGCATAACCATAACCCGTATAGATGCTTCCGTACTGTTCACCCGCAATGGCAACCGAGCTCATGTCGGCTCCAAATGCATAACCTAAAGTATAAGAATCTACTCCGGGAGCTAATTCGATAACTTTATTTCTGTTTCTGGCGAAATTGATTGTACTATTCCATTCCAGGTTAGTTGTTTTAATTGGAGTTCCCGTTAATAAAATTTCAATACCCTGATTTTGAATATTACCGGCATTAAACAGTTTCCGGGTTACACCAGATTCTGAAGGAAGCGCCAAAGATAAAATCTGGTTTGTGGTATTCTTTTTATAAAATGAGAAATCAATTCCTAAACGATCTTTAAAGAAACGCAGTTCGGTACCGAGCTCTAACTCTTTGGTAAGCTCATTCTTAAGCGTACTGTTTCCAAGGGTATACTCCGGATATCCATATCTCGGCAGCACTTTCCCTGTTTCGTCTGTATAGGTGCCAAGGAACTTGTATTTACCTGCGCTAGTTAAAAACGGACTGGTACCTAAACCTGTATAACCGAAGTTTGCACGCAATTTACCATAAGAAAGAAAATTGAATGCAGGCTTATTTTTCAGCGATTCTGAAAAAACATAAGAAAGACCTGCTGCAGGATAAACATAACTATGATCTCCTGTGCCATCTGGATAGGTTAACGTAGATGACCAATCGTTTCTTACACTAAAATTTAAGGTCAGCATGTTATTATAAGTCAGATCTCCAAAAGCATACAATGCATCTGTTCTCTGGCTACCGTCTAATTGGTTATCTGTAATTATCGGATTAACTGAATTTCCTAAGAAAAATTTACCTGGGTCTTTCAATCCCCCGTCTGTTCTAGATTTGGTAAAGTTGTTTCCAAAATCCTTTGTCGTTTCAGCACCTAAACTCATGTTAAAATCGAAAAGTTCGCTAAGTTTTTTGTTTCCGTTCAATAAAAATTGTAACCTGCTGCTTCTTTGATTCGATTGACTTAGGGCGTACTCACCGCCCGCAAAAGCTACTCCGCTACCAATATTTTTTGTCTCCCCATTAACATTTATTTGGTTTAAAGTTCCACGAACCAATGCATTTAACCATGGCGTAATATTTGCCTTAATATCTACATTACCTCTAAAATTGTTCTCTCTCTGCCTTACATTTCGTTCATTAAGGTCAAACCAAAGGCCAGAAAGACCATAAGCATCTTGATTACCGGTTAATACACCGCCAACAGCTGGGTCAAGATACCTGTCTTTCCAATAATTGGTGTCATAACTTCTTGGGTTGGCATATACCAAGGCGAAAAGTGGGTTACTGTTATTTGATTGATTAATTGGATTAAAACTATTGCTGATGGTATAGTTTACACCAGCGTTAATTTCGAATATCTTTCCGATTTTCTGAGATCCTCTAAAGTCAATCGCATCACGGTCAAATTTGTTATTTGGTAATATACCGGTACTATATAATTTAGAATAAGATAGCCTGAATGTTCCTGTTTCGCTACCCGCCTGGAAAGCTAGGTTAGAATTACTATAGTTTCCAAGTTTATAGGCGTCTAATAAATTATTTGGCTGTGCATTCCAGCTAATCATTCTGCCATCAATATCTTTAACCATACTTCCATCAAACCGGGGACCAAAACTCCAGAAATAATTTGCCGGATCAACGATTGGTGTACCTGAAGCATCTTTTGTAAAGGTCGGGTTGATACCTGCACCGAATTCATTCTGTAAATCCATTGTGCGATAGGCTTGCTCAATAGTTTGTGTATGAGAGAAAGATATACCAAGGCCCTGACCGCCTCTTCCTTTTTTCGATGTAATTAATAAAACCCCGTTTTGAGCGCGTGAACCATACAAAGAACTTGCTGCTGCACCCTTTAATACCGTAATGCTTTCATAGTCGTCAGCATTTAAGTTTTTCATAATATTACCAAAATCCTGAGGGCTATTGCCGTAACTATCTGCTCCGGTTACCCCTGGTTGGATTAATACTCCATCAATTACCACCAAAGGTTGGGTATTCGGGCTTAATGAAGAATTACCACGGATTCTGATTCGGGAAGAAGACTGCGGACCGCCAGAACCCTGATTGATCATTACGCCGGCAACTTTTCCCTGCAAGGCGTTTACAATATTCTGTTCATTCGCCCTTACCAGGTCTTCGCCTTTTACTTCCTGTATGGAATAACTCAGCTTTCTGGTTTGTTGTTTTACGCCGAAACCTGTTGTAACCGTAACTTCCTGCAGAGATTTCGAATCCTCTTTTAAAGTGATATTAAACACCTTTCTGCTGCCTACCGGAAGTTCCTGTCTAAGATAACCTACTGCAGAAAAAATTAAGGTTTCATTACCAGCAGCGTTAATTGCAAACTTACCATTTCCATCGGTTTGAGTAGCTTTCTGTGTCCCCTTTACAGATACATTGGCCCCGGGTAAAGGTCCTGATCCGTCAGTTACAGATCCTGTAATAACCGTCTGAGCATCGGCTGCTTTTGCTAAAAATAAAAGCAATAGCAAGCTCAAACATTTAAAGTAAATTTTCTTCATTTTAATGTTTTTTAGTGATTGTGAAATTGTTTTGGTTGATTGGTTGTTGGGTTTTCTTATCTGATTTTTTTAACGTTTAAGTGTTTAGAATTCGATTAATTTTTAAAATGTAGGGGGATTTTTATTGAAAGGAATCAATCAATAGGTGCATATCTAAATAGGAAGAGCATATGCCAATAATGGCATTTTTATAAATACGACGTTCGGTTAGCACTGAAATTAGTTAGTTGGTTTGTAATTAGTTATAACAAACTTAAAAAAAAAAATAAAAAGATATAATAACTTTATAAAAAAAATAAAAAGTTTAAATTCCTATTAACGAGGGTATTACAGAAAACATGACAGGATAAAGTATAATTTATGTCAATTTATGTATACGTGTGCTTTCAATTTAATAATTATGGCACATTTTGAACTCAATACCAATTGAGTATACCGTAGTCTGAATTTGTCTATATTAATGTTACTTTATCATTTATCCTTCAAATGTCAACCTATTCTCGACTATAAACCTGTACAATCTGCATATTTTCTTATCTTGTCACTTAAATTTTTAAAGGTTAAAATCAGGTAAATCCTACCCGTTTTCACATGAAATACATCGAAAAACTTCAATATATTACGCACGATCTTCCACATTTATCACACGTAGCGCAAGTCCAAATGGCTTGTGAAGCTGGTGCGAAGTGGATTCAATACCGCTGTTTAAGCAAAACCGATGAAGAACTTCTAACAGAAATTAATCTCATTGCCGAAATTTGCGATGATTGGGGCACTACATTAGTGGTAACTGATCATATCCATTTAAATGGCAAGGCCGATATCCAAGGATTTCACATAGAAAATATGGAAGCGGATTTCACCATCTTGCGTAAATTGGTTGGGGATGATATCACCTTAGGAGGTTCGGCAAATACACTGGAAAATATCATCAGGCTGGTTAATGAAGGAGCCGATTATACAGGCTTTGGCCCTTTTGCACATACAGCAACTAAGCCTAACGATTTGCCGCTTTTAGGTGTCGAAGGCTATTCCGTGATGCTGAAAAAACTGAAGGCATTATCTGTTGAGATTCCAATCCTGGCGGTTGGTGGTGTTAAATTTGCTGATGTTGAATCGCTGATGCAAACCGGAATTCACGGCATTGCAGTATCTGGCGCGATCAATTTGGCTGATGATTTTATCGAAGCCTATCAGGATTTTTATGATGTAGTGAAAGGCTAGTTTCAGAATCTCGATACTCGATACCTGATACTTACTACCCGATACTCACTACTCACTACTTACTACTTTCTACCCACCGCTACTCACACCAGATACTTCCTTACTTTTTTTTATCTTCGCATCATGTCATCACACCACATTGTAAAAGAAAAACAAGAGCCAGCTTTATATATAGACGAGCTTGGCAACTTTAATGAAGAACTTTTGGGGCAGCTATTGGAGTGGAGCCCAACACTTTTAGTTAACGGTGAAAATTATGATAAAATCTTTTCTTTAGGTTTAAAAGTTGATGTGTTGGTGAATGGCAGCACAGAAGATGTTCAGGAAGACACCAAAATTATTCAGGGTCCGGTTGATGCTTTAATGGTAGCGATAAATTATCTGTATGAAGAGAAATATCCGGCAGTAAATGTTATCGCCCGAAAATTCGATTTAGAAAAATTTGCCGGTTTTGAAGATCAGATTAACCTCGTTGTATTCACAGAAAAATCAAAACACTACCCTATAAAATCTGGCTTTTCGGTTTGGAAGCCTGCCGGAAGTGAGTTTTTAATTCATGGAAACCGATATCTCGAAGTGACCAATTTAATGCAAACCGAAGAAGAAATCTTTGTAGTGGTAAATGATGGTTTTGTGGAATTCACCTTCTCAGGACAGCCCATTTTTATTAGTGAACCGATATGATTACGTTAAGAAAAGCGAAAGAGCAGGATATAGCGGTAATTCGCGATATTGCTGCGGCGACATGGCCATCCACCTATTTAGACCTTATCGGTCAGGAGCAAATTGATTACATGCTCGAAAAAATGTATAATAAAGGAGAATTGTTACACCAATTTCTGGGAGGTCATATTTTTTTAATTGCAGAAGATAATGAAAATCAATATGGCTTCGCTGGATATTCAATTATTGATCTGGAAGAAAAAGTCTATAAGCTTCACAAGCTTTATGTGTTGCCATCCGCACATGGCAAAGGCGTAGGGAAACTGCTCATCAATGAAGTTTTTAATCAGGTTAAAGAAGCAGGCGCATCAGCCTTACAGCTCAATGTAAACAAACATAATAATGCCAAAGACTTCTATTTAAAAGGTGGCTTTGAAATTAAGGAATCTGTGCAGCTAGATATTGGCGAAGGTTATATCATGGATGATTATGTGATGGAATACAAATTCTAATCTCCTCAAAAATGCTAAAGCCTCAAACAATCAGTTTTTTACTGATCATTTGAGGCTTTATTTGTTTCAACTCTAATCCAGTTTACTGCTTTAATTTAGGAATTCTGGTAGGTGTATCTTTTCCATTTACAATTGAAGTTGCGCTCTTTGCAATGGCCTTAATGGTAGATAAAATATTTTCTACATCCAACGTACTATATTCATCTTTAACCGTGTGGTAAAATTTATCTACATCAATCTGATCGGTACTAATGGTGTGTGCCGGAACGCCTAAAGCCGCCAAGGTTGCATTATCGCTTCTATAAAATAAATTCTGTTCGGTGTAAGGATCTGGGTGGAAAGTAAACTCTGTTCCTGCCAGGTTTTTCTGTAAAATTTTTCCAAAATCAGATTTATCATAACCAGTAATAAAGGCTGTATTCTTACCAAATTTAGAATCTTTGCCAATCATCTCGATATTAAACATGGCCACTACTTCATCAGGATTTAGCTTACTGGAAAAATATTTTGCGCCAAAACCGCCGATTTCTTCAGCCGTAAAAGCAACAAAAATTAAGGTGCGTTCGTTATTTTTCTGTGCTTTATAATATTTAGCTAAAGCAATCATGGCGGTGGTTCCCGATGCATCATCATCAGCTCCATTTGCAATGCTATCTCCATCTACCGTTTTCAGTACCCCCAAATGATCGTAGTGCCCAGAAAAAACCACTAATTCTTTAGCCTTTGATTTACCAGGAATCATCCCGGTCACATTAAATAATGGCATTTTAGAAACTTTGCTCTTCAGCTCTACATTAAAGTCCGTAGCTTCATTGGTACCTAATACAAAAACCTGCACATTTGGTGTGCCGCTCATATCTTTTTCATCGATAGTTACCGGCTTATCAAAATAGCTTTTGTAGCGTTTAAAGTTCTCGGCGAACTTAGCATCAACTAAAACAACCTGGTTTTTCCCGGCAGACATCATGGCCCGGAACTGATTTAAAAATGGCTTTTCAGGATCAAGTTTAACAACAGTGGTATTTGATTTATCTAAAGTGATATTCTCCGCATTTATACCAGAAACGATCAAATTTTCTGCGGCAATCTCTTTTCCATCAATTTTAATGGCCTTACTTTCATTGGCAACCTGATATTTAAAGAAAGTCTGCCGAAAGTTTTTTTCACCTGTTAAAGGCTTTAAGCCTATTTTTTTAAATTCCGATTCAATAAAAGATGCTGCTTTATCAATGCCAGGTGTAAACGTCGCACGACCTTGCATCTCATCACTACTTAAGGTTTTAATTAGAAGATCGGTATATTCCCGGGTGATGATCTTATCGATATTTTGCGCACTCAGCTGTAAAGTTGCCATTCCGGCAAGCGTTAAAAGGAAGATTTTCTTCATAGTCTATTTATATTTTGCTGTTATTTAGATTTAGCTTTTTGCCGCGATAAAGATAGTTTCTAAGTTCGATAAGCGACATTAATCCTGCCATAAATTTTCCAAACGCTACCTGTAATTCCTTAATATTCCATTCTCTATCACTCCTGATCCCAGTCATATTTTTCTAAATCGCGATATGCTTTTCCTTTAATAATTTCTTTCCGTTTGGATGATTCAGAATCTACCCGGGTTTCATGAATATGATCAGCAACCTCCAAATGGAAATCTTTATCTTTTTTTGACTGATAGATAGAAACCTCATCGCCATCTGCTGTAGCATAATCATAAGGACCGCGGGCACTCATCAGCTTTACAAATACAGGCAAACATTCAAAAAAGATGAAGAGTAAACCAATAAATGTTACAGCCGTTGCGGTATTGCTGTCGCTGGTTCCATCTACGTTAAACTTTAGCTGCCCTAAAGCCCAGTTTCGATCGGCAAAGCCAGCGAGGTCTGCTAAACTATCGAGTTGTTTTTTGGTGTAAAGTTTTTCGGTAAATAAGCCGTCGAATTCCTTTCGCTTATCTACAAAAGATTCTGATTTATTAATCGTGGCCTTAAGCGAATCCAGCTCTACTTCGCGTTGTTTAATTTCTGCTTCTTTACGTTTTGCGTAAGGACCGTATCCCATCACACCAGATGTTTCGGCTGTTTTATTACCGAAAATTTCAAAATTCAGCTTCTGCCGGTCTGCTTTGATGCCTTTCTCTAATGAATCTCTGGTTGCTTTCTCCCGGTTTAACCGGCCAAATTCTACCTGGTATTTATTTTCAAAAGCTTTATTTAAAGTATCTATTTTAGATCGCTGACCATTGAGGTAACTCACCTTTAAACGCTCTTTAATCTCTTTATCGAAGATTTTTAATTCAATGGGTCTGGAAATAACCATCCCGATCATAATTGCCAGCAAAATCCGTGGCGTAGCCTGCAAAAGCTGCTTATTGGTACTGGCGCTTTTATTGATGCTCGATACAATGTATCTGTCCATATTAAAAATGGCAGCTCCCCATAAAAAGCCAAAAACAAGGGCAAAGATTACAGCCAGATCATCGCCTTTAAAAACGAAATACATGGCATAACCGCCCGAAAGCGCAGCAAATAAACCGGTAAAAAAGATGGTGGCACCAATGCCTGTATATTTATTCTGTTCTGTTGGATACTTTTCCAGTGTAGGGATATGTGCGCCAGAACAAAACCAGAAGAAACGGTTCAACTTGTCCATTGTAACAATTTATAGTTAAACGCTTAAGGGTTTAAGTTGTTACAGCCTGGCTTAAGATTATATGGCATTTTTTTGATGTTAACCGTAAAATTGAATTCCCTATATTTGCATAAACACAAAAATCAAAATGAAAGAAATATCGGTACAAGAACTAAAGGCAAAAATCGACAATAAAGAAGATTTTCAATTAATCGATGTTCGTGAGACATTCGAATATGAAGTTTCCAACCTCAATGGCGAAAATATTCCATTAGGTGGAATTTTAATTGAGGCAGAAAAAGTTTCAAAAGATAAGCCAGTTATTATTCAGTGCCGTAGTGGAAAAAGAAGCGCCGCTGCAGTAATGCAACTGGAAGCTCAATACGGGCACGAAAATTTATATAATTTAAAAGGTGGGATTCTAGCTTGGCAAGAAGCCTTTGACCCAAATATGCCGGTGTATTAATCATGTAATGAGTGAGTTTTGAATGAGTAAATGTGATTAGCATGTAGCTTATTCAAAATTCAATCACTTTATTAAAGGTAGAATGAGTGAATGTCATGAGCGTGAAACTTATTCGACATTCCAATAAATCTTTCATGCTACCACCTTCTCATTCCAAATTCAATCCTTCTTTCATTCAATAATTAAACCGTGGGTAAAAAATTTGCTTTAAATATCTTTTATAACCTGGCCATCATTCTCTCCATTTTTGGATTGGTTTGGTGTTATAATAATGCTAAATATCTTCCAGCCGGGTTTTTGGTTGGTGTTATTTGCTGCTTATTTTATTTTAAGTATCATCTAACGAAAGACATTAGGAAATCTTTTAAAGAAAAAGATCCGAAGTAACACCTTCCAGGCCCAAGCCAGGCAAATTCTTTAACCTATATTTTCCATTTTCAAAGGGCGGATTCGTAAAGGGATTATTTAGTGTTAGCCACGGTCCGTCTAAATCTGCCCAATTACAAAGTGGCGCCAGGGCCGCGGCCGCCAGGGTAGCACAACTCGTTTCGCTCATGCAGCCAATTAGTACCTTCATCCCGAAAGAACGGGCTTTTAAAATCATTTGGTGACCTTCATACATTCCGCAGCTTTTCATTAGTTTTACGTTAATACCATGGTAGGCGCCTTTTAATTGGTCCATATCAGCTAAACGCTGTACAGCCTCATCAGCTAGTAAAGGAATCGGGCTCCGTTCCGTTAACCATGCATTTCCATCCAGATCATTTTTATCCATGGGTTGTTCAATCAAAAGTACCCCCTGCTGGTGCAACCAGTAAATTAAGTCTATGGCTTTGATCCGGTCCGTCCATCCCTGGTTGGCATCAACATAAAGCGGAACATTAGTCATACGCCGAATAGTTTCAATAATTTCCTGGTCGTTATCACGTCCCAGTTTTACTTTAATCACTTTAAATTGTTCCGCATCTTTCAGTTTCTCGCGAATCACTTCCAGGGTATCAATGCCGATGGTATAAGAAGTAACTGGCATTTTAGAAAGATCAGCAGTATAGATTTCGTAACAAGGCTTATTTAAAATTTTACCATTTATATCATTTAAGGCAATATCAATAGCAGCTTTAATGGCTGGCTGGCCAGGAGCTATCGAATCGAGATAGGTAATAATCTCTTCAAAAATAAATGGGTGGTGAAACTGACTTAAATCAACCTGATTTAAAAACGCCTGTGCAGTTTCATAACTTTCGCCCATATAAGGCACCATTGAAGCTTCTCCATAACCAACTACATCCTCATACTGGATTTTTATTAGCATTAAAGGGGTACTGGTTCGTGTAAATTTAGAGATGGAAAAAGGGTGTTTTAAATCTAATTCGAAAGGCTTGCAACTAATCTTCATGATCGATCGTCTTTTTATTTAAATAAGGGAATATTACCTTACAAATCTCGTTAGCGGATGATAAAAACATTGGCTATATTCATCCGATTACTACTAAATGCGCTGGTTATGAAAAACACTTCAAGATTACGGTATTTTATTTATTTATCCTTAATAATATTAGGAGGATGTACCACCGGAAAGAATGCCTTGCAGAAAGGCGATTATGATACTTCAGTTGCTAAAGCAGTAGGCAGATTACAAAATTCGCCAAAAAATGGTGAAGCTACGCAGGTGTTAAAAACAGCTTATCAGCTTGCATTGCAAGATCATTTAAGGAAAATTGATGAGGCTAAATTATCCAATGATTTATTTAGATGGGAATCAATTATGTATGATTATCAAAAAATAAACCAGTTGGCAGATGAGATTAACACCTGCCCGGCATGTTTGGTGATCATTCCTTCGCCAGTAAAATACATCAGGGAGTTATCAGATAGTAGATATAATGCGGCTGCGGTGAGGTATAATTCGGGCGTAATTTACCTCCGCGAAAACAATCGCCAGTCAGCTAAAAAAGCTTACTACGAATTTGAAAAAGTTCAAAACCTGCAACCTGATTATAAGGATGTAAAAACAAAAATTGATGATGCTTTTTGGGCGGCCATTACCCGTGTGGTGGTTCAGCCAATTATCATTAACAGAGGGCCGTATCAATTAAGTGGTAATTATTTTCAACAGCAAATTAATGAGTTCATCAGCCACTACTCAAGAAATAAGTTTGTTATTTTTTATGCTGAAGACCAGGCAACGAATGAAAAAATTGTTCCGGATCAGGTCTTAAGTCTAAACTTTGATGATTTTATTGTCGGCCAGACTTATGTAAAAGAAAGAGTAGAAAAATTAACGCGCGATAGTGTGGTGATTGGTGAAACCCGCGACAAAAAAGCTGTTTACGGAACGGTAAAAGCAACCTTAAGCATCTTCGAGAAAAATATTTCATCTTCAGGTTTATTAGACATGACGATTACCGATTGGCAGAGCCGGAAGATTATTAAACAACAGAAATTTCCTGGCACTTATGTTTGGAGAGATAGTTGGGCCAGTTACCAGGGCGATGACCGGGCCCTAAATACAAACCAACTGGCCATGACAAGGAGGAAAGAAATTCTTCCACCGCCGCCTGATGCTTTATTTCTAGAGTTTACCAAGCCTATTTACAGTCAGCTGGTAGATGATATTAGTTACTTTTATAATAATTATTAAGCAAAGCCTTGATTGTTGGCCCGGATGAAACCCTTGGTTGGTGAGCCACCGACCAGGGAGACGTTGTAATCCAAACGTTAAAAAAAATCATCGTTAACCAGCGCTAGAAATATAATGGTTAATATTGCAGTAATGAATACTGGCTTATACAATCCCTTCCAAAATTTCGATTTTTTATATAAAAAATGTTTCTTAAGTGGCAACACTTTTAATTCGCCGGTCATTCAGATTCCGCTAATTCCGAAATGGTTGTTGGCGCAGGCTGCCTTAACTGGTGAGGAGCAAATTCAGTTTTTGGATGAAAGCATCCGTTCGTATAATACATTGGTTATTCCGGTAAATAGCGAGGTGAATGAACAGTTTTTGAATCCCCTCGAAAACAAGATAGAAAATGCTTTTGAAGCAGGTTATCCAGGCGTTTCTGAGTTAACAGCGCTTGATCTATTTAACTGGGTTGGTAAGTTTTTATATGGTTTTGTGTATATCGAAATGCATTCGGCGCTAAGAAAGGAAATGACGGCTGATGGTTTAAATATGTCTCAATCGCTGATGATGAAATTTGCGAACCTGAATTTCATGCTACAAAACCTATACACCAGCATTGAATTTGAAGATTTTTCGCCCTGGTCGATTACTATCGTTAAACTTGAGAATGAGGAGACGCCCTTTAGTTTCCGCGATGAAATTAATACCCTTACCTTTTCATTAAAACTAAAGGACTTTGGTATTATTGCCTGCCTGCAAGATAATGGCACTAATAAACGTTTTCATCAGGAAATTCTCAATGAAATTAAAGATAAAGCACTAACGGCAGAGCAGTTTGAAGAGCTAACGGCCCGTTTCTATTACTCTGCCTATCTTTTTAACAGATTACCTGAATATACTTTTATGCCTGTTGAAGGTACTACCTACATTGAGGCCATGCCCCTTCGTGGAAACATGAGTAAACCCTTATTTGATGTTTGGCAGCATAAGGTTTATGCGCAGGTATTGGAAAATTTCTGGAAACCCTGGGGTTACGTCAAGTTCGAAATTATTAAAGATCCCAATAATCCAATGAGTTTTTTTCAAAATCCATGTTTACCCACCGCCGGTTAGTGCAGCTATAAAATGTTGAATAATGCCAGGTACAAAAATTACAGTAAAAATTAACCCGGTTAAAGCACCAAAAAAATGGGCATCGTGGTTAATGTTATCCCTGGAGTTTTTGGAAGCATATGCACAATAGACCAGGTACAAGCCGCCAAATATAACTGCCGGAATCCCAATCGGGATAAACATGATGTAGATTTTTGAAAGGGGATTATAAAGGATATAACTAAAAAGCACGGCACTAATTGCTCCTGATGCACCCAGGCTATTGTAATGAAAATCATCTTTGTGCTTAAATACCGTTGGCAAATCACTTAAAATCAAAGCAATGAAATACATTAATCCAAATTGCCAGCTTCCCATCATTTGCTCCAGCGTAAAGGCGAAAGCATAAAAGGTAAACATATTGAAAAATAAGTGCATCCAATCGGCATGAATTAATCCACTGGTAATTAATGTAAAAACCTTATTTCCTTTGGAAACGCTATAAGGATGAAGCATAAATTTACCATATAAGCTTTGATCATAAAAAGCGTACAGACTGGTAACCAGTGTAAAAACAAAAATAATTGAGGCTACGGGAGCCACGTTTAGGTATTCCATTTGGGTTATTTTAAATCAAGTTTAGCAGGAATCATCAACCTGGCAATCGGATATCGATTGTGCGATTTCTCGTAATAATCAGAATTTTTATAGACAAAGTCAAGCTGAGCGGCTCCGTTTTTAGCAAAATCAGGATCAGATGACTTTTTATTTTCCAGTTTTGCTTTCAAATCAGGGTTGTCCTTTAACAGCTTATCCGCAGTATCTTCGAAAATATATGCTGAATAGTGTTCTTTCATATCCAGAATAGAATCGAAGAAATTCCAGTTAAAAAAAGAATCTGTAGCTTGTGGTTCCAATGTTTCTACAATGTACCGGTTGTTAGGCTGGTTTACGTATACCACAAAATCTCCTGCATAATATTGAAGACTTTGTCTGATCGGATTCACCTTCACTGCCGAATGCGGGTAATGACCTTCATAAGGTTTTGCGCCTGTTTTAAAATCATCTATATAATAGCTTTCAACTTCAATTTTGGTATTACTTTTCAGCTCCTGCATTTTCACCTGGTTGAGTTTTAGCAGTGTTATTACTTTATCCCAGGCCTTTGGAATGATATAAGCGATTGGTTTCTGAACCGAAATTGCAGGCTCGTATTTATTCCACTCTTTAATGGTTTTAGTATATGGTTTACGCTTATCGTAAAACAAACGATCAAACCCACTTACCCCACTTGGCTTTTTTCCGGCTTCAAAACCATTAAAGGGAATTTCATTCACTTCATTTTTGTTCAGCTGCCAGGTTAATGGAAACTCATGTTGTTTAGCAACGAAGGCATCTGCTTTCTGTTTATTTTCGAAAATAAGCTTTGCATCATGCTGAACAACATCTACGTAACTTTGCAGCAATTTATAGGTGGCATCTACCCGCAAATCAAAAGACTTGAGCATGTGTGTTTCTGGCATAAAGCCGATTACGTTATGCAATGCAGCATATCCTGTAGAATAGCGCGGCGATTCGATAAATCCGGTAATTCCGCTTTCAGGTGTTTCGCCGATGGAGTTTATATAAGGAATCATCGGGTAACCTTGCTTCGCCATTTTGCTATACAATTCTGGCACTAAGGTATTGGTCAGATATCCCGATAAGATAGAATTTAACTTATCTTTCTGAGTTGGAATCAGTGTCATTACGTACTGGTAATCTGCTCCGTTACTCGTATGGGTATCAACAAAAACCTGCGGTTGCCAGGTATTAAAAATCAGTTGTAATGCGGCTGAATTTTTCGAATCGGTTTTGATGAAATCACGGTTTAGATCCAGGTTTTTCGCATTACCCCGAAAACCATAAGCTAATGGTCCGTTTTGATTAGCCCTTGAGGTAGCCGAACGGTTAAAACTTCCATCAATATTATAAATTGGAATCACGCAGATTACTACATCTTTTGGCAATTTGTTATGAACCAATAAATCCCTGCTTAACATCATGGCCGCATCTATTCCCTCAGGTTCGCCCGGATGGATTCCATTATTAATTAACAGAACTGCTTTTTTTCTTTTTATAATTTCTGAAGGATCGAAGACCTGATCTTTTGATAATACCAATAAGTGCAGGGGGATGCCAAAATCTGTATTTCCATATGTGAAAAGTTTGGCTTCCGGGTATTTTTGGGCTAAATTTTTATAATAAGCAATGGCATCAGTATAGGTAGCTGTTTCTGTTTTGTTACGCTGCTCATAAGGGGTTTTTTGAGAAAAAACAGAAAATGAGAAAAGCACCAGGCAAAGCAAAAAAACGTTTCTCATAATAGGAAATTATTAAACGAATCTACAAAGTTTTGTGATAAGTTCTTACGTTTCCGAAGAAGTATTTAAATCCAATGGTATAGCTATTATAAGTATCAGGATCATAATTTTTAAATTTAGCAGCTGGATCATCATAGCCATCCAATCCCTCACCGAAAGTGAAGTTACTTTGCAAATTAAGATTAATCGCGTAGCGTATATAACCATAACCATCATAAAGAAAATAATTATAGCCTATACTAATAGGTACCCAGATATTTCTGGTCTTATCCTGGCCGGGAAAGGGGCCGAACCCCGGATCGTATGCTGCCCAAGGCGGTTTAAAACGCACAATATCGGTAATATTGTTATTAATTACACCTACGCCAATACCAGCATAAACTCCTTTAATATTATCGAGAAATTTACTACTCTCAAAATCAATAACTTCACCAAGCATAAACTTAAAATTTGCGCCAATCGTTGTATATTTATTAGCGAATTGCCTGTTGTGAGTGTCCGTGCGAATATTTCCGCCCTGTACCAAACCATATTGTGCTTCAAGCCCGAGGGTAACAAAAGGCGTAAAATGAAAATTAAGTTCGCCATAAGCGGTGTGGCCCCAGTTTCCTTTTTTTACGTCTGTTCTAGAAAAGTTTGGACCAGCACCAATCCCACCAGACCATTTAAAATAATTGGATTGCGCAAAAGAGAAATGTATAAGCAGGGTAAATATAATAGTCAGGAGAGTAGACTTCAGGAGTTTAGGTGTCATTGGGCGTTTTTTACAAAAATAATATGTTTATCGAATATTTATAACTTTTACCTTTGATTTATGAGCAAGTACATCAATTTAGACCAATCCTTATCGCAAAGATTTATCAGATATGCGAAAATCGATACCCAATCTGATCCTAATTCTCCTACCTGTCCTTCTACTCTTAAACAGAAAGATTTAGGTGCGTTATTGGTAAATGAACTATTGGAAATGGGCATTTCTGATGCAGAAATGGATAATAATGGATATGTTTATGGAACGATTCCATCCAACACTGACAAAAAAATACCGATAATTTTCTTTTGTTCTCATATGGATACCTCGCCTGATTGTAGTGGAGCAGATGTAAAACCGATTATTCATGATAATTATCAAGGAGAAGATTTAATTCTTCCTGATGACCACAATATCGTGCTAAAATTGTCTGATCATAAAGACTTAAAACAGCAGATTGGTAATGATATTATTACGGCTAGCGGTACCACCTTATTAGGTGCAGACAATAAGGCAGGCCTTGCCGAAATTATGGAAGCAGTAAATTTCCTGGTTAAAAATCCTGATGTGAAACATGGAACCATTAAAATCCTCTTCACACCAGATGAAGAAATTGGTCGTGGCGTTGATCAGGTAGACTTAAAAAAGCTAGGTGCAGATTTTGGTTATACCGTAGATGGAGAAACACTGGGGTCAATTGAAGATGAAACTTTTTCTGCAGATGGAGCAACTTTAATAATTAATGGAGTAAGTACGCATCCGGGTTTTGCAAAAGGCAAAATGGAAAGTGCAATAAAAATTCTTGCAGATGTTATTGCTGCTTTACCAAAGGATGCTTTAACGCCGGAGGCTACGCACCAAAAAGAAGGTTTTATCCATCCTGTTAGTTTTTCAGGCCAGGTAGAACAGGCAGAAGCACATTTCATTATCAGAGATTTTACTGATGAGAAATTAGCCGAACATGGACAGTTTCTGGAGCAAACAGTAAAACAAGTAATGGTAAATTACCCTAACGCCACTTTTGATTTAAAAATTAAGGCACAATACAGAAACATGAAGCAGATTCTGGATCAACATCCTCAAATCGTTCAGTTTGGAATTGAAGCCATTAAAAGAGCAGGCATTGTGGCTAAACCACAAAGCATTCGTGGCGGAACAGATGGTTCGAGATTATCTTTTATGGGATTGCCTTGTCCGAATATATTTGCTGGTGAACATGCTTTTCATAGCAAACAAGAATGGGTAAGCTTACAGGATATGGAAAAAGCCGTGCAAACGATTATTAATATCGCCTGTATCTGGGAAGAAAAAGGGTCTCTTTAGCCTAAGTTATAAGTCCTAAGTCTATAGTCCGGAGTCGGAAGTTTGGATATCAAGTATCAACTTTAGACTTTGGACTCTCGACTTTAGACTCTGGCCTAAAAAATCTGTCCGATATCTAAACGATTAATTTTTCCGCTTTTATCCAGTTGAAATTTGAATGCTGTTTTAAAGTCTCCCCATTGATCAGAATGAAAATCTCCATATACCGAGAGGCCATTATCTTCTACTTTATCGATATTAATAAAACGCTCATGACCGAAAGCTTTTTTAAAGAAGTTCGTAAACTGCATTTGATTGCCATCTTCAGAAAAGGCAACGTTCTCGCTAAATAACGCAAACCAACCTTTTAAATCGCCGTTTTGTAAAGCTGTAATTGCCGCTTTCACTTTAGCATTTGATAATTTTGATAAATCTACAGCCATAATTTAAGTTGTTTGATGTGCGGGGTGCCTTCAGACTCCTTAACAATGTTTAACGTCGAGTATAAGCTTAAATAGTAACAATATCATTTCTAATCTCATATTGTTTTCAATTCTGTAACCGGGCATCCAAATTTAGTAAAAAAGATATTTTTTAAAGCATCATATTTATTACATTAGCACACCATGATAACTCTTGAAAACGATTACATTAAAGTAAGCTTAGCAGCTAAGGGAGCAGAACTCCAGCGTTTATTTAGTAAAGAAACCAAATTGGAATACCTATGGAATGGGGATGATCAGTACTGGGGAAAACATAGTCCGGTTTTATTTCCAATTGTTGGTGCTTTAAAAAACGACAGCTACACCTATAAAGATAAAACTTACCACTTGCCCCGCCATGGTTTTGCCCGCGATCAGGTTTTTAAAACCGAAACAATAAGCGATACTGAAGCTGTTTTTACTTTAACGGAAACCGAAGAAAGTTTAAAAGTATATCCCTTTCACTTCGAACTTAAATTAAAATATCAGCTTAAGGATAGAAAACTAATCCTCACCTACGAAGTCATTAATACGGGTAAGGAAGAGTTACTTTTTTCGCTTGGTGCGCACCCTGCCTTTGCCGTTCCAAACACTCCAAATACAGATTATACCGATTATTACCTGGCATTTAATGCTGATGATAATTTAACCTATTGGAAGCTTGATAATGGTTTAATAGCAAAAGATACAGGAAACATTAAATTAGATGGGCATAAGTTAAATCTGAAACACGACTTGTTTTATAATGATGCATTGGTTTTTAAAACCATGCAAAGTAATTGCATTAGTTTATTGAACATAAAAAATGATTATGGTTTACATTTTCATTTTGATGATTTTCCATTTTTCGGCATCTGGGCTGCAACTGATGCACCTTTTGTTTGCCTCGAACCTTGGTGTGGCGTAGCAGATGAGGTAGACCACAATCTGGAACTTCCACATAAAGAAGGTATAGTTCAATTACCCGCAGGCCAAAATTGGGAACGTTTTTGGGAAGTAGAATGCTTTTAGATTTAGGAACCCTAATTGTCATAAACTCATCAACAAAAAAACTAAAATTTTGATTTGAATAATGGAATGAGTTTGTGATATCAGTACATAAGGAATTAAATTTTAAGAAGTTATTTATGTTAATTATTATTTGCAATATATTTAAGTTGCAAGCTATATTTACGGAGAACGTAGGTAATGCAGGGGGCGGAAGAGCTGTTGTTAATTTATCTAATACTTTCAAAACTTAGGTTATTTAGCTGACAATCATATGTATTAGCATGTAGTGCAGATAACATAGCCGCGGTAAAGGCATTTGGAAAGTTAAGTTTAGCTGCAAATGTAGCTGGTTTTGCATTTGATTCAGCGGCATTGATTAATCACTATACTAATAACATAGGTGATATGGATGGAATTAGGTTCACAATCAAAACAGGTTCTACCGGCACTGCGATTCTAGCAGGTGTTGGAGTTGGAAGTGCTGTGGTTGTTGAATTTATTTTAAGTGTTACAGGATTGGCAGCAGAATATGCCTATGATACGCTTTCAGAATCTTTAAATAGAATGTGGAGCAATTTTGTTATTGATTTTAGCAATGGGGGCTTGCCTCTACCAATGTAATGTACAGTGTAACTTTAAAAAATCATTACCTTTTAATAAAGGAAAGTTTATTTGTTATTATAACATATTTCATAATAATAGTATTTGCTTTAGTTATGCAGTTCCATAATTTTGAATTGTTTATGATATTTTTCACAATTGGCTTTATACTTTTTTTTTCACCTGTAATAATTCTTCATTACACATACTATCTACAAGCTAAAAATATGATGATAGAGTTTAACGAGTACGGTTTACGGGTTTTCGAAGGGAGTATATGGAAAACAATAAGAAATGAAGACATCATTAGTGTGGAACTGTATTTATCTACCTCATATGCTGAAAATGGATATTCCACCGGAAGATATCCCTCGGAAGAATACTATTATTCAAAAATTATAACTCATTCAGACGTAGTAATTATTAATAATCTACTGTATCCAGAACTTTTAAATATTGATAAATTTTTAGATTTAAGTAAATTTAAATATATAACAAGACTATTTGCATTTCTGCCATGAAACTTAAACCACTCTTTTTTTTAGCTCTGTTTTATTTTTTTATCATTCTTATCATTTATGCTGGGTGGGCGAATACACAACATGGACATGGGGTTGTTACCAAAATATTTAATATACTTATGACATTTTTCTCCTATCCTTTGATCGTTTTACGAGATTCCTTTGAGGTGAAAATAAACATGATTTTTTTGACAGTTAATTATATTATTGTCTCGTTAATTCTAACAGCGATTACTGGAAAAATTCGACATGTCTTTTCAAGAAAGACGTCCTAATTTATTGCAAGTGAAATATACATAAGCTTTTCCAAGCTACCTTGTATTGTCTAGTACGTCGTATAATCTTGATTAAGACTTTACAAGGGGGCTTGATACTTGATAAAACACTGATTACCCCTCCGCACTACATATTAGGGAATAAAGCATTTAATTTTCCCTTATGCATTCATAAATAGCATTAAGGAGAAATTTACAATATATATATAGCCTTTTTGTCTTGAAAGGCTATACAGTGGAAGCTGCCAATACAATATGTTATTTACAATGTAATCGTCCGATAAGCAATTATCATATATTAATATTTTAGCTGTTCAGCATCCGTATAATCAGATATACGATATCTTAGCACATTGGAGGAATGAAAATCCAGATCCCGCAAATTAATGAAACTAAGAAATTGCATAAAACAGAAAACACTTTCTGAGATGAAACAATATAATTACCAAAAACCATGAAATAATGATAACTGGTTTTACAAAAACCGTTCTTTTTTTAAAAATACTATCTTCTTAATTCCCATTCACAGGTTCAATTTGCTCAACAGGTAATAGAAAAACTTGGATTTATTATAGTATTAAGAACTTTCGATTCATTCTAAAATGATTTAAATTTAGAGAAACAACATCAAATCTATCCTGTTCTATTATCAAGTTTTAACAAAAAAGATAATATGGATAATCAGGTAGAAAAAAATAAGGCAATATGTAAAGTGTTCTTTGATGAATTATTTAATCAGAAAAACATTGATGCAATTGACCAATTCGTCGATAGCAATGTAACCATTCAAAATCCCTTTCCGGGCCAAAGAACAGGTGCCGATGGGTATCGCGATATTAGTCAGATTTATAGTATTGCCTTCCCTGATTTGAAAATCAGCTTTAACCATATTTTAGGCGATGGCGATAAAGTAACTTGCCATTTCACTTTAACAGGTACTCATAAAGACGTTTTTATGAATGTGCCAGCCACGGGTATAAAAGTAGAATACGATTTGGTTTATATTGTAAAATTTAACAACGAAAAAATTACCGAGCATTGGTCATTAGTAGATTCGCTTAGCGTACTACAACAAATAGGTGCGGTTTCTATTTAAATAAAGAGAAGAAACTTAAGTTAAACCTATTGATTACGATATTAAAGTGATTATGATATATTGATCATTTTTGAGGCGATCGCCATTAACTTAAAATAAGGCTTTGAAATAAATTCGAAGCCTTATTTTCGTTTATTCATTTCAGGTTTCAGTTTGAAAACCCTTCATTAATCGTTATTCTTGTTGTAGCGTTAAAGGAGAAGAACCATCCAGAGCAACAAATTATGAACACCGTAAACCAGGAAATTCTTAAAACGAAACAACATTTTACTGTTTTGGATGGCTTAAGAGGGATAGCTGCAGTGGGTGTAGTTGCCTATCACTTTATGGAAATGGTGTATACTGACTACACTAAAAATATTATTTTTCATGGTTTTCTGGCTGTAGATTTCTTTTTCTGTCTTTCTGGGTTTGTGATCGGCTATGCTTATGATGACCGGATGGAAAAAATAGGGGTCCTTGAATTTTTTAAATCTCGAATAATCAGGCTTCATCCGTTGGTATTGTTTGGGTCTATACTGGGCATGCTTGCCTTTTTATTTGATCCGTTTGGTGGGCATCCGGCTATTTTTAGCATTGGTAAAATAATATTACTCTTCCTCAGTTCGGCATTCCTTATTCCTTTTCCAGTTATCGAAGAAAGAGCCTTCAATTTATTTGGATTAAACGCCCCATCCTGGTCGTTATTCTGGGAATATGTGGCCAATATATTTTATGCATTTATACTTTTCAGACTCAACAAAAAATACTTGATTTTGCTGGCAATAATAGCCACTTTTACACTTTTTACGGTTGCTTACAACACCGGATCATTAATGGGAGGCTGGGCAGGATCTAATTTCTGGGATGGCGGCGCCAGAATTTTCTACTCCTTTCTGGCAGGGCTTTTAATTTTTCGCTACAAACTTATTATTAAAAATAATTTAGGATTTATTGGTCTTTCGATTTTGCTAATTTTAACCTTCCTGATGCCGCTTTTTAAATATAACTGGCTGGCAGAGTTCCTGGTGGTATTGCTTTATTTCCCATTACTGATTGCGTTGGGTGCAGGTACAAATATTAGTGAAAGCTTTAGAAAACTATGCGTTTTCCTTGGCAAAATCTCCTACCCTTTGTACATGACACACTATGCGGCAATTTGGATGTTCAGCAATTACTATAATGCACATGAGCCTCAGGGAAGTGAGCTGGCAATGATTATTATTGTAGGAATGGCTCTATTATTATTGGTGGCTTATCTAACGATGATTTTTTATGATATCCCATTAAGAAAATATTTAAGCAGAAAAAGAAATGAAAAATAAGACTGCGGTTGCAAACTAAAGATAGTAACCTGAGTTTGGTAATTATTTACAGCATGTTGTATTACAGTTTGCGAACAGCGCTGCATGATAAGCTCAAATGTAATCCTGAGCATCGAAAAACTGATGAATAATTATCCTTAACACTTTTTATACAACCTACGTTATCGATCGGTCGTATGTCCCACCAGCCTAGACGATGAATTCTACTCTTTATGGATGGTAAACCTGAGCGTTTCGGTTGGTGAAGACACCAAGCCGATAAACTTATGCATAGGTTTAGCCAAATAAATCGCTGCTGAGGTATCGGTCGCCACGATCGCAGGTGATAAAAACCAATAAACCAGAATCTAGTTCACTGGCCAGGCGAAGCGCCGTAGCACAGGCACCTCCGGAACTCATTCCGGCAAAAATACCTTCTTCTTTGGCCAGTCGTCTAGACATGTCAACCGCTTCTTCCTGGCTAACATCCATCACCCGATCTACTCTTTCCGGCTCGAAGATTTTAGGTAAATATTCTTTTGGCCAACGGCGAATACCAGGGATAGAAGATCCTTCTGTAGGTTGACAACCCACAATTTGTACAGATGGGTTTTGTTCCTTCAAGTATCTGGAACACCCCATTATTGTACCTGTTGTACCCATCGAACTTATAAAGTGGGTAATTTTCCCGTCCGTATCTTTCCACATTTCAGGTGCTGTGGTTTTATAATGCGCCAGGTAATTATCGGGGTTGGCGAATTGATTGAGGAGGAAATAACCATCAGACACACCTTTTTCATCTGCATAATCACGGCAAGCTTCTATGCTTTCGAGCAAGGTTACCTTTGCACCAAAAGCTTCCATGGTAACTTTACGTTCCCGGGTAGAGTTTTCAGGCATTACCAATTCAATATCCAAATCGTAAAGCTTGGCAATCATGGAAAGGGCAATTCCGGTATTTCCGCTGGTGGCTTCAACCAATCTGGTTCCTTTTTTAATCTCGCCGCGTTCAATCGCACTGCGAATCATATTTAGAGAAGCCCTGTCTTTCACACTTCCACCAGGATTATTACCTTCCAGTTTAGCATAAATTTTAACGTTCGGATTCGGGTTAAGTTTACTCAGCTCAACCATTGGCGTATTCCCAATTAAATCTACAATTCCCGCCATAATCTTTTAATTTTTTTCTTTTATATTTCTAATCGTAATGGTTGGGGAGTGATAAACCAACGAATAAGGAGCAACACTTTCCGTTAGCCAAACATTTCCACCAATTACACTGTCGTGGCCAATCGCAGTATCTCCACCTAAAATGGTTGCACCAGAATAAATAACTACACGATCTTCTACTGTTGGATGCCTCTTATTCCCGGCAAACTCTTTTTTAACACTCATTGCACCCAATGTTACCCCTTGATACAGCTTTACATGTTCCCCGATAATAGATGTTTCGCCAATTACAATGCCAGTACCATGATCAATATAAAAATATTTACCAATTTGTGCCGCCGGATGAATATCGATTCCGGTTTTTGAATGTGCATGCTCTGTAAGAATTCGTGGAATAAGCCGGAGCCCCAAGATATTTAAAGCATGTGCAATGCGATAGAAACAAATGGCATAAAAGCCAGGATAAGTCCTGATTACTTCAAATTCACTCACTGCTGCCGGATCTCCTTTATAAATAGCAGAAATATCGGTATTAAGTAATTCGTAAAGTGCAGGTAACTGTTCAAAGAATTGATGCGTTAATTCCTGATAATCTTTGGCTTTCCCCTCACCACTTGCTGATGCAATCATCAGAAGTTCCGTTTTTAAACGAGAACCATATGCAACTAAGTCTTCTTTATTTTCGAATTGGGTAACACTATGTTCCGGATATAGCAAATCGACAATTTTAACAGCCCAATGCGCTATGGCTTCATTAGATGGCATTTGGCTATTCCTATCTCGTTTTTTAAATAGATAACCAAAAAAATCGTCACTCATAAATAAATAATTAAATCTTTTTTGACATAAATGCCTTTGTTTTGCAGTGTAAATATATCTATAACCACTTATTCATACGTCATTTGCCGATCAAAATCTGCAGCATTTACCTAAATTATTTGATACCTATTAATATCAACTAAAAAGCAGCTATTCTCATTGCTTCGGTTTTCGGATCATACAGACTTATTCTGTATAGCTATTAACTGTAACTATTATCGCAATGTGTTAATTAACAGGTGTCTAAAAAAGATAAAAATGTCTTTTATGGGGGGTGTTGAAGTGGAAAGAACCAAAAAATTGATTTTTATCATGTTAAATCTGATCAAAACGGATGGAAAATGTAATGTTAAATCTACTTAAGGTTCACTTTCTATTAGTGTTTAGATACCTTTACACGAAATCTGAATCATGAAACAATTTTCTTTACGCTCTTTACTCTCAACTGCTTTAACTCTTTTAATTTTTAACGCTTTTGCTCAACACAATGAAACCGTGCAGAGCACGGTTTCAACACCAGAAATTCACGAATGCATCAATGGAAATCAGTTGATTAAAACAATGATCTCGGCAAAGCAAGAATTTAACAAAAAATTCAGTTCAGAAACGGTATCATTATCAGAACTTTCAGCTCCTCAATATATTTTAAACAGGAATAAACCAACGATCATCACTTTTGATGGCCTTGATTATTTGGTACAAAATAATTGTGTGCTGGCAATTAAAGGATTGAACCTTCCAGATAATGTTTTAAATCAGGTAACAGAGAAACTTTCCTTTTTAGATCAAGTTCAGTTCGATTACAATAAAAAAATTAATACGTTTTATGCAAACGGAGCACGCAATATTCAAAACGTTAGAAACCTTGATAAATGGTATTTATTAACGCTGAGGATATTTTCAACCACAGTAAATGACATTGCTGCTTTAACTAAAAAACATGATACTTCTGTTTTAGCCGCAAACTTAATTAAAATGCCAACACCTAATATTGACGCCATTCGTTCTCCAGACATGGCTCAATCTATGGTGAAGTTAGCGAAGTAAGATCTATTTTGATAAAGAATCCCGGTATGCCTGAAAATGTATCGGGATTTTTGTTTTTATAGCTGTTTTGCCAGCTTTTTCTGAATAATGTACTTGTTCAGAATGTAGTTCGTCATTGGCATTAATCTTTTGTTGCTATTTGTAGGAACACTACCGGAGTCTGTATAAAAATCTATACTATCTGTCCATACCTTATTATACCATACTTTTCTAACTGAATGTTCGGTAAGGGTATCCGGCCGAAGTATTCTTTTTAAATTAGTTGCCGTTTCTTCATTGAAGGCAATAACGGAAGCATTATCCAGCCTTTCATCACAAGCGATTGATACGTAACGCTCCCCATTCCAATACATGCATTGTTTATTTTCGTTGAAAAGAACATAAGATGCAGTTAAAATACCAACCGCAACGGCAAATGAGGCAACAGCCTTATTATATTTTTTAGGGAAACCAAAGGCATTATTCTCCTTAATAGGTGTATGATTTTCAGCTATGGTTTGAATTGTCCTGATCTCCTGTTTTTTTTCTGCTTCTTCATTTGAAGGATTTATTTTCTCTTCAACTGATTTTATCTCTACATCATTTGGAGGATTTTCTTCAATAAGAGTTTCTTCAATTTTAGCTATTGGTGTCGATATATGGTAAGCATCTTTTATTTGATAAGGCCGATCTTCAAAATCAATCAACCAAGCTAAAAGTTCTAAATTTTTTTTATCTGGTTTAGCAATACCACCTTTAAAAAAAACAGATAAGGCTTTAAATTTATCTGTTGGATGTTCATCAATTACTTTCAGGTATCCTTTGTCTCTTTCAGGACCAAAAAAAGTTCTCAATACTACATCATCTTTTTTCGGATTATACCTTTCTCTAAAAACATTTAGGCATTCCTGCCTTAGCAAAGCTGGGCTTATGGCATTTAAGTGTGGCAATTGGTCATCAGCAAGCTTTTTTCTATAAGCTGATAAGACCGCATTCTGATAATCTTCAAACATGTTAGAGACGATAATTTGCGCAAAGTAATCGGAATTTTCGGAATCGCCAAACGGAATACCGGAATTCAATCGGAATGATCAGAATTACCGGAATTGCCTGCATATCTGCCCTTTAAACCACCCTACATTTGTTCCAGACAATCAGCGCAAGTATTATGAAAAAAGAAAAACAACGCTGTGCAGATTTCTAAATAAAGACAAAGATGCGGAAGTAAATAGCCGGTTTGGGAAGCAGTTATAAGCTTCCGCATTTGAGTCTCCTACTTCCCAAAAATTTTCAGAAGGCCTTCTGATTTACAAATCGTAGCAGCCCCCCGAGCGGTTCGGGGGAACTACAAAAGTATTTCATCTCTAAAATTTTTGTATTATGTTTTTACCCTATTTTATTGCCCTTTTCTTAGGATTTGTTAATCCTTCAAATACGTCATGCACTGGCGGAACTACCACTACTGTAAATGCTACTAATAGTGAAAATGGAGATCCAGGTGATCCAGGCGATCAACCTCCAGGTGATGATACTGGTGGTGAGAATGGTAGCAATCCTCCGAGATAGGATTGGCATGCGGGCATATTATGCCCGCATTTTTTGTTATATTCGAGAAATTAATTCGAATTGAAAAATTACTTGTCCCTTTCAATCCTGCTCTTACTAATTTCGTGCCATAAACAAAACGAAAACACAAAACTATCTTCTACAGACCACCTTTACGAAAAGGCTTGGTCTTTCAAAGACCAAGGGATGGTGGATAGCAGCTACATTTATTTCAATCTTGCGAAAGATGAAGCATTACACCACACCAATGACAAAGTCAAGATTGCCAAATGCTTAATCAATATGGCTATAATAATTGGAGAAAAGGGTGATTATTTTAGTAGTCAAGATATTTCTTTATCATCCATTGACTTTTTAGATTCTTCTAAAATAAATGAGAGAGAATTATTATCATCAGCATACAATGAATTAGGCAAAGCATCGCATGCATTGAAAAAATACGATGAAGCAGAAAAGTTTTACAATAAGGCATTAAGTCTTACAGATTCGGGCAATAGCAAAACAATTTATCTTAATAACCTAGCGAATAACTATAGCCACAAAAAACAATATAACAAGGCTATAGCATGTTATAAAGATCTTTTGTCAATGGAGATTATCAAATCAGATAAAGATAATTATGTAAGAATACTATCTAATTACGCAAAAACAAGATGGCTTAAAGACTCCAACTTTGATGCGGCTCCTATCTTTTTAAAGGTATTAAGATTTCGAATAGCAAAAAACGATCTTTTAGGTCGAAATGCAAGCTATTCTCACCTTACTCACTACTATTTCAAAAAGAAACCTGATTCAGCACTATATTATGCAAATGAAATGTATCGCATTGCGAAAATCAATAAAAGCCCTTTAGACCAAGCAGAAGCTCTCCAAATGCTAATTAAACTTAGCCCTTCGCTTTCCTCCAAACTATATTTCGATAGATATCAAGATCTCACTGACAGCATATATATAGCCACTAGTAACGATAAAAATCAATTTGCCCTGATCCGTTACGAAACCGAGAAGCACAAAGCAGATAACCTGATTTTGCAAAAAGAAAACAGCGAGCGGAAATACCAAATCATCATCATCACTTCAGTAGCGTTATTCATCTTACTAGGTGGAATTTTCTGGTATCGCAAAAGAAAACGTGATATTGAAACCCAGAGTGAAAAAGCCATTACCGATAGTAAATTAAAAACTTCTAAAAAGGTACATGATGTGGTTGCCAATGGATTATACCGGGTAATGACCGAAATTGAAAATCAGCAAGATTTAGATCGAAATCATGTACTGGATAAGATTGAAGATCTTTATGAAAAATCGCGTGATATCTCCTATGAAAAACCCACGGAAGCCAATAAACCTTTTCACGAAACCCTTTCTGAAATATTAACTTCTTTCGCAACAGAAAATAGAAAAGTATTAATTGCGGGTAACGATGCCGAATTATGGCAGAGAGTGAGTGAGCGAACCAAATACGAACTCGAACACATTATCCAGGAGTTGATGGTGAACATGAAAAAACATAGTCAGGCCAGTAATGTGGTGATGCGCTTTGAGAATAATGGCGAACAAATCAAAATTTATTATACTGATAATGGTGTAGGCATGCCCAAAAACAAGGGATTTAATAATGGTTTGCGGAATACGGGAAACCGTATAGAAGAAATTAATGGAGCAATTATCTTTGATACCGAAGTGGAAAAGGGGTTTAAAATTCAGATCTCCTTTCCTATTTCCTAAATATTAATGATGATGTTTAAAAGCGTATTAATTGCAGAAGACCATGAAATGACCAGCATTTCTGTGCGTAAAACTTTAGAAGACCTGAATATTACCAGAACTGAATACACCTACTATTGCGATGACGCTTTAATGCATATCAAAAAAAATGTGCAAGGTGAAGCACCATTTGATTTACTCATTACTGACCTTTCTTTCGAAGAAGACCACCGGAAACAAGAAATTCCCGGAGGGATAGAACTTATTGAGGCAGTGAAAAAAATAGCCCCAAATATTAAAGTGCTGGTATTTTCAACAGAAAAAAAACCTGCACTGATTGATGACCTTTTTAAAAAGTACGGCATCAATGGTTTCGTACGTAAAGCCCGCCATGATGCCAAAGACCTGAAGCTGGCCATTCATGCCTTAGCCAAAGGCAACACTTACCTTTCGCCAGATTTAAAGCAGAGTGTTAAACAAAAAAACACTTTTGAATTTACCAGTTACGACATTACCATCATCTCGCTGCTCTCTCAGGGTACGCTTCAAAAAAACATTCCCGCTTATTTGCTAGAAAACGACATCAAACCATCGGGTTTAAGCAGTGTAGAAAAACGATTGAATATGATGAAAGAGGTGTTGGAATTTTCTAAAAATGAGCAATTGGTGGCTTATTGTAAAGATTTTGGTATTATCTAACTGATAAAGTTCAGATAACTTGGTCAAGAACACTAGTCTACATTCCATTATCAAATATTTAACTTTAAAACAGATGAATTTCTTTTCCCTGCTTTCCCTTTGAAATTTCTCGGGTTAACTTCGCATTTTAATTCAAGCATTAAGATATTGAACCTTAATTTGGATTTCTTGCTGCCTTAATGTTTATAAACTGATGAGTGCTCCTAAGTCCTCGTCGTAGTGTCTCGTTACGATCACATCATTTAATTGACACATCAGCATTTTGATCATTAATCAGCTGCCTGTTCACACAGATTATTTTTCTTAAATAAAATGCGTTTTACGGTTTCCCGTAGAAAATTCCTTCAGCTCATCACTAATTTTGAGTTCAGAAAATCACCCAGAAAATAATATAGATTAACAATTAGCGCTCGGAAAAATGCTGAGGTTGCCTTAAGGTTTGAATAAGACTGGCAACCTCACATTTTAATTTGTAAAAGTATTGTCCAAACATTCCATGAAGATTCTTTTCTTATCCTTTTTCTTTTTGGCAACAGCTACTTGCAAAGAAAGTACAACAGTTTACCTTTGCAACAGTGGTGGTGGTAAGAAATATCACCTCATTACCAGTTGTCGCGGCTTGAGTAATTGCAGTCACAAATTAATATCAATCTCTTTAGATAAAGCAAGAGATCAGGGTAAAACCTTATGTAAATGGGAAAAATAACGACATTTATTTTATTGCTGTTGATTCAGCCTTTTTTTCAAAAAATAGAATCGCAGCAACTAAACCTTAAAAATCAGACATTCAGTGCAAAAGTAATCCGCATTTTGGATGGCGATACGATGGAAGTTCTTTACAAAAACACCCCGATAAAAATTCGCCTGGCGCATATTGATTGCCCGGAGAAACGACGCTCACAACCTTTCGGTAATCATGCAAAGCAGGCGCTATCTGATTTATGTTTCGGGCAATATGTAATGGTATATGGTCAGAAATATGATCGGTATAAGCGTTTAATTGCGGTAGTCAACAATCAAAAAAAGCAAGTACTTAATCAGGAAATGATCAGGCAAGGAATGGCATGGCACTATAAGAAATATTCTACTGATGTTCTTTATGCGCAACTTGAAATCACCGCGAGACAAAATAAAGTAGGCTTATGGCATGATTTACATCCAATAGCACCATGGGAATGGCGTAAGCCAAAGCCAAAATTGCACGTTTAATTCTATTAGGAATATTTGGTTTAAGCCGAAGAATAATTTTCTGGAAGTTGATGCCGATAGGATCAGCCTAAAAAGAAAACGGGAATCATCCTATGGACGACTCCCGTTTAATCTAAATTAACGCTCTCCATATAAAGACGAGCATTTTAAAGTTTTATTGTGTTGAGCTTAAAATATATTAAAAGAGAATTAATACAGTTCATGCAAATGAAACATATCCGATTGCTATATTTTGATAAAAGCCTCTATTAAAAGCTTAAATAGGTTTTAGAAAGAATTAGCTACGATCCTTACAGAAAATAAAAATATTTCATTTGTAACTAGTGGAACCTTTTACAAACATTATCAATAATAGATTGTAAATAATTTTAAAAATAAGTGACGCAGAATTAAGTGTATCGTAGTAGTTTTGTTGAAAATTATTTAACTTTAGCATATATAAATTGTTTAAACATTTCAATCTATGAGTATTTTAGAAGAATTAAATATTGCAGTACATCATGTATTGGATGTATTCTTTGCTTCTGATACAGATGTAATGAGTAGGAAAGTTAAGCAGATTATGGCTAATCCTGAAGACAAAGAAAAGTATTTAAATGCTTTGAAGGCAATTAAAGAAATGGAAGAGCAAGGGCAGCAAGGTGCGAAAACAATCACTTTAAGTACTGCAGAAAAACTTACGTTAACCACCTAAGCCCGATGGATGCCGGAATAACCATTTTCACAATTGCTTATGTGATTATTCTTATTGTTCCAGGTATCATTTTCAAACGTTTTTACTTCCAGGGTGCTTTCTCAAAACAGTTTAATTTAGGCCTCTTTGCAGACAGAATTATTACGAGCCTTTTTTGTGGTATTCTTGTGCAGATCATTAGCTTATTAACATTCAGTAGAATTGTAAATATTACCTACTTAGATTTCAAAAAAAGAATATTTGAATCTTTTCGTGAACTTCAGCGTAACAGTTTACCTGATCTCAATTCAGAACAGATTTTGTATACATTTTATTATGCTATTTACAGTGTAGTATTAGCCGCTTGCTTGGGTTATTTGTTATATAAAATTATTCGAAGTCTTAAGTTAGATCTTCATATTCCTGCATTTCGCTTTGCAAATCATTGGCATTATTATTTCAAAGGAGAAATACTTAAAACACAAGATTTTAAAATCGCGAATAGAGGAAAAGTAATTTCAACAGAAGTAGATTTAATGTTGAAAGACAATGATGGAAAAAGTAATCTTTTTTCTGGTTTGTTAACTCAGTATACAATTAACAGCAAAAATGAACTTCAAACTATTTATCTAACCGGGGCAACTCGTTATTCGCAAACTGCAAATGCAGTAAAGATCATTCCTGGAGATATTTTTATTGTTCCTTATGAAACTGTTCAAAACCTCAACATCAGATATAATTTTCTCCAACAGCAGCCAAAGGAAATAATTAAGCGTCTTGTATTGGTGTTCTGTGCATTTTTATTATCTGCCGTACTCTATGCACCATGGGCCAGTAATTTATCTTTATTGCTTAAAATTATAACAACAGCTCTAATGTTTCTCGCATGGTTAAGTTTTACTACTCTCGCTATGTCTTTCTTTCCAAGTAGTAATGGCATAAGAGCATTAACCAAAAATGCCAGAATTACACTTTTTTTCTTTTTTATTTTGATGCTCGGTGCATGTGGTTTTCTATTTAACTGGTGGCAATTCTAAAAAGCTGTCTAAACTCCCTGAATAAATCTCAACTTGAGAAGTTTTAGTAGCCTTTGATTGGGAAATAATTCGATAGTTTGCCCCTACTGGTCGGTGTCACACTAACCAGCTTAAGTTTCCTCATACTATTACTATGCCTATCATTTATAGGTGCGTATGTTTTCTGATGGCGAGAGATTGCTTAAAAAGAAAACGGGAATCATCCTTATGGACGACTCCCGTTTAATCTAAATTAACGCTCTCCATATAAAGACGAGCATTTTAAAGCTTTATTGTATCGAGCTTAAAATATTTTATTATCTAATACCGCCAAGCGCTTTTAAAAGCAACCCTAGGTTTGAGATCAGCTTCATCCTGAATGATTTGTCAATTTTAAAGTAACCTTTTTTGCCGATCTTTACGGATATAGGGCATAACTGCTTAATCATTTCAAAAAATAAATCTTCTGATGCAACATTATTAACCATCCTGCGACTACAACATAGAAACCCATTTAAAAACGAATAACTAAACGCTACTTGCTTCGGAAAGAAAACATATCTGATGGGGAATTGATTTCCATGTGCCTGGAAGGGAAGGATTCTGGCTATACCGGATTATATAACCGTTATGCTAAGGGAATCTTCAACTCCATTAGCCCACTGATTGCACATAGTGCAGAAGCAGAAGATATTTTGCAGGAAACATTTTTCACTGCTTTCAGTGATCAGAAGCGGTTAAAGGAGATCAATAGTTTTGAAGCGTGGGTAAGAAGAATGGCCATTAACAAATCCATTTCTCATTTGAGAAGGAAAAAGCTGCTTTTTTCGGATTTAGGAGATCATGAGCTTAAGGCGGAAGCAGATTACGATGTTAAAGCTGATCAAATTTTTGAAAGTAGAGTAGAAGATGTACGCCGTTGCATTAACGAACTTTCGGATGGATATAGAACCATCCTAAACCTGTATCTCTTCGAAAAAATGACTCAGGATGAAATTGCAGTGCTGTTGGATGTTGCCCCATCAACAGTGAGAACACAATACCATAGGGCAAAAAAGAAAATATTAATATCACTTAAGGATAAGGTTTATTATGAATGATCCGATAAAAGATTTTGTGGAACAGCACCGGGAAGATTTCGATCATCTGGAAGCACCGAAGTTCGACCTTGCTGGATTGAAAGCTAAAATAGCACAGAAGCCAGCGATAAAAAAGCACCGTGTTTTGAGTATCAAACCTGCACAGTGGATAGCCGCCGCAGCTGTTTTATTGGTTAGTGCTATGGGATTTTGGTTCTTCAATAAAACAGAACAGGCAAAAAGCCCTGAACAACATCTGGTCATCAATAGAGATCGCCCGAAAGAAGTAATTGCGAAGCCAGATATAAAAGTAGCTACTCATCATAAGCAGGATATTCAGCTCGCAAAACATCAAGCAACCCTGCCTGTAAAAAGAAGTAGGTTTAAAAAGGGGAATCAGCCTATGGAGGAATCGGACCCCATGCTTGTTAAGCAGTTGAGCGACAGTACGTCTTCTAGCAACCGTCTTGCTGCAGTTTTGGCCATCAAAAAAAGTGATTTTATCAGTTATGATCTCCTCGATCGCCTTTCGGGAACCATTCAGCATGATAGCAATAGTAATGTTCGTTTAGCGGCATTAAGTATTCTGGAAAAATATCAGCAGGATGCACATGTTTCCAATCTACTCATAACAGCGCTCAATCATCAGGATGATCCGATGGTACAACTTTCACTGGTTAACCTTTTGGGTAAAATGCAAAACATCAAAATTGAGGAGCGCCTTTATGCCCTTGTGAACGATCCGTCTACGATGGAAGCCGTAAAAGATGAGGCTTACCAGATTCTACTAAAAGAAAATAAATTTTAATCACCGTAAACAAATAAAAACATGAAACCACAATTAATCTTATTCTTCGCCTTATTTATACTCACCTTATCTGCATCGGCGCAGAAACAATATAAACTCGCCAAAAGCAGCGGCAAATTAAACCTCAATATTAGTGGCGCAAAAGTAGAGGCTTATGATGGAAATGAAATTATATTTTCTATCCCCGAAAATCGGGATGAAGAAGTTGATGAGCGTGCAAAAGGACTTAAAGCCTTCAACAGCTCAGGGTTTAAAGACAACAGCGGATTGGGTTTCGATGTTACCGTAAAGGGAGAGGATATCAACGTAAACCCGGTAAGTGTGGCTAACCAACCAAAATTGAGCATCAAACTGCCGAGAAACATTCGCCTTTCTTTCATTAACAATAACATGATGTACCAGGATACCGTAATGCTGAAAAATCTAAAAACGGAGATAGATGTATCCGTAACCGGTAATGATATTGTACTCGTTAATAATGTGGGACCAATGAATATCAAAACCTTGCATGGCTCAGTTGATGCTTCCTTTTCTGATGATTTAAAAGGACCTATTTCTATTGTCTCCGTAAATGGGCATGTGGATGTTGCACTTCCAGTTGCTGTAAAAGCTAATCTGGAGGCAATGAGCAATTATGGTAAAATCTATGCCGCTGACGAATTAAAAATTGCTGTAAACACCACGGTTGATGTCAAAACAACTATATCTGGGGTAGCAAGCGTTAAAACAATAAATGTAGGAAAGAGTATTCCATCTTTAACCGTTAGAAAGTCGGAAACCAACGAGAATGAGGCGAAGGGAAATACTCAGGTGTTTGGATTTGACCGTGGAAATTATGCAGAATCACTCAACGGCAAAATCAATGGCGGAGGGGTAGACCTGATTCTTAAATCTAACCATGATAACATTTACATCAGAGAAAAGAAGTAACTTATCACTTTAAATACAAGGCTTCCCATTGGGCAAGCCTTGTATTAATTACTGCGTTAAGGCATTGCCACCCGCTTCTACTTTACCACCGTAGCTTCGAGTTCTACTTTCAACGTCTCAAAAAGACTTTTAACTTCTATAACTGTAGTTGCCTGCTGAATGCCATGTTTCACGATCCAGTTTTGCAGGATGTGAAAACTTTCAAAAAACGCATTGATATCGGTGTGGTAAACATTTAACCGTACAATATTCCTGCAATCATAATCTGCTTCGGTAATCAACTGTTCCAGGTTGGCAATGGCCTGGGTAAGTTGTGTGGTCATATCTGCATCACTCGATTTTCCATCTGCATCAATAGCCGTTTGCCCTGAACAATATAGCGTTCCGGTTACTGCTTTCACCTCTACTGCCTGTACATAATTTCTTTGATCCTGCCATTTCCATGGGTTTATTGCTCGTGTTTCCATTTCAAATTGGTTTAAGCATAGCGAAGTTGCTATACCACAAAATTGTAGAAATACAAGATCAAATCAATTGCGGTACCTCACCATTTTGAAGTGAGGTTTGTCACACTAAACAGCCAGCCTGCTCAGGGTTTCTCTGGATACACCGAGGTAAGCAGCGAGCAATGATTTTGGAACCCGTTGAAATAATGATGGGTACTGTTTGAGTAGCTGTTCATAACGCTCCTTTGCGTTGGAGGTGAGTAATGATAAAATTCGACGCTGTGCCGCAATGTTACCGAAATGTGCCTTTTCTAAAAAAAATGATTCTACTTTTTGAAGAGCAGTACATAGCTTCCGATAATTTGCCAGAGAGATGCACAATACCACCGTATCTTCAATGCATTCGAGCGAAAGAGTGGCCGGTGTTTGCGTAAGGTAAGCATGGAAATCACTTTCCCACCAATCTTCCATCGCAAAAGAAACAATATGTCCCTTCCCGCTTTCATCATGATGCACCAGCTTCGTTAGCCCTGAAACCAGAAAGTACGAATACCTTACCATTTCATTTTCCTGAATAATAAACTGATGTTTTTTGTATTTTTTTATCTCAAAATGACGCTGCACAAAAGTAAACTCTTCATCTGTTAAGGTGACTTGCTTTTCGATGTGTTTACGTAACATTTGGTACATAAAAAATGGGTTGAATCTGATTCAACAAAGGTAAGCATTGCTTTCTACCCTTAGCTATTGCATGAAGAACTTTTGATGAAATTGGATTTTGACAGATGAGCTGAATGTGATAAATATTTACGGCCTTTTAGCCCCGATCGTGATTCTCCTTCCTTTGGATTATGGCAGAACACGTCTTCCAGTCCTGGTTTTCTAATGCATATTATAAATCGAAATCAAGTTAATAAATCATTAGGGTAACTAACTTAAATATATGCCTTTTAACCCACCCAAAGGAAGAGCAAGAATAAAATCGATGCTTACGGTTTCCCGTAAAAAAGAGCTTTACGGTTCCCCTACTTTTGAGGTATAAATTAAAACAATCCCCTCAAATTATGAAAATTGGTAAAACTTTAGGGTTTACACAAATCGCAGGATTATTAACGCTCTTAATAATCTCTTCCTGCGGCACAGGAAGCAAAATAGCAGATCCGTTTCAGGAAGCAAAATTTGATCCTTTCGATGCTAATTTAGGAAATCGAATTGCTGCATATAATGATACTCTCGCGCAAAATGGAGTCAGACCAAAAACCGGAAACCCAGCACTTTACATCGATTTCTCCTCCGGAATAACCAAGGCCTTTAATGAGACCGGCATCAAGGGTATGATGACTGATTGCTTCAATACTATTCTCGCCAGCAAATTTGAAGTCTACAAACTGGGTTCGAATCAAGTAACACCAATGAATGTAGCCAACCCCACAGAATTAGGGCAACAAGTAAGTGATCCAAAACAATACCTGGATATCTGGGCGCCAATACAATCAGCCGTAGATAAAATTGTTGATGGAAATAATGATGCCCTGCTCATTACCGATTTTGAAGAATGGCAATCAAATGCAGAAGTAACCAGTACGGCATTTTTAAAAATCCCATTTTCAAAATGGTTAAAAAAAGGAAATTCCATCCATTTTTTTGTAGCTGATTATAACGAAGGTTCCGTTGCTAAACACCTTTATTTTACGGTTTTCAGTTATGGTAAGCCAGATGCATCTAGCTTAATTACTAAACTTTCACCTAAACTTTCGCCTTTAACGGTACAATTCGACTTATCAGACCAAGCCTACCGTTTGCGAACAGATTATCCTTCTGTAAAATCAGGTGGAATTTTTTACGATGTAAATGCAAAATCAGAAAACGCCAGAAATGTACTCGATTTAAAGGAAAACTACATCAATGGGTTGAAAGATGGCCATCCATTTGAGTTTTATCCATTAGGGTTAGACTGGAAAACCATCAGTGAACTTCATGCCTCTTATGCCAGTCAAAATCAGTTTAATGATTTTTTTAGAAAGCTTTTTGTAGACCTGAGTAATCAAGACAGCTATGTTTTTGGGAGTTTAGAGGTTAAGGTTTCGGATGTAACGACTGATTTTGAAAATTTTTCAAGGTATGACGAAGCAAAGAAACACCAGCCGAAACTGGCTAAAGGAAGCAATGGGGAAGCAAAGTTAGCTGACAATCAGAACGACCCGATTGCTTTAGGATGCTACAATGCAGATGGAAAATTAAAAGAAGAATGGATTTACAAACCGCAGTCACCTAATAATTTGAACGAGGTATTTGCTCTAAACAAAGCATTGTTTGATAATACAAAAGCATCAGGATTAAAGAATGTAGAATTAGGTGTGGTTTTTCATCCCAAATTTAATTTAAAGAATATCCAGAATTCTGAGGGATTGATGAAGGTTGACCTGGTTTTAACCAGTGCAGAAGCCAATTTAATCAATGCAAAACTGGCAAAATTTCAATGGGTTAATGCTAAAAACAAACCCAATATCGCGCTTTCAGAATCTATAAAAAACACCTTGGCCGAATTGGCCCCTACAGGTAAAACGGTCTATTCATATTACATCAAAACCAAAAGTAACTAATTAAAAATTAATCATTAAATCAATAAAAAAATGGAATCTACATCAGCGTATATCATATCAGTTATTACTGCGTTATTTTTTCTTCTGCTCGCCGTTATCATCGCGAACGCCATAAAATATGAGGGAGGTAGTAACCCCAGCGATCCAAAATCGCGTAAAACCTGGTTCTGGCTTTTAGCTGCGTTAAACCCTATTATTTGTTTCTTGTTTGGTTATTTCGTTTTCAGGCCAGATGCTAATATGATGGTGTTGAACAACTATGTAAATGCGTTAAGCATTGGCACCGCTGTTGGCTTTTTGCTATACATTGCGTTGGGCTTCGCGTTGAGCAAAGTATTCGCAAATGGAAAAATTGGTCATTGGTTTTAAGCTGAACGCCCCATGGATAAATTATTCGTAATTGCAATAGGCGGCACAGGGATGCGCTGCTTGGAATCTTTCACCCACCTCTGTGGGATCGGAATGTTCGATAATCAGGAAATAGAAATATTAACATTAGATACAGACCAGAACAATGGCAACAAAGGCCGTGTAGAAGAGTTGATTGCGGTTTACAACCGAATTAAATCTACTGATGTGGCTGCTGGCGGAACTCCGAATGCCAATACTTTCTTCTCTGCCAAATTAAATTTACACCGCTTTTTTACCAACTATTCTGGATTAGGGCGCGAGACTTATAAAAACATTTCCAAAATTACCACAGGTACGCCAGCGCAACAGAAAGCCAATAAATTAATCTCCGATCTGTTTCTGGATGCGGCTTCGGTACAAGAATTTGCTTTGGAACATGGTTACCGTGCGCAAACCCACCTGGGTTCGATGTTAATGTACCATGGAATTGTAGAGGCAGCCAGAAATCTGGTAAAGGGTACTGCGGTACAATCTCAGGAAAGAGAATTGGATGGTTTCATCACTAAAATGGAAAGTGCCGGGGCAAATGCCAGGGTGTTTATTTTCGGCTCAGTATTTGGCGGCACTGGCGCATCATCTATTCCGGTTATTCCGAAAGCACTTCAGGATTTCGTTAAAATTCGTTCAAATGGCAACTCCAGCATCGATTTTGCAAAGGCTAAGTTTGGCTCAACCTTATTAACAGAGTATTTCACCTTTGGCAAGCCCGATGATCAGCAAAAGAAAAGCAAGGCAAACAGTGTAATTGCCGATTCCTCTTTCTTTCCAATTAATAGTCAGGCGGCTTTGCAGTTTTATCAAAGCGATCCTACCGTTCAAAAATGCTATAAACTTTTGTATCATATTGGCTGGCCGATAGAAAGTAAAAAGATAGATGGTTACAACTCATCTAATAAAACCATTACCGGTGGCACGGAACAGGTAAATGGCTGCCACATTACAGAACTGCTTTGCGCCTGCGCTGCTTATGATTTTTTTGCCCGTAATGATGGATTTAACAGTGCCAAGGCCGAATATTTGTATAAAGCCGTAGAATTTACAGATAATTCATTCAATTTTTCTTTCGATGATTTTGTTGGAAATGAAAATAAAGCCGGTGAAATCTTTGTTAATAAATTAGGGGCATTTTTCTCATTGGCGCACATCTCGCTTACTAAAAATGGCGCTGCATTTAATGATTCGGGGATTAAAGGGTTTATCAAACAATGTGAAAATCAGAAACTCAATCAATACAGCACCATTTCTGATGCCGAATGCAAAGACATTAACGAATATTTCAAGCTGTTTGCCTATACTTTTAAGGACGCCAAATTCGTTCCAGGTTGGTTATACCAGGTAAGAAATTCAGTGGCACCCGGCAGATTCCTTTTCCACAGCAAAGCCTTTCCAGATAATCAGGCAGAATTAAAAAAATTAGATGTGGGCACTATCTTTCTGGATGAAAAACACCATTGGGCTAAGGGCGGACTCTTTGGCGATCGATACGATACCTTCGTTTCCAAGCTGATTAACACCGATCCAAAGGAGGAACAGAAAGTAAATACCACAAAGGAAAAATTTCTGGCTCATATTTTTAATGCACTCACCATTTCACAAAACTTCGATATAAACTAAAGGAACATGTCAGATAAAAGAATAAAGGCACTGGCTATAAAAGTTCATGCTAAAACAGAACCCAATGGCGTTGAATTTGCATGGGACAAAATCCCCCAGTTAGAAGTTTTCACTAAAAATATTTTAATCCCCGAGATTGCCGTAGATCAGGAAGGAAATTCTTCGGTTAATATTGGAACTATTGTTTCCGGAATACCATCCGTGTTTGCAAGGGCAAACCTGTTCAAAAGTGCATTGGATAATATTCAGGATAAAGATGCAGAAAGTGCAGGCTTAATGCTTTTCTATAAATCGCTGGTGAGTGAATGGAAAGGCTTTATAAGTTGTATAGCTTTAAACTATAAAGATATTGAATCAAATAGAATTCAACTATCTTATTCTGATGGACAAGGATTAAGCACCACAGCAAATATTTATGAACCAGTAGGTGCATTTGGTAATATGTTGTTTGAGCGGCAGCCGCTTTGGTGCGACCAGTCTTTATCAAATAATGCAGATAAGATTCCCGCTATAGATGTAATATCTTATAAAGGAATTGTAGTTGGCGGAACTTCGCCGGATAGTTTTCTTTTTACATCGGTAGCCTATCAAATACAAGAAAAACTGCCTTTTGTAAATGTTCAGAATGGAAAATTTATCGATCCTTTACAATCAGAACTCAACCCGCAGGAACTTTTTAAAATATATGGCTACGCTAAATATATTCTAAAAAACATTGAGAAATTCAGGTTAAATTATTCAGGTCTATCAGAATTGATCAGGCCGGAATATGGGAACATCTCCAGTTGCATTCAAGGTTGGTTAGATGAAATGGTTGTTTATCAGCAACAAAAAGGTTACCCTAAACTAGATCAGGCGGCAGCGCCTGAAGTTGGTACACTATTTACCTACCCATTCAGTATTCTTTTCAATTATTCTACAGAATTATATGGTTCTGAAGGGATTATCTACAGCGAATCCAGAGAGGGTAGTATTGTTTTTGATCCAAAAGACCTTTTGCTTCCTGATACCACGGAAATTGCCCAGATTGATTTCGGACGGCATGGAATGGAAACCAAAGACTATTTAAAAACGAAACCCATTTTACTACTAAGTGCAGAAACCAAAGGCCAGCCGGGCCATTATGCCTATTTTACCTTACCATTAACTCCTTTAGCTTTAAACGTTTTTGGAGCTACGCTCGATGCTTTGGTAGGTTTATCAGAAGCTTCAAATGTAAAATCAAGAATTACCGCTTTATATGATCCGGAAGATAAAGATGGCGAACGTTTAACTGTTAACCTGAAATTATATACGGAAGCCGGAAATGAAATTGTGAAGGAAGTTATTTACAAAGTAACCTCATCCTCTATAGTGGGTAAAGATATTTTAATGTGGCCGAATTTCATTTCTAAGCAATGGAAGAAATATTTTATTTATTCAGAGATTCCACACAATGATGCTAAATTTCAAACCACTCCTTTTATTGGCAATGTGGAAGATGATTTCTTTAGAATTGTACTGGATGAGAAAGGTGTTCCATTATACTTAGCAAACGATGGTAAAGCCGCTAACATTCCAGAAAAATACGGAAACATTAAAGCGCAATTGCACATCGCTTCTAACAATGCAGTGGCCGATAATAAATACAAATACGAAATTTATGAAAGCAATAAGCCGTTTAAAGGAATAAAATTTGCCTACGCTGGTATTGATTGTGGATTTGGTATTATCCGTTATGATGGATCAGGAAATGCACAGTCGTTACCCGTAAACATGCTGAATTCTCCAAAATCACTATCAAAAGCATTTTTGGGTATAGATTTTGGCAGTACCAACTCTTCTATCGCCTATTTTTCTGATACTAAAAATGAGGTTTGTGAAAGCTTAAAACTGAGTAACAAAAGAGTTTCTCTTTTATCAACCGACACTAAAAATAATGATGAAAGGCCAGCAGTAGAAGATGAGATTTTCTTCTTTCAAAATGATGAAATTTTAACCAATTCCATTAAATCTGTTTTAACCATTCATGATTCCCGAAGGGTGGTGAATGATGGCAATGTGCTCAACCATTCACTCATGGCGCAAGCGGTTAAAGGTGGTTTTCCATGTTTTGAAAAAAACCTGCCAATAGAATCTGCTGAAGATAACCGATACATTTTAGGTTATAACAGAATTGGAAAGGCAGAGCTGGTTTATAACATGAAATGGTCTACACAGCCTATTGATAAAAGTTATAAAACAGCCTATCTCAGTTCTTTGCTGCTGCACGTTTATGCGCAGTTATTTATCGAAGGCCATGAACCCCACACCCTTAAATGGTCTTATCCATCATCTATGGGAAAAGAGTTATTAAGTGAATACAGGGCCATTTGGGATTCGCTTAAGGAGATTTCACCCATAGAAAGCGATGTCAAACTGAAAACCTATCCACCGTCTGATTTAGCCGATATTGGCGAAACATCTGGCGCCAGTAGCTGGAGCGCGCCTGTAGCCAGTTCGAGCTGGAACAGTAGCAGTAACGATGCGCCTGTTGCAGGATCTGCCTGGGGTTCACCTTCGGCTACCGGTTCAAATTGGGGAAGCGAGCCGCAACCCGCAGCAAATGGCTGGGCAAGCGAAACACGGAAGCCAACAGCTGTTGTTGATATAAAGACTGAAACAGGGCCTTTAAGGTTCGACTTTAAAAAACTAGGCAATGAAGAATCGCTTTCTGAAGCTTGTGCTGTAGCGAATTACCTGGTGAGACCAAATGGCGGATACTCTATTAATCCAGGCGAACTGGTACTGTGTTTTGATATTGGCGGAAGCACAACAGATATTACAGCGCTGTGCCAAATGGATGGTGGTAAAGCGATGATTAAGCAAAACTCTATCCGCTTTGCTGCCGAAAGAATTGCACAGGCTACTAAGTTTTCGCCAAACTTTAAAACCGTTTTATTGAAAATTTGTGAACGGAAGAGTATTTCCATTCAAGGCTTAAATGCGGGCACTCCGAAATACAACGAAAATACGGCTCCTTATTATTTCGAACAAGTGGTTGATCGGTTAGAAGCGGCAGATTTTGAAGCCTTTTACCTACTCATTGCTGCCGAATGTAAAGAAATGATGAGTGTTAATTTATATGTTACCGGCTTAATTATGTTTTACGCAGGGCAATTGGCTTACAAACTTCGGAATGAAATCTTAAGGTCTGAAGATGCACCGCCCGCAGTTAAAGCCATCCCACCAAAAATTAAAATTGCTTTTGCAGGGAAGGGATCAAGAATTTTCGACTGGTTTGCCGCTGTAAATTCGTCCGCAGCAGAAGATTACTATACCCAAATGTTTATCAGGGGAATGGGCGGAGAAGCAATAGCCAAACAAACGATTAGTCCGATTAGCATTAATCCTTTGAGAATTATTGATATTAATTCCCATCGCGGTACAGACAATGCCGACGTGAAATACGAAGTCTCTAAAGGACTGGCCATCCCAACCAGCATCACCAGTATTCTGGTGCCTACAAATAAGCAGGCCATCGAAATTTTAGGCGAAGAAAACTTCTGTGTGGTTACACCGGCAGGAGAATTTAAATACATCGAAGCTACGAATTCGATTACGCCAGAAATGCTGGAACATATTGGTAATCATTTTATTTGCCTTCCGCCAGATGGCAAACCGCATTGCCCGCGGTTTATGGATTTTGCAGACTTATTCTTTAAAGTTTCATCTGGTATGTTCGGCCTTAAAATGAATGCTTCTGATTTTATGGCTGGCTTCCAGGACATGAATATCGAAAATTACATTAAAGGTGAGCCAGGCTTTATCCGTGCACAAAAACGTAAACATGAAGATCAGAAAGACTTCGATTACGTAGCGCCAATTATCATTTTAGAAGGGATGAAATTCTTCGAAAAACATTTACTTAAAGGCATTCAAAAAACATAGATATGAAGTTTTGTGTGCTGGCGAAAATTTCTAAGCGTACGGTTTCCTTTTGGTATCAATCTGGAAGCGATGCCTTTGCGCCTTTGATGATAAAGGAATCGAACGAGATTCCTTTATATTTCTACGTAAATGGAAACGATTTTCTTTTTGGAGCTGCAGCCCGGGATCTTTTTAACAGGCATGATCCCAATACTTTTGGCCATTATTTCGAAATTATAAAAGACCCGGCTAAGCACTTTACCATTTATGGCAATAAAAAACCTGTAAAACAGCTGCTTTATTATGGGGTAGAGCAATATTTATCCCATTTCCTAAATACCATTCTATATAAAACCGATTCAATAGAGTCTTATCGGCAGCACTTTCCGTTGCGGTTTTTATTTGATCAGGATATTGAAGATAATGAAAAATCGCTGGTAGAAAACCTGTTTCAGGAAGCGGGTTATTTCAACCTGAACCGGATGCAATATAGTGAATCTCTTTTTGAGGTGCTGAGTCAAAAACAGGTTCTGCTACCTAACAAAAGCATTCTTTTATTAAGTGGAATAGATAATGTTCTGTATTTAAGCTTGCATAGAGATAAAAGTGCAGCAGCCATAGGTTTGGTAAAATTGCAGGGGCAAGGCGCAGACCCCAGGGTAAAAATTCTTGCGCAAATGATTGTGGAATACATCACGCTTCAAAACTCCTATTTATCTTTTGAGCAGGATACAGAGGTTGCGGCACTTTTACCCTATTGTGCAAATTTGCTTCAACAGATCGGGCCAATTATTAAAGGAGAAGCGGAGTTAACCGATGGCAAATCTTACTGGTTTATGGTGAAGGAGAAGGAACTGAACGACCGCCTTCATTTTTACTCAAGTGATCAGCTGATTTATGCCGCAATAGATGATTTGTTGGAAGTGAATAGCCTCAAAGTGGAAGAAGTAATGCTCTTACTGGGAACAGCAGAAGTAAGTACCGCTTATTTTCTAAACAAACTTCTGAAGAAATATCAGTATGTGATTGCAGTAAAGCCGACTGATATTAGTGATGCCATGAAAGCGCTTTTCGTTGAAATCGCTGCAGCTAATTATGTCATTCAATCAAAACCGCAGGCACCAATAATGCCAGTAGTGTTGCCATTAACTCGTCCTGCTGTAGCTGTTACATCCCCAGTATCTCCGGCAAAACCGATTTCGAAACCAATACTTCCACCACCTAAATTACCTCCGCCACTGCCTCCAAAAAAAGAGGTTACGACACCAAAAATTCCTGTTGGAATACCAAAACCTCCGGAAATAAAAAATACCCCGGATACCAAAACTAATCCCGTAAAACTACCGCCCTTACCTCCAAAAAAAGGATAAACGGCTTAACTATTTAAACATAATGGCAATACAACTAGAAAAAAGAAAACCGGTATCACTAAATAAAGTGCAATCAGGGTTAAGAAATATTACGGCCGGATTAGGCTGGGATCCAGCTAATGTTAATGGCCATTCAGTTGACCTCGATATCTCGCTGTTTATGTTGGGTGAAAACGGGAAACTCGTGTCGGATGAACACTTCATCTTTTACAACAATGCTTCAAGTCCTGATGGCTCTTCGGTTTATGCAGGAGATAGCAGAGGTGGCGAAGGAGATGGAGATGACGAGGTAATTAAACTTGACTTACTAGCTATCGATGCCCGGGTAGCATTTTTATACTTTTCGGTAACCATTGATAAGAGTGAGGAAAGAGGCCATCATTTTGGACATGTTCAAAATTCCTATATCAACATTAGAAATGCAGCCGATAATGTTATTCTCTGCCAGTTTAAGTTGCAAGACGAATTTACAAACGAAGATTCAGTGGTTTTTGCTTCCATTTCCAGAAATGGTGGCGAATGGAATGTAGAGGCACTTGGCCAGGCATTTTCTGGTGGATTGAACACTTTAGTAGAATTATATCAATAAAAAATATGAGCAGTTTTAACCTAAATAAAGGAGATAGATTCTCCCTTTCCAAGGCGGCGCCTGGATTATCTGTTGTAAAAATCGGAATGGGCTGGGACCCCAATGATGAACCCGGCGGACCAGAATTTGACTTAGATGTTTCCGCATTTTCCATCGGAAGTGACTTCAAAATTCCATCTGACTCTTACTTCACCTTTTATGGTCAGATTAGAATGGGTAATAAAATTGAAGACAAAATTGAAAAAGGATTATTCAGACCCTTCACTGAAGACGGTGCCATTACCGGCGCAATAGATGATCCCGATGGAACAAGAAGCAATGGAGATGATGATGAAGACATGTTTATCGACTTATCAAAAGTGAGCCATAAAATAGAGCAAATCATCGTTTGCTGCACCATTTGTAAATATCCTAACGACAATAAAAAAGACCGACGAACACTTAATCTTAATTTCGGTAGCGTAAACGATTGTTACATCCGGATTGTAGATGAACGTACCGGATCAGAAATCCTCAGGTATAATCTTAAAGACCAATACACCAATGAAGATGCGGTAGAATTTGGTCGCCTATTCCGTTCCGGAGACAGTTGGGAGTTTGAAGCCATGGGCCGTGCACATACCGGAAGCTTGCAGACTTTAGTAGATATGTACACTTAAACTAAAAATTATGGCATTTAATTTAAATAAAAACGAGCCGGCAGAAAAAGCCAGAACTCCATTCAACCTTTCTAAAGGAGAAACGGTTATAGAAACTCCAAAAAGCAAAAACTGGATTATTGGTTTGCTTCTGTTGTTTCTGATCGGCGGGGGCCTTTGGTATTACCTTTCTCCTTCACAAGCAAAGTTGTCTGAAACTATGGCAGCAGGAAACAACACTGCGCTTGATTCTTCTGCGAATGGAAAGCCTTCAGATAAAGGCATTGTTGCTGATGGCAATGCAGATACAGCTGGGCCGGAAATAAATCCGAAAGATTTAAATATCACTGAGCCGGAAGCGATAAAGCCGGAAAAGAAAAGTTCGTTACAGCCGCTGTTCAATAATAAAGTGGCCGCTACATTTGCACAAGGGTCTAGTGCTTTTGCAGGCAGAAATACTTTAATAATTAAAAAACTTATTAAATATCTGGCAGCAAACCCAAAAGTTTCAATTACCGTTAATGGCTACGCCAGCAGCGATGGACCGCTAGCTGCAAATGAGCAAATTGCGCAAAACAGGGCAGATGCATTTAAGCAATATTTAGTGGCGCAAAATGTTGATGAAAACAGAATCGAAGCATTAGGCAAAGGCATTGAAAATCCTATCGCATCAAACGAAAGTGATGCTGGAAGAAGAAAAAATAGAAGAGTGGAAATTACTATTGAGTAAAAAACTGAGAATTTATTGTGGCAAAGCGAAGAAAGAAACCCGTTAATAATAAAAAAAGGAACATAAGCGATGTGCTGATCATGCTTGGCATTTTATTTACGATCATTCTTTTTTTTATAAAAGTTACCATAGGAAGCGTTGGATGGTTGGGGGTTTTTGCCCCAACCATTACAGCGTTTTTTCTGGTATTTATTCTGTCGGTGTTAAAAACGGTAATCAGAAAAATTTAAGTGCAAAAGAAAGGCTCATTTTTCATAAATGAAAATCAACTTACAAAGTTTTGTTGGCCTTTATTCGGGGAGATATTTCGAAGGTTTATGGTAATATCATGAAACCTATCAAAATTCTTAAGTAAACAGACTTTTGAACTTTCGTAAGTTGATAAATTATTATTTCTAAACGGCTTCTAAGAAAAGTTTTCTTCATCGCATTACTTGTAGTTAAAAAAAAGTTGCGCACATCGCCGGGTTATACTTTCATTCTAAACGGTCAGGCTACGGCTGCATTTTTGCATTTAATGGCTCAGTTTTTTCGCCCCATATCAAGGTGTTTTAGTTCGCTGCCTATTGGAGTCCTATCCCAGTTCTAGTGCAGGATAGTTGCATTTTAAGGCATGTTAAATAAGTTTTGTTACCTGGTAGTTTGAAGAGAAAGATTCAGATAAAACTTATAGCAACTAAAAGAATGGTTATCACTTTCAAAGCACTAAACTTTGGAGAGAAATTACCATTCAGCATCCCAGCGTTTATAATCTTTCATTTTGACAATCCCCGTTCGTCGAGAAATTACAGGCGTTGGTCTGAATGTAACTGATGCTGGTATAATACCAGCAATTTCGCTGCAACGTTTTCCGGTTACTGGCGTCTCATCAGTATAAAAACAATAAGAAATTCTAAAACATACAGTCATGAAAACGATAGCAAAAACATTATTCGCAACAGCATTAACAGCAGTATTATTCACTTCATCAGTGATGACAGCTTTAGCTTCTGATTCGGTACCAGTACCTGTAACATCAGCAACTTCATCTTTAAAAAACATTAACCGGATCTGGGTAAGTGGCAACGTAAAAATTGTACTTACACAAGGTGAAAAAGAAAGTGTAATTGGTGCTGAAAATTACGATGCAACAAAAACATCGGTAAGAAGCAACGGTCAAACCCTTTACATTAACTCCATGGAAACTGGTCTGGTGACGTTGAACATTACCATCAAAGATTTACAAAGAATAGAAGCATACGGTCAATCGATAATTGTAACCAATAACAACTTCGATGTTAAAAACCTTCAATTATTCTTAAACCAAAGTGCCACTGCAAAAATCAAAACTACAGCAGCAAGTTTATATACCATTGTTAAGGAAGATGCCGTATTGAAATTAAATGGCACTGCAGCAGAAAGTACAATGATAGCCAGCAACGCAAAAAATGTAAAACTAGGTGATTTTGTAAGTTTAAAATCAGTATCGTATGCCTCAGAAACCATTATGGATGGAGAAAAAACGGCAATGACTTTATCAAAATAAGAAATTAAGTTACGCTTTTAAATAGCTACAGCTGCCCAGAAGGCAGCTTTTTCTTTTTTATCCATTTGGTTCAAACGCCAAATTCGAACCAAAAAAGATTTATGTTGAAATTATTTTAAGCACAATACAATAATCACTTAAAAATGCCGTCTTTATATGGAGAGCGTTAATTTAGATTAAACGGGAGTCGTCTTAGGATGATTCCCGTTTTCTTTTTCAAAGCCTTTTTGAAAATGCAATAAAGCAAAACGAATAAACCCGAGCTTATTTCGGAAGCACGGGAGGCATGATTTTATTTACCTGTGTGCTAATAGCCCGGAGAAAAGCTTCGAGCGCCCGCTGCTCATCAATGCTAAGGTTTAGTTTTTTCAACATGGCAGACTTCGGCGTTTTTAAAGAATCTGGTATTTTATCTGCCAGTGCGCGTTGTTGCGCTACGGGATTCCCCAGGTTGTAAAATTCGATCACATCGCGAAGGGAAGGAAAATTTCCATGGTGCATCCAGGGGCCTGTAATACTTGTTTCACGCAGCGAGGGTGTTCTAAAAGCACCTACATCTTTCAGTTGCTTCGTTACGTTATAAAGCCCCAGATCTTCAAACCGAGAACCCAGTAAGGCTTGCCCGTCGTTATGGAATTTATTATCACTAAAAAGAGGTGTGTTGTGGCAATTGATGCACCTGGCCTTGGTACGAAAAAGATGAAGGCCTAGCACCTCATCGTCTTTTAAAATCGCTTTATTTCCTTTCACAAATAGGTCAAACCGGCTATTCGTACTGATAATTCCCCGCTCAAAAGTGGCGATGGCTTGTTGAATCTTTTCAAGACTGATTTCTTCATTACCAAAAGCCTGTGCAAATAAGGGTTTGTATCCCGCAATCGCACTGATATTTTTAACCATTACGGTGATGTCCTCATTCATTTCAACATGATCCTGCACCGGAAAACCAGATTGATGCTCCAGGCTCAATGCACGGCCGTCCCAAAACAGCTTATTGTAGAAAGCGGTGTTAAAAATGGTCATGGCATTGCGTTTTCCATTCTGACGATCGTGGCCATAAGCAACTCGCCGTCCATCGCCCCAGCCCAGCTCCGGATCATGACAGGAAGCGCAGGCAATTTGCCGGGAAACAGACAACCGCGGATCAAAAAATAAAATCTTCCCCAGTTTTGCTTTCTCAGCACGATAAGGATTGTTTTTCGGGTAATCAGGCTTGCCTAAAAAACCAATATCTTTGAATCCAGGTCGAGCTTCTTCATCTAAAGTTGCAGCCGGCCATTTTGCCTGATCTCCGCTATAAAGCGTACGCAGTTGATCGATAGTTAAAGGCATATCCTGCAAAAAAGCAGTGCTGATAATAAATGAAAGGATAACGCCAAGTGTGATGATTAATCTTTTCATTTGAATTAAAGGGTTAAAGCTGTTGGGCTTAGTTTATAGGCAAACGTTCTGCTGGTTCCGCCAATGGCCGCCTCATTGAAAATAATATTTAAATCAATTACCTTGGTTACTTCACTATAAGTTCCGCCCCCGCTGATGCCAATTTTAAATGTGCTGGCATCTTGCCTGGTCAGGGTTATATCCTGTGTTTTCACTTTCACAATACCGGTTTTTGCACCATCGAAATCCGGAAAAAACTGCAAAACCTGATCGGCATTAACCTTAACAGTTTTGATATTGGTACTTCCGGTTTGTGTAGCATAAAGCCTCACCATATCAAACATGGCTACGCCGGTATCGCTTACATTTACATTATTAAAGCCGATAAAGGTAGGGTCAGAAACAGAAATGCTGGAAAAATGACTACCAATTCTGGCTGTCCAGGCATTGGTAACCGGATCAAAACGATAAACAAATAGCTGGTAAAAGGCCACGTTTGATTGAAACACCGTTATAGCAGATGAAGAGGGCGTAGTTACAGGTTGATCCGGATAAAGATCTGTTTTATCGGCTGGCTGGTCTTTCTTACAACTCAGAAGAACGGTAATGGCTATGATCAGTATAAATATTTTTTTCATTTTGAATTGAGTTAGTATCCTTGATTTTGAACCATGCTTCTGTTGGCGATAATGGTATTGGATGGAATGGGCATCACCAAGCGGTAATCATCGGCGTTGATATTGCAATTTTGGGAAATGCAATCTATACGAACGATGTTTTTCTTCCTGCGGGCCAGATCATAAAGTAAGTTTCCTTCAAAGGCGAGTTCCTTTCTTCGCTCCAGCAATATGGCGTCAATTAAGGCGTCTTTAGTGGTGAGGTTTAAATTTGCAGCACTGGCATCGCCCCGTCTTCTAATGGCATTTAAATCTGCATTGGCCTGTGTAAAATCAGGTGAAGCTTTTTCTGCTGCGGCTTCAGCGCGAATCAGGTATAATTCTGAAAGCCTTAACACCTTAATTGGCGTTTGCCCGGAAGCACCAGCTGCATATTTTTTAGAAAACAGGTAAGCAACCGAATTAATGGTAATGGGATTAAACATGGTAGCTCCTCTTCTGATGTCGCTTGCACTGTATAAACCGGTAAGGTCTGCTGCGGCGGCATATTGGCGATAAGTAGTATTGCTTAACTCAAAATAGCCACCCAGGCCAGTGCTGTTAAAATTGTTTTCAATAGCAATTTCGAAAATAGATTCACTCGAAGGAATTCTGCCTGTCCAGCTTGCCACATAAGTTGCATTGGTTAACAAGCTGTACTGATTGCTTTTGATGATTTCATCTGCTGTGCTGTAAGCATCATCCCATTTGTTTGCATTCAAATATACTTTAGCCAATAGCGCTTTTGCGGATGATTTTGTGAAGAAGTTCTGCTTCACCGTTCCATTCAAAACTCCTTTATTGGTATCATCAAAACTGCTGATCGCTTCCAGTAAATCGTTAATAATTACCTGATAGGTTTCTGCAACCGATGCCCGTACCGGAGGTGGATCTCCAAAAAGCTGGGGTTTTAAAATCACGGCAATTCCGGGGTAAGAAGCATTAGCAGTGTAGTTAAACGGGCGAGCAAAGATCCGAACCAAATCAAAATGGATCAGGGCACGCAGGCACTTTGCTTCTGCCAGGATTTTCACTTTTTCAAGCGTTGAGCCCTCAGCAGATGGGGTGTAAAAAATGATGTTGTTTACATTATTTAGCTCTTCGTACAAGCTCGAATAAGTCTCGTTCATTGGCGAAAGGATTGGCGTTTGTATCACATTGTACACCTCTTCCAGGCGGTTATTGGTAGTTTTGCTGTACTTAATGTTTCCCGCAAGTAGGTCTGTATAAACCATTGTATTTCTCATGTAATGAGCCTCGGTGAGCAGATCACTATAAGCGCCTGCCAAAGCAGTTTTAGCACCAGGTACATCTTTAAACAAATCAGAAATGGATAATTTATCTGTAGGCTGTTTATCTAATATTTTCTCGCAGGCATTCAGTGTTAAGGCTACGGCAAGGAGTAAAAGGATTATATTTTTATTCATGTTTTGCTGATTAAAGACCAATTTTGATTCCTGCCGTTAAGCCCATAGTTTCCGGATATACAAACCGCCGTTCGGCCACGCCGTTTCTACCTTTTGTTCCGGCATCTTTATATACATAAAAAAGATTATTGCCGTTGGCGAACACGGATAAGTTATTGAGGTGAAGTCTTTTTACGAGTTGACCGGAGAATTTGTAAGCCAATGATACGTTGGAAAGTTTAAGGTAGCTTACATCATAAACATACCTGGATGAATTACTCACGATTACCCTGTTGGTTAATAGGCGGGGGATATCCGTAACATCGCCTGGCTTCTGCCACCTGTCTACCAGGTTTACACTTTGGTTTCGGTTGGCCAGATTTCTACCATCGGCCTCATCGGCATAGTTAAACAATTGGTCTGCACCATAGCTGTAAAGGATATTAAAAGAGAAGCTGATGTTTTTGTATTCGAAATTATTGAAAAAGCCACCTTGAAAGTCTGGAAGTCGATCGCCCAAAACGCTAGTTTCTGTAAGCGGAATCGCATTAATTTCTGTTGCAGATCTGATTTGTCCGCTCGCATCATAAAACTGCTCAAAACCGGTTTCCGGATTTACGCCTGCCCATCTGAAACCATAAATGGCACTCATACTATTGCCTTCCTTTAAGCCATTGGCATCATCCCGAAAGCCATAATTGGAAGCAAAACCATTATTAAAGGAGATGAGTTTATTCTTATTGGTGCCCAGGTTGAAAGAAGTTCGCCAATTGAAATGCTGTTTTTGGATTACAGCTGCACCAATACTTAACTCAAAACCCTGGTTGCGTGTCTTACTGGTATTGGCAGAGATGGTGCTGAATCCGGTTTCTAAAGGTACAATTACCGAGGAGATCATATCGTTGATGGTATTGTTGTAATACTCAGCGGTGATTTGGATTTTATTGAAAAGCTCCACATCAACCCCAAAATTAAGCTTATAATTTTTTTCCCAGCCCAGATCTGGATTTGGAGCTGCACTACCATCGGGGTTAGAAGCAAAGTTGCCCGCATAAGTATTTCCAGATCCTGTTCCAAAATCATACAAGCCTTTAGCAGAATAGTTGCCAATTCTTGAATTACCCGTAGAACCGTAAGTGGTGCGGAGCTTAAGCATGTTTAGTACCCGGTTGTCTCTTAAGAAGTTTTCTTTGGAAATCAACCACGCCAGGCCAACTGATCCGTTTAAGGCCACCTGTTTATCTCCACCAAAAATGGATGATTTATCAATTCTGGCATTTACATTAACATAGTATTTTTTATCCAGGTCATAACCCAGCTGCGAATAATAGGAAACGGTGGCGTTTTCTGATTTTGATGAACCCGATGATTGTGTCGCGGCCCCATTCAATGCACGCACCCGGTCAAATGTGAAGCCTGTACCAGAGCCCCTTAGTAAATTGGTTTCCGTATCTTCCACCTGGGTACCGATTAAAAAGTTAATCGTATTGCTTTTAAAGGTCTTATCATAAGTGGCCTGTAAAAACCCGGTGTAACCCACGTAGTTGCGATCGAAAATTCTTAAACTCCCCCTTACATTATTTCCGGTAGCATTAAGGCCAGAGAGGTATTGCGTTTGTTTATTTTGGTAAGCATTGGCGCCAAACGTTCCGGAAACGGCAATTTCATTGTTGATTTTATAGCGTGCATTGATATTGCCAATAAAATCCATCCCCTGGTTACGGCTTTCATTCTGATCATTAACAGCAAGTGGATTTGGCACGCCCAGAAAATCTGTATAGGTGCCATCGGTAAATGGTGCCAGATTTGGAGGAAGTATAACAGCGCCAAAACTAGAAAGGGTGTTGCTTTTAGTAAAAGTGGGACTCAGGTTAAAACCGATATTAAAGCGTTCGCTAACCTGATGATCAACCTTCAGCCGCGTATAGATTTTGGTCAGATCATTGTTTAAGGAACTCGATTGTTGACTTCTGTAACCTGATGAAAAACGAAAGGTGGTATTTTTAGAACCACCGGAAACATCAATTGCGGCGTTATGGTAAATAGCATTTCTAGAAGTAAGATCCAGCCAGTCTGTATTGGTTGTGGGGCTTCCGGCCTGTTGTGTGGCAAGTGTGGCAGATACATTTCCATTAATATAAGCCTCACGCAGCAAGCTGAAATACTGCGGGCCGCTGAGCCATTTGTATTTATTAATAAATTGCGCAACCCCGGTATCGTAACTAAAGTTCACCGAGGTTCTACCATCTTTACCGCCTTTGGTGGTGATGATGATTACTCCGTTGGCTGCATTGGCACCATAAAGTGCAGATGCTGTCGCATCCTTTAATACCGAAATGGATTTGATATCATCAGGATTGATACTTGACAGGGGATTTAAATAGCTTTCATTATTGAAACTCGAATTTTCATTTCCACGTTGCTGCTCATAAACAGGGATACCATCTACAACATAAAGCGGCTGGCTTGAGGTTGTTCTGGAACCATTAATGTTGGGTAATGAACCCAATCCTCGGATATAGATTTTCACAGGTGTATTCAATTCTGTGGTCGTTTCTACATTTACACCCGCTACCAGGCCCTCCATCATTTTATCAAAACTTTCTATCGGGCGGTCGGTTTGCAGGCGCTCGGCACTTACCTGCGCAATACTCCCCACCACATCTTCCCGTCGCTTATCACGTGTGTAAGAACCGGTTACTACAATCTCATCCATCCCAAAAGCATCACTTTCCATCACCACATTAAAGAAAACTTGTTTGCCAACCTTAACTTCCTGAGATTTCATGCCGATGTAATTAAACACCAACACCGTTTCACCTAAGGTTGCTTCATTGAGTTGATAAATGAACTCGCCTTTGTTATTGGTTACTGCACCTTGCCGGGTTCCTTTGATAAATACGTTTACCCCCGGAATCGGGCTTCCAGTTTCGCGTTCTGTAACCCTTCCGGAGATTGATCTCTTAGGAGCACGTGGTTTTCTGATGCCTTTACGGATGGAGATGGCGTTCCCATTCACCTGAAAATCAATACCTAACTGATCAGAAAGGCTTTTTAAAAGCTCGGTAAGTGTCGAGCTTCCAGTTGAAGACAACTTTTCATCGGTCAGAACTGCACCAGCATCGTAATTGAATTTAAAGCCTGTCTGACTTTCAATATCTGCTAAAACAGCTGGTAGAAGAACCGATTTTCTGTTTAAAGTAACTTTAATTTTATCCGGGTTTTTCGTCTGGCCGAAGCCATCAACATAACTGGCCATCACCAGCAAAAGGAGCATAAATAAATAACAGGGGAAAGCTTTCTTCATCTTTTATTTAAGAATTATAGTTTGTTTGTCTTGACTGAATTTTAAATTTCTGGCGAAACATAGGTTTTTAACAATGCTGAGGTAATCGGTGTTGTTAAATGTTCCGGTGTAATCCCAAGGACCTGAATCACTGTTGTCGATCAGTGTTATCCCGTAAGTATTTTTGATTCTTAGTGCAATCTCCTCAAAACCAGCATTTTTAAAGATCAGGCTTCCTGTTTTCCACGCAATCTCGTCATCGGCGTGAATGCTTTGTACGCTTAAGAGATGGTTGCCTTTATTGATAACAGCTTTTTGGTTCGGTAGTAAATGTACTTCCCTGGAATTTTGTCCGGTGTTAACAGCTACACTTCCTTCCATTAGTGCGATTATGGTATTTTTACGCTCCGGGTAAGCATTGATGTTAAACTTGGTTCCATAAACAGTGGTTTTGGTAGCTCCGGCGGCAACAACAAACTGCCGCGTACTATCTTTGGAAACCTCAAAAAATGCCTCTCCAACCAAAGAAACCAATCGCTTATTCCCCTGGAATTTTTTAGGGTATTTCAATAAGCTATTGGCATTCAAGGTTATTTTAGTCCCATCACTTAAAGAAACAATCAACATCTTGCCACTACTGGTTTTTCTGGTGATGTAGGTTTGCGGCTGGTTAGAACCTGTCCTAATGAGAAAAAATACGCCACCAAAAACAACGACTAGCAGAACAGCCATAGAGGCAAGCCAGAATCTTAAGGCAAGCTTGCCGCGCTTGGGTTTTACAGGCAGTTCTGGAGCAGAGTTGGATTCGAGAAATTGATTAAAACGTTCAAATTCAAGATGCAATTCTTCATCAGGCAACCTTAGATATAAAGCGGCTAATAATTGTTCTGCATTATAGATTTCGTCCAGCTTTTCAGGATGATGACTAATCCATTCTTCCCAGAACTTTACAGCGGCTCCGTCACTTTCCAGGTAATAAGCATTGAAGGATTCATCGGCAGCAAAATCTGCTGCTCGATAAGAATGATAATCCATATCGGTTTATAAATAGATGTTTGTTCGGTTTACTTTAGACAAGAGATGGAAAGCCGCCTTTTTTACCAGAAAAAATGCAAAATATTTTAAATAAATTTAAAGAATCCTGTAAATCAAGGCTTAAGCTTCGCTCGATGGGCGCTTCAGGCCGATGCGTAAGCTGCTTAACGCCATGTGTACATGGTTGTATATGGTCCTGGGTTTTAAGTGCAGTTGCGCAGCGATAGCCTCATAACTCAAGCCCTGATAAAATTTCATGGAAATAATATCTCTTTGCATGGGTGTAAGCTTATTAATGGCGCTCCAGATCTGCAGCTTTTGTTCCTCGAAATATTGAGATTCGATGAGCAGTTGCTCGTAAGCGTATTCTGTTAACAAAGAAATTTCTGGCTGATTTTCTATTTTTTCAACCTGCTGATCGCACTTAATTTGTTTCAGTACCAGATTGCGAATGGATGTTTTAAGATAAGCTTTTACCTGAACAACCTCACTCAGCGTTTTCCGGTTATCCCATAGCTCACAAAAAAGTTCATGAATAATATCTTTCACCTTTTCCTTATCAGGAAGGATCCGAAAGGCATGGGCATAAAGTTCCTGATAGCAATCCTGATAAAGGGTTTTCATTGCTGTGGTACTGCCATTTCGAATACTTTGCCAAAGATCAGCTTGCATGTGCTAAAACATTGTCTCATCCTAAATGATTAAGATGAACTCATTTTAAAATAGATAATATATGATGTTTTGCTAGCAGGATGTTACCGAGCGGCTAAGATACAAGAATTGATTAGATAATTACATGCGTTGCTGCTTGCCCTGATTTTTTAAGGATTTATAACTGACAATTTGGACAGATTTAAGCTCAGTTTTCAAAGTGCTCATTAATCTCTCAAACCGATATTTCACGGCTGATGACAAATTCTAAAAGCTTTTACCTAAGCGCATGTGTTTCAAAATTCTCCGGACTTAACTTTTTAATCTGCTCATGTATTTTTAGATAAATTTCTTTAATCAGTGCTTTATCATCTATAATCAATAACAATTTAATGCGCTTACCACTTAAAGGTGCCAGATAAATTGAATCTCCGATCCAGGTTGACTCTTGTAATGAGACGTATGATAGCTCTTTATAAGCCGTAAAGCACCAGTCATCAGCAAAGTAAACCGACAGGGCGTTTAAGCCCCCTCCCTTAGAATGAGAATACCATTTGATAGGCTTATTATAAACGCCTGTTGGGGTTAATTTAAGTTGTATGACAGAAGATCTCTTTCTATAAAAAGTGATTGCCAGGTAGAAAAAGTAAACTCCAGCAAAAACAAACAAGAGCAGTGGAATAATTGCAAATCCTTCTACCACAGGCATTCCTAAGCCTGCCAGCATCAGTAACAAAGAACCAATCAGGCCAAAACCAAAGGCGAACATCTTCACCCGCCGCTCTTCAACATAAACCAACTCTATATTTTCCTCTGCCACACTGCTCTGGCTGCGATATTTGTTTTTAATCAGCATGAACCCGTAAATGGCAATACAAACTGCAAATACGATAAAGATAAGAAGGATTGAGAGGGTTGGCATTTTTTAAATGTTTAGGATATAACTAAGTTGTTGACCTATTGTTTGCCTCAGCATAAACCAATCCTTCATTACCCTATTTTAACATGGCTTGATAAAAAGGATAAAGTTCATTTGCCAGAATTTCATGATCGGCCACACTCGGGTGGCTGGTACAACCATGAGGATCCATCGGTTTAAAAAAAAATGTTTTCACTTCCTTATCTTTTGGATACAAGGCATCAACATGGTTTTTAATCTCCATAAGTAATTTCTCAAACACCTCTTGTTGTGCGCCCTTCACCATCGGGCTACTTAATACTGCAATCTGAGCCTTGGGATATTTAGATTTGATTAGCTGAATAAATTTTACGTAACGGGTAACAAACACCTCATTATCAAAAGGACTTCTAACCGATTTACCATCGCCCGTACTAAAATCATTAGTGCCTAAAGCAATGCTTACAATCTTTGGGCTATAGGTGTTAAAATTCCACTTTTGCTTGCTGTCGACATGGAAATCCAGGTTTTCATATACATCGGGCATTGACGGGCCATCCGCATTCCAAACCCTGTAAATTCCGATACCGCTTACACTGCTCATTAAGTAATTCGCTCCTAACTTTCTGGCTACTCTTGGTCCGTAAGCCATGTAGGCGTTGTGTTGATCATGATAATCGCCCGTTCCGCAAGGATATTCGCTATCATCAGCAGCAGCGCCGCAGGTAATGCTGTTGCCAATAAATTCGATCAGTGGTGCTTTAGCTACCGAAATTGCCTTCGCTTTTTTCGCCACAATATCGCCAATTACAATAGCACCAGTATGTGCTTCCGTTGCCTTGTATATCCAGATGGTATGTTCACCGTTTCCTGCTGCTTTGATAATTACAGGCCCAGGTTTTTTTCCATCTATCCGAATCCGATTTTGGTACACGCCGTCTATTTCATATTGTAAATAATTATGTGCCCAGGCATCCGGCACATCGGCAAAGATGACGCAACTATCTCCGCTAAACTTAAATCCAAAGTGTGCTGCAGAACTGATCAGTTCCAGCTTTTTTGCTGCATTGATTATTGTTCTGCCAAAAGGTTTAAGTGCTGCAGCATGGAGCGTATCGGTACCCTTATTCAGGTTAATTGCCCAGGTAGCATTAAATACAAAAAAGGACAGGACAAGTAGGGAAAGAATTTTAATTTTCATTGGTTAGCAGGTTTCGATTCACAAGATATATAATTTAAAAAACGAAACCGCCTAACGATAAAAAACTATCAACTAATGCTTAAAAAGTATGAAACTATTGTACCGAAGACCTTTACTTTAGTTTATTGAAACCAAATGTTCTTGCTTTCCATTCTACCAGTGGCCAGCTAAGCTAAAATCTATGAGAAAACACACCTCCTTACTTACTACAGTGGCGATTTTATGGTCACTTCCATTTTTCAGTTTTTCGCAGAATCCACACTATCAAAAAACAAATCAGGGCATCATTGTTCGTCCGGAATTGAATGCTGCAAACGTTGGAAAACAGATTAAAATAGACGTGATTACGGATCAGATTATCCATACCGTAATTTCTCCAAAAGATGAATTTTCAACCGAACCAAGTTTAATGGTGCTTCCGGTTAAAGCCAGTGCTGATTGGGCGGTAACCGAAAATCAAGATCAGGTTCAGCTTAAAACCAGGCTGCTGCTGGTTAAGGTAGATGTTAAAACTGGCCAGATTCAATATCAGCACCTGGATGGTCAAAATATTCTGGAAGAAAAAAAGGAAACATTGAGGTCGTTTAGTGCTGTTTCCAATAATGGAGAAGCCAGTTATCAGATCACACAAACCTTCAATTCTCCTTCTGATGAAGCACTTTATGGCTTAGGTCAGCATCAGGATGACATGATGAATTACAAAGGGAAACAGGTAATGCTGCAGCAATACAATACTGATGTTGCCATTCCTTTTTTACTCAGCAACAAAAATTATGGCATTTTGTGGGATAATTATTCCATCACGAAAGTGGGTGATGTGAGGGATTATCAACCACTTTCCAGCCTTAAGCTATTTTCTAAAGACGGTGATCAGGGTTGGTTAACGGCAACATACACCGATCAGAAAAACGATAAAAAATTAATTCAAAGAGCCGAGTCAGAGATCAGTTATTCCTTTTTAAGTGATATGAAAAAATTTCCAGACAGCTTCGAACTGGCTGATGGAATAGTAAAGTGGGAAGGTAAAATCTCTTCAGGTTCCGCTGGTCTGCACCAGTTTAGCGTGAAATATGCAGGCTACATCAAGATATGGATTAACGGAGAACTATTGGTAGATAAGTGGCGGCAGGCTTGGAATCCGGGCTCGGCCGTTGTGGGTGCCGAAATGCAGAAAGATAAAAAGTATGATTTTAAAATCGAGTGGATTCCGGATGGTGGCGAATCCTACCTGGCAGTTAAATGCCTGGTTCCGGTATCCAAAGCAGCAACAGATCAATATGCCTTTTCTTCTGAAGCAGGAGATGAAATCAACTACTATTTTGTTTCTGGCGCTAACGCTGATGAAGTGATCAGTGGCTACAGAAAGCTCACAGGCAAGGCTGTTTTAATGCCAAAATGGGCAATGGGTTTCTGGCAAAGCCGGGAAAGGTATAAAACACAGGAAGAACTTTTAGATGTGGTGAAGGAGTATCGGGCGCGTAAAATCCCATTGGATAATATTGTGCTCGACTGGCAATACTGGAGACCAGATAGCTGGGGAACGCATGAGTTTGACAAATCTCGTTTCCCGGATGCAGATGCGATGATTAAGGCCCTGCACGATACCTACCACACCCGCCTGATGGTATCTGTTTGGCCAAAGTTTTATAGCGGCAATGCCAACTATGACCTGATGAATAAAAATGGCTTTTTGTATAAACGCAACATAGCCGATGGTAGAAAAGACTGGCTTGGTTTCCCTTCTACGTTTTATGATGCTTTTAACCCGAAAGCCAGAAGCTTATTCTGGAGTTTGATGAACAAATCGCTTTATACCAAAGGTGTAGATGCCTGGTGGATGGATGCCACAGAACCAGATATTCATTCTAATTTACCTGTAGAGGAACGCAAGGAAATTATGAACCCTAATTTTTTAGGCTCGGCAACTAAATATTTTAATGCCTTCCCTTTACAAAATTCTAAAGGGGTTTATGAAGGGCAGCGGGGAGCCAACCCCAACGACCGCGTATTTATTTTAACACGGTCGGCTTATGGCGGTTTGCAACGTTATGCAGCAGCAACCTGGAGTGGCGACATTGCCTCGAGATGGGAAGATATGAAATCGCAAATTGCGGCGGGTATTAACTTTTCTTTATCTGGTTTGCCTTATTGGACGATGGATATTGGTGGTTTTTCTGTAGAACGCCGCTACGAAAAACCAAATGCTGCCAATCTTGTAGAATGGCGTGAACTGAATACCAGGTGGTATCAGTTTGGTGCTTTTGTGCCCTTGTTCAGATCACATGGTCAGTTCCCTTTCCGGGAAATATATAACATCGCACCGCCAGAACATGCCGCTTATAAAAGTATGTTATTCTATAACAAATTGCGCTACCGCTTAATGCCCTATATTTATTCACTGGCAGGAAACGCCTATCAAAAGGACCATACCATAATGCGGGGCTTGATGATGGATTATGCATCAGATCCAAGGGTGAACAACATTGGAGATCAATATCTTTTTGGCCCTTCATTAATGATCAATCCCGTTTATCAATATGGTGCAACCAGTAGAAAAGTTTATTTACCCGGGCAAAACGGCTGGTACGATTTGTACACAGGTACTTATGTTAAAGGTGAACAAACCATTATTGCAAAGGCACCCTATAGCCAAATGCCTGTTTATGTAAAAGCAGGGTCCATTATTCCTTACGGTCCGGAAATTCAATATACCGCAGAGAAACCTGCTGATCCCATTACCCTTTACGTTTATACTGGTCAGGATGCGGCATTTACCCTTTATGAAGATGATGGCACAAGTTATGGCTATGAAAAAGGTGCATTTACAACCATTGACTTAAAATATAGTGAAAGCGATAAAACACTGACGATTGCAGATCGAAAAGGCAGTTTCCAAGGCATGCTGAAAAATAGAACTTTCCGCATCATCCTGATTACGCCTAAGAAAGCAAAGCCATTAGATTTTAATCAGACACCAGATAAATCACTTCAATATTCTGGTAAGCAAATCACTGTTAAATTTTAAGCAGGCAATGCCTAATGGGTACCTGAATGTTATTGCTATTGTGTGGTAGCTTTACTTCGGCGCAGGCTCCACAAAGGATTTTTTAAACATTACACCCATTCCATTACACCATTCCAATCATGAAAATACTTTTCCGGCTTTCACTTATCATCATTTGCTTCTCAAAATTTGCCCTTGCACAAGCCGGGGTAGAAAAGGGGCGTGAACATTTATTGATTGATACAGGCTGGCGTTTTGCGCTGGGTCATCCGTTCGACACCGGAAAGGATTTTCAAAACGGCACAAGTTATTTTTCTTACCTGGCTAAAACGGGTTACGGCGATGGTGCAGCAGCGCCAGGCTTTGATGATCGCACCTGGCGGAAGCTTAACCTCCCTCACGACTGGGCCGTGGAACAACCTTTTAACGAAAGCGCCAGTTTCAGTCATGGTTTTAAAGCCATTGGGCGGAATTTTCCAGATGCCAGCGTGGGTTGGTATCGCAAATCTGTTTTTATCCCGAAGGGAGATTTAGGTAGAAAAATCAGCCTTGCTTTTGATGGTGTTTTCCGGAATTCGATTGTTTGGGTGAACGGCAATTACCTTGGCAACGAACCCAGTGGCTACTTAGGTTTTGAATACGACATTACCGATTACCTGAATTATGGCGGTGAAAACGTAATTGCAGTCAGGGTGGACGTAACCATGGAAGAAGGCTGGTTTTATGAAGGTGCCGGGATTTACCGTCACGTTTGGCTCAATAAAAATAATCCACTCCATGTGGTGCCTAACGGAACTTTTGTAAAAAGCAAAGTGGAAGGCGGGAGGGCTGTAATCGCTGCAGCTGTCACTATAAAAAACGATGCGCTTAGCAATAGGGAATTTAACATTACACAAGAAATTGTAGATGACGGCGGTAAGGTTGTTGCTTCCGGGACAATGGATCACCTCAGTTTGCAAGCCTTGGAAGAGAAGGAATTTGCCACCAATATTCCCCTCAACAATCCAAAACTTTGGGATTTAGAAAAACCGTATCTATACCAGTTATACACCAAAATAATTAGCAACGGACAAATTGTAGATGCTTACAAAACACCGTTTGGCGTCAGAACCATTCATTTTGATGCGAATAAAGGTTTCTTTCTGAATGGAAAACGCGTTCAAATTAAAGGCACCAACAACCATCAGGATCATGCCGGAATTGGCGTGGCGCTGCCCGATGAATTGCAATATTTCAGGATCAGTAAGTTAAAGGAATTGGGAAGCAATGCCTACCGTTGTTCGCACAATCCACCAACGGTAGAACTGCTAGAAGCCTGCGATCGTTTAGGTATGCTCGTGATCGATGAAAACCGCTTAATGGGCATAAACGAGCAACATTTAAACGATATGAAAAGGCTTATCATTCGTGACCGTAACCATCCCAGCATCATCAGCTGGTCTATCGGTAATGAAGAATGGAACATTGAAGGTAACATTACTGGTGCCAGAATTGCCACTACGATGCAGGCTTACGTAAAAACTATTGATAGCAGCCGGGCTGTAACAGCAGCAATTAGCGGAGGCATTGGCAATGGCATTTCTACGGTGATCGATCTTTTAGGCTATAATTATGTGGCTACTAAAAACACAGATGAACAACATCAAAAATTCCCTTCGCAATTAAGTTGGGGTACTGAAGAAGGCTCCACCGTTGCAAGTCGTGGTTTATATGTAGATAACAGATCCAAAAACGAATTAGCAGCTTATGATATTAAACAAAATGATAATTTTTTAAGTCTGGAAGATGGATGGAAGCATTATGCCGCCCGCCCATATCTTGCCGGAATGTTTATCTGGACAGGCTTTGATTATCGGGGCGAACCTACGCCTTTCGGGTGGCCATCGGTACTTTCTTATTTCGGAATGCTGGATTTATGTGGCTTTCCGAAGGATAGTGCCTGGTATTTGAAATCATGGTGGACAGATCAGCCAACCGTACATATTTTGCCACACTGGAACTGGCAAGGCGAAGAAAATAAGTCTAAAGAGGTTTGGGTGTATAGCAATTGCGATGAAGTGGAATTGTTGCTGAATAAACAAAGTCTGGGTAAAAAGCGCATGGAAAAAAATGGCCACTTAACCTGGACAGTTGATTATAAGCCCGGAGTTCTGGAAGCTATCGGATTTAAAAATGGAAAGAAAATTAAAAGTGATCTGGTCAAAACAACCAATGCTCCCGCACAGGTTTTCGTAGCGCAAGAAAAAATACCTGTAGCGCATCCTAATATTGCCATCCTCAGGGTGTCGGTTAAAGATGCATCAGGTAATGTGGTGCCAAATGCAGTGAATGAAATAGATTTTCAGGTAAATGGGCCGGCTAAGATTATAGGTGTAGGAAATGGCAATCCGACCTCATTAGAGGCAGATCAGTTTATTGAACAGATTGAGGTAATCAAAATTACTCACCTGGAAGAAAAGGCAATAGCTGGTATAGACAGCCGCTCTGAAATTGATAAAAATCAGCTAAAATGGGAAACCGCCTTTACGCAGGAACGGACACAGGATTTTGGTAAGCGTGTAAAAGCATTGGCTTATCAGGGAGACTTCGATCTTCCGGATTGGAACGATCAAACAAAAATTACTTTTTTCTACAAAAGTCTTGGAAGAGAACAATCGATTTATATCAACGGTAAAAACCTAGCCACGAAGATTCAGGCGAGTGAAAAGGGGAATAGTTTTGTTCTCGATCGATCGATGCTAAAGGCTGGAAAAAATAACATCACGATTTTGGCCACCCCATTACTAAAAAAGAACAGTTGGGATGTGATTAATTCAGATCCAGGTGCCATTCAGGTATATACACCCGCAGCAAGATGGAAAAGAAAACTTTTCAGCGGTTTTGCACAGGTAATCATACAGAAAACACCAGGTAAAGGCGAGGTAATTTTAAAAGCTAATGGAGAGGGTTTGAAATCAACTAATTTAAAACTTGAATTTAAATAATAAAAGCCCTTTTTAATCCTGGTATAAGTGAGGGTAAATGAGCGCTTTGAGTGCAATACTTTAGTGAAATTCAGCAAAAAAGTACAACATAGGTTTTTGTTGTTTTATGCTGATAATGATAGGATTAGTTATTCTCGAATTAAGCATAAGTCTTTTTTAGATTAGGTTAAGTTAAAATAATATTACAAATGTTTCTGTTTAGGGTGGTATTTTTGAGTAATATACAACTAACCCAAATATAAACATTATGTATAAAACGTTACGAGCAACCATGCTGTGTGTCGTATTTCTGGCTTCGCTGTTTCCTGCGCTTGCACAGAACACATCGAACAGGCAAATTTCAGGAACTGTTTCAGACGAGAAAGGTACTACATTGCCCGGCGCAGTGGTTTCCGTTAAAGACTCAAAAACAGCAGTTTCAACTTCATCAGACGGTAAATATGTGATTTCCGTTCCAACTGGCTCAGCCACCACACTGGTTTTTTCTTTTATCGGCCTTACCAAACAAGAGGTGATCGTTGGAGATAGAAACACGATTAATGTTGTGCTTAAATCTGCCACGACTGATTTATCGGATGTAGTGGTAATTGGCTACGGCAGCCAGAAAAGAGGTGATGTTAATGGTGCAATTTCTTCCGTTAAAGCTGCAGATATTGCCAATGTTCCTCAGGTCAGTATTGATCAGATGCTTCAGGGCAAGGCATCGGGTGTAACCATTACCCAAAACTCTGGTGCGCCAGGAAGTTCAACTTCGGTTCGGGTGCGTGGTGTAACCTCACTCAGTTTATCTAATGAACCCTTATATGTAATTGATGGTGTGCCGATTTCTGGAGATGCAACCAATCAGGCCACTAGTGGTAGAACAGTGGGGTTATCGCCAAATAACGGCGAATCTGCTGTGAGTCCGCTTTCTGCTATCAATCCAAGTGATATTGAATCTATCGATGTATTGAAAGATGCCTCTGCAACTGCTATTTACGGAAGCCGTGCATCAAACGGGGTAATTATCATCACCACTAAACGTGGAAAGAATGGTTCGGCAAGGGTTACCTACGATGGTTATGGTGCGATTTCGCAGCAGGGAAAGTTTCTTGATGTGATGAACTTGCAGCAATACGCGGTTTTACAAAATGCCCTGGCAGATGTTACAGGTGTTCAACGTAGGGCAGAATTTGCAACGCCTGCTTTATTAGGAAAAGGCACAGACTGGCAGGATGAAATCTTTAGAAACGCTGCCATGCAAAATCATCAGTTAGGCATATCAGGCGGAAAAGATGGATTAGATTACTACTTATCCGGAGGCTATCTTAAACAAGATGGTACGATCTTAGGCAGTAACTATAAAAGATATACTTTCCGCTCTAACATCAACAGCCAGGTAAAACCATGGCTAAAAGTTGGCTTGTCTTTATTTGGTAGTCGCTCAAACGAAAACCAGGGTTTATCTAATAATACCGGAGTAGTTTACAATGCACTTCTAAGTGCGCCTGATCAAGCGGTTAGAAATCCTGATGGATCTTTTGCAGGGCCGATTCCAAATTCAAATCAACAAGGCGGACAAATCAATCCTGTAGCACAGTCTTTAGATATTACCAACGTTTTAAATAGAAGCAACGTTAATGGTGCATTTTATGGTGAAATTAAGTTTTCTAAAGACCTGACGTTAAGATCAGAAGTAAACGGAGATTTCAATTATTCTGCGGCTCGGGTATTTACCCCAACTTACCAATATGGAATTTTTGGAAACCAGACCGCCAGATTGCAGGAATACAATTCAAACACCACCTATTGGGGCTGGAAAGAATATTTAACTTACGCACATACTTTCGGAAAGCATAACCTAACTGCGCTTTTGGGTTATGAGGTAAACGAGCAATCTTGGGGAGGCACAGATGCTTCCATCCAAAAGTTTCTAAGCAATGATTTGCAAACGCTTGGTTTAGGAGACCTTAAAACAGCCATTATTGGTGAGTATAAAGATAGTCAGGCTTTAGAATCTTATTTTGCCCGGGGTATTTACACTTACAATAATAAATATAGCTTAACGGCAACCATCCGTTCAGATAAATCATCCAAATTTGTACAAGGCAAACAAACTGGTTATTTCCCGGCGTTTGCAGTTTCATGGCGCCTGTCTGACGAATCTTTTATGGCTGGCCTGAAGGATATTGCGGATAACATCAAATTCAGATTGGGTTATGGAGAAGTTGGAAATCAGAATCTTCCGAATTACCAGTATGGATCTGCCTTAACCCCTGTTGTTACGGGATTAGGCACTGGTTTTGGAGTTGATAAGGTGGCTAACCCTAACTTAACCTGGGAAAGTGCTATACAAACGAATGCCGGTATTGATTTCAGCTTAGCCAAAGGGAGAATTGATGCATCGTTCGATTATTTTAATAAAACATCTAAAGATTTTCTTTTCCAAAAACCATTACCTGCTTACCTGGTTGGTCAAACAGCAGCTTACTCCGGTACAGGAGTGATTAGTCCGCCGTACATTAACGGTGGTAAGGTAAGCAACAAAGGTTTCGACTTTACCCTGAGCTCAAAAAATTTAACGGGTAATTTCAAATGGAATACTACCGTAATCTTATCGAAATACACCAACAAAGTATTGTCTCTGGCAGATGGTGTTCCTTTCATAGATGGAAAAATTAACGTAAGCTTCTTACAGATGACGGTAACCAGAACACAGGTGGGCGGATCAATCGGCGAGTTTTACGGTTACAAAGTGAAAGATATTTTTCGCACCGATGCACAGCTGAGAACTGCACCGGTTCAGTTTGCCAGACCAATCGCCAATAATAGTGCTGGTACCTGGCTAGGTGATATTCAATTCGAAGATCTTAACGGAGACGGGAAAATTGATGAGTTGGATCAAACTTCATTGGGTAACCCAAATCCAAAATTCACCTATGGTATTACCAACAACTTCTCGTTTAAATCTTTCGATTTATCTATCTTTTTAAACGGTTCTTATGGCGCTAAAATCTATAATGCATTAAATTATCAATTGCAGGGGCTTTCTGGTCAGTATCAAAATCAGTTGGCATCTGCCATTAATTTCTGGACACCAACCAACACCGGTTCTAATATTCCTGCACCTAGAGGTGGAGATAATCCAAACCTAAAAAGCTCTGATCGTTTTGTTGAATCTGGTTCATTTTTAAGGGTTCAAAACATCAACCTGGCTTATAACATTCCGCAGGAAATTATCCGCAAGGCTAAATTAAACAGATTAAAAGTTTTCGCCAGCGTGCAAAACCTATATGTGTTTACGAAATATAAAGGGCTCGATCCGGAAGTAGGTAATCAGAACTACAATGTGTTTTTAACCAACGTAGATAGCGGTAGATATCCAATTCCACGCACGTTTACTTTTGGCCTTAATGCAGAATTTTAACTATAAAAATATGAAGACATATATAAAATATTCCCTTGCCATTGCTGTGCTTACCATGACTACGGTAACCAGTTGTAAAAAAGAATTTTTCGATCGGCCGCCGCAAAGTTCCATCACCTTAGATAACTTTTATAAAACGGCAGAGCAGGTCTCATCAAGTACCAACATCCTTTATAGTGCTGCCTGGTTTGGCTGGGTAACTAAAGGCGGTTGGGCCATTACAGAAATGGCTGGAGGAAACGGTCGCTCCTATTCATCCGACGTGGCCAATTTTGGTAATTTTTCGGTAACTGATGGAAATAGTGAATTGGCTAATGCTTACAATTCCTTATGGATTGTGGTGGCACAATCTAATGCAATTATTAACAACCTACCTGCTAAAGTACCGGCAGCTGTAGATAGAAAAGTAGTTAACCAGGCTTTAGGAGAGGCCCGTTTATTCAGAGCCCTTTCTTATTTCCATTTGGTAAGGCTTTTTGGCAATGTGCCGATTATTGAAAACACCTTAGATTATGTAGAGAATTTTCAGGTAAATACCAATCCGGTAGCCGACGTGTACAAATTTATTCTGAACGATTTGAAGTTTGCTGAAGCTAACCTGATTCCTCAGGTTAGAAGTGGAAATTCACTTGCTCAGGGTCGTGTTTCGAGTGGATCTGCAACTGCATTATTGGCCAAGGTTTACCTTTATATGCAGGATTATACGAACGCACGTGCTGCGGCAGAGAAAGTAATATCAAGCGGAGAATTTAAATTATATGGCGTTGATGTTCCTGGCAAGGAGTTTAAAGATTTGTTTTTAACAGCCAACAACAACAATGAAGAATCTGTAATTGCACTTCAGTGGGCTGGTGCCGGGGGTTATGGCAAAGGCAATCCTTTACAAGCTTCCTGGGCTGCGAATACCTCCATCACCGGAACTGGCGACGGTTATGGTGTGCTGGGCGTAACGTTTGATGCTTTATTTGCTTTCCAACAGGATGATAAACGGTTTAAGCCAACCATTATGGTAACAGGCGCAAATTACCCTGAAATTAACCAAGCAGCTGGCGGATATACGCATCAGGCTAATCAAGGTCAGGGAACCAGTGCTTTTGTTAAAAAGTATGTAGTGGGTACCCCGGCAGACAATGGAGGTATCGGCTCGGCACAATCATCGGCAAATAACACTTATATGATGCGCTATGCAGAAGTTTACCTGATCCTTGCCGAATCGATTATGGGTACGGCCAGAAGTAGTTCAGATCCTCAGGCTTTAGCAGCGATTAATAAAATCAGAACGCGTGCCGGTCTTGGAAACCTTACCCAAATCAGAAGGGGTTATTTTACACCTAATACCGCACCAGGCAAGCCAGCCAACGCACCTGCGCAATATTACCGTGATGATATTTTAGAAGAACGCAGACGCGAATTGATGTTCGAGTTTGATTACTGGTTCGACCTGGCTCGTTTAGATGGATACAATGTGAGCAGCCATCCCAATGCCATAACCATTATCAACCAGCAGGACCGCGGTGCAGGCGACAACAGCGTGCCATCAAACAGTTATGGAAATGGTTATTACGTGATGACGAACAGCAAATTTTTGTTTCCGTTCCCAGCTACAGAAGTGGCCTCAAATCCTAAATTAATTCAACCTCCAGTTCCTTATGTTTTTAAATAAAATGGACATGAAAAAGATCAATAAACAATCAAACTTTGCCATGTTTATGGTATTGTTCACGATCATATTAGGTTACGCTTCCTGTAAAAAAACAGATGAAGGTGCTGGCGGTCAGCCGGTGATTACCAGAGTAAGACTGATTAGTAAAACCGATACCCTGAAAAATGTAGTGCACCGCGTTACGTTGGATTCAAATCTTACCTACGATGAAACCAGACAGGTAAGTTTCGATTCTACGGTAGTGGCCGGAAGGTTAAATAACCAATATGCAATTGTTGGAGAGAACCTTTTAACTACACTTTCGGTTTCTTTTAATGGCTTGCAGGTCAACTATAATCCGGCATTGCTGACAGATAACAGCATTATTATCTCTATTCCGGCGCAAACCCCATATGGAGCTAGTCAAAGTAATAAATTAGTGGTAACCACCAAGTTTGGTACTGCTAGTTTTGATTTCCCGATTTTGCAACCACCACCAGTAATTACCTCATTCAGTCCGGTAGCTGCAGGTGCGGGTGAAATTGTTACCATAACCGGAACCATCTTTGAAGGCGTATCGAAAGTGGCCTTTGATTTAGTGCCTGCGCAGATTGTAGGCACACCAACTAAAACGCAAATCCAGGTGAGAGTGCCTGCAGGTGTGGTACAGTCACGTATTTTGGTAACCACTCCAGGCGGCACCACGCAGTCTGTAGGTTCTTTTGGATTCAAGTCACTTCTTTATGATGATGCATTTCCAACAGGATGGGGCTCCTATTTAGGCTATAACAGTACCATCAACCTGACAAGTACCGCTCAGGTTAAACGCGGTACAAATGCCATAGCCACTACCTTTACCGATGGTTATGGTGCGCTACAAATTGGTTATAACGGTTCCACAATTGACGTGACGCGATCGGGCTTAACAGCGATTAAATTATCAATTTATGGCGGTGCCGGAATTGTAGCAGGCGGAAAAGTGCAACTGGTAATTAATGGAAACTATGGAAACGCAGTGCCGATTACCTTGACCCCGGGAACTTATACTGATTATACCATTCCTTTAAAGGATTTAGGTAACCCAACGGTAATCACTGAATTTGTATTACAAAGTTTAGGCAATGCCGTGCCAAGTGTAATTTATGTAGATGATATTGGGTTTATTTAATCCATAAACGAAGCTGATTGGTCATCGGATGAATCTACTAATATGCTATGTATTCACTGGTGACCAATACAGCCTTTTTTTAAAATAAAAATGATTAAGAAAATAAATCTCCTGATTTTAAGCTTAAGTCTGGCAATGATGGCGAATGCGCAAAAAGCCTTTGTTAAACAGACCGCACAACAATTTACCATTTCCGGGAAACCCTATTATTTTATTGGTGCAAATTACTGGTATGGTGGCCTTTTGGCATTAGAAAAAGATCCTGTAAAAGGTAAAAAGCGGTTAATTGCTGAGTTAGATTTTTTGAAATCGAAGGGGATTAACAATCTAAGAGTATTGGTAGGTGCTGAAGGAGAAGGAAGAATTAACGGTGTAGACCGCGTAAAACCGGCTTTGCAACCGAAACACCAGGTATTTGATATAAAGATTTTAAACAGTCTGGATTTTCTGTTGATGGAAATGGCTAAACGAAAAATGTATGCTGTGCTTTATTTAAGCAACAACTGGGAATGGAGCGGAGGCTTTTTACAATATCTGAACTGGAATGGGCAAATCGATCAGGAAACGCTGAAACGGAAGCTTACCTGGGATGAACAACGCGACTACACCAGCAAATTTTATGATTGCGAGCCTTGCAAAACAGATTACAAGAAGCAGCTGGATTTTATTATCAGTCATAAAAATAGTTATACCGGAATAAAGTATACCAACGAAACTGCAATTATGGCCTGGGAACTGGCTAATGAACCGCGACCAATGCGGGCTACTGCGGTTGAAAGCTACAGAAAGTGGATTTCATCGACAACGGCTTACATTAAATCTATTGATCAAAACCATTTGGTTACCATCGGTACGGAAGGTTTTATGGGTACGGAAGAAAATTTTGACCTGTTTAAAGAAATTCACCGTGATAAAAATGTAGATTATCTCACCATTCACATCTGGCCAAAAAATTGGGGATGGTTTAAAGATGCGCCAACAAAAGAAAGTCTTCCTGTAGTGATTCAAAAAACAACAGCATACATTCAGCAACATGAGGCAATTGCTAAAGCATTAAATAAACCACTGGTAATTGAAGAATTTGGTTTACCCAGAGATGAGCATTCATTTGATCCTGCACTAAGCACGCAGCTTCGCGATGAATACTTTGGAAGCATTTTTGCGCAATGGAAAACGAGCAAAAAAATGAACGGCGCAATTGCTGGTTGTAATTTTTGGGCTTTCGGTGGTCTTTCCCGCCCTGTAAAAGGTCAGTTGTTCTGGAAAGATGGCGATGACTTTTCGGGAGATCCGCCACAAGAAGAACAAGGTTTAAATACCGTTTTTGATGCTGATGTTTCTACCTGGAAAATAATCAGACAGTTTACAACGAAGTAATTCGACGAATCCTAAAACCACCAAGTTCCAACCCGATGGAGAAGAAATTTTTAATCTTATTAATCGCACTATCAATAGTTGCCACCACATTTGCACAAAACATCAATTGGGTAGAACGGAATGGCCAGTTAAAAGTGCTGAAAGGAAAAATTGTAAACAGCAAAAATGTTCCACCGCAACTTCGTGGCATCAGTTTATCATGGAGCATCTGGCAGGGAAGAAAATATTACAATCCAGAAGTAGTCAGCTGGTTAAAGTCAGATTTCAACATCAACCTGCTGCGGGTTTCCATGGCGGTTCAGCCGGATAGCGGGTATTTACAGCAACCAGCGCAACAGGAAAAATTAGTGGTGAAAACCATTGATGCGGCCATAGCAAACGGCTTGTATGTATTAATTGATTGGCACGATCACCATGCCGATCAGCACCTGGCGCAATCGAAAATTTTCTTTGCGAAGATGGCAAAAAGATATGCTGGCAAACCCAATGTGATCTATGAAGTATTCAACGAGCCGGAAAAAATTGCCTGGCAAACCGTTAAGGATTATGCAACTGAGGTGATTGCAGAAATTAGGAAATACGATGCCAGCAACCTCATTATTGTTGGCAGCCCAACCTGGGATCAGGATATTGATGTAGCGGCGAAAGACCCGATTAAAGGTTACGAAAACATCGCTTATTCCTTTCATTTCTACGCATCCGATCCAAACCATCAGCAATTACTGATGAAAAAAGCAGATGAAGCGCTTGCTTTGGGCTTACCGATTATGGTAACCGAATGGGGCGTTGGAGAAGCTGATGGAAATGGCAAATTTAACATGGAGAAGACCAATAAATGGCTGGCCTGGATGGAAAGAAATCAACTCAGCTGGGCGAACTGGAACGTTACCGATAAGAAAGAAACTACCGCAATTCTTCGGCCTGGCGCTTCCATAGGCGGAAGTTGGAAAACCGAAGCACTTACTCCCGCAGGGCAGTATATCCGCACACAGCTTAGAAAATTAAATCACTAAAAACACGCAAAATGAAATTGAAACTGGTACTGTTATTAATGGCTATCTTCAGCATGTCCGTTGCTTTCGGGCAAGGGAATAACTATACTCAAAAATATACCAAATTTGAAGGCCTGGCGCTTACCCCGCCAATGGGATGGAACAGCTGGAACAAATTTGCTTGCAATGTAGATGAAAAACTGATCAGGGAAATTGCCGATGCGATAGTAAGTTCGGGCATGAAAGCGGCAGGTTATACCTATATCAATATTGATGATTGCTGGCATGGCGACCGTGATAGTTTGGGATTCATTCATCCAGATGCTAAGCGATTTCCTTCAGGAATGAAGGCATTGGCAGATTATATTCATGGCAAGGGATTAAAATTAGGCCTATATTCAGATGCAGGTTCGCAAACCTGTGGCGGTAGGCCGGGAAGTCGCGGTTATGAATTTCAGGATGCACTTACCTATGCCAAATGGGGTGTAGATTATTTGAAATATGATTGGTGTAATACCGAAGGCTTAAAAGCTGAAGGTGCATATAAAACGATTATGGCAGCATTGCAGAAAGCAGGCAGACCAATGGTATTAAGTATTTGCGAATGGGGCAGTGATAAGCCCTGGATCTGGGGCCCTGCAGTAGGCCAGCTTTGGAGAACAAGCGGCGATATTTTTAATTGCTTCGATTGCGTAGAAGATCATGGTACCTGGAAATCTTTCGGTGTAATGCAAATTGTAGATAAACAGGAAGGCTTGCGGCAATATGCAGGCCCAGGCCATTGGAATGATCCGGATATGCTGGAAATTGGAAATGGAAAATTAACCCCTAGTGAAGACCGTGCCCATTTTTCAATGTGGGCCATGCTTGCAGCGCCATTAATTGCAGGAAATGATTTACGGACGATGAACAAAGAAACGCAAGCCGTGTTAACGAATAAAACGATTATTTCGATCAATCAAGATTCTTTAGGCATCCAGGCCTTTCGGTTTGCTAAAGCGGATGGATTTGAAACCTGGTTTAAACCCATGAGTAATGGAAAATGGGCCGTGTCGTTTTTAAACCGCTCCGCAACAGCGAAGAAAATCGACTTTAACTGGAAGCAAGAGAAGATTGTGGATGAGGTGTTTAATAAAACGCTTAATGCCGGCAAAATCAACTATCAGATTAAAAATGCCTGGACCAATAAACAAATGGGAAGCACAAAAAACATACTTCAAACCGAGGTGCCACCACATGATGTGCTGACATTGATTCTGGAACCTAAATAACTTATGGAATCTGACTCGGGCCATAACACCTGGATCAGGTTTTCCACTAGATAAATACCCTTGTTCCGGAAAAGTTCTCTCTAAATTCTTTAGGTGTGCAATGCTTCTTCTTTTTAAACAGGCGGTTAAAGTTGGAGATATTATTGAACCCACATTTATAAGAAATCTCCGATACAGAATGCGTAGTTTCAATCAGCATTCTGGTGGCGTGACCAAGTCTAATCTCGTTCAAACTATCGATAAACGTATTTCCGGTTCGCTTTTTAATAAACCGGCTAAAGGAAACCTCTGTCATGCTCACGAGTTTTGATAAATCTTTTAGTGTAATAGCCTTATAGAAATTGGCATTCATAAATTCAAAAGCCTTATCAATCCGTCGGCTATTGTAGTTCATCACCTGGTCGTTGTTAAACGTGCCATCAGATAAAATGCGCATGCTTTTCGAAGAAGATAAATCGTGCAGAATGCTCATCAGTTCCAGCACGGAATCAAAACCCTGCAACTGGTCAATATCCAGAATGCGTTTATAAACTTTTTCAATGGTTTCCCGGGGGAAGAGAATGCCGCGAACGGAGCGCTCAAACATCTTACGGATAAAACTCAACTGATTTCTCCGAAGCATTTTATCATCAAAAAGATCTTTATGCCACTGAATGGTTACTTCGGTAATTTCCTCACTTTTGCAATGATGAGTGGTCCATACATGAGAAAGATTCGGGCCAATCAGCACCAGTTCCATGTCTGTAATTTCCTCGATATTATCGCCAACAATTCGCTTGGCCCCTGGTGCATTTAAAATCAGGTTCAGCTCAAATTCCTCATGAAAGTGCAGCGGAAAATCGAATTCCTTTTTTACCCTCGAAAATATGGTAAAACAATCGTTCTGGGTAAGTGGCGTAATTTCCTTGATAATATTATTCATAAACTTTAGTGTTCAAAATAGATCTCTTTAAGATAAAAGAACATTGATGCAATTTAATAAAAAAATGGGTTTTTCATTTAACTTCAAGGCACTTATAAGCATGAAAATGATAGTTATTCTATGGTATTTGGTTAAAATAGTATTATTATTAAAATGATTACCTTCCTACTTTAGAGAATAATTATAGCAAACCTTATTTCTAACCAAAAGATAATCGTATGATCAAGAAAACATTGCCTTTCTTCCTCTTTTTATATGTCATTTCCTTTGTGTCTTTTGGGCAATTAATTGATCAGAAAGCATCCTTGGAAACCAAGAATCTGTATAAAAACCTAACCAGTCTTTATGGCAAAGCAACGCTTATCGGGCATCAGGATGATCTGGCCTATGGCGTAGGGTGGAAATACCAGGAAGGACGGAGTGATATTAAAGAGCTAACGGGCCAATATCCGGCCGTTTTTGGTTGGGATGTAGCGGGCCTGGAGACTAGCAAAACGGCAAATATTGATGGTGTACCCTTCGAAAAAATGAAGGGTTATATCAAAAAAGCATATGATTTAGGAGCAATCAGCACCTTAAGCTGGCACATGAACAATCCCTATAACGGAAAAACATCATGGGATACCAGCTCATTGGCTGTAAAATCAATTCTTCCCAACGGATCCAAACACACACTATATAAAAGCTGGCTTGATCATTTTGCAACTTTTGTTAATACCTTAAAAGGGAGCGATGGGAAAGCTATTCCAATTCTCTTTAGGCCTTTCCACGAAAATGGTGGTGCCTGGTTTTGGTGGGGAACAAAATCATGCACGCCTGATCAGTACAAGGCATTATGGCGATTTACAGTTGGCTACTTAAAAGATAAGAAGAAGCTGCACAACCTGATTTATGTGTTTAATCCCTGCGATTTTACTACAGAAGAACAATATCTAACCCGCTATCCCGGCGATAAATTAGTAGACGTACTTAGCTTTGATCATTACCAGTATGGAGCAGAAAAAGGAGAAACCTTTGCGCTGGAAGTTGCAGGAAATCTGGCCATTCAACATCAAATAGCAAAGCGAACCAATAAAATCAGCGCCATTGCAGAAATTGGTTTTGTAGAAATTCCGGTGGCCAACTGGTGGACAAATATCCTGGCGAAGGCGATCAAAGAAAACATGCCATCATACCTGCTACTGTGGAGAAATGCTGGTTACCGCCCACAGGAAAAGGACAATCATTACTATGCGCCCTATCCCGGACAAGTTTCTGCAGCAGATTTTCTTAAGTTTATTAAGCAGGATCAAATCCTTCTTCAAAAAGGACTGAAATCCATTTACAAATAGCACAATAGCCAAATATGAAGTTACAATTAATCGATGTCCTGATCATTATGCTGTACCTCGGTACCATGATTTTTATCGGATTCTGGTATCGAAAAAAAGCAAAGCAAAACAAAGAAAGTTACATGATGGGCGGGAAGTCGCTACCCTGGTATAAGTTGGGTTTGAGTGATGCTTCAGACATGTTCGACATTAGCGGAACCATGTGGATGGTGGCCCTTTGCTTTGTTTACGGTTTAAAAAGCATCTGGATTCCATGGCTTTGGCCAGTGTTCAACCAGGTATTTATGATGATGTTTCTGAGTAAATGGCTTCGTCGGAGTAATGCCAATACTGGTGCCGAATGGTTGCAGACCCGTTTTGGATCTGTTGGCAAAGGCGTAAAGGGATCGCATGTGGTGGTCATTGCTTTCGCACTCATCAGCTGCTTTGGTTTCCTGGCTTATGGCTTCATTGGCTTGGGTAAATTCATGGAAATCTTCATTCCCTGGGATCAGGTAAAAGCATATGTTCCCTTTGAAATCTCCGCTCAGTATGTACCGCATTTTTACGGTATTCTGTTTACCCTTTTTGCTATGTTCTACTCCATTTTAGGTGGAATGCACAGCATTGTTTTGGGCGATATGATTAAGTATGCTTTCATGACGATTGGCTGTATTGCCATCGCGGTTATTGCCATGAATCACCTGCAGGGCCATACTTTAAATGTGCCAAAGGGTTGGGATGATCCGTTCTTTAGCTGGAAGTTAGACTTAGATTGGAGTAAAATTGCTGCCGATGCCAATAAAAAAATTGCAGATGATGGTTTTAGTTTATTCGGGATTTTCTTTGGGATGATGTTGCTGAAAGGCGTATTTGCCTCGCTGGCTGGTCCGGCACCAAATTACGATATGCAGAAAGTATTGAGTACACGGAGCCCGAAGGATGCCAGCAAAATGACAGGTTTTGTAAGCATCATTTTATTACCCATTCGCTATTCGATGGTGATCGGATTAACGGTTTTGGCGCTCCTCTACTACAATCAGATTTACTTAAAAGGGCCGGATGGCGTAACGGATTTTGAAAGAATTTTACCTGCTACCATTAACAACTTTTTACCTGTCGGGATTTTAGGAATTGTGCTTACTGGGTTGCTAGGGGCTTTTATGGGCACTTTCAGTGGCACGCTTAACGCAGCGCAGGCTTATATTGTGAATGATATTTACCTGAAATATGTTAATCCTGCAGCCAGCACAAAAAAGATCATCAATATGAATTACATCGTGGGTGTTGCGGTGGTTACCATTGGTGTGGTGTTGGGCTTTTTCGCCAACAATGTAAATGATATTTTGCAGTGGATTGTAGGTGGTTTATACGGTGGCTATGTAGCGGCCAACTGTTTAAAATGGTATTGGTGGCGCTTTAATGCCAATGGCTTTTTCTGGGGAATGGCCGTGGGAATTGGCGCAGCATTGCTAATGCCTTATGTAACCAGTGGCCTCCCACTTTATTGGTGGCCGCTGCTTTTCCTGCTTTCTCTTGCTGGTTGTATTATTGGCACTTATGCCGCACCGCCAACTGAAGAAGCTACATTAAAAAAATTCTACCGCACTGTACGTCCCTGGGGTTTTTGGAAGCCTGTTCATGAGTTGGTTGTGGTCGATGATCCAGATTTTCAGGCTAATAAAAGGTTTAAACTCGATATGTTTAATGTAGTGCTAGGCATTATTGCTCAGTTATGCCTCACCATTTTACCCATGTATTTCATTTTGGGAATGCACACACCTCTTTTCGCCACGATTGCTGTATTAGCCATTATCGTCATCATTTTGAAAAGAACCTGGTGGAATAAATTAGAAGATTGATAATACAATATAATATTTTTATGATAGATTTTGAAAAAAGAAAACTGCAGCTAGAGGAAGCGCAAGCCGACCTGATTGCTGTTGATAATAAAAAAGTAGCCTTAGGGAACGGGATCTTCGACCGGTATGAAAACCCCATCTTAACGGCAGCACATGCGCCCCTAAAGTGGCGGTATGATTTTAATCCTGAAAGCAACCCATTTTTGTTGGAACGGATCGGAATTAATGCAACTTTTAATGCTGGTGCTATAAAATTTAATAACAAGTATTTGCTTATTGCCAGGGTAGAAGGCAGAGACCGTAAATCGTTTTTCGCCGTAGCCGAAAGTGATAACGGCATTGATCATTTCAGGTTTTGGGAGGAGCCAATTTTGCTTCCTGAAACAGATGAGCCAGATACCAATGTATACGATATGCGTATTGTTGCGCATGAAGATGGCTGGATGTATGGCCTGTTTTGTACAGAAAGAAAAGATCCGAATGCACCTGCACACGATCAGTCGATGGCAGTAGCGCAATCTGGAATTGTACGAACCAAAGATTTAAAGACCTGGGAGCGTTTAGCAGATTTGAAAACGCCTTCGCCACAGCAAAGAAATGTGGTACTTCATCCGGAATTTGTAGATGGAAAATATGCTTTTTATACGCGTCCGCAGGATGGTTTTATAGAAAGCGGAACCGGAGGCGGCATTGGTTTTGGTTTAAGCGAATCCATAGAAAACGCAGTAATCGAGAAAGAATTTATTGTTGATAATAAAAACTACCATACCGTTTACGAAGCGAAAAATGGGATGGGTCCGGAGCCAATTAAAACGGAACATGGCTGGTTGTTTTTAGCACATGGCGTGCGAAATACTGCTGCTGGCTTACGTTATGTTCTTTATATGTTTATGACAGATTTGAACGATTTAACCAAGGTTATCTATAAACCTGCAGGTTATTTCCTGGCGCCAGAAGGCGAAGAACGCATTGGTGATGTTTCTAACGTGGTGTTCAGCAATGGCTGGATTTTGGATGAAGATGGAACGGTTTTTATTTACTATGCCTCATCAGATACCAGGATGCATGTGGCCACCAGTTCGCTGGAGGTTTTAGTAGATTATGTGATGAATTCGCCCGCAGATGGATTCCGCTCCACAACAACAGTACAGACGATTTTGAGCAACATTGAAAATAATAAATAAGTAAATACTCCGCAACATTGAAGGTAGATTTAGCGAAATATCAACAGGAATTAAATCAGGAGCTGGACAATATTCTAAGCTTCTGGAAAAACTTTACCATTGATGAAGTGAATGGCGGATTTGTAGGTAAAATCGATCATAACAATCATATTGATGAGATTGCGCCCAAAGGAAGTGTGTTAAATGCCCGCATCCTTTGGACATTTTCCGCCAGTTATAATTTAAAAAAAAATCCTGGTTGTTTGCTGCTTGCTGATCGGGCTTTTGCATATATTAAAGATCACTTTGTCGACCAGGAATTTGGTGGCGTTTACTGGATGCTGGATGCAAAAGGGAAACCGCTGGATACTAAAAAGCAGGTTTATGCAGTAGCTTTTACCATCTATGCCCTGAGCGAATATTTCATTGCCAGTAAGTTTGAGCAAAGCAAAAATTTGGCTATTAGTCTTTATACTGATTTGCTTGCACACAGCTATGATCAACAAAATGGGGGTTATTTTGAGGCGTTCAGCAGAGATTGGAAAGCATTGGAAGATTTGCGCCTGAGCAATAAAGATGCAAATGAAAAGAAGACCATGAATACCCATCTTCATGTATTGGAAGCTTTTACCACACTTTACCGCATCTGGCCAGATGAGCAACTTAAAAATAACATTATTGGTTTAATTGATAATTTCACTTCCCATATCCTGAATAAGAAAACAGGAAATTTGATTCTTTTCTTAGATGAAAATTGGAATCAGAAATCAGATATCATCTCTTACGGACATGATATCGAAGCGGCCTGGCTTTTATTAGAAGCCGCAGAGGCGTTGCATGATCAGAAATTAATTGATGAAATCAAAATTCTTGCCTTACAAATGGCAACCATATCTAAAAATGGAATTGATATAGACGGCAGCTTATGGTACGAATTTGATCCTTCCAATCACCATTTTGTTAAAGAAAAACACTGGTGGGTTCAGGCAGAAGCCATGGTAGGATTTTTCAATGCCTGGCAAATTTCTGGCAATGAAAGTTTTTTACAAATCAGCCTGAACAACTGGGCATTTGTAAAAAGCAACATCATTGATCATCAAAATGGTGAATGGTTTTGGGGTATCACCGAAACAGGCGAAATCATGAACAGTGAAGATAAGGTTGGCCCATGGAAATGCCCCTATCACAATAGCCGCGCCTGTATAGAGTTGATTCGGAGGATTGGGGTGGGCTTAAGCTTTTAAGGCTTCTAAAATATTTAAAAAAGGTCTATTTAATCAACCGCTCGGCAATTTCATGTTGTTTTAATCGTGTGCCATCTGGCAGTATTAAAATATTTTGCTCATTACTTGGATCAGTGCTAATGTGATAACCACTTCTGCAATTTTTATAACGGTAGGTGAATGCTTTTATCGCTTTAAATAGCCCTTCATTGCAAGCAACATTATATACATGGCGAGAACAACTTACGCTGAAAATGCATTTGGGCGCCTGGTTTTTATCCTTCAGCGCCCAATACATTCGAATTATGGCAAGCAGCAAAAATTTCATTTTTAAATTTTACTGAAAACAACCATCTGATAAGCTGCTATATAACCTGGCTTGGCACCAAATCCAAAGCATCCTGGATCGGGCTGTACATAGGTAGAAACACTCTCTAACCTGACATATACCCAGCCTTGGGTACGATAGGAATTTACAATTTTTTCTAACTGTTGTGCAACAGCTGCGGTAGTTTCCTTCTTTTGATCCAAGGTGGCAGTAAAGGGTAAAACTTTATATTCCATATTAATTAATTTTCTTAAAACTATTTAACTCAAAAGTAGCCTGTGGAAATGAATTATCTTTACGGGTTTCCGTAAGTTAGAATAAAACTTGGTGAAGCATAATAGTTTTTAAAGAGCTAATAATTAACGGATTATATTAATTTATTATCCTTGCAATAAGCAATCAATTGCTCGTTATTAGAGATGTTGAGCGTAGATTTAATTTCACTCAGCCTTTTTTCTAAACTACTTAAACTGGAAGGTTTTATGTTGTTTTTCTTGATGTAAATAGCAACTTCTTTTTGTGAATTGCCTTCCATCAGCATCGAGATAACCATCTTGTCGTATTCGTCAAAAATAATGGAAAAATTAGCTTTCAAATCCATTCGAAGGTTGGCAGAAAGGTATCTTTGATCATTAGCTATTTTTTCAATTGCCGCCTTTAGATCTTTAATGTCACCGCGACCTTTAGGAACATATCCATCAAGATTCAAGTCGCGATATAAGCGGCTGGCTACGGCATTTCGGCCTTCGCCAGTAAATACCATTATTTTTAATCCTGGCTGAACTTTTTGCGCCGCCCGAATCAGGTCTGTACCATCTTCAAGCACCTGAGGTATATCATTATTAAAAGACAAATCGGTAATGAGCAGATCATATGGCTCGCCATTAGCTAAAGCTTTTTGAAGGCGACTTAATGCTGCATCACAATAAGTTACATGATCGCGACTATCAAAGATAATACTTAAATCTGTTAACGTTTTCTGTACAGAAATATTGGTGCTGTCACAGTCATCGGCTATCAAAACTTTTTTGAACATCATCTTTAGGATTTTGAAACATGCAAAACTTAATTACATCAAAGATAATCCTGATGAGGAGATTTATTTTACGGTTTTCCTCAATTTTAAAAATAGAATTCTCATGTTGAATGCGATAAAAAGTGTGTTCGTGTAAAAAAAGTAGGGTTATGTGTCTTGTTGCTTTGCTTAACAAGTCGTGATAATTAGTTGGTGTAAATTTTCTATATGATATTTTAAGTAACGGTATGATTACTCTATATTGATTAAGCATCCCGCTCACACTTTAAAAACTAAATTAACGATGAACAAATTAATGCTTAAAGGCGAAGTTGCGGCATGCCTAATTTTGATGTGCCTTCTTATGGTACAAAGTTGTAAAAAGGATTTACTCCAGCCTAACTCGAATGTTTTAACAAGCTCGCTTTCTATTGCAGAGGCCAAAAAGTATTTTGAAACCACTGTAAAACCATCGCTCAAATCTAAAACTCTCTTGTCTAAAGGGGTTACAAAGCCTTCAACAAACGACGAATCAATAGCTGAAATTTTAGATAATAAAGAAGCGATTTGGGAAAGCGCTTATCAAAAATTAATTTCTACGGGGAACGCAGTTAAGATACCGCTCGATTTTGGTAAAACCTATTCTGTTGTAGATGTAGGAAAGAAAGAACTCATACCCTTCGGATCTCTGAATTATCTTTTCATGTATAAAGATAGCCTGCAGCAGATTCATGCCGAATGGGTAATCCTACTTCCGGATAAAGCTTGGCTTTATGGCAAAAGAGAACAGTATACGGGCAAAATTGTTGTTAAAGATTGGGAAGGCAATTTTATTAAAGCATACGATTATAAGGGGATGATTCCGGCAAAAAGCATGAGTCTGATTCCTGGAAAATCAAGTAATAACATGACGAATTCACTTCCTGAAACTGCAGAGCCTCCCGTAGACCCATTAGATCCAACAAGTCCTGATGTGTGGGTAATTTGTATTACAAAATGTCATGAATTTTGTGAACAGAATATAGTTGACAGCAGGAAGTGTATAATAATCAGAAATCCTGAAGATCCCGAAAATGGTGGAGGCGGAGGCGGTGGTGGTGGAAGTAGTGGTAATGGTGGCTCTGGTAGTAATGGAGGTTCTGTTGGTGGTGGATCTAATGGTGGCACATCTGGAGCTGATTATTTTCCGCCAAATGGTCCAAGTTGTAGTTCAGATCCAGGTTATACAAAGCCTAATTATCCGGCGCCTGATGGTTATAGTTGGCTTATGCCATGTGAAGGGCCTGGAGCTGTTCCTACTCCATCAGGACCTACCATACCTGTTGTTGATAATGAATATTCTCCTGTTAATTTACCATCAGATTTTGATGTACAATACGATCAGGAATGGTACGATGGTGAAGATGAGCTTGGCCTTATTGATGCAGAACTGTTGCAACAGGGAGTTCCGAATACAGATCCAATACCAGAGGGTTATTATATAAAAGGTACTGGAATTGATATGACGCCTGCTATGCCAAGAAATGGCCGAACGGTATATGGAGACCCTAGAAATGCAAAATATTTTTGGGAAGAACTAATCAAAAAAAGACCAGAAATGTTTAGTCAAAAAAATAGAACACTTATTGCAAATAATGATTTTAGATCAGTTATTGTTGATGATCAATGGATTAAATATAATCCTGCTCATAAATCATACATAGATAATCAATTGGTTCACCATCACCATAAACAACGTAACATGGCTTTTGCCATCCCTGCAAAAGTACATCAAAAGTGGACTGCCATTCTGCATCGGATAAGGGCTAGTGGTAAAATCCCTAAATTAGGAGGCAGATTAAACTCAATGGGACCATTTTTGCAAATTTTTTCAATTATAACTGATATTAGAACAGGTAATCCTGATGCATTTGTAAATGGTTTTGGAGCGATGGATGAAATGGGTAAACTTTATAAAGAGCCTATTCAAAATTTTTATTTTGAAATTACCGAACAAACAGTATTCAAAAACCGGAGCGGAACAGTTACCAGGGCAATTGTTACTTATGATGCCTTTGAAGATTATGTTTGGGATGAAGACGAAAAACGGTACATGGGTGTTTTAAAAATAGCCACTTATGTAGAAGATATTGATGTAATAAATCACCGAACCAATAGTTTAACAAAAGTGAATTAAAATTGCCGATATATGAACAAAATAATAAATGAATTTTTTATAACCTATTTTAAATATAGTAGCTTCAGTAGAGTATATGTTGAGGGGAAAACTCCCAAAAAAATGATGGACTCTTCTGTTGATGTGGAAGGATGGTATATCTGGAAGCCCATTACCGGAACATTAAACGACAGCGACTATCATCAAGTTGAGCAAAAATTTGGGGTGAAATTTCCTAAAAGCTTTATTGAGTGGCATAAACAGTATTTTTTTCTGGATTGTTCTTGTCAGCTCTTTGGGCTGCCTGTTTCCTCCCCAAATGAACCGCTTCAGAATATTATTGATAATCTGGATTATGATCTGGCGAACGAACTTGTGGAAGCTAAGTTATACCCATTTGGCGATGAAGGTAATGATGCAGGCCCTTTGGTTTTTGATGGAAGATATGAAGTAGATAACCATGAATATCCAATTAGGGTGTACGACCATGAATACGGCGGAGATCTGGAAGGATTAAGTGAAATTATTTTTTCTTCCTTTCCTAAACTACTCGAATGTTTTACTCATTATATACGGGAATTAAAAACCAGAAAGAATTTTGAAATCATTCCAGATTTTTTTCAGATTGATCCTACGGGTGCGGGAAAAACAGGTATTGACTACTGGCTGAGCTGGGTTGGTATGGAAGAGGAAAATTACAGACTTTTTGGGCATTAGTTTTCAAAGATTATGTTTGGGAGGAAGAAAGGCATGGCTGAGCAGTGTGTGCTTATGCCATATCTGGTCAATCTATTTTTCTGTTAATGTGATACCGCATCGGTATTAGAAAGAAATTTTAAAAAGAAGGTCTTCGACGGTATGCCATTCATTACCATTATCATTCTGTTTTTCAGAAAACTCCTGATTTTTAAGGAATTTTATCTGCCTGATTTTAGGTAATTACTTTTCAATTTCACCCTAAACGTGGTCGGGTATTCAAAATTTTATAATTTAGGTTTTTAATTCCCCGTTAAAATGAAAACCAGCCTTTATTTATTCTTGTTTATTTTTCTGTCGCCTGGTGTATGGGCACAAAAAATGGTGGTGCCAGGAAGCACTGATATCAAAACCAGTCATCTAAATCCTGGTAAGTATTTATATACGATCTATTATGTAAAAGACACATCCTGGACCAAAAAAGGGACCTTTACTCATGAGCTTTCCATTTCTGGTAATGAGTTGAATCTGGTATCTAATTATACTGATCAAAATAACAAATGGTACCGAAAAACAATTTCATCGGCAGATGCCAAAACATTAGCCCCATTGGCCTATAAATTTGAAGGCCCTAAAAATACCTTTCAACTTACCTTTGGCAATCCCATTACTGGTAAATTCCACTATTTTGATAATAGGAAAGATGAATTGGTTAGTGTGGCACCGAAAGAAAAATTTGTCGATTATAACCTGGCAGAACATCTTTTTACTACCCTGCCACTTGCTGTAGGCTATAAAGCAACGATTCCTGAATTCTATTATGATGGCAAAACAAAGAAGCTGGTTACCAATTACATCATTAAAGAAGTGAAAAGCTTTCAGCAGCGTTCGCCTAAAACAGGGATTCATGAAAGCTGGCTGGTTACTGTACTGGAAGAAAATACGGGTGCCATTTATTATTATGTGATTGATAAAAGCAAACGCATTATCTGGCAGCGTGAAATGTCTATGGCGAATGGCATGTGGGAAATCTGCGTGAACGAAGAACTGGATTATCAACCCATTAAAAATAAATTTAATAAAGAGGAGGCTTTAGCCAAACTTGAGAAGGGAAACAGCGTAATTATAGGTACTTCATTCGCAAGAGATCATGCGCGCCGGGGCATCACCCTGGTAAATGTGAATAAAGCACAGTATGCACCTAAAGGAACCGTTATTTCCATCATCCCAAATTCGCCTTATCTTGTAGAATGGAATGAGGTAAATAAAAAGCTTAGAAAAGGTAAGAAAATACCTGAAGTACCTATTGATCCTAATGTTTCTCAATGTATCAAAACTACTAAAGTTTATGATGATCAGGGCCATTTCGAATTTACCAACCTCATGCCTGGTGATTATGTTTTAATGACATCATTCGGATATACACACGCCTATTCCTATAGTTATTATGCAGGTACATCTTACCTGATGCATCCCAGCGGAGCTGTACTTTCTTCTTCAGCAGTTTACAATACGGCAAATGCCACCCAGGGGGCAAAGGCTGTTATAGAAACTTTGGTTACCATTAAAACCGATGGAGAAAAATTAAAGGTTAACCTTAAAGATGTGCGATAAGGATGCTAAGGGATTGTAATTACCTGCCAACCTCAAACCTTTCTTTATAAATGCTTTAATCTGAATCCCGATCATGACTATTTTTTAGCATATATCTTAAGCAAAATGCAGCCATAACTGCTGTCAGTTTTTCCAATGCGTCTATTTTGTTATCTTTAACAAAAAAAACAAATGCCGCGCTATCGCATACATGCTGAAGAGAAGATCAGAAAATGCTTGCTTTTAAAAGATAGCAACATTCAGCAAATGCTTTATGAAACCTATTGCCTGGAAGTTTACGGGCAGTTTTCTATGTTTTGCAGAGAGCGGGAAAAGGCCAGGGAGTTAACCTTTAAGGTATTTGAAATGGCAAGAATGGAAGTGGAAAATGATATCCCCGTAGAAGGTAGGCTCCTTATCTGGCTAATGAAAATCTCCAGAAAGATCTCCAGAGAATATCTATTGGATTATTCTGTTAAAAAAAGTAACGATCAGCGATGCATCAGGCAACTTATACTTTCAGAAGGGTTTAGTATCCGGGAAGCTTCGGGCATACTTGGCATTAGTATGCAGGACACCATCATCAGGTTAAGAAAAGAACTAAAGGAACAGCATTGATAAGATGGATTTAACAGCGTTTTTAAATAGTGGCTTGCTCGAACTTTATCTAATTGGGACATTGGATCAGGAAGAGGTGTTGCTTGTTAACCAAATGCGGTTTGCTCATCCCGAAGTAGCGGCCGAATTGGCCTCGTTGGAGGCTTTCTTTGAAAGGGAAGCCCTGCAGCAGGCGGTAAAACCTGATCCTGAATTTAATGATAAAATGGAATCGCTGTTTTTAAATCTGGAGATTGAGCAGGCGATGCAGTTGTCTGATCCGCCATTAATTACCAGTTTCTCAAATGCAGATGCCTGGTTCAAAATGATCTCCCCTTTATTGCCGAAGAACGATTTTGACGGTAGGTTTGAAAAACTGCTGCGGAACGACGATAAAGTGATGCAGGCATTGGTAATTACGCCGGAAGGTGTGGAAGAAGAAGTGCACGAAAATATGCATGAGAGCTTTTTGATCCTGAAAGGCACTTGTATTTGTACCATTGATAAGGAAACCATTACTATGGGGCCGGGCGCGTTCATGCAAATTCCACTTCATCAGCCGCATACCATTGCAGTCGTTACAGAATCGGTTATTGCAATATTGCAGCATGTGGAGTGTTAAGCATGATTCTAATACCCATTCTGAGCTAAAATTGATGTTTTCGGGTCATGCTAAAAAAGAAAAAGCTGCCTATCGGGCAGCTGTAGCTATTTAAAAGCGTAACTTAATTTCTTATTTTGCTAAAGTCATTGCTGTTTTTTCTGCATCCATAATGGTTTCTGAGGCATACGATACTGATTTTAAACTTACAAAATCACCTAGTTTTACATTTTTTGCGTTGCTGGCTACCATCGTACTTTCTGCTGCAGTGCCATTTAATTTCAATACGGCATCTTCCTTAACTACGGTGTATAAACTTGTTGCCGTTGTTTTGATCCTTGCAGTGGCACTTTGGTTTAAGAATAATTGAAGGTTTTTAACATCGAAGTTGTTATTGGTAATCACCACCGATTGGCCGTAAGCTTCTATTCTTTCTAAATCTTTCACCGTGATGTTAAGGGTAACCTGGCTGGTTTCCATAGAGTTGATGTATAAAGTTTTTCCGTTACTGCTTACTGATGTTTTTGTTGCATCGTAATTTTCAGCACCAATTACACTTTCTTTTTCACCTTGTGTAAGTACAATTTTTACGTTGCCACTTACCCAGATCCGATTA